>JBQTIU010000001.1:0-15445 GCA_052387815.1 Pseudomonadota bacterium
CCCGGGGCGGAGCGCACGACTCGGGCGCGGGCGATCTCAGCTCGGCGTGGCGCGGCCGCGGCACCTCGCGCAGCCCCGAGCGCGGTCACCATAACATCGGCTTCCGGTGCGCAAGATCGCTCGGCCCGGCGTGAGGCGAGGCAGGATGTGGATTCCGGGGCGCCGCGACACCTCACCGTTGGCGGCGCTTGAACGAGGCGGGCGCGCCGGCCGGGTGCGTGTTCTCGGTGCCGGAGATCCTGGCCCGCCCGCCCACCGCCGCGGCTCGGCGCGCGCACCGGCGCGATCCGATCGCCGCCGCCGCGGCGGCCGGCGAGGGCCGCGGCCTCGAACCGATTCGATTGCGATCGTCCTTCCGCCGGCGGCCTTTAAGGGCTAGAAACAATCGCCCGGCGGGGCATGAGGCCGCCGGCGCGAGGCGTGGCAGAGGCATGGCGGGTGTTTCCAGGCGGACCGTGATGGCGGGCGGGGGTGCGTTCCTCGCCTCGGTGGCCAGCGGTCTGCCGGGGGCCCAGGAAGGCCGGTTCTTCCGCATCGCCAGCGGCCCCACCGAATCGAGCTCGTTCGCGATCGGCACCTTGATCGGCAATGTCGTGAGCTCGCCGCCGGGGGCGCGCGAGTGCGAGCGCGGCGGGAGCTGCGGCGTGCCTGGCCTGATCGCGGTGACCCAATCCACGGCCGGCT
Source organism: Pseudomonadota bacterium (assembly GCA_052387815.1). Lineage (GTDB taxonomy): Bacteria > Pseudomonadota > Alphaproteobacteria > CACIAM-22H2 > CACIAM-22H2 > JBQTIU01. The sequence goes on from JBQTIU010000001.1 coordinate 685, forward strand.
CGCTCGCCAATGTCGAGGCGGTCGCCGCCGGGCGCTTCGAATCCGGGCTGTGCCAGGCCGATATCGCCTATGGGGCCTACAATGGCACCGGGCTGTTCCAGCGCCGGGGAGCGGTCACGAACCTGCGCGCCATCGCCAACCTCTATCCCGAGATCGTCCATGTCGTGTTACCCAAGGACAGCGGCGTACGGGCCTTCCGCCAGTTGCGCGGCAAGACCGTGTCGCTGGGCGAACGCGAGTCGGGGACGCTGGCCACGGCGCGCGCCATCCTGCACACCCTGGGCGTACCCGAGCGCGACCTCAAGCCCCAGTTCCTCAAGCCCGGCGAGGCCGCCGACGCGCTCAGCGACCGGCGGATAGACGCCTTCTTTGAAATGGCGGGGGCGCCCTCGCCGACCATCCAGGAGCTGGCGGCAGCGACCGAGATCGAGCTCCTGGAAATCGCCGGACAGACCGCCCACCGGCTGCGCGGCGCCCACCCCTTCTTGAGCCAAGCCGCGATCCCGACCGAGCTTTACCGCGGCGTCCCCGAAACGCCGTCGTTGTCGGTCGGCACATTATGGATGGTCGGCGCGGAGGTCGACGAGAAGATCGTCCATGGGCTGACTCGCGCGCTCTGGCACCCCAACAACCGCCGCAAGCTCGATGCCGGCCACGCCTTCGGCCGGATGATACAGCGCGAGAGGGCGCTCGACGGCGTCGCCTTCCAGGTCCACCCCGGCGCCGCGCTCTATTATTTCGAAGTGGGGATGATCCAGTAGGGGCGGGTTTGAAACCCGCCACTACAGGCGCCGACGGCCGGCGCCCGTTCAGTTGGCGGCGGTTTCATATTTCTCGATCGCCCATGGCTCGGCCGTGGCGCCGGCGCGCCATTCCTCGATCAAGGGGTGCGTCCAGATCGCCTCGACATAGGCGCTGGCATCGGCGGGCAGCTCCGGTTCCCAGGTGACGAAGCGTGTCGCCACCGGCGCGTACATGCAGTCGGCGAGCGTGAAGCGGCCGAACAGGTAGGGACCGGCGCGGCCGTAGGCCCGGCGCGCGGTCCGCCAGATCTCGACCACCCGGGCAATGTCGGCGAGCGCCCCCGACGTGCGGCCCTTGCCCGGGAATTTGCGCCGCACATTCATCCACATGTTCTTGCGCAACTCGGCGAAGCCCGCGTGCATCTCGGCACTGATCGCCCGCGCATGGGCGCGCGCGGCCGCCTCGGCGGGCCACAGGCCGGCCTGCGGGCGGAGCTCCGCCAGGTACTCGGCGATCGCCGTCGTCTCCCACAACACGATCTCGCCGTGGCGCAACACCGGCACACGTCCGCTCGGCGAGAGCTTGGCGAGCGCCGCCGCGGTCTCGGGGCGAGAGAGCGGGATCATGACTTCCTCGAAGGCGATGCCGACCAGCTTGCAGGCCAGCCAGCCGCGCAGCGACCACGAGGAATAGGCCTTGTTGCCGATGTAAAGCGTGAATTCCGCCATCGCCGCGACCTTAGCGGCAAGCCAGAAAGGGCGGCAAGGTCTTTCCACCGCCGGCGTTTTTGGCCATGCTGGCGCCGGCTCTCAACTCCCCGGAGTGTCCGTGTCTTGACCCTGCCGTTCCGCAGCCGATCGCTGGCCACCACCCGCCCGTTGACGTTGCTCGCCAAGACCGAGCTTGCCGCCTGGCTCAAGGCCGCGCCGTCGGGGGCCCGCAACTGGGTGGCCGGCATCGGCTTCAAGGCGGCGCCGGGCGAGCTCTGCCTGCTGCCCGGGGGCGACGGCAACCCCGCCCGCGCGCTGGCCGGCATGGCCGGCGAGGCGGTCGAGGATGTGTGGCACGCGGCCGCTCTCGCCATGCGCTTGCCCGAGGGCTCGTGGCGGCTCGAGCCCGAGCCCGCCGAGCCGTCCGCCACGCGCACGGCGATCGGCTGGGGCCTCGGCGCCTACGCCTTCACCCGCTACCGGAAGGCGGAGCGCGCGCCCGCCGAACTCGTGTGGCCGGTCACGGCCCGGCGCGACCATGTCCGGCGCTCAACGCGGGCCGCGACGCTGGTCCGCGACCTCGTCAACACGCCGGCCGAGGACATGGGCCCGGCCGAGCTCGCCCAAGCGGCGCGGGGCCTGGCCTCGCGGCTCGGCATGGAGGCCACGGTCATCGCGGGCGAAAGCCTCCTCAAGCGCAACTATCCGCTGATCCACGCCGTCGGCCGGGCGAGCACGCGCCCCCCCCGCCTCATCGACTTGCGGTGGGGCAAGGGCTCTTTCCCGCGCCTCGCCATCGTCGGCAAGGGCGTGTGCTTCGATACCGGCGGGCTCGACCTCAAATCCGACGCCACCATGAAGCTCATGAAGAAGGACATGGGCGGCGGCGCGCATGCGCTGGGCCTCGCCCGCATGGTGGTCGAGGCGAAGCTCAAGGTGCGCCTGCGCGTACTCATCCCCGCGGTCGAGAACTCGGTGGCGGGCAACGCGATCCGCCCGCTCGACGTGATCCGTTCGCGCCAGGGCCTGAGCGTCGAGATCGGCAACACCGATGCCGAAGGCCGTCTCGTCCTCGCCGACGCGCTCGCCGAGGCCTCCTCCGAGACGCCCGCCCTCGTGGTCGACTTCGCGACGCTGACCGGCGCGGCGCGCACGGCGCTCGGGCCCGAGCTGGCGGCCTTGTTCTGCAACGACGACGCGCTCGCCGCCGACCTCGAGCGCCATGGCGTGCGCGAAGCCGATCCCGTCTGGCGCCTGCCGCTGTGGAAGCCTTATCGCCGGCGCCTCGACAGCAGGGTCGCCGATCTCAACAACATCGCCGACGGGCCGTTCGCCGGGGCGATCTTCGGCGCCCTGTTCCTTGCCGAATTCGTGGGCAAGGACATCCCCTGGGCGCATTTCGACATCATGGCCTGGAACCCTTACGCCCGGCCCGGCCGGCCCGAGGGCGCCGAGGCGCAAGGCTTGCGCGCGGCCTTCGCGGCGATCGCCGAGCGTTTCGGCGCCGCCGGAAAGACGTAAGCGCGGCGGCTGTTCCCGGACCGCAAGAGGCCCGCCGCGCGCTCGAGGCATGGCGGCGCACGCTCGGCGCCGGCCGGCGCGGCGGGCCCGATCTCACGCCACGCCAGTCGGCCCTGCTCCTCGAGGTGTACCTCGCCCCTTGCCGCACACCGTCCGCTCGCTCGCCCGCCAGCTCGCCATCTCGAAGCCGGCGGTGACCAGGGCCGTGGCCTCGCTCGCCAAGCTCGGCCTGGTGCGCCGCCGGGTCGACCCGCGCAACCGCCGCAGCGTGCTGGTCGAGCGCACCGTCAAGGGCGCGGTGTCCCTGTCGGAGATGGGCGCGCGCATCGCCGCGGCGGCGGCACCACCGGAACCAGCACAGGCTGAACCGATCGGACGGGCCAAGGCGCGTCAAATCCGACCTGATCCGCCGGATGGGTAACCCCTCTTGCCGCGGACTTGCACCAGGCCAACGGCTCCCCGTCGTGTCGCAAGCCGCCACAACCTTGATTCGCCCCACTTGCCGGATCTTGGGTTTGCGCTTGATGCGAATCTCCATGTCGCGGTCAAGCCTCACCAGGAAACGAAACAGGCGTTCGACCGAAAAATCCGACAGGCGGCCGCGCAGCACAACCGAAATCTTCGCCTGATCGGTGCCCATGATCTTCGCCGCCTCGATCTGGGTCGGATAACGCTGGTCGATGATCTCGCCATTCGTATGAGCGATCTTGGCCTTGAACGGAAGCTCATCGGCCTGCGGCAACCCCAAATCGGCGAAGATGTTGCCGGAGCCGTTCATGACACGGCGATCGGCCACGCGGCGTTTCCTCGTCATGGCTTCCGTACCTTCGTGCCGGTTGCATCGTCGTACGTTGTCGATCACTACTTCCGGAACTTTCGCTCCGCCGAACCCGACCATCTGCCACTTCGGCTTCCAGCGCCTGTTCAATGATCAGCCGCAGCGCCAGTCGCACCAGCTCCGACCGACCGTCCGCCACCTCGGCTCGCCCCTCCATCGACGCCCTCAACTCCTTGCATGTCCGCTCGAATGCAGGTATTCTCTCCATCGGGTTGCACCTTCCTTGGCGACCCAAGCCTCGGCTCGGAGCTCGTTGACTCGCCAGTCAGGCGAGGGTGCACCCCAACCCCATTTCCAGAAATCCTAGGACTTCACCACCGAGGGGCGCACCGAGGAGGAGCCATCATGACCAAGATTTTGGTTCTCTACTATTCGATGTACGGCCATATCGAGACGATGGCCGAAGCGGTCGCGGAAGGCGCACGCAAAGTCGCGGGCGCCGAGGTGACGATCAAGCGTGTGCCGGAGCTGGTGCCCGAGGAGGCGGCGCGCAAGGCGGGCGCCAAGCTCGACCACAAGGCGCCGATCGCAAATCCGCACGAGCTCGCGGACTATGACGCAATCATCTTCGGCACGCCGACTCGGTTCGGCAACATGGCGGCGCAGATGCGCAACTTCCTCGACCAGACCGGTGGGTTGTGGGTCAAGGGCGCGCTGGTCGGCAAGCTCGGCAGCGTATTCACCTCGACGGGGACCCAGCACGGCGGCCAGGAGACGACCATCACCTCGTTCCACACCACGCTGCTGCATCAAGGCATGGTCATCGTCGGCGTGCCCTACACCTGCGCCGAACTGAGCAACATGAACGAGATCACCGGCGGCTCGCCTTACGGCGCCAGCACGCTCGCCGGTGCCGACGGCAAGCGGCGGCCCTCAGCCAATGAATTAGCAGTTGCGCGCTTTCAGGGTGAGCACATAGCCAAGATCGCCGGCAAGCTCGCGGTACCGTAAGCGTCTGCATGGGGCAACGAGGGAGGTCTCCGGCGAAGGCGAAATGGAGCAAGGATCATGAGCTGGAGACCATTGAAAACCCCTCTTGATGCTCGTTCAGCCGCGTTGCGTCGGCTCGGCGTCGTGGCCGTGGCCGGCGAACAGGGCGGCGGGGCTGGGCATCGCTCGGGCATCCGCCTCACTGCCGGACCGCGCCGACCTCGACCACGGCGAGATCGAAGGCGGCGGCCATCAGCGCCCGCGTGTAGGGCTCACGCGGGCGGCCGAAAACCTCCGCGGCGGGGCCGTGCTCGACCACGCGTCCGTCCCTGAGCACCATCACTTGGTCGGCGAGCGCCTTGACCACCCGCAGATCGTGGCTGATGAACAGGTAGGCGAGACGGTGGCGCTCCTGGAGCTCGCGCAGGAGATCGACGATCTGCGCCTGCACCGACACATCCAAGGCCGAGGTCGGCTCGTCGAGGACCAGGAACTTGGGCTTGAGCACGAGGGCGCGGGCGATCGCCACGCGCTGGCGCTGGCCGCCCGAGAATTCGTGCGGATAGCGGTCCCGGATGCCGGGATCGAGCCGCACCTCTTCGAGCGCCGCGACGATCGCCCGCTCGCGCTCCTCGGGGTTGCCGATGCCGTGGATCTTGAGGCCCTCCTCGATGATCTGGCCCATCGACAGGCGCGGGCTCAAGGAGCCGTAGGGGTCCTGGAAGACGATCTGCATCTGGCGCCGCATCGGCCTCAACGCGCGCCCGCGCAAAGCCTGGATCTCACGGCCGGCGAAGACGATCTTGCCTTGCGAGCTTTCGAGCCGCAGCAAGGCCAAGCCCAGCGTCGTCTTGCCCGACCCCGACTCGCCCACGACGCCGAGCGTATGGCCCTCCTTGAGCTCGAGGTCGATGCCGTCCACCGCCTTGACGTAGCCCGAGACCCGCCGCATGACGCCGGCTTTGATCGGAAACCAGACCTTGAGCGCACTTGCCGCGACCACGGCCCGCGCGCCGGTGGGCGGGGCGGCGGGCTTGCCCTTGGGCTGGGCGGCCAACAGGTGCTTCGTGTAGGCGTGCTGGGGCCCAGCGAAGACCGCAGCCACGGGCCCGGCCTCGACGATCCGGCCCGCTTGCATCACGCATACGCTGCTCGCCATCTTGCGGACGATGCCGAGGTCGTGGGTGATGAACAGGATCGCCATGCCGAACTTCGCCTGCAGGTCGTTGAGGAGGGCCAGCAACTGGGCCTGGATGGTGACATCGACCGCGGTCGTCGGCTCGTCGGCGATCAACAGGTCGGGCTCGTTGGCGAGCGCCATGGCGATCATCACGCGCTGGCGCTGGCCGCCCGAAAGCTGGTGCGGGTAAGCGTCGAGCCGGCTTGCCGCCTGCTCGCCCAAGCCCACCACGCCGAGCAGCTCGACGATCCGCGCCCGCGCCGCCGCCCCCGCCAGGCCCTTGTGGATGGTCAGCACCTCGCCGATCTGGCGCTCGATGGTGTGCAGCGGGTTGAGCGAGGTCATCGGCTCCTGGAAGATCATGGCGATGCGGTCGCCGCGCACGCGACGCAGCATGGCCTCGCTCGCGCCGACCAACTCCTCGCCCCAGAACCGGATCGAGCTTTGCGCCTTGTGCTTGGCGAGCGGATAGGGCAGGAGCTGGAGGATCGAGAGCGCGGTGACCGTTTTCCCCGACCCCGACTCGCCGACCAGCGCCAGAGTCTCGCCGCGAGCGACGTCGAAGGAGACGCGGTCGGCCGCGGTGAAGACCTTGCCCTCGCCGACCTCGAAGGTAACCGACAGGTCGCGGACGCGCAAGAGCGGGGTGGACGAGCTATCCGCCATCGGCCGACCGGTTCATCGAAAGGTTTTCCGCGGGTCGAAGGCGTCGCGCACCGCCTCGCCGATGAAAATCATCAGCGACAGCATGACCGCCAGCACCAGGAAGGCGGTGACGCCGAGCCACGGCGCCTGGAGGTTCGCCTTGCCCTGGGCGAGGACCTCGCCCAACGAGGCCGAACCCGGCGGCAGGCCGAAGCCGATGAAGTCGAGCGAGGTGAGGGCGACGATGGAGCCATTGAGCACGAAGGGCATGAAGGTGAGCGTGGCGACCATGGCGTTGGGCAGTACGTGGCGGAACATGATCCCCAGATCGGAGGCGCCGAGCGCGCGCGCCGCGCGCACATAGTCGAAATTGCGCGCCCTCAAGAACTCGGCCCGCACCACGTCGACGAGCGACATCCATTCGAAGAGCAGCAGCAGGCCGAGCAGCAGCCAGAAGTTGGGCTCGACGATCGAGGCGAGGATGATCAGGAGATAGAGCCGCGGCATCCCCGACCAGATCTCGATGAAGCGCTGGAAGCCCAGATCCACCCAGCCGCCGAAATAGCCCTGCACCGCACCGGCGGCGACGCCGACCAGCGAGGACAGGAGGGTGAGGATGAGACCGAACAGGATCGAGATGCGGAAGCCGTAGACGAGTCGCGCCAGCACGTCGCGCCCCTGGTCGTCGGTGCCGAGCCAGTTGTCGGCCGAGGGCGGCGCGGGGGCAGGGACCGGCAGGTTGCGGTTGATGGTGCGGTAGCTGTAGGGGATGAGCGGCCAGATCATCCAGCCCTGCGCGCGGATCTGGTCGGCCACGTAGGGGTCGCGGTAATCGGCCTCGGTCTCGAACTCGCCGCCGAACTCGGTCTCGGGATAGGCCGCCAGCGCCGGGACATAGAACGCGCCGTCGTAGCGGACGAGGAGCGGGCGGTCGTTGGCGATCAGCTCGGCGAACAGCGTGCCCAAGAACAGCGCGAGGAAGACCCACAGCGACCAGAAGCCGCGGCGGTTGGCTCGGAAATTGGCCAGCCGCCGGCGGTTGATGGGCGACAGGCGCGGGCGTGCGGGGGCAGGCGCGTGCATCAGCCGCGGCGCTCGAAGTCGATGCGCGGGTCGACCACGGTGTAGGTGAGGTCGCTCACCAGCTTCATCGCCAGGCCGAAAAGCGTGAAGAAATAGAGCGTGGCGAACATCACCGGGTAGTCGCGGTTGATCGCCGCCTCGTAGCCGAGCAGACCGAGCCCGTCGAGCGAGAAGATGATCTCGATCAACAGCGCGCCGGTGAACAGGATGCCGGCGAAGGCGCCGGGGAAGCCGGCGATGATCAGCAGCATGGCATTGCGGAACACGTGGCCGTAGAGCACGCGCCGCTCGGCCAGGCCCTTGGCGCGGGCCGTCGTCACGTACTGCTTGCTGATCTCGTCGAGGAACGAGTTCTTGGTCAGCATGGTGAGCCCCGCGAAGCCGCCGATCACCAGTGCGGCGATGGGCAGCGCCATGTGCCAGAGGTAGTCGAGGGCGAGCTCCCACCAGGGCAGGGCGCGCCAGTTCTCGGACACCAGGCCGCGCAGCGGGAACAGGTCGAGGAAGCGCCCGCCGGCGAACAGCACGATGAGCAGCACGGCGAACAGGAAGCTCGGGATCGCATAGCCGACGATGATCGCCCCGCTGGTCCACACGTCGAAGCGCGAGCCGTCGCGGATCGCCTTGCGGATGCCGAGCGGGATCGAGATCAGGTAGACGAGCAGCGTGGTCCACAAGCCGAGCGAGATCGATACCGGCATCTTGTCGATCACGAGGTCGACGACCTTGCGGTCGCGGAAGAAGCTGGTGCCGAAATCGAAGGTCAGGAACTTGCCGATCATCAGGACGAAGCGCTCGAGCGGCGGCTTGTCGAAGCCGAACATCACCTCGATTTCCTTGATGATCTGCGGGTCGATGCCTTGCGCCCCGCGATACTTGCCGGTGGTCGAGGCGCTGGCCTGGCCGGCCTGCGGCTCGCGTCCCGGCTGGGGCGCGAGCTCGCCCCCGGCCCCGCCGATCCGTGCCGTTGCCTCGACCGCCGTGCCCTTGATGCGGGCGATCACCAGGTCGACGGGACCGCCCGGCGCGAACTGGATGATGGCGAAATTGATCACCATGATCCCGAACAGCGTCGGGACGATCAGCAACAGGCGGCGGACAATATAGGCGAGCATGCGGTGACTCGGTTTGGCGCGGGGCGATGTCCCAGTCGTTGTTGCAATAGGCGGGTAGGCGTCGAACGCCTGTGAGCCTGTTAGGCTCAAACTCCAAAGAGAGGAGATCGACGCCCAAGGACCAAGACTATCCGCCCGGGAACGGGCATGCACGCGAAACTTGCCTCGACGACCGCGGTGCCGCCGATGACACCGTTGATGGTCGAGGCGATGGCGGAATGGCGCCACGCCCACCTGGTCGGGCGCTGGACGGCGGCCGGCATGATCGAGGCGCAAGACCTCCCGCCTTCGCGAAGCCCGCTTCGGCGGGCGAAGCAAGGTCCGCCGCCGCAAGGCCGATCGCCAGTTGCCGATCCTGCGGGCCGCCCGCCAGCGCCACGCGGCTCGCCGCTCCGGGAAGCGGCTTGCCAACGGGAAGATGATTGGCATGAAATGCCATTCGTTCCAACTCCGGAGGCGTCGTCCATGCCGACCGGCAACGTCGTCCTTACGGATCGCCAAGCCGAGCTGATCGAGCGGCTGGTTGCGTCCGGCCAGTATCAGAACGCCAGCGAGGTGCTGCGCGAGGGCCTGCGGCCGATCGAGCGGCAAGATGCGGAGGACAAAGCCCGGCTCGAAGCGTTGCGCGAGGCGGCCCGCACCGGCATCGCCGCTATCGAGGCGGGACGGTTCCGTACGTTCGATTCGGCCGGCGCCTTCGGCCGGGCTCTCGCCGCGCTTGCCGATGACGCGATCGCCGGCGGCTCGGCTCGCCGGCGCACGAGGTGAAGGCGAAGCGGGGAGGAGGCCGGTTCGGCTCGCGGCAGCCGCCGAAGCCGACTTTCAGGACAGCTTGCGCTGGACGGCACAGCACTTCGGCAGCCGCCAGGGGCGCACTTGCGCACGGACCCTCACCGATGCCCTCCAAGCGCTGACCGACGATCCGCGCGTCATCGGAGCCAGAGCACGAAACGACATCGCCTCCGGCCTGTTCACCCTCCACGTCGCGAGGAACAGGCGCAAAGGCCGACACTTCATCCTGTTCCGCATCGGTCAGAAAAAGGATCGAGAGATCATCGACGTGTTCAGACTGCTCCATGACGCGATGGACATCGCCCGGCCCCTACCCTCCCTCTCTAGGGCCATCGCATTTGGCGGACTCTAAGCGGGCTTGCGTAGACGGGGCGCGAGGCATCGCCTCGCCGCAATGACCCTCTCCAGGGGGCGACGTCCATTGACATCGGGTGGCGAGCGTGAGCCGAGCCGCGCGAGGGGCAGCCGCGCGAGGGGCAGCCCCGAATTGGGTTGCGCCGGCCCCTCACCCGCCGCTGCGCGGCGACCTCTCCCCACGGGAGAGGTGAAGCGATCGATCTCGCGGCGTCCAAATGCAATTGCCTGCCCTCGCTCTCCGACGAGGATTTGGAACGGTAGCCCGCCGGCCCCTGTCCACAATCGCCTCCCCCTTGACCTCGGTCGGACATGGCGCGATAGGCGAGACGCTCGTTGAGCGCCGTGACCATGCCCGCCTCGGCGGTGGACGAGAGCTCGGCGGCGCGGCGCTTGACCTCCTTGTTCAGCCGCTCGAGCGGGTCGGTCGAGTGGAGCGGGGCTAGGGTGTCGCCCGGGGAAGTCGATGAAGGCGAGGACGTCATCCTCGGCCTCGTCGATGCGGGCGGCGAGCCTGGGAAAGCGCGGGCGAGGGTCGGCCATCAACTCGTGAATCCGGGCTAGCGCGTCGTCCGGCCGCGGCGCTCCCTGAGCGCCGCCTCCTTGTGCGGGTCCACCCACCACACCGAGGAATCGAACCCGCCGTTGGGGTTGGTCTTCGGCCGCGTGAAGCGGTCCCAAGAGGCGACGCGGTCGACCCGGGTGTGCCAGTGCGGGACCACGTAGTGGCCCCATTGCAGGACGCGGTCGAGGGCGCGGGTGCGCGCGACCAGGGATGGGCGATCGGGGGCGGCGATCAGGAGCTCGACCAGGGCATCGACCGCCGGGTCGCGGATGCCGGCGAGGTTGCGGGAACCGGGCACGTCGGCCTTGTCCGAGGACCAATAGTCGCGTTGCTCGTTGCCCGGCGACTGCGACTGGCCGAACACCGCCACCGTCATGTCGAAGTCGAAACTGTCGAGCCGGTTCTGATATTGCGCCGTATCGACGGTGCGCACGCGCGCATCGATGCCGAGCCGCTTCAGGTTCTCGACATAGGGCAGCGCGATGCGCTCGAACTGCGCGTCGGACAACAGGATCTCGAAACTCATGGCCTTGCCGCCGCCATCGACCAGGCGCTGGTTGTCGATCCGCCACCCGGCCTCGCGCATGAGCCGGGTCGCCTCGCGCTGGTTGTCGCGCCAGTTCCCGGACCCGTCGGTCTTGGGCGGGTTGTACTCGGCGCTGAACACCCGCTCCGGGATCCGGCCCCGGAACGGCTCCAGGAGCTTGCGTTCCTCAGAGTCAGGCAGGTCGCGCGCGGCGAGCTCGGAATTGTCGAAGTAGCTCCGCGTGCGCGCATAGGCGTTGTAGAACAGGTTGCGGTTCGACCACTCGAAATCGAAGGCGTAGGCGAGCGCGTGGCGCAGGCGGGGGTCGGCGAACACGGCGCGGCGCGTATTCATGACGAAGCCCTGCATGCCGGTGGTCCTGAGCTCCGGGATTTCCTCCTTCTTGTAGAAGCCGGCCGCCAGGCCCGGCCCCTCGTAGCCCGTGGCCCAGTTCTTGGCCGAGTTCTCGAGGCGGATGTCGTATTCGCCCGCCTTGAAGGCTTCGAGCGAGACCGTCTGGTCGCGGTAATAGTCGATGCGGATGGTCCCGAAATTGTGGCGGCCGACATTGACCGCGAGGGCAGCGCCCCAGTAGTCAGGGACGCGCTTCAAGGTCACGTAGCGCCCGGCCTCGAAGGCTTCGATGCGGTAGGGGCCGCTGCCCACCGGCGGCTCGAGCGTCGTGCGCTCGAAATCGCGGCCCGCCCAGTAGGCGCGCGAGAGCACCGGCAACTGGCCGACGATCAGCGGGAGCTCGCGGTTGATCTCGCCCGCGAAGTTGAACTTGACTTTGCGCGCTCCGACCTTCTCAGCCCTCGCGACATTGGCGTAATAGGAGCGGTAGAACGGGTGGCCCTTGGCCTTGAGGGTCTCGAAGGTCCAGATCACGTCCTCGACCTCGATCGGCATGCCGTCGTGGAAGCGCGCCTGCGGGCGCAGCGTGAAGGCGACCCACGAGCGGTCGGCCGGGGTCTCGACCGTCTCGCAGACCAGGCAGTATTCGGTGAACGGTTCGTCGCCCGAGGCGGTCATCAGCGTCTCGATCGTGCTAGCGACCGCCCCGGCCGGCACCCCGCGCAGGATGTAGGGGTTGAAGCTGTCATAGGTGCCGATGGCAAAGAACTTGACCTCGCCGCCCTTGAGCGCGTTGGGGTCGGCATAGTCGAATTGCGCGAAATCGGCCCCGTACTTGATGTCGCCATGCATGGCGAGGCCGTGGGCGGGGGACGCGTCCTGGCCCCAGGCCGCGCCCAACGGCGGGCCGAGCGCGGCGGCGAGGGAGAGGGCCGCGAGGCGGCCGGCGGGGCCCGACAGGAAAGGCATGATGCGTTCCTTGCTGGAGGATGCGGACTATATGTTTAACGCCGTTTCCCTATGTAGGGGCCGGTTTCAAACCGGCCCGCGCGGGCGGGTTATAAACCCGCCCCTACGAAATGCCATCAGTCTATCATATCCGCGGCGAAGGATAGGCGGGCAGAGCGCGGCCGCAAGGGGTATCCTCCGCCGCTTACCGGTCGCGCCGGTATGAGTTAGAGTAGCTTCGATCCTTGCTGCCGCACCGAGGCGATCCCGATCCGACGATGGCGCCGCCCGTCCTCATCGAACAACAACACATCCGGCTGCGGCAGTGCCGGCACGGTGCGATGCTTTATCACAGCACCGATCGGTATATCGGCCGCTCGTTCGACCGCTACGGCGAGTTCTCGGAAGGCGAAATCGACTTGTTCCGCCAAGTCGTCAAGCCGGGACAGGTCGTGCTCGACATCGGCGCCAATATCGGCGCGCATACCGTGGTCCTCGCGCGCGCGACCGGGCCGCGCGGACTGGTCGTCGCCGTCGAGCCCCAACGCCTGGTGTTCCAGATGTTGTGCGCCAACCTCGCCCTCAACGGCCTCACCAATGTCCGCGCCCATTGGGCCGCGGTGGGCCGCGCGGCGGGCCGCATCCTCGTCCCGCGCCTCGACTACGCCAAACCCGGGAATTTCGGCGGGCTGGCCCTCGGCGGCTCGGGCAAGGGCGAGCCGGTCCCGGTCGTGCCGATCGACGCCTTGAATCTTCCCGCCTGCCACTTCATCAAGGTGGATGTCGAGGGCATGGAAGGCGAGGCGATCGCCGGGGCGCGCGCCACGATCGAGCGCTTCCGGCCGATCCTCTATGTCGAGAACGATCGCCGCGAGAAATCGGCGGCGCTGATCGCGCAGCTCCTGGAACTGGGCTACCGCCTTTACTGGCACCTGCCGCCGCTGTTCAATCCGCGGAACTTCTTCGGGGAATCCGAAAACCTCTTTGCCAACATCGTGTCGGTCAACATGCTGTGCATTTCCCGATCGGTCGACCAGACGCTCAAGGGATTGCAGGAGATCACGTCCCCGGACAGCGATTGGCGCTCGCTCTCCGCTCCGCCAGCCTGGCCGCGCCGAGCCTCCGGGGGGTGCGCCTAGTCGGCGAGCAGGGCCATCGCCTCGGCGTGGGCGCGCGCATCGCCCGCGGCCAGCACATGGCCGTCGGCCGCGAGCTCGAGCGGGCGGCCGCGCCAATCCGTCATGCGGCCGCCCGCGCCCTCGATCACCGGCACGATGGCGGCCCAGTCATGGGCCTTGAGCCCCGCCTCGACGACCAGATCCGCGAAGCCGCTGGCGACCAGCCCGTAGGAATAGCAGTCCCCGCCATAGACCGGCGTCCGGACGGCGCGGCGCACGCGCTCGAAGCGCTCGAAATCCGGGGCCGAGAAGACGAGCGGCGAGACGCAATAAAGCGCCGCCTGGACAAGCGCCGGACAGGGGCGGGTGCGGACCGGTTGTCCCTGGTGGGTGGTCGGCCGGCCGGCGCGCCCGACCCAGCGCTCGCCCAGCGCCGGGCAATCGATGACCCCCAGGATCGGCCGGCCGTCGCGGCACAGCGCCACCAGCGTGCCGAACAGCGGCCGGCCGGTGATGAACGATTTCGTGCCGTCGATCGGGTCGAGGACCCACACATGCGAGGCGCCCGGATTGCTTGGCCCATGCTCCTCGCCGATCACGCTGTGGGCGGGAAAACTCCGTTCGATGATGGTGCGCATCGCCGCCTCCGCCTCGCGGTCGGCGACGGTCACCGGCGTGCGGTCGGACTTGTCGACGACACGGATCGGCGTGCGGAAATAGCGCCGCACGATGGCCCCGGCCGTGTCGGCGAGGCGCTCGGCGGTCGCCAGGAAGGAGTCGATGTCGTCGGCCATCGCTAAGTCCGCGCCACTATGGCGCGAAGCGCGGGCCGGCGAAAGAGGGTGCCGGCCGGGACCGCGACGGGATCACTCGCCGCGCACGGTGCGGAAGCTGAAGGCGCCCAACAGGTAATTGATGTCGCGCTGGTCGTCGGAGAGCGGCAGGAAGACCGAGCGGTACAGCACCTCCTCGCCGTCCTCGCGCGTCCATTTGCCGGCCACGTAGAGCGGGTTCTTGAGACTGGCGGCGAGCTTTTGAAAGTGAAGAAAACGGCTGCGGATGGCGCGCGGCAGGGCGTTCGCCACCTTCCTTCCCGTCGGGTCCACGCCGAGCGCAGCGCGCAGCACCGGCCCCGCCTGCTCGAAGGAGTAGTCCTTCGGGGCCCCGGCCACGCGGACCACGAACAGATGGTCCCACAGCTCGGCGGCGCTCTTGGCCGTCACTTGAGCGCGGGCGGGATAGGGGCGCGGCGCCGCCATCTCGCGCCACCATTCGAGCGCCCGCGAGCAGGCCCGGCGCTCGACGCCGTCGACATCGGCGAGCGCGGGCGGCCGGGCG
>JBQTIU010000002.1:0-3105 GCA_052387815.1 Pseudomonadota bacterium
CGCGCCCGGCCTGTGGATTTGTGGACGACGCCAAGCCGTCGCCCACCACCCCACAGGCCCAGCAACAACAGCAGAAGCGGACAAATGATGTGCTACAAAACCCGGACATCTTCACGCGCTACCGACACCTTCTGCGTATTCCGTACACCTATCTCGCGCCGACCATTCTCGTGATCTCGATCGTCGGCGTGTATTCGGTGAAAGCGAACACGCTCGACCTGTGGATCATGGTGGTGTCGGGGCTGATCGGTTACGTGCTGCGCAAGTTCGAATACGACGTGGCGCCGCTCTTGCTGGCGCTGGTGCTGGGAGAGCGGATCGAGCTCAACTTCCGCCGCGCGCTCACCGTGTCCGACGGCGATTATGCCATCTTCTTCCAAGGCGTCGCAGCGAAAGTGTTTCTGGTCGCATTGGCGGTGGTGCTGCCGTTGCAAGGCCTCGCCTGGGCGTTCGGCTATCACAAAAAGGTGGCCGAGCAGGCCGAGCGCGAGGCCGAGTGATGGCTACGTTCCCGCCGCCTCCAGGGCCTCCTGCGCTTCCAGGCACCACCGCTCCGCCTCGGCCAAGCGGCGGGTGAGGTCGGCCAGGCAGGTCTGAAGCTCCGCGATCCGCTCGGCTTGCGCCGGCGCAGAGGCTGAGATCAGCCGGACTTTCCTCATTGGCGGCGCGCTCGCGCCCCAGTGTCTCCCGCGCGTTCTCGGCCCCGCGCGCAGCCTTGCGCACCGATCTCGCGCCGGCGGGCTCCAGAATGCGTCGCCATGCACAAGGTCGCTGGACGCGAGGGACTCGGCACGTTCACCCTCGACACATGGTTTGACGCCGTCGCCAGCGTGGCGCGGGAGGCTTGCCGTGATCCTGAACCAGATTTCTGCTCCGGACGGAGGGCAATTCTTGGGGCGCTTTTAACTCTTGGAGGGAGAAGTGCCATGAAGAGGAAGCGGTATTCGGACGAGCAAATCGCCTTGGCCCGGAAGCAGGCTGAATCTGGAACGTCGGTCGAGAAGATTTGCCGGAAGATGGGCGTCTCGGAGCCGACTTTTTATCGCTGGAAGAAGCATTTCCCGGGCATAGGTGCCGCCGAGATCCAGCGCCTGAAGCAGCTTGAGGACGAGAACCGGAAGCTCAAGCGGCTGGTTGCCGATCTGACGTTGGACAAGACCATGCTGCAGGATGTGCTGCGCCGAAAGTGGTGACGCCCTCCTGCCGCCGGAGCGTCGTGGGGTGTCTAGGGGAGGCCTACGAAATCAGCGAACGCCGGGCGCCGGGCGACCGGTCTCCAACGTTCGACGCAGCGCTACCGGTCACGGCGCGATCCGCAGACCGAGCTCCGGATGCGGCTCAAGGAACTGGCGGCAGCCCGTGTTCGATACGGCTACCGGCGGATCCGTGTGTTGCTGAGGCGGGAGGGCTGGAAGGTGAATGCAAAGCGTGTTTATCGGCTCTACAGAGAGGAAGGCCTGGGCATGCGGGTCAAGACGCCGCGGCGTAAGCGTGCCTGGCGTTACCGGAACAGGCCACGGGCAAGGCCGCCAACAGGCCAGCGCCATCGTGGCACCGCTCAAGCTCCTCGGCGGCGGACCTCCCCGCACCAGCCGGCCAGCGAGGTCAGACCAGCGAGTTCAGGACGGTCGCCCTACCGCCGACCCGGCCTTGGGCCAAGTCGATAAAACGGTGCGGGCGGCAAGGTCGCGTTACGACGTCCGGGCCGATCCATCGAACCTGCGTGCCCAGCGCGGACCGCACGAGGTCCGATCACGCCCCGTCCGCCGCCGTCATCGTCACGCACGCTAACGGGACAGCCGCAAAGCTTCGGGCCGCCCGCCGCCCCGCCCGCGCGGGGGCTCGCGAGCGGGGGCCGGGAATACCGGAGGCTCTCAGAGCGTGGCGCGCAGGGTTTTCGACGCCTTGAACCGCACCGACTTGCTGGGGCCGATCCTGATGGCCTCGCCGGTACGCGGATTGCGGCCCTTGCGCGCGCCGCGCTTGGTGACCTTGAAGGTGCCGAAGCCGACCACCGACAAGCGGCTTTCTTTCTTCAGCGTCTTGGCGATGTTTTCGAACAGCGCATCGACCGCGGCCTTGGCCTTCGCGATCGTGCAGCCGCCGTGCTTGCGAACGATCCCCACCATCTTTGCCTTGTTCATTTGTTCCTCCAGATTCTCATCGTTGCTTCGAAGCCGGCGGCCTGCCCGCCCACGGGCCGGACCGCCTCAAGCTCATCTTGTGAGCCGATTCGGGGGGCTTGGCAACAGAAGATGCAAGGATTTTGCACAACAATCCGCTACCCTTAATGTACGAGCCCCGCGGCTACGCACCCGGCAGCCGCCGGCGGGCGGGCGCGACGGATGCCGGCTCGAGGCCCGCCCATGCCGCGAAGGCGAGGAGCAGGTTTTCGTGAGCCAGCAGATAATCGAGGACGCCGCCCAACGCGGCGGGGTCGTGCGCGGCCTCTCGCAGCCGTATGGTCTCAATCCCGGTCCAAGCAAGGAATCGTTTGGCCCGATGATCGTCGTCGAGGAGGAAGGCGAGCGCCTGCAAGGCAACGGCTTGCGCTTGCTCGCGCTCGCGCGTCGGCTCGGTGCGCCCGGCGCGGGTCATGGCGCGATCGGCACGCGCGCAACCATCGGCCGGGGCGCCACGGTTCAGAAATCGAGCTGGTCGCGGATCGCCTCGATCCCCGCCTTGGCGCAGGCGTCGTCGGCGTCCCCGCCCGGCGCGCCCGAAATCCCGATCGCGCCGACGATCGACCCACCAGCCTCGACCAGCACGCCGCCGCCGATGACGACCGCGCCGGGCAGACCGCGCACTCCCGCCTGTGGCATGCCCGGCTGGGTGAGCGCCACGAGCTCGGTGGTGTTGGTGCGGAAAGACACCGCTGTCCATGCCTTGCCGGTGGCGGTCGCGGGCGTGTGCGGGCCGGCGAAGCGATCGCGCAGCATCACCTGCGGCACGCCGGACCGGTCGACCACCGCGACCGCGACCTGGTAACCCGCCTTGCGGCAATGCTCAAGTGCAGCGCGTGCGGCGCTGAGGGCGGTTTCGGGTGTCATCGACTTCGTCTCGAACACGGCTTGCTGTGCCTGCGCCGCAACGGGTATCAGCAGA
>JBQTIU010000003.1:0-24311 GCA_052387815.1 Pseudomonadota bacterium
GCGCGTGATCTCGGCGGCCAGCAGCCGGGCCGGGAGGTCGCTGATTTCATCCTCGGGATAGTGCCAGGGGCCGGCCGGCACTCGGGCGGCGATCCAGGCCTTCAAGTCCTTGACCCCGTCGCCGCTCTCGGCCGACACCATGAAGGTAGCGGCAAAGCCGCCCCGGTCGTTGGCCTGCTTGGCGAGGCCGAGCAGCGTCGCGGACCGGACGAGATCGATCTTGTTGAGGACCAGGGCCGCCGCGATGGCGCGGGCCGCAAGAGCGTCGATGATCGCCAGCGTCGCCTCATCGAGGCCACGCTTGGCATCGACCAGCAGCAGCGCCAGATCGGCTTCGGCCGCGCTTCGCCATGCCGCATCGACCATGGCGCGGTCGAGCCGGCGCCGCGGCGCGAAGATGCCGGGGGTGTCGAGGAACACCATCTGGACCGGGCCGTCCATGGCGATGCCGGCGATGCGGGCGCGCGTCGTCTGCACCTTCGGCGAGACGATCGACACCTTGGCGCCGACCAGGCGGTTGACCAGGGTCGACTTGCCGACGTTGGTCGCCCCGAGGACGGCGATGAACCCGCAGCGCCGCGGGGTCGCCTCGCTCGCTGTCATTCCAGGGCGCCTGTCGCGCGCCTGAGCAGCGCCGCGGCCGCCGCGCGTTCGGCGGCGCGCTTGGACGGGCCGTGGGCGATTTCGGGGGCCAGGCCTTCGATGAT
Organism: Pseudomonadota bacterium; assembly: GCA_052387815.1. Classification (GTDB taxonomy): domain Bacteria; phylum Pseudomonadota; class Alphaproteobacteria; order CACIAM-22H2; family CACIAM-22H2; genus JBQTIU01. The sequence continues at coordinate 708 of JBQTIU010000003.1, forward strand.
CGCCTCGACCGCGAACCGCGGCCGGTGGGCGGGGCCTTCGGTCTTGAGCGTGCGGTAGACCGGCAGCGGCTTGCCGCGGCCTTGCGCCCATTCCTGGAGCGCGGTCTTGGCATCACTGGGCGGGGCGAAAGCGGCCGACAGGAGCGGCTCGAAATGCCGGGCGATGAAGGCGCGCGCCGGCGCCAGCCCGCCGTCGAGGGCGAGCGCCGCGACCACCGCCTCGAGCGCGTCGGCGAGCACCGCGGGGGTGCGCCGGCCCGCCTCGCTCTTGGCGACCTTGAGATAGCGGCCGAGCTCGATCGCGCGGGCGACCCGGGCGAGGGTTTCGCGGCTGACCAGGACGGCGTGCCGGCGAGCCAGGCCGCCCTCGGCCTCGCCGGGAAAGGCCTCGAACAGGAGCTGGGCGATGACCAGGCCGAGCACGCGGTCGCCCAAGAACTCCAGGCGCTCGAAGGCGGCGCCGCTGTTTGCCGCCGGACCGCGGCGCCCCAGGCTCGAATGGGCGAGCGCGGCGTCCAAGAGCTCGGGGTCGGCGAAGCGGTGGCCGAGAATCCCTTCGATCGCCGCCCGCTCGTCCACCGCGCGCCGGCCTCGTTCAGTCGATGAGCTGGAAAAGCCGGCCATAGCGCGTCGCCAACGGCCATTTCCAGACCTCGAACCCCCGCGCGCCGCTATCGATGGAGAAGAACAGGATTTCGGCGCGGCCGACGAGATTCTCGGCCGGAATGTAGCCAACCGCGGTCAGCACCCGGCTGTCGAGCGAGTTGTCGCGATTGTCGCCCATGGCGAAATAATGTCCGGGCGGGATGACATAGACCGGCGTGTTGTCCAATTGCCCCGAATCGCTCATTTCGATGATGCGGTGCCGGCGTCCGTTGGGCAGGGTCTCGATGTATTGGTGGGCGCGGCCGGCGAAGCCGCCCTCGCGATCGACATAGTCCTCGACCCGCTCCCGCTTCACCGGTTCCTCGTTGATGTACAGGATGCCGCCTCTCACTTGGATGCGGTCGCCGGGCAGGCCGATGATGCGCTTGATGTAGTCGGTCTTGTTGTCGCTCGGCAGCTTGAACACGGCGACGTCGCCGCGCTCGACCTCGCGGAACAGGATGCGCCCCGGGAAGAGCTTGATCCCGTAGGGCAACGAAGCGCTACTGTAGCCGTAGGTGTACTTCGACACGAACAGGTAGTCGCCGACCAACAGCGTCGGGACCATCGAGCCGGAGGGAATATTGAAGGGCTCGAAGGCCACCGTGCGAATGACCACCGCGATGAGGACGGCGTAGAAGAGGGTCTTGAGGAATTCGAGGATCCCACCCCTTGACTTGCGCGACATTGAGGGCCTGGGAACCTGCATGGACGATCCGGGAACAACGCCCGTCGGCCGGGCGGACAAAAAAGACGGGCGATATGGCCTGGGGCGGGGGCCGGCTGTCAAGCCGGTCGATGGGGATGCGCCGGGCCGCCGGCGGCGGGGTGCGCCGAAATGATGACGATCGCCTGGGCGAGCGGCGGATCGTCGGTGAGCGACAGGTCGATTCGCGCCGCCCACCCCGGCGGCACGAGCTCCGCAAGCTGCGCCAAGGCGCCGCCCGTCAGTTCCATGGTCGGCTGCCCGCCCGGCCTGTTCACGACCCCGAGATCGCGCCAGAACACGCCCTTGCGGAACCCGGTGCCGAGCGCCTTGGCGCACGCCTCCTTGGCGGCGAAGCGGCGCGCATAGCCGGCCACGCGGTCGATCCGGCGCTCGCATCGCGCGCGCTCGGTCGCGGTAAATACGCGCCGGGTGAAGCGCTCGCCGAAGCGCTCCAGCGTCGCCTCGACCCGCCGGATGTCGATGAGATCGCTACCGAGGCCGAGGATCACGCGGTGCGCTCGCCGCCGGCTTGCGCGCGCGCCTTGTCCATGCTGGCGCGCATGCGCCGAATGGCGCTGTCGAGCCCGCCGAAAATCGCCTCGCCGACCAGGAAATGGCCGATATTGAGTTCGACGATGGTCGGGATGGCGGCCACCGCCGCCACCGTGTCGTAGCCAAGCCCGTGCCCGGCATGGCACTCGAGCCCGATCGCCTCGGCATGCGCCGCCGCTAGCGCGAGGCGCGCGAGCTGGCGCGCGCGCGCCGGGCCGGTGGCCTCGCAATAGGCGCCGGTGTGGAGCTCCACGACCGGGGCGCCGAGCGCCTTGGCGGCATCGAGGGTGGCGGGCTCGGGCTCCACGAACAGGGAGACCCGCAGGCCCGCTTCGACCAGCCGCCGGACATAGGGCTCGAGCGCCGCGAAGCCGCGCACCACGTCGAGCCCGCCTTCGGTTGTCCGCTCGGCGCGCTTCTCGGGCACCAAGCAGGCGGCGTGGGGGAGATGGCGCAGCGCGATCGCCAGCATGTCACGGGTCGCCGCCATCTCGAGGTTGAGCGGCAGGTCGATCTCGGACGACAGGCGCAAGATGTCGTCGTCGCAGATGTGCCGGCGATCCTCGCGCAGGTGCGCGGTGATGCCGTCGGCGCCGGCGGCGGCGGCGAGCCTAGCCGCGCGCACCGGATCGGGGTGGCGGCCGCCGCGCGCGTTGCGGATGGTGGCGACGTGGTCGATATTGACGCCGAGGCGGAGCTTGCGTTTGGCGTACATGGGTGGCCGTTCAGGCGCGCGCCCGCTCGACCGAGTTGATGGCCGGCGTGGCCCGCAGCGCCGCGATGATGTTGGACAGGTGCTTGACGTCCCGCACCTCGATGTCGATCAGCATCTCCCAGAACTGCTCGGTGCGGTTGACGATCTTGAGGTTGGTGATGTTGCCCGCGTTCTTGGCGATCACCGTCGACAGCGCGCCGAGACTGCCCGGTCGATGGGCGAGAACCAGCGCGACGCGGCCGACCTTGTGTTCGCTCTCCTCGGCGGGCGAGTCCCAGGCGACATCGAGCCAGCGCTCCGGCATGTCGGCGAAGCTCGCCAGCGTCTCGCAGTCGGCGGTATGGATGGTGACGCCCTTGCCGGTGGTGACGATGCCGACGATGCGCTCGCCCGGCAGCGGATGGCAGCACCCGGCGTAGTGGATCGCCATGCCCGGAATGAGGCCACGGATCGCGATCGGACCGAGCCGGCGCGCCTCCTCGGACTTGCCCTTGGCCCGGCCGCTCGGCAACGACACCACGTTGGTCGTCTTCGCCCCGCGACGCAGCGCGGGGAACACCGCGACCACCACCTCGCGCTCGCGGACCAGTCCCTCGCCGATTTGGGCGTAGAGGTCGTCCGCCTCCTGGCATCGGAACTGCTTGAGCACGCCCGCCAGCGCCTTGTCGGTCAACTCGTGATCTTCCTGGCGAAAGGCCTTCTGCAGCATCGAGCGGCCGAGAGCGAGGAACTGTGCGCGCTGCTGCGTGCGGATGAAGCGTCGGACGCGGGTACGCGCCTTGCCGGTGACGACGAAGCGCTCCCAATTCGGCGAGGGCTTCTGGGCCTTGGAGGTGACGATCTCCACCTGGTCGCCGTTGGCGAGATGGTCGCGGAGCTGCACCATCCGGCCGTTGATCTTGGCCCCGACGCAATGGTCGCCGACCTCGGAGTGCACGGCATAGGCGAAATCGACCGGCGTGGCGCCGCGCGGCAACGCGATCAGGTCACCCTTCGGCGTGAAGCAGAACACTTGGTCCTGGAACATCTCGAGCTTGGTGTGCTCGAGGAACTCCTCGGGGTTCGAGGCGTGCTCGAGGATATCGAGGAGCTCGCGCAGCCAGCGGTATTGCTTGGGATCGGTCGCCGCCTCGCCCCGCTTGTAGTTCCAGTGCGCGGCGACGCCGAACTCGGCCACCTCGTGCATCTCGCGGGCGCGGATCTGCACCTCGATGCGCTGGCGTTCGGGTCCGAACACCCCGGTGTGGAGCGAGCGGTAGCCGTTGGGCTTGGGCGTCGAGATGTAGTCCTTGAACCGGCCGGGCACCACCGGATAGTGCGAATGGATGACGCCGAGCGCGCGGTAGCAACCGGCCACCCCATCGACCGCGACGCGGAACGCCATGACGTCCGACAGCTGCTCGAAGGCGACGGCCTTGCGCTGCATCTTGCGCCAGATCGAATACGGGGTCTTCTCGCGGCCGACGACCGCCGCCTCCACGTCGTCCTGGGACAGCACGCGCTTCAATTCGTCGGTGATTCGCATGACCACGTTGCCGCCCCGCTCGCGCAGGAATTTGAGACGGGCAACGACCGACTCCCGCCCGTCGGGATTGATCTGGGCGAACGCGAGGTCTTCGAGTTCCTCCTGGATCGCGCGCATCCCGATGCGCTCGGCCAAGGGCGCGTAGATCTCCATGGTCTCGCGCGCGATGCGCAGGCGCTTGTCCGGATCCTTGATGTAATCGAGCGTGCGCATGTTGTGGAGACGGTCGGCGAGCTTGATCAGGAGGACCCGGATATCCTCCGACATCGCGATCACCAGCTTGCGGAAGTTCTCCGCCTGCTTGGTGTGGTCCGATTGCAGCTCGAGCCGCGAGAGCTTGGTCACGCCGTCGACCAAGCGCGCGATCTCGCCGCCGAACAGGCGCTCGATTTCGGCGAGCGTGGTGAGCGTGTCCTCGACCGTGTCGTGGAGCAGCGCCGTGACGATCGAGGCGCTGTCGAGCTTGTAGTGGGTAAGAATGCCCGCCACTTCGAGCGGGTGGGAAAAATACGGGTCGCCAGACGCCCGCTTCTGCGCCCCGTGAATCTTCATCGAAAAGACATAGGCCCGGTTGAGCGCGTCCTCGTCGGCGCGCGGATCGTACGCCTTAACCCGCTCGACCAGCTCGAACTGCCGGATCATGGACCATTACACAAAAACTAGCAGGCTCCCGGAAAAACCGCGCCGCGTCGCGTGGCGAGCGAAGCGGGCGACGACTTATCCTTCCGTCGCGGCGGCCGGGGGGGAGGCATCTTTGGCGGGCTCCTCCGACTCCGCGACCTCGCCCTCGAGTTCGTCCTCGGCGGCGGTCTCGGCGGTCGCCTCGTAAGGCACGCCGACCACGTCACGGTCGGCGGCGAGGAGTTCCATCATGTCCTCTTCGGGCTCCTCGGCCTCGACCTGTTTCTGGAGGCCGCTGACGATCGCCTGGCGCAAATTGTCGAGATCGACCGAGCCCTCGGCGATCTCGCGCAACGCCACCACCGGGTTCTTGTCGTTATCCCGCTCGAGCGTCAGTGGGGCGCCCGCCGAGATCTCGCGCCCCCGCTGCGCCGCCAGCATGACGAGATCGAAGCGGTTGGGAACCTTGAGGATGCAGTCTTCAACCGTGACGCGGGCCATCGAGGGGCCTTCTCCACTGCCATTGGGTGGTTGCCGAATGTAATCATCAACGCCGCCTAACGCAAGGATTTGTTTGGACTTTCGAGGGGCGATTCGGCAAGGGGCTCGGCCGCCGCCCCGGGCGGCAAGGCGGCGATCAGGTCGGCGAGCCCGGCGCCGGTCACCGGGTGGCGCCAGGCGGGGGCGATGTCGGCAAGCGGCAGCAGCACGAAGGCCCGCTCGGCGAGGCGCGGATGCGGCAGGATCGGCGGCGCCGGGCCGGCCCGCACCAGGCCGTTGAAGTCGATGAGGTCGAGATCGAGCATTCTCGGCTCATTCGCCACCCGCCGCCGGCGACCGAATCGGGCCTCGATGCGCTGCAACAGCTCGAGCAGCTCGCTCGGCCCGAGCGCGGTCGCGATCGCGGCCATCCCGTTGACATACCAGGGCTGATCGGACGGCGGAACCGGCGCCGAGCGATACCAGCGCGACCGCTTGGCGATCCGAACTCCCTGATCTTCCAGGGCCATCAGGGCCGCCGCGCAGGCGGCGAGCGGCGATCCGGCCGGCCCCGGCAGGTTGGCGCCCAGTGCCACCAGGATCATGCCGCCCTTCCGATTAAGGCTTGTCCGCTCGGGCCCGTAGGTTTAATACGGTTCGCCCGCGGATCGCATCCCATTGTTCGCGCTTGAATTGTTCGCGCTTGAGGAGATATTGAGATGATATTTTACCCCCAGGAACGTCTGGCCCTGTTCATCGATGGGGCCAACCTGTATTTCGCCGCCCGCGCGCTCGGTTTCGACATCGATTACAAGCGCTTGCTTGCGCTGTTCTCCGGCAAGGGGCGACTCGTTCGCGCCTTTTACTATACTGCTCTGGCCGAAGACCAGGAGTACTCGCCGCTGCGGCCGCTGATCGACTGGCTCGATTATAACGGTTACACCATGGTCACCAAGCCGACCAAGGAGTTCGTCGACGCCCAGGGCTGGCGCAAGATCAAGGGCAACATGGACATCGAGCTGGCGATCGACGTCATGGACATGAGCCCGTGGCTCGACCACGTCGTGCTGTTTTCGGGCGACGGAGACTTCCGGCGCCTGGTGGAGGCGGTGCAGCGCCGGGGCGTGCGGGTCAGCGTGGTGTCGACCATTCGCTCGCAACCGCCCATGGTGGCCGACGAATTACGCCGCCAGGCCGACCACTTCGTCGAACTCCTGGACCTCATGCCGCATATCCAGCGGGATATTCAGCGCGTCGGCGAGCGCCGCGAGGCCCCGGCCCCGGCGGAGCGTTTCGAGGCCGAAACCCATACCCCTTGAAGGCCCGAGGGGGCGCGCAGCGTTGCGGCCGGGGGCGTTCCCACCGGGCAGCGAGCCCGATCGGGACTGCCCCCGCTGTCCGCGCCTGGCGGCCTATCGGGCCGCCAATCGCACCCGCTATCCGGCCTGGCACAATGCCCCGGTCAGAAGCTTCGGCGAAATGTCGGCGCGTCTGCTCGTGGTCGGGTTGGGTCCCGGCCTCAAGGGCGCCAACCGCACCGGCCGTCCCTTCACGGGCGACTATGCGGGCGACCTCCTGTACGCGACCTTGGTCAAGTTCGCCCTGGCGAGCGGCGCTTACGCCGGCGGCCGGGACGACGGCCCGTGGCCCGGCGACGCGCTCCGGCTGATCGACACCCGGGTCACCAACGCCCTACGTTGCGTTCCGCCCGAAAACAAGCCGCTGGCGCACGAGGTCGCCGGCTGCCGGCCGTTCCTGGTCGCCGAGATCGCCGCCATGCCGCGGCTCCGGGCGATCCTGGCCTTGGGACGCATCGCGCATGAGGCGGCGCTCGCGGCCCTCGGGTGCGCGCGCGGCGCGCATGCCTTCGCGCATGGGGCGATCCACGCCCTCCCCTCCGGTACGCTGCTCGCCGACAGCTACCATTGCTCGCGCTACAATACGAATACGGGTCGCCTGACACCGGCGATGTTCGAGGCGGTGGTCGCCAATCTCTTGCGGGCCCTCGAGCGCGGATGTCTCAGCCTTGGGCCTTCATGATTCGGGCTTTGTCGCGGGCCCAGTCACGCGCCCGCTCGGCCTCGCGCTTGTCGTATTTCTTCTTGCCCTTGGCGAGGCCGAGCTCGACCTTAGCGCGGCCGCGGGCGTTGAAATAGATCGACAACGGCACCAGGGTCATGCCCCGGCGCTCGACCGCGCCGACCAGCTTGTCGAGCTCGCGCTTGTGGACGAGCAGCTTGCGCGGCCGCCGCGGCTCATGGTTGAAGCGGTTGGCGCCCTTGTATTCCGGGATATGGGCGTTGAACAGCCACAGCTCGCCGCCCTTCGCCCCGGCATAAGCGTCGGCGATCTGGCTGCCGCCGCCGCGCAAGGACTTGACCTCGGTACCCAACAGCGCCAACCCGGCCTCGAGCGTGTCGGCGATGAAATAGTCGTGCCGGGCCTTGCGATTCTGCGCCGCGACGCGAATCCCCGCCGGTGGTTTGGCCATCGACCCCGGGGCTCCTCTAAAGGAGCCCCGCCCCTGTGAGCGCCGCCTTGACCTTGTCCTTGGTCGCCGGGGACAGCGGGGACAGCGGCAGCCGGGTCTCCGGCCGGCATTTGCCGAGCAGCGAAGCGGCGTATTTGACCGGCGCCGGGTTGGTTTCGGCGAACAGCGCCTCGTGCACCGGCATCAGGCGGTCGCGCTGCTTCCACACCGTCTTCATGTCGCTATTCTGCCAGGCGTTGTGGAGCGCGGCGCAGAGCTTGGGCGCGACGTTGGCGGTCACCGAGATGCAGCCGTGGCCGCCTTGGGCGAGATAGGCGACGACCGTAGGGTCCTCGCCCGATAGCTGGCAGAACTTCGGCCCCAGCTTGAGGCGCGTCTTCAAGGGTCGCGCGAGGTCGAGGGTCGCGTCCTTGACGCCGACGATGTTGGGCAGCGCGGCGAGCCGGGCCATGGTGTCGAGGCTCATGTCGACCGCGCATCGCCCCGGAATGTTGTAGATGAGGATCGGCAGATCGACCGCCGCGGCGATCGCCCGGTAATGGAGATAGAGCCCCTCCTGGGTCGGCTTGTTGTAGTAGGGGGTCACCACCAGCGCCGCGTCGGCGCCCGCCATCTTGGCATGGCGGGTCAGCGCGATCGCCTCCTCGGTCGAGTTGGAGCCGGTGCCGGCGATCACCGGCACGCGGCCATGGGCCGCCTCGATGCATAGCTCCACCACCCGCATGTGCTCGGCGTGCGAGAGCGTCGGCGACTCGCCGGTCGTCCCGCACGGCACCAGGCCGTGCGTCCCCTGCCTGACCTGCCAGTCGACGAAATCCTGGAAGCCCATCTCGTCGACCTTGCGGTTCTTGAACGGGGTGATCAGAGCGACGTTCGAGCCCTTGAACATGGGCGTCTCCCAATAACGCTTGCGGCGCCAACATAGCGCTCCGCAGCTAGCGCCTGCAACCATTGGCCCCCCCCTCGAATCGGGCTGGCTTTGGTCCGCGGCTCTCGCTTAAACTCCGCGCCCGATGTCGATCGGCCTTTCTCGTAAGATTCCGTTGACGGCGCTCGCCTGCCTCGTACTCGTTCTCGGTCAATTGGGGCCGGCGCGCGCGCAAGGCCCGACGGCGGCGCGGGGGGCGGTGCCGCGCCCCGCGTCGTCGCTGCCGCCGCTGCTGGCGCCCGGGCAACGCGAGATCTTGGCCAACGCCCTGGCGGCCCTCGAGGCCGGCCGGCGCGAGGAGGCCCGGCGTCTCGGCGAGCGCGCCGGCCATCCGCTGGCCAGCAAGCTGTTGGCATGGATCGACCTGCTGTCGCCGCGTCCGGGCGCCGCCTTCGAGGATATCGCCGCCTTCCTCGACGCCAATCCCGACTGGCCGGACCGCGAGACGCTGATGCGCCGGGCCGAGGCGGCGCTCTATGATCGCAGCGACGACACGGTGGTGCTGGCGTGGTTCGCCTTGCGCCGACCGCTCAGCGCCGACGGGGCGATGCGCCATGCCGAGGCGCTGATGCGCGCGGGCGAGCGCGACCAGGCGATCGCGCTCGTGCGCGAGACCTGGGCGACGGGCGCGTTCGGAGAAAAACAGGAAAAAATCTTCCTCGCCCGCTACCGGCAGCATCTCGGCCGCGACGAGCACGAGCGGCGCCTCGACCACCTCATCTGGGAGGGGCGGCGCGAGGAGGCGCGGCGCATGCTGCCGCTCGTTCCCCCGGGCACGCGCGCGCTCGCCGATGCGCGCCTGCGCCTTGTCGCGCTCGCGGGCGGGATCGACGCGGCCATCCAGCGCGTGCCGGCGCAGTTGCTCGACGACCCGGGGCTGATCTTCGAGCGCCTCCGCTGGCGCCGGCGCAAGGGCCAGGACGAGGGCGCGCGCGAGCTGTTGCGCGCGGCGCCCGCCGATCTGCGCCGGCCGGACATCTGGTGGACCGAGCGCGCCATCCTGGCGCGACGCTCGATCGCCGCCGGCCGGATGTCCGACGCCTACAGCGTCGTCCGCGACCATCGCTTGACCGGCGGTCCCGGTTTCGCCGAGGCCGAGTTCCAAGCCGGTTGGATCGCGCTGCGCTTCCTCGGCGATGCCGCGGGCTCGCTGTCGCATTTCGCACGGCTGCATGCGGCGGCACGCACGCCGGTCACGCTGGCCCGCGGCGCCTACTGGGCGGGGCGCGCCGCCGACGCGGGCGGCGACCGGCGGCAGGCGCAGGAGTGGTACGCGCGCGCCGCCTCCCATGGGATCGCCTATTACGGGCAGATCGCCCTCGCCCGGCTCGATGACGAGTCGCGTCCGGCCGCGCCCGCATCGCCGCGTCCCTCCCCCACCGAGCGCGCCGAATTCGCCGACAAGGAGCTGGCGCGCGCCGCCCGTCTGCTCCAGGAACTGGGCGCCCATGACCGCGTCAAGCCTTTCATACTCGGCCTCGTGGCGCTGGCGGACAGCCCGACCCAGCATGCGCTTGCCGCCGACTTCGCGCTCGTGCTCGACCGCCCCGACCTCGCGGTTTCGGCCGCCAAGCGCTCGGCCCAGTCGGCGGGCGTCATGCTGCCTCTCGAGGGCTGGCCGCTGATCCGCCTGCCCGCCGCCAATTCGGTCGAGCCGCCGCTGGTGCTCGCCACCATCCGCCAGGAGAGCGCCTTCGAGCCCGACGCCATCAGCCGCGCCGGGGCGCGCGGCCTGATGCAGCTGATGCCGGCGACGGCGCGCGAGGTGGCCAACGGACTCGGCCTGCCTGCCGACCGCATCGACCACCGCCTGCTCGCGGACCCGCATTACAACCTCCGCCTCGGCCAAACCTACCTCGCACGCCTGCTCGAGGAGTTCGGCGGGTCCTATGTGTTGGCGATCGCCGCCTACAACGCGGGGCCGGGCCGCGTTCGGCAATGGATGCGCGACCACGGCGACCCGCGCCTGCCGCGGGTCGACGTCATCGATTGGATCGAACTGATCCCATACGATGAGACCCGCAACTATGTCCAGCGGGTGCTCGAGAACCTGCAGGTCTATCGCCAGCACATGAGCGGCCCGGGGCTCGGCCGCGGGCTCGAACAGGATTTGCTCCATCGGCGACCCTAGCCGCGCCTCGCGACCCTCAGGAGAACCAAGCCCATGTCCGACCCGCGCCTCAACAACATCGACGCCTGCGTCTTCGACGCCTACGGCACGCTGTTCGACTACGCCTCGGCCGCCGCCCGCTGCAAGGACGCGCTGGGTCCGGACTGGCAGGCGTTTTCCGATTTATGGCGGCGCAAGCAACTCGAATACACCTGGTTGCGCAGCCTGATGGGCCGGCACATCGATTTCTGGCACGTGACCGGCGAGAGCCTCGAGTATGCGATGGCCGCCTTCAAGCGCTCCGACCCGGGGCTGCGCGCCCTGTTGATGCAGCAATATCTGAGCATCGATGCCTACCCCGACGCCAAGGACACGCTGCAGCGGCTCAAGAACGCCGGGATGAGGACGGGGATCCTGACCAACGGCTCGCCGACCATGCTCGCCGCGGCGATCAACAGCTCGGGGATCACCCGGCTGGTGGATGCCGGACTGTCGGTCGAGTCGGCGGGCATCTTCAAGCCGCATCCTTCGGTTTATCAGATCGCCGTCGACAAGATGAATGTGGCGGCGGGACGCATCTGCTTCTTGTCGGCCAACGGCTGGGACGCGTGCGGCGGTGCCGCGTTCGGGTTCCGCGCGGTGTGGGTCAATCGGACGAAGGCGCCACCGGAAGCGCTTCCCGCTTCGCCCGAGGCGCAAATCTCCTCGCTCGCCGAGTTGCCGGGCGTGCTCGGCCTGACATGAACCCGCGCGAACGTCACACCACCGCCGGGGACGGCGTTCGGCTCTTTGTCCGCGACTGGGGCGATCCGGCATCGGCCGCGATCCCGCTCCTGTGCTTGCCCGGCCTGACGCGCAACGGCAAGGACTTCGAGCCTCTCGCCCGCCGTCAGGCCTCGAGCCGGCGCGTGCTGTGCCCCGATTTGCGGGGCCGCGGGCGGTCCGCCTATGCGCCCGACTGGCGCAGCTACGAACCGCGCACCTATGTCGATGATCTGCGCCACATCCTCGCCGCGCTCGGGCTGGGCCGGGTCGTCGTCATCGGCACCTCGATGGGCGGCCTGCTGGGGATGGCCTTCATGGCGGCCATGCCGACGGTGCTCGCCGGCCTGGTGCTCAACGACGTCGGACCCGAGATCGGCAAGCAAGGCGGAGAGCGCATCCTCGCCTACATCGCCGCTGACCGGCCGCAGCCCGATTGGCCGAGCGCGGTCGCCGAGCTGCGCCAACGCCTGCCGAAGCTGTCGCTCAAGACCGACGAGGACTGGCTCACCTTCGCCAAGGCGACCTTCAAGGAGGGTGCCGACAGCCGTCTCCATTTCGACTGGGACACCAGGCTCGCATGGCCGATCCTGAGGCGGACCGGCGTCGAACCCGATTTGTGGCCCTTATGGCGGGCGCTGCGGCGCACGCCGGTGCTGGCCATCCGCGGGGCCGAGTCCGACGTCCTTTCCGCGGCGACCTTCGCGCGCATGAAGTCCGAAAAGCCGAACCTCGTCCAACTCACCTTGCCCGCAATCGGCCATGCCCCGACGCTCGACGAGCCGCTTGCCCGGGAGGCCATCGATGACTTCCTCCACCGTCTCTGACCGTCGCCCGGCGCCCGCGATCGGCGACATCGAGGACGCCGCGCGCCGACTCCAGGGGTTGGCGGTCAAGACACCGCTGCTCGAATCCCCGATGCTCAACGCCCGCCTCGGCGGGCGGTTGCTGGTCAAGGCCGAGCCCCTGCAGCGCACCGGCTCGTTCAAGTTCCGCGGCGCCTACAACCTGATGAGCCGGGCCGACGCGGCAGCGCGGCGGCGCGGCGTCGTCACCTATTCATCGGGGAACCACGCCCAGGGGGTGGCGGCCGCCGCGCAGCTCCTCGGCATGCCAGCCGTGATCGTCATGCCGGCGGATGCGCCGGCGATCAAGGTCCGCAACACCCGCTTCTACGGCGCCGAGGTCGTGCCTTACGACCGCCGGACCGAGAGTCGCGAGGCGATGGGCGAAAGGCTCGCCGCCGAACGCGGCGCGATGCTGGTCAAGCCCTACGACGATCCCCTGATCATCGCCGGCCAGGGCACGATCGGCCTCGAGATCGCCGAGCAGGCGGCGGCGGCGGGCGCCAGGCTCGACGCCGTCCTCGTCCCGGTGAGCGGCGGCGGCCTCATCGCCGGCACGGCGCTGGCGCTGGCCAGCCGCGCGCCCGGCACGGCGGTGTGGGCGGTCGAGCCCAAGGATTTCGACGACACAAGCCGCAGCCTGGCGAGCGCTCGGCGCGAGCGCAACGATCCCGCGGCGCGATCGATCTGCGACGCGCTGCTCGTCGCCACGCCGGGCGAGCTTACCTTCGCCATCAACTCTCGCCTGCTCGCGGGCGGGCTTGGCGTGAGCGACGACGAGGTGCGGGGCGCCATGGCGGCGGCCTTCGCCGAGCTCAAGCTGGTGGTCGAGCCCGGCGGCGCGGTGGCGCTCGCCGCGCTGCTGTCCGGAAAGTTCGGGGCCGCCGGCAAGACGCTCGCCGTGGTCTGCTCAGGCGGCAACGTCGATCCGGCCACCTTCATCGAGGCGCTCGCACGGCCGCCGTGAGGCCGTCCAAGAACAGCGCGGCCGCCAGGTCGGCGAAGGCATTGGGGCCGAGCCGGCCCGTGGGCCGATACCAGGTGGTGGTCCAGTTGATCAGGCCGTAGAAGCCCATCGCCACCGGCATCCTGAGTTCGGGCCTGCGCTTGAGCGCAGGGGCGAGGCGTTCGAACAGGTCCGCGGCGAGCCTCACCAGCCGCCGCTCGAGGGCAATGATCCTCGCCCGGTGCCGAGCCGGCAGCCGGTCGAGCTCGTTGAGCAGCAGGATGTGCTTGGGCCGCGCCGTGGCATAGATGCGCATGTGCGCGCGAGTGAGCGCCCGGAACTGTCGCCGAGGCCCCGCGCTCCCGGCCACCGCCGCCTCGGCCGCCGCCACCAGCGCCGTCATGTAGGCGCGCAGGAGATCGTAAAGGATCGCTTCCTTCGACGGGAAATAATGGTAGATCAGCGCCTTCGAGCAAGTGCACGCGGCGGCGATGTCGGCGGCCGAGGCGCCGGCGAAGCCGCGCCTCGCGAACAGCTCGGCCGCCCGCTCGCGGATGAGCTGCCTTCGTCGGTCGTATTCCGCCGCCCGCCGGCGCGCCATGCCAGGCGAGCCCCGGTTCAGAATACCGGGATGATGTCCGCGGGATCGAAGGCCACGGTCGCGCCGTCGATGCCGATCTCCGGCAGCGCCGGAAACTCGATCCGGTGCGGCTCGAGGATGCCCTTGAGCTTGAGCACCGCGGCGCGCCAGTTCTCGCGCCGCTCCTCGCGGGTCAGCAGGCCGAGGCCGGCCCCCCGCGCCACGTCTTCCAACATCCAGTGCGCCGGGCGCCAGGTCTCCGGCAGCTCCCAGAATATTTCGGGCGGTTCGTAGAGGATGCCGGACAAGAACACGTAGCCGGCCCGGATCTGGCGGGTGATCTGGGCCCGCATTTCGTCGCTGAGCTTGGGCAGGAGGCGGTCGAGAATGGCGAGACAAATGGCCATGTGGCGCGCCTCGTCCTTGCCCACGCAGCGGAACGCCTCCTTGAGCACCGGGATGGTGGTGCGCTTGTACATGCTGTGGAACAAGGTCGCCGACGCCACCTCGCCCATCAGGAACGAGGTGAACAGGATCGGAAGCTGATATTTGTGGACACCCTTCTTGAACGCTTCCCAATAGCGCCCGCCGTTATGGTAGTACCAGAGCACGTTGTTGCGCGCCAACTTGCCGAGCGGCGTTTGCGGCTCGTAGCCCAGCGGTCCGCCGGGGGTCAGCGCCTGGATGGCGCGCTGGCAGACCTCCTCGTGGTTGACCTCGTCGCGGGTGACCGAGAAGAAGCACTTGCGGACCGGGTCCTCCTCGTGGGTCTCGTAGGTGTGGATCATGGCGCGCGCGAAGACCGCCGGCCCGGAGGAGTCGAATACCGACAACAGCGAATACCAGTAGGCCAGCGCATAGCGTTGATCGAGGCTGAAGGCGCCGACATCGAGCGTCGCCCAAGGCAAGCGGTTGGGTGCCCAGCCGGGGTCGCGCGCGAGGTCGTAGATCTGCATGAGCTTGGGCGTCTCGCAGCGCCATTCGAGGGGAAAGATGTTGCCCTCCTGGAAGGGCGGCGGCTCCTTGGCGCCGTAAAGGATCGCGAGCGCATCGGGCGCCGCCTTGGGATCGGACGGCGGGGTCGCCAGCCCGCCGGCCATCGCCGCCGGGGCGGAACTTGCTGCCATGGTTCTTCCCTCCCCGACCGAAAAGCGGTCGCGGATCGATTCGCTGACCGATCGGTCAGCGAATAAGACTATACACTTTTCGCGCTCGTCCGGCAAGCCGCTCCCGTTTCGGCCCGAGCGGGCGGGAAAAACCCCCCCCGCGGCAGGCCCCGCGCTGATATACTTGGCCCCTGGCGCGCCGATGGCCCGCCGACCGATCTCAAGCTTACGACAGGGAGAAACGATGCCGTCCGTGGCCCGTCTTCGCATCGGCACGCGGGGCAGCGCGCTCGCACTCGCCCAGACGGGCGAGGTGCGCGACCGGCTCGCCCGCGCCCACCCCGAGCTGGCCGCGCCAGGCGCGATCGAGATCGTCGTCATCCGCACCACCGGCGACAAGATTGGGGACCGCCCGCTCGCCGAACTCGGCGGCAAGGGGCTGTTCACCAAGGAGATCGAAGAGGCGCTACTGGCTGGAGCTATCGATCTTGCCGTGCACTCGATCAAGGACCTGCCGACCTGGTTGCCCGCCGGCCTCGAGATCGTCTGCGTGCTTACGCGCGAGGACCCGCGCGATGCCTTCCTCTCGCCGCGCGCCCCGAACCTCGATGCGCTGGCGGCCGGGTCGCGGGTGGGCACATCCTCGCTCCGGCGGCAGGCCCAGGTCCTGCGCCGCCGGCCGGAGCTGCGCGTCGTGCCGCTGCGCGGCAATGTCGACACCAGGCTCCGAAAGCTCGGCGCGGGCGAGGTCGAGGCGACGCTGCTCGCGCTGGCGGGCCTGCGCCGGCTCGGCCTGGCCGATGCCGCTACCTGCGTCCTGTCGGTGCGCGAGATGCTGCCGGCGGTCGGCCAAGGCGCCCTCGGCGTCGAGGCCCGCGCCGACGACCGGGCGACGCGCGACCTCCTTGGCCCCCTCCACCACGAGCCCTCGGCGGCCTGCATCGCCGCCGAGCGCGGCCTGCTCGCCGCCTTGGACGGCTCGTGCCGCACGCCGATCGCCGGGCTGGCCGAAATCGGCGCCGACGGACGGCTGTCGCTCGAGGCGCTGGTCATTCGCCCGGACGGCACGGCCGAGCATCGCGCCCGGCGCGCCGGCTCGGCTGCCGATGCCGCCCGCCTCGGCAGGGAGGCGGGGGCGGAGCTGCGCCGCGCCGCCGGCCCGGGGTTTTTCACCCCGGGCTGACGCGCAGAACCGTCACGGCAGCCCGAGGCGTTTAACGCGCACACCGCCGCCGGACGATAGGGCGTGGTTTCGTCCCAGCCGGCGGCGCTCCGCGAGGGCATCGCCATCGCCGAGCCTGAGGGCGCGATCGTGTGCCGCGGCCGATCGCCGAAGCCGGGCGCGACCGCCGGTCCACGATTTCGGTCGGCGATCGGGGCGATGCGCGGATTCGATGTTGTTGATCAAGATCAATGCTCGTCCCCGCTTGGGCTTCTAAACGGTCAGCGATGAAATATTCCTCGGCAGAAACGCCGGCCATCGCCGGTCGCCCTGCCCGCGGCATTTGGGGCGTCGCAAGGCTGGGCGTGCTGACCGGATCGGCAACTCGAGGACTTGAAAACGAGAGGGCATAGCCATGACCGACACAACGCTGCACAGACTCCTGGTGCTTTTCCTGCGTCTGTCCCTGGGTTGGGTGTTCCTTTACGCCGGAGTGAGGCAGGTCATGAACCCGGCCTGGTCGGCCGCCCAGTTTCTCGCCGGGGCCAAGACCTTCCCGGAATTTTACGCGTTCTTCCTGTCTCCGGGCGTCCTTCCCGTCGTCAATTTCCTCACCAAGTGGGGCCACACGCTGATCGGGATATCCCTCATCCTCGGCGTCAGCGTGCGGGCCAGTTCAAGCTTCGCCGCCTTGTTGATGATCCTCTATTACTTCCCGCGGCTGGAGTTCCCGATGGTCGGCCCGAGCAACTTCATCGTCGAGTACCACCTCATCTACGCGGCCATCTTTGTCTACCTTGGCGCCGTGCGGGCCGGACAGATCTGGGGTCTGGAAAACTGGGTGGCCAGGCTCCCGGTTCTGAGGCCGGTGTTCCATCAGTATCCGAAACTGCGTCCCTGGCTCAGCTAGAAGGCGCTGCCTCGTCCGACCGGCGGGTTGGCCAAGGCCGACCCGCCGGAAGTTCGCGGGGAGCCATCCGGCCAAATGAGATCGGCCCGCGACGACGTTTCGACCCGTCCGCCGGCCGAGGACGGCCTTGCGTCCGCATCTCCCTCGCCGGTTGCCCACTGCGGCCAACTGTCGCAGGTCATGGAGAGGCGAGCTCGAGTTGACCTGAATCAATGCGGCCTCCCCGGATGTTGTTTAGCGATGGCCCATTGGCGCCGCAGGCGGCGCGACAAACCGATGCCAGACGGTCGTCGGTCTACAATTTGGTCGAAAGGAGTTGACACCATGTCCAGTCGCATCACGAAAATCGGAATGCTGGCGGCGTTGTTGGGGCTGAGCACGGCGCTCGCGGTGGCGAGCGGGGCCGAGACGGCGTCCATCCCGGCCGGCGAGCGGTTTATTCCCATGGCGGCGGTGGAGCCGAAGGGCGGGACGACGGTGGACAAGGAGCCGTTCCCGAGCCAGGCGCTGCCGATCGGCGGTGGCTACATCGTGCAGAAGCCCGACGCCACGGGGCGCTGGGAAGTGTCCACCTATCGTTGGGACCCGACCCAAGTCACCGTCAACGAGGGCGACCTGGTAACCCTGGAAATCATCGGCATCAATGGCGCGGAGCACCCGGCGGTCATCGAAGGCTACGACATTGGCTTCGTGGTCAAGCGTGGCGAAGTGACGAAGGTGACCTTCAAGGCGGACAAGCCGGGCGTGTTCAAGTTCCATTGCGGCATCCACCATCCGTCGATGATCGGCGAGTTGATCGTCCTGCCACGCTCGTAAGGGTTCCCTTTCGTCTCGTCGCAAAGCGAGAGGCCGGCCGAGGGGCCGGCCTGCGCGCGTGAGTCCACTCTACCGCAGGTCACGTCCACGGGCGACAGATGACAAAGTGGCTCTGTACCGCGACGGCGCTCGTGGCAGCCCTCACGTTCGCGATGGCCGGTCCCGCCGAGGCGCAGACGACGGTGGGCCCGATCCGGGTCGCCGTCGGCGGCTATATGTACCAATGGCTCGGCGTCGCGCGCGGCGATCGCAAGACCGCGCCCGGTGGCCGCGGCAAGGCCGGCCTCCTCGACGCGAAGAGCGATGCCGAAATCCGGTTTGGCGGCGAGACCACGCTCGCCAGCGGCATCACCTTCGGCTTCAGAATGCAGCTCGAGGCCAACACGGATGACGACCAGATCGACGAAAGCTACCTGTTCATCGAAGGGGCGTTCGGGCACATCGCGATCGGTTCGGAAAACAATGCCGCGTACTTGCGGCACATGTCGGCGCCCGAGGTGGGCATCGAAATCCTGAAGGGGCCGTCGGGCAACGACTGGCTCGTGAATTCGACCGGTTCGAGCCTGGAAGATTCGACCTTCGGGTCCACCTTCTTGCGCTTCTTCGACAACGACGCGGAGAAGATCACTTATTTCACGCCGCACCTCGCCGGCTTCCAGCTTGGCCTGTCGTATATCCCGCACGCCTCGCAGGACAACCAGGGCCCGAATGTCGTCGGATCGGCGGCCGGCGGGGCGACGGCCGGCTATCATGACGGCTTTGCCGCGAGCTTGAGCTTCGCCCGCAGCTTCGGCGCCCTCGACCTCGGGTTCGCACTCGGCTACCTGTCGTGGCAGGCCGACAACAATCAGACCGCCATCAACGATCCCAGAGCGTGGAGCTTCGGCGCCACCATTGGCTATGCCGGGTTCCTGTTGGGCGGGTCGCATGCCCGGATTCGGGACGGCCGGGTCGGCGGTACGTCGGCGACCAACGCGGTCGACGGCCGCGGGTGGGACCTGGGCCTCCAGTACACCTTCGGTCCAGCCGCTGTTTCACTCGCTTATTTCGACGGCAGGAACGAAGACCTGATCGCCATTCCCGGCGACGACCGGCAGCAGACCGTCCAGCTGTCGGGCAGATATGTTCTGGGCTCCGGCCTGGAGCTGCGTGGGTCGCTCTTCCACACCAAGTACCAGGACGAGGCGCCCGGTGCGGCCGGCGACCTCTTGGACAACGAGGGCGTCGGCGCCGTGGTCGGCGTTAAGCTCTCGTTCTAGTCCGGATTACTCGGGGCCGGCGAGGCCGCCCTTCGTTGGGTCCTCGCCGATCGGCCCCGCGGGCTTACGCCAACATCGCGTGGTCGCCGCACACGCTCAGCGCCTGCCCGGTGATGTTCCGACCCGCGTCGGAGGCGAGGAACAGGGCCATGTCGGCGATGTCCTGGTCGCTCACCATCCGGCCCAGCGATACGTGCGAGAGCAGGGTCCGCCTCTGCTCCTCGAAGGAAACGCCGCGCGCCTTGGCCTTGGCGGCGATGACCCTGTCGATGCGCTCGCCCGCGACCAGTCCGGGCTGGATCGCGTTGACGCGGATGTCGTGGGGGCCGAGCTCCATGGCCAGCGTCTTGGTGAACCCGACCACCGCCCATTTGGAGGCGGCGTAGGGCGAGCGCAACGGGAAGCCGAGCCGCCCGGCGACCGAGGACAGGTTGATGATCGATCCCCCGCCCGCCTTCTTGAGCAGCGGGACGGCGAGCCGGCTGCAATAGAACATGCCGCTGATGTTGACGGCGAGCGTGCGGTCCCAGTCGTCCGGCGCCACGTCCTCGACCGGCGCCGTGGGGCCGCCGATGCCGGCGTTGTTGACCATCGCGTCGAGGCCGCCGAGCGCGCCGGTGGCCGCCGCGAACAGTCGGTCGACCTCGGCGCGGTTCGCCACGTCGGCGATGATCGCGCCCGCAAGCGGCATCTCGGCGCGCGCGCGCGCCAGCGCCGCCTCGTCGATATCGCAGATGAAGACGCGCGCGCCGGCATCGAGGAAGGTCGCGGCGATGGCGCGGCCGATTCCGGCGCCGCCCGCAGTGACGATCGTCCGCAGGCCTTTCGCTGACACGTCCATGGCTTGCCCTTTCCAGTCTTCATGCGCGGGGAAGCGGCCGTCAAACCCACAACACCTGTTTGCGGCGGTCGAGGTCGCCGGCCAGCGGTGCCGCTGGGCCCTCATAGGCAAGGCGGCCGCGGTCGAGGACATAGACCCGGTCGGCGAGCGCCAGCGCGAGGTCGAGGTCGTGCTCGATGAGGAGGACCGGTGTCCGTTGGCTGAGCTCATCGAGGGCGGAGAAGATCTCGGCGCTGATCGCCGGCGACAGGCCCTCGAAGGGCTCGTCGAGCAGCAAGAGACGCAGTTCCCCCGCCAGCGCGCGGGCGATCGCCACCATCTGCTGCTCGCCGCCCGACAGCGTGTCGGCCGGCTGGTCGAGCCGCTGGCGCAGGCGCGGGAACAGGGCGAAGAGGCGCTCCGACTCCCATTCGCCGCGCCCGCGCTTCAGCCGGCCGAGCTTGAGGTTCTCGGCCACCGTCAAGGTCGCAAACAGGCGCCGCCCCTGCGGCACGTAGCCGACGCCCATCCGCGCGATCCGCTCCGGCCCCAGCCCCGTGATGTCGTTGCCGTGCAGCGAGACGCGGCCCGAGCGCGATGGGACCAGCCCCAGGATGCTCTTGATCGTCGACGACTTGCCTGCCCCGTTGCGCCCCAACAGCGCGACGACCTCGCCCGCCCTCACCTCGAGGCTCACGTCGTGGAGGACGTGGCTCTTGCCGTAGAAGGCGTTGATCGCCTCGAGGTGCAGCACGATGTGCGGGCCGGCCGCCGAGCGCGCCGGCCGGCGCGCCAGGTGCGCGCGGCCCTTGCCGAGATAGATTTCCTGGACCTTCGGGTCGGCGCGGACCGCCGCGGGCGGGCCGGCGGCGATCACCGCGCCATCGCTCATGACGCTGATCGCGCCGGCGGCTTCGAAGACGCGGTCGATGTCGTGCTCGACCATGAGCACGCCCATGTGCGCCGACAGGCGCCGGACCATGCCGACGATCCGCTCGCGCTCGCCCGCGGCCAGCCCGGCCAAGGGCTCATCGAGCAGCAGGACGCGCGGCCGCACGGCGAGCGCCAAGCCGATCTCGACCAGGCGCTGCCCGCCATGCGAGAGGGCGGCGACGGGGATCTCCTCGAGGCCGGCAAGGCCGAGGAAGCGGAGGAGTTCGGCGGTCTCGGCCTCGACGGCGGCGCAGGTGCGCGCGCCGAGCCAGGGGTGGAATCGCCGCTTGTCGCGCGCCTGGCAGCCGAGCCGCAGCGTCTCGTGCACCGTCAAGTCGGGGAACAGGCTGGCGATCTGGAACGAGCGGGCGAGCCCGAGGCCGGCGACCCGATGCGCCGGCAGGCCGTCGATGCGCCGGCCGACCAGCGCGATCTCGCCGCGGTCCGGGGCGTAGAGGCCCGACAGGCAGTTGAACAGCGTCGTCTTGCCCGCGCCGTTGGGGCCGATGAGCGCCTCGAGCCGTCCGAAACGGAGATCGAGGGCGGCGCCCCGGACCGCCGCCAGCCCCCCGAAGCTCTTGTCCACCTCGCGGCAGACCAGCATGCTCGCACCGTCCCTCGGGGGATCGCGGCGGAGGAAGCCGGGGACCGCCTCGCCGGGGACCGGCTCGAGGCGCGCCGCCATCGCCGCCGCGGTCTCGCGCGCCGGGCGGAAGGGCCGCGAGGCGCGCTCCCACAGCCCGACCAGGCCGGCCGGCGAGAACAGGATGAAGCCCATGAACAAAAGGCCGAACCAGAACAGCCAGGCGCCGGTCAGTTGCGACAGCAGCTCGCGGAAAACGATGAAGAACGCCGCCCCGAGGCCAGGCCCGAGGAAGCTGCGCATGCCGCCGACGACGGTCATGGCGACGAGCTCGCCCGAGAAGGCGACGTGGACGAGATCGGCCGACACGAACAGCTTCAAGAGCGCGAACAGGGCGCCGCCGAGGCCGGTCACCGTCGCCGAGACGACGAAGGCGGCGAGCTTGTAGCGCTGGACCGGATATCCCAAGAACTGCGCGCGTCGCTCGTTCTCGCGGATGGCGACCAGCGTCGTGCCCAGCGGCGAACGCACGACGCGGTGCATCGCCCAGGTGACGGCGAGCACGATCGCGGCGGTGGCGGCGTAGAACGCGAGCTGGTCGGCGAGCACGGGCGGCCGCGTCACGCCGCGCAGGCCGTTCTCGCCCCCGGTGAACGCCGTCCACCGGAACACGACGGTAAAGACCATCGCCGTGAAGGCAAGCGTGAGCAGCGCGAAATAGACCCCGCGCCGGCGCAGGACGAGGAAGCCGATGACCAGGCCGAGCGCGGCCGAGAACGCGAGCGTGAGCGCGAACGGCAGCGCGTGATGCCCGGGCAAGAGATGGAGCTGCAAAAGCGCGAACGCATAGGCGGCGAGCCCGAAGAACGCGCCGTGACCGAAGGATAGGAGGCCGGTATAGCCGAGCAAGAGATTGAAGCCGAGGCCGACCATGCCGAAGATCGCGATCTCGCTGGCCAGTCCGTAGGTGAGGCCGAGTGCGCGCACGCCGGCGGGCAGAGCCACGAGCGCGAGGGCGGCGATGGCGACGGGATGGCCGAGCGCGGTCATTCGAGCTTCTCGAACCGCTCGCCGGCCAGCCCGCGCGGCCACAGAAGCAGGACCAGGATCATGAGGGCGTACATCGACGCCTCGGCGGCGGGCGGGTAGAACAGGACGGTCAGGCCGCGCACGACGCCGACCAGGAGCCCGGCATAGACCACGCCCCAGAAGCTGCCTAGGCCGCCGATCACGACCAGGACGAAGGCGGCGGTGAGGATGTCGGCGCCCATCGCCGGATGGACACCGGCGAGCGGCGCCGACAGGACTCCGGCCAGCGCCGCCGTCGCCACGCCGAGCGCGAACACGCCGGTCAGCACCGGGGCGAGGCCGATCCCGAGCGAGCGCACCATGTCCGGGTCGCGGACGCCGGCGCGCACGATCAAGCCGAACGAGGTCCGGTTGAGCAACAGCCAGCACGACCCGATCGCGACCGCCGAAACGCCGAGGACGAACAGGCGGTAGCCCGAGTAGATGAAGTCGCCGACCAAGACCTGGCCGCGCAGTTCGTCGGGGATGGCGAAGGGGAGGCCCGCCGGCCCCCACAGCAGGCGGAGCGCCTGCTCCACGACCATCGCCAGGCCGAAGGTGAAGAGGAGGCCGAGCGCCGGGTCCCTGTCGTAGAGGCGGGAGAGCAGCCAGCGCTCGATCGCCGCGCCGAGGATCGCCACCAGCCCCGGCGAGATGGCGAGCGCCCCGAAGAATCCGAGCCGCCGCTGCACCTCGTAAGCGAGGTACGCCCCCACGGCGTAGAACGCGCCGTGGGCGAGGTTGACCACCCCGCCGAGGCTGAAAACGATCGACAGACCGAGCGCGAGCACGATGTAGTACGACCCGACGAGGAGGCCGTTGACCATGTGCTCGGCGATGACGAAAAACGGCATCGGGCGATGCGGCCGGGCTCAGCGGGCGAGAGCGGGGCGGCGGACGCGGCCCGCCCCCCCGGCCCGGGGCGGGGCCCGGGGGGGCCAGGCGGCGGGGGGCCGCCGGGCCGCCAGGGGGCGCGGGTTAACCACAAAATCGGCGGGGGTATATACAAGGGAAAACCCGCGGCCCGCCCCCCCGCCA
>JBQTIU010000004.1:0-50532 GCA_052387815.1 Pseudomonadota bacterium
GCCCGGGCGCTCGCGGTTCTGGCCACCGCCGCTGGGCTCGCGGGGTGCGGCGGCCGGCCGCCGCCGCCCTGCCCGTCGGCCTCGATCCTCGCCGAGGCGGCCACCGTCACCAGGTTCCGCGACGGCCCGGGCCGCGACCTGACCGACGTGATCAACGAAGGGGAACTGTTCGACATCCTCGCCCTATGCTCCTACGGCCGCCGCGGGATCGACGTCGATCTCCAAGTCGGGGTGGTGGCCACGCGCGGCCCGGCCGACCGCGCCCGCGCCGCCCAGTTCGAGTATTTCGTCGCCATCCTCGACCCCGAGCGCCAGGTCGTGGCGCGCCAGCGCTTCGACGTACGCTTCGAGTTCCCCGACAACCGGGCACGCCTGGTCAGGATCGAGGAACTGGAACCGCAGATCCCGCTCGCCGACGCGGCCCTTGGGCCGCGCTACGAAATCCTGGTCGGATTCCAGCTCACGCGCGACGAGCTGGCGTGGAACCGCTCGCGCCGGCCCAGCCCCTGAGCGGGGCCTCATCCACGATCCCTTGAGGACCCGCGGATCGCCATTGACAGCCCGGCGGGTCGGGTTATGGTGATCTGCCCGGCAACGGGCACTCCCTCTCGCGGGAGAGACCGGCACGGGAGCGGAGCCCGCCCCGTCCGGCGCCGAAGGAGCAACCGCCCCGGAAACTCTCAGGCAAAAGGACCGGCGAGGGAATCGGACTCTGGAAAGCAGGCGGAAATCCGCCTCACCGAAGATGTAAACCGCGCTGCACGGGCGCGGCGAATCTTTCAGGTCGAAGGACAGAGGGGGCGCGCGGTGGGCGAGGACCCGCGACGCGCCGCCACGTTCCATCGTCCGGAGGACCCGATTGGCAACCCAGAGCTTGAAGCGCACGCCGCTGTTCGACCTCCATCTCGGCTGGGGGGCGAAGATGGTGCCGTTCGCCGGCTACGAAATGCCGGTGCAATATCCGACCGGTGTGCTCGGCGAACATTTGCATTGCCGCGCGGCGGCGGGCCTGTTCGACGTCTCGCACATGGGTCAGGCGAGGCTGGCCGGCACGGGCGCGGCCGCGGCCTTCGAGACCCTCGTTCCGGGCGACATCGCGGGTCTTCGCCCCGGCCATACGCGCTACACGCTGCTCACCGACCGAGCGGGCGGAATCCTCGACGACCTGATGGTCACCAATGCCGGCGATCACCTGTTCCTGGTCGTCAATGCCGCCTGCAAGGACGATGATTTCGCATATGTGCGCCAGCGCCTCGGGGACCGCGTGCGGCTCGACGAGCTCGGCGACCATGCGCTGCTCGCACTCCAGGGTCCGGGCGCCGCCGCGGTGATGGCTCGCCTCGCGCCCGGGGCGGGGGCGATGAAGTTCATGACCGGCGCGTGGCTGAAGCTTGCGGGCATCGATTGTACGCTCACCCGCTCGGGCTATACCGGCGAGGACGGCTACGAGATTTCAGTGCCGGCCGCCGAGGCAGGAAGGCTCGCCAAGCTTCTCCTCGGCGAGCCCGAGGTCAAGCCGATCGGGCTCGGGGCGCGCGATTCGCTGCGCCTCGAGGCGGGCTTGTGCCTGTGGGGCCACGACATCGACCGCTCGACGACGCCGGTCGAGGCCGATCTCGCGTGGGCCATCGCCAAGCGCCGCCGCCAGGCGGGGGGCTTCCCGGGGGCGGACAAAATTCTCCCCCAGCTCGCCCACGGGCCGGCGCGGCTACGGGTCGGCATCCTGCCGGACGGCCGTGCGCCGGCGCGCGAAGGCGCGGAGGTGAGCGATGCCGCCGGCCGCAAGATCGGGACTCTCACCAGCGGCGGCTACGGGCCCACCGTCGGCGGGCCGGTGGCGATGGGCTATGTCGAGACCTGCGCGGCGGCCGCGGGCACGCCCGTCAACCTCATGGTGCGCGGCACCCCGCGCCCGGCGCGCGTCGTCAAGCTGCCCTTCGTCCCGCATCGCTATTACCGCGGCTGACCTTGGTTGAAGCGTTGCTATGAGCGAACTCAGATACACCACAGAACACGAATGGATCCGCCTCGAAGGCGAGTTCGGCGTGGTCGGCATCAGCGACTATGCGCAGACCCAGCTCGGCGACGTGGTCTATGTCGAGCTGCCGGCGATCGGCAGCCGCTTGACCAAGGGCGCCGAGGCCGGAGTCGTCGAGTCGGTCAAGGCGGCGAGCGAGGTCTACGCCCCGGCCTCGGGCGAGGTCGTGGCGGTGAACGACAGCCTGGCGACCAACCCCGCCCTGGTCAATTCCTCGCCGACCGGCGAGGGCTGGTTCCTCAAGCTCAAGCTCGCCGACCAGGGCGAGCTCGCCGACCTCATGGACGATGCCGCCTACCGGACGTTCCTCGCCGGCCTCATGTAAGGAGACCTCCGACGATGCGCTATCTCCCCCACACCGAGGCCGACCGCCGCGCCATGCTGGCGGCGATCGGGTCCGAGTCGATCGACGCCTTGTTCGCTGATGTGCCGCAGGTCGCGCGCCTGACCGGCCCGCTCGACCTTCCGCGCCACAGCGGCGAGCTCGAGGTCGAGCGCGCGCTCATGGGGCTGGCGGCGAAGAACCGCAGCGCCGGGTCGATGGCCTGTTTCCTCGGCGCCGGCGCCTACCGCCACCACGTGCCGGCGGCGGTCGACCATTTGATCCAGCGCGGCGAGTTCTTGACCTCCTACACGCCCTATCAGCCCGAGCTCGCCCAGGGCACGTTGCAATATCTGTTCGAGTTTCAGACCCAGGTGGCGCTCATCACCGGCATGGAGGTGGCGAACGCCTCGATGTACGACGGCGCCACGGCGACGGTCGAGGCGGTGATGATGGCCAATCGCTTGACGCGCCGCCATCGGGCGATCCTCTCCGGGGCCTTGCACCCGCACACCCGCGAGGTGATCGAAACCTACGCGCGCTTCGGCGGGTTCGAGGTCCTGGCCTTGGCGCCCAACCCGGCGGGCGGCGAGGATTTGGCGGCGCGCATCGACCAGGCCACGTCGTGCGTCGTCGTCCAGAACCCGTCGGTGTTCGGGCGGGTCGACGACTTTTCACACCTGGCGGCGGCGGCGCAGCAGGCGGGGGCGCTCCTGGTCGTGGGCATCGCCGAGGTCGTCTCGCTGGGCCTCATCGTGCCGCCCGGCGCCATGGGCGCCGACATCGTGGCGGCCGAGGGCCAGTCGATCGGCAACGCGCTCGGTTTCGGCGGGCCCTATGTCGGCCTGTTGGCGAGCCGCGAGAAATACGTCCGCCAGATGCCGGGCCGCCTGGTCGGCGAAACCGTCGATGGCGAGGGAAGGCGCGGTTGGGTGTTGACGCTCGCCACCCGCGAACAGCACATCCGCCGCGATAAGGCGACGTCGAACATCTGCACGAATTCGGGCCTGTGCGCCCTCGCCTTCGCCATCCACATGGCGTTGCTCGGCGAGACGGGGTTCGCCGGCCTTGCGGCCGTCAACCACGCCAAGGCGGTGAAGCTCGCCCACAAGCTCGGCGATGTGCCGGGAGTCGAGGTCGCGATCGCGGCCTTCTTCAACGAGTTCACCTTGCGCCTGCCGCGACAGGCGGCGCCCGTCGTCGAAGCGCTCGCCGAGCGGGGCGTGCTCGCCGGGGTGGCGGGCGGACGGCTGTGGCCCGACCGGCCCGAGCTCGCCAATCTGTTGGTCGTGGCGGCCACCGAGACCAATACCGAAGCCGAGATGGATCTGTTCGCAAGCTCGCTCGCGGAGGTCTTGTGATGGATAAGTCCCAAGGGCGCCGCGGCCCGCCCGCGCCGGCTGCCGCCGACATCGTCACGAGTTCCGGCCATCGCGGGCTGGTGTTCGAAGAGAAGCTGATGTTCGAGCAAGGCGCCGAGGGGCGCTCGGGCGTCGATCTGCCGCCGGTTCCGGCCGCCCCGGAGCGGCTTGGCGGCCTCGAGCGGCGGGGCCCGATCGGGCTGCCCGGCCTGTCCGAGCCGCAGGTCGTCCGCCACTTCACCCGGCTGTCGCAAAAAAACTATGCGATCGACAGCGGGGTCTATCCCTTGGGGTCGTGCACCATGAAGCACAACCCGCGGCTCAACGAAAAGCTGGCGCGGCTGCCCGGCTTCGCCGACCTCCATCCGCTGCAGCCGATGGCGACGGTCCAGGGCGCGCTCGAGCTCATGGACCGGCTCGCCCATTGGCTCAAGACCTTGACCGGCATGCCGGCGGTGGCCCTGTCGCCGGCGGCGGGGGCGCACGGCGAGCTGTGCGGCATGATGGCGATCCGCTGCGCGCTCGATGCGCGCGGGCACGATCGGCGGCGGCGCGTTCTGGTGCCCGAATCGGCGCACGGCACCAATCCGGCGAGCGCCGCCGCCTTGGGCTTCGCGATCGATCCGATCCCGGCCGATTGGCGCGGGCGCGTCGACCTCGCCGCCTGCAAGGCCAAGCTCGGGGACGACCTCGCCGCCATCATGCTCACCAACCCCAATACCTGCGGCCTGTTCGAGCCCGACATCGTGGCCATATCCGAGGCGATCCATGCGGCCGGCGGCTTCTTCTACTGCGACGGCGCCAATTTCAATGCCATCGTCGGGCGCGTGCGCGCCGCGGA
Source organism: Pseudomonadota bacterium (assembly GCA_052387815.1). GTDB lineage: Bacteria > Pseudomonadota > Alphaproteobacteria > CACIAM-22H2 > CACIAM-22H2 > JBQTIU01. Next base: position 4,563 of record JBQTIU010000004.1, read on the forward strand.
CCTCGGGATCGACGCGATGCACATCAACCTGCACAAGACCTTTTCGACGCCCCATGGCGGCGGCGGGCCGGGCTCGGGCCCGGTGGTGCTGTCGGCGGCGCTCGCCCCCTTCGCGCCGCTCCCCTACGCCGTCCACGGTCCCCATGGGTTCCGGCTGGTCGAGAGCAAGGAGGAGGGCGCCGCGCCGTTGGGCCGCCTCAAGGGCTTCCACGGCCAGATGGGCATGTTCGTGCGCGCGCTTGCCTATCTGATGAGCCACGGGGCCGACGGGCTCGCCGCGGCGGCGGGCGATGCCGTGCTCAACGCCAACTATGTGCTGGCGAAACTCGAGGACGTCATGACGCCGGCCTTCGCAGGCCTCTGCATGCACGAGGCGATGTTCGACGACGGCTTCTTGGAGGGCACCGGCGTCTCGACGCTCGATTTCGCCAAGGCCCTGATCGACGAGGGGTTCCATCCCATGACGGTGTATTTCCCGCTGGTCGCCCATGGGGCGATGCTGGTCGAGCCGACCGAATCCGAGTCCAAGGACTCGCTCGACGTGTTCATCGCCAGCCTCAGGCACCTCGCCGTCAAGGCGAAGGCCGGCGAGGCGGCGTTCTTCCAGGCGAGCCCGCGCCTGGCCCCGCGCCGGCGGCTCGACGAAACCCGCGCCGCCCGCCAGCCGGTCCTGCGCTGGCGGCCGAGCGCGCCCGCCAGCCGGGCGGCGGGATAGGGGGGAGAGCCATTGCAGGCAGGGGGCCGGCGAGCTTATGCTTGCGGCCTGAAGGGCGGTGAACCTGTGTAGGGGCGGGTTTGAAACCCGCCCGGGCGGGTCTTGAGACCCGCCCCTACGTGCACGCGATGGAGATACGCCTGTGAACATCGCCGATATTCTGCGGCACAAGGGCCGCGAGCTCCTCACCATCAAGCCGGACGAGACGATCGCGGCGGCGACGCGGCTGATGGCCGCCAAGCGCATTGGCGCGGTGGTCGTGTGCGTGCCTTTGCGCCGGCTGGTCGGCATCCTGTCCGAGCGCGACGTGATCCGCGGCGTGGCCGAGCACGGGGCGGCGGCGCTTTTGCTCAAGGTCGAGGATTTGATGACCCGCGACGTCATCACCCGCGGGCCCGCCGCGCTCATCAAGGACATCATGGCCTTGATGACCCAGCGCCGGATTCGCCACCTGCCGGTGGTGGAGGGCGGCGAACTCGTCGGCATCGTCAGCATCGGCGACGTGGTCAAATCCCGGCTCGACGAGCAGGCGCTGGAAACCGCCGTGCTCCGCGATCTCAGCCTGACGCGCTCGTGATCCGGCCCGCACTACAGAATTAGGTCAGCTTCCCGGGCAGGTCCCGGGTGGCCCGTTCGATGAACGCAGCGGCGCGGCCGCCGTCGAGACGCTCGGCGATGAGCTTGGCGGTCGCGGCGACGGCGAGGTCCACCGCCGCTTCCCGCACCTCGCTAAGCGCGCGGGCCTCGGCCTGGGCGATGTTCTGGAGGGCGAGCTGTTCGCGGCGCTTGAGCGCGGCCTCGAGATCGGCCTCGGCTTGCGCCTTCAGGCGCTTGGCTTCGAGCGTGGCGCGCTCGACGATCTCGGCGGCCTGCCGGACGGCATCGCGGTGCTGGCGCTCGTTCTGGGCGAGCAGGGCCTGGGTTTCCTCGCGCAGCTTGGCGGCGCGCTCGAGGTCCGCCTTGACCGCAGCCGCGTGGTCGTCGAGCGCGCCTACCAGCAGCTTGCCGATCGGCTTCGCGACCGCGGCGATGAAGATCAGGAAGGCGACGAGAACCCAGACGCCGGGATCTGCGAACATCAGCCGCGCTCCTCGATGACCGCCGCGATGGCGCGCCGCGCCGCGGCCGCGTCGACCTCGACGCCGATCAGGCGCGCCGTCGCCGCCGCCGCCGTCTCGGCGGCGGCCGATGTCAAGTCGGCCATGGCCCGGGCCGTGGCGGCGGCGATCGCCGCCTCGGCCGACTTGGTCTGGGCGGCGAGTGTGGCCGAGACCTCGGCCTGACGCTGGGCCGAGAGGGCGGCGAGAAGCTGGGCGGTGTCGCGCAACACCGCGCCGGCTTGCGCGCGGGCCTCGGCGAGCGCCTTTTGATATAGGGCGAGGGCCTCGTCGGCCTCCGCCTTCAAGGCCGCCGCCTTGTCGAGGTCGTCGCGAATCCGCTCCGCCCGCACCGCCAGCACGTCGGCGATGCGCGGCAGCGCCACTCTCGCCATCACCAGGTAAAGGGCGAGGAAGGTGATGGCGAGCCAGACGAGCTGGGGCGCGAAATCGGCGGGATCGAGCTGCGGCATCGTGCACGTTCGGGCGCGGGGGCCGGCTGGCGGCGTCAGAACCCGAACAGGATCAACATCCCGACGACGAATCCGATCAAGCCCGTCGCTTCGGCGAGCGCGAAGCCGACATAAAGCTGGACCTGAAACCTCGCCGCGGCCGCCGGGTTGCGCAGGGCGCCGGCCAGGAAATTGCCGAAGATGAGGCCGATGCCGATGCCCGCGCCCGCGAGCGCGAGGGTGGCGAGCCCGGCGCCGATGAGTTTAGCCGCTGCTGGGTCCATTTTCGTCTTTCCTTCCGGTTGGGGCGATGAGCCTCAGTGATGCATGTTGATCGCATCGTTGAGGTAGAGACAGGTGAGGATGGTGAACACGAAGGCCTGGATGAAGGCGATGAAGAACTCGAACCCGGTCAGCACGACGAGCGCGGCGAGCGGCACCCAGCCGAACAGGATCCCGAGCGCGACGACGAAGCCGCCGAAGACCTTGAGGATGGTGTGCCCGGCCGTCATGTTGGCGAACAGCCGCACCGACAAGGTTATCGGTCGGATGAAGTAGGACATGATTTCGATCGGCACCAGCAAGATCAGGACCGGGAGGGGAACGCCGCTCGGAACGAAGAACCGGATGAAATGCGTGCCGTGTCGGGCGAAGCCGATGATGGTCACGCCGGTGAACACGACGATGGCGAGCGCGAAGGTGACGATGATGTGGCTGGTGGGCGTGAAGCTGAAGGGGATCATGCCCAACAGGTTCGCGCCCAGAATGAACATGAACAGGGTGAAGACGAACGGGAAATACTGCCGCCCGGCCGTGCCGACGTTCTCGTGCACCATGTTGGCGATGAACTGGTAGCCGAGCTCGACCAGCGACTGCCAGCGTCCCGGCACCAGCGCGCGCCCGCGCACGGGGAGCGTCATCAACAGGGCGACCAGCGTGACGGCGATCACCATGAACAGGGCCGAATTGGTGAACGAGACGTCGAGCCCGCCGAGGTCGATCGGCACCAGGCGCTTGATCTCGAATTGCGCCAACGGGCTGTGCTGTTCGGCCACCGCTCCCCCTCGGGCTCAATCCTTGCCCTCGGCACCGCCTCGCCGCGCTTGCGCGTCTTGCTGCTCGGCGAACCGGCGGGCGGCGCGGACGATGTTCATCATGCTCCCGGCGAACCCCAGGAAGATCATCGCCACCAGCAAGAACGGGCGCGTGCCCAGCCACGAATCGAGCCCCCAGCCGACGCCTGCCCCGAGCGCCAGCCCGACGATCAACTCGACCATCACGCGATAGGCGAGGCCCATCTCGCGATAGGTCCCCTGGGGCGCCACCGCCGGCGCATGGGCCAAGCGGGCCTCGCGCAGCCGGGCATCGAGATCGTCCAGCGGAGGCGGGGCAGGCTGGTCGCCCATCACGAGGTTGCCCCTCGAACGGCGGCGCCACGGAACGCGGCCGAAAGTTAGGGGCAGGGCGGCGGGGCTGTCAAGGACCGAACGGCGGGAGCGGTTGTCGGTCGGTCGTCGCGCCACGGCGGATCGTTGTGTCCGCCAGACGGTCAAGTCAACGCCGCCGCGTCCGCATGGATGGCGTCGTCGCCGCGGCCCCTCGCGGCGCGCGCGGCCCAAGATTTCGCTGGTTGCGAGTCAGCGACTATGCAATAGTTTTGTGTCGAAACTACCACCGGTCGGATGAGGCTGCCGGCCTCAACGGTCGCCAGTGGTGGCACGCGCGAGGCGTGCGGGGGCTCTTTGGGCATTTGGCCTCGAGGGATGAATGCAAGGCGTTGTGAGATCGGTCGTTGAACGGCGCCTCAAGCCGGGGGTCGTCGACTGGCTCGGTCGCAATTGGCCGGCCGTCACGGCGCCCTTCAGCACGACGCGGTTCCGCGCCAGCTTTGCCGGCGTCGCCCGGCGCATCGGCGCCCAACCGATCGGCCTGACCGGCGAGGAGATGCAGGGGCTGCGGCGTGGCGGGATCGTGGCGCCCGAGCGCTGGAGCTTGGACCAGCTGGTCCGCGTTGGCCTCCTGCTGGCGGCAGCGGAGATGGTCCCGGAAAAAGCGCGTCCCGCCTTCGTGCGCGAAGTTTACCTTCGGGGCGACTACCGCGAGCAAGCGGCCGTGCTGCGGGCGCTCAATCTCTTGCCCGACCCCGGCTCCTTCGTCGAGCTGGCCATCGACGCCTGCCGGACCAACGTCACCGACGTGTTCGAGGCGATCGCCTGCGAGACTCCATATCCGGCCGCCCATTTTCCGGAACTGAACTTCAACCAGCTGGTCATCAAGGCCGTATTCATCGGCCTTACGCTCGACCGGATCATCGGTCTTGCGGACCGCAATAACGCCGAGCTCAGACGGATCGCCAAGGACTATGCCGCCGAACGGCGTGCGGCAGGGCGGTCGGTTCCGTCCGATCTCGATCTCATCATGGCCTAGCATCGCGACGAGGAAGGATCGACCGATGAAGATGATGGATCACCACATCCACATGACCTCGCGGACGACCGACGACTACCACGCCATGGCGGCCGCCGGTATCGTGGCGATTATCGAACCCGCGTTCTGGCTTGGCCAGCCGCGCACGCACGTGGGCACCTTCGAGGACTATTTTCTGTCGCTCGTCGGCTGGGAGCGATTCCGGGCCAAGCAATTCGGTATTCACCACTTCTGCACCATAGCCCTGAACCCCAAGGAAGCCAATAACGCGGACGTTGCCGACGGCGTCGTGGAGCTGCTGCCGATCTATCTCGAAAAGGAAAGCGTCGTCGCGGTGGGGGAGGTCGGTTTCGACGACCAGACGCGGGCCGAAACCAAGTACTTCGAGGAACAGCTGCGGCTGGCGATCGATCACGACCTGCCGGTATTGATTCATACGCCGCACCGCGACAAGAAGGCCGGGACCATACGCAGCATCGACATCGTCAAAGCCAGCGGAATTCCGGTCGAGCGGGTGTTGATCGATCACAACACGGAGGAGACCTTGGCGCTGACGCTCGATAGCGGATGCTGGGCCGGGCACTCCATCTATCCGAACACCAAGATGGACGAACCGCGCATGGTCTCGCTGATCAAGCGGTTCGGCACCGAAAGAATCACGATCAACAGCGCCGCGGACTGGGGGGTCAGCGACCCGTTGAAGGTGCCGAAGACGGCCGATGCGATGCGCAGGGCCGCCATATCCGAGCACGATATCGAGACCATCGTCTGGACCAACCCGGTCACGTTCTTCGCGCAGAGCGGCCGGCTGGACCTCGGCAAGGACGCGGCGCGCCCGCGCATCGACCAGACCGAACTTTGGGAGGGCAACTCGGTCTTGCGCGGCCAGGCTCCGGTGGTCAAGACCGCCGACTGACCGGCCCGGCGATTCGCTTCCTCGTGCGCCGAGCGGGCGGGTCATGCACCGCACCGTCGTCATCCTCGTCGTCGGCCTGACCCCGTCGCGGCTCGGCCCGCACGCCCCGAACCTGCGGCGCATGGCGGCGAAAGGCGGCATGCGGGCGTTGCGCACTGTGACGCCGGCGGTTACCTGCACGGTCCAGTCGACGTTCCTCACCGGCGCCCTGCCGTGCGGACATGGCTGCGTCGCCAACGGATGGTATTTCCGGGATTTGGGGGAGGTCTGGCTATGGCGCCAATCCAACCGGCTGGTCGGCGGCGAGAAGATCTGGGAGACCGCGCGCCGGCGCAACTCCGATTTCACCTGCGCCAACCTGTTTTGGTGGTACAACATGTATGCATCGTCCGACTGGAGCGTCACGCCCCGGCCGATGTATCCGGCCGACGGTCGCAAGATCCCGGACGTTTATACCCGGCCGGCGGAGTTGCGCGACGAGCTGAACCAACGGTTCGGCCAGTTCCCGCTGTTCCGGTTTTGGGGCCCCGGTGCCGACATCGCCTCGAGCGACTGGATCACCCGCGCGGCCGTGCACCTGCGCCAGACCCGCGATCCGACCCTCACCTTGGTGTATCTGCCGCACCTCGACTATGGGTTGCAGAAATTCGGTCCCGCGCATCCCGCCATCGCCCCCGCGCTCGAAGCGGTCGACGGCCTTTGCGGCGAGTTGATCGACCAGGCCGAACGCGACGGCGCCCGCATCCTCGTCCTGTCGGAATACGGCATCACCAACGTCGCCGGCCCCGTCTACATCAACCGCGCCTTGCGCGAAGCCGGGCTCATCCGCGTCCGCGAAGAACTGGGGCGCGAACTCTTGGATGCCGGCGCCTCGGCGGCCTTCGCCGTCGCCGACCATCAGGTGGCGCACGTTTACGTGCACCGGCAAGAGACCGTCGCCGAGGTCAAGACATTGCTCGAGCGGCTGGAAGGCGTGGACAAGGTGCTGGACGAGGACGGCAAGCGGGCCCATGGCCTCGACCACCCGCGGTCGGGCGAACTGGTTGCGATCTCGCAAGCCGATCGATGGTTCGCCTACTATTACTGGCTCGACGATGCCCACGGGCCCGACTTCGCGCGCACGGTCGATATCCATCGCAAGCCGGGCTACGACCCGGTCGAGCTGTTCCTCGATCCCGCCCTGCGATTTCCCAAGCTCAGCATCGCCTGGCGGCTGTTCAAGAAGGGGCTGGGGCTGCGTACGCTCATGGACGTGATCCCGCTCGATGCCACGCTGGTGCGCGGCTCACACGGGCGCATCACCGACCGCCCCGAGGACGGCCCGCTGGTCATGAGCTCGGACGGCGATCTCTTGCCCCCGGGGCCGATCGACGCCACGGCGATCAAGCGGCTGGTTCTCGATCATGTGTTCGGCGGCCCCGGCGCCTAACTTCGGGTCAGGTGGCCGGAACCACCCGTTGCAGGGCCAGCGTCAAGGCAAAACCCGCCACGGCCAGCCAAGCGATGCCCGGCGCACCCGCGTCGGCGATGATGAGGGCATCCAGCAACGAAATGCCGGCGATCAGACTGGCGACGGCGCGCGGCACGTCGCCCGGGCGTCGCCGCCACAGGTACGACAACGCGAACCACGTCCAAGCCAGGAAGCCCATGAAAAGCAGGCCCGCGGCAGGGTACGAGGTTCCAACGTAAGCCCCATAAGCGAGCGGCGCAGCCAGGAACAACAGCGGCCATAGGTTGCGCACTTCGCCGAGGTTCTCCTGCTTGGCCACGTAGCTAAGCCCGATCAAGTAGGCGAGCAGCAGGAGCGCCGAACCGAACAGGAAGAGCGGCGGGTCGGGCGTCAGCGCACAGGCGGTGGTGAGGTACACCAGCATGCGGCACACCCCCATCCACAGTGGGCTCAACGGGTTGCCCTTGTGATGAACATCGTAATAGACGATGACGCCGGCGAGCGCGAGGCCGGCCACCACGGGCAGCCAGCCGCTGCCGTCGGCGAGCGCGAACCCCAAAAAGGCGAGCAGGACGAGGCCCAGGCCCAACATCGCGAAACCGGCCCAAAACACCGTCGCCGCCCGAACTTGTCCGGAGGGAATGGGGCGCTCCGGGCGCTCGCGCGCGTCGATCTCGCGGTCGAAGGCATCGTTGAGATACATGCCGGCAACGTAGAAAACCGAGAGCACCAGCATCAGCAGCATCACGCGACCCTCGCCCGGAGCCGCCCCGGCGATCACCGCGCCGACGAGCGTATTGGTCCACACCGTCGGCAGGTTGGAGACGCGCCCAAGGCGCAAGGCGATGGCCAGAGTCATGCCGCGAGCCGTTCCAGGACCCACCCGAGCTCGCGGGCAATGGCATCGACGACCGGCTCGTCGCGATAGGCGGCGGGCAACACGTCCCACGTATAGGTTTCCACCTCGAGATGCTTGGAGATCGGGTCCGCCCGGTGCAGCGCCAGCACGGCGTCGAGGAAGGATTGGGTCGTCGTGAAGGCGCCGAGATCGGCGCGGAATATCGGCACATGAAAGTGGATCCGCCATTCCCGCGCCCCGCGGCCAGCGGCAAGCTCCGCGAATGCCTCCGGCAGATCCTTGTACCTTCGCAATCCGCGGGCGGTGCGCTCCACCACCTGATGCAGATATACCGGATCATCGAACGAGCGCAAAAGCTCGGCCGCGTCCGGTTCCACGGAGCCAAGCCGCAGCCCGGCGCTGATCTGCAGCTTGACGATGCGGATTCCGGCGGAGCGTAATTGCGCAAGGCACGCCCTCGGATCCTCGTACTCCACCGCGGCATGGCAGAGGTCCAGGCATACGCCGAGGTGTCGGCGCAGGGCCGCCTCCGCTCCTGCCTTACCCAGTCCGGTGAGGCGCGCCAGCTCGGCTACGGCCTCCGCACCGAAAAGGCTGCGCTCGAAAAAGGCAACCGCCTCCGCGACGGTCTCGAGGTAGCAGCAAGGCTCGGGCTCGAGCGCGAGGGCAATGCTGCGGCCCGTCCGCGCCCGCAGCGCGACCAGGTGCGCGACATGCCGCACGAGCAGGGCGGAGATGCGCGCAACGGCGGCCTCGGAGGCAACGCGGGGCTTGAACGCGCAAGGGACCGTGCTGATGCTGCCCTCGATATCGGGATCGTCCGGCAGGATCTCCGCCAACCGGTCGGCGAGCGCGTTGGTGTAGCGCAGGCGTTCGTCCTCTTGCCAGTCCGGCTGATAGACCTGCTCCTTGACGGGCCGGCCGTGAAACGGGCCATATGGAAAGCCGTTCAGCGTGAAGACGTAGAGATCGTGGTCGGCGAGCAGCGCCTGCAGGTCGGCCAAATTCGCAGGGCTGGCGAGCGCATCGGCGGCTGCGGCCGACAGGCGTAGCCCAACGCCGAACGGGCGGTCCGGCGCGACCTTGGCCTTCACCGCCGGCACCAGCCGATCGAGATTGTCGCGCACCTCGGGCCAGGGTTCGCCCGCATGGATGTTGGTGCAGTAGGTGAGATGGCAGTCCGCGGCCGGGCCGACCCTCATCTCGAGCCGTCCCGCTCCCTGAGCCAGGCGACGGCCTGCATGATCTCGGTTTCCGCCATGTCGTGGACTTCTTGGCTGCGCCCGATCGCGGTGAGCAATGTGACCGTCAGTTCGCCCCCCAAGTGCTCGCGAAACTCGCGCAGGCCGGCGAGGAGGCTGGGTCCGCCCTCGGCGGTTCGTGCCGCGAGGGCCGGGTGCCAGAGCCGGAAGCCCAAGGTCTCGAGCAGCCGGCAGATCCGCTCGTCCGCGCCCCCCGCCAGCATCCCGCACCGGACGGCGTAGCGCGCATCCAGCGCCATCCCGATCGCCACCGCCTCGCCATGGCGGAGCGCGTGCGCGGTCAACACCTCTAGCTTGTGCGCCGCCCAGTGACCATAGTCCAGCGGCCGCGCGCTACCCATTTCGAAGGGATCGCCGCTGGTCGCGATGTGTCGCATGTGCAGCTCGGCGCAGCGCCGGATCATGAAGGCCATGGCCGGCGGATCGAACCGGCCGAGATCGAGGGCGTGCGCCTCCAACCAGCCGAAGAACCCGGCATCCCGGATCAAGGCGACCTTGACCGCCTCGGCCATTCCGGCGATCTTGTCGCGCGGCTCCAATGTGGTGATGAACTGCAAGTCCGTCAGCACCGCGAAGGGCGGCGCGAAAGTGCCGACGAAATTCTTGACCCCGAACGCGTTGTATCCGTTCTTGACGCCGACGCCCGAATCGTTCTGCGCCAACACCGTCGTCGGCACGCGAATCAAACGAATGCCGCGATGGGTCGTGGCCGCCACATAGCCGACGACGTCCAACATCGCGCCGCCGCCGATGGCAACGACGAACGAATGCCGGTCGATGCCCAGCTCCATGAGGCGCCACTGCAACCGCTCGACGACACCGGAGGAGTTCTTGACCTGTTCGCCGCCGGCGACGATTTCGGGCGTTGCCGCCAGATCGAGACGCTCGGCGTGCCGCGCGGCATAGGCAGAAATATCGCCGGCCAGCCGCGGCCACGCCGCGGCGACTTGCTCGTCGATGAAGACGACAAAGCGATGCCGTCGCGCCGGCTCGAAACACGTCAGCGCGTCGACAAAGACGGGATTGTGTGGAGCGAACAACGCCTCGGTGAAGTAGACGGCATAATCGAATTCGACCGCGAATTTTTGCCTGTACAATCGGGCGTGCCGGGGAAATTCGACAACCTGTGTGGGCGCGTCATGCATATTCATGGTCTCGCGTCCGCACGCTTTCTCCCTGTTGATGGTTACGATGTATCATGGCACCTGCCTTGTCAATCTCCTAGACGAGACCGGGGACGCAAAGCCCCGGCAACATCATTTCTTCAGGCTTTGTAGGTAAGCCATCAGTTTGAGGATCTGGTCCTGGCTCAGGCGATCGTTGAAGCGCCGCATGGCGCCGGCGGCGCCACCGAAGATGATTTCGAACATGCCGATGTCGGTGCTGGCCCGCTCGTAACCGAACACATCGTCGACCAGACTGGGGCCCATGCGGCCCGAGCCGTCCGGCAGATGACAGATCTGGCACCAGGTTCGGTAAAGTCTCTGTCCCTCCGCAAGCACGTTGCCGTCGTCCGCGTAGGGGTTGCGCCCGGTGAGGTGAAACTGCTTGACGGCATCGGTCAGCTGCTCGTTGGGGCGCGGCGTGACGTCCAAGGGCTTATCGTCGAGCGGGTGCCGGAATGTGACAGTCTGCGCGTGGCCCGGGTCCGGTGCCAACGCCACGCCGCCGGTGAGGAGGCCGGCGGCGAACGCCAGCGTCACAAAGCTGTCGAACGCCGCCCGCGCGGGCTTGGATACGCCTGCATCGGGTGAGCGCATCGCTCATTCATCGTTCGCTTCGGCGAATCCGCGACCGCAGCATCGACCCCCGCCGCGCGCCGGCGCCGCTCATCGGAGGGGCCCTTCCGCCGCGTAGGAAGCGGAAGGGCTCCCAACCTTCGACGGCGCCGATTACCGCCGGCGGACCCGTGCGACCTCGGCTCCTGCGGGCACCCGGTCGGCAGCCACGACCCGCCACAGTGCGCCCGGAGGGTTGGCCACCGGCCCCTTGTCCTCGAGGTAGAAGCAGTAGCAGTTGACCGCGAGCACGGTGCCGTCCTCATCGACGCCGCCGGCCGTGAACTGCAGTTCGGTGTGGAGCAGTTCCTGGAGCTGCCACTTGTTGGCGGCCCGGTCCCAGCCGACGCCAAACAGGCGGCCCGAGCACCAGTCGCCGACCAGATACACGCCGGTCATGCCGGCATAGTTGGCGACGCCCAGACCCTGGGCCGAGCATCCCCAGCCATCGGTCAGCTTCGCCGCGCCCGGATAGGGCTCCTGGTGCGGATATTCGGCGACCGGCAGAACGCCGACGATCGGGCCTGTGGTGTCGGGGCCGCGCAGCGGATGGGGTTTCGAGCCCTGGTTGTGCTTCCAGCCGTAGTTTTCGCCGCCCTTGCTCGCCCGCGGCTGCCAGTTGATCTCCTCCCAGTGGTTCTGGCCGACGTCGGCGATGAACAAGTCGCCGGTGTTGCGGTCGAAGGCGAACTCATAGGGATTGCGCAGACCGTAAGCCCAGATCTCGGGCTTGGCCCCCATCTTGATCCCCGCGAAGCCTTCCTCGGTGATCCCGAACAGGACCATCATGCGGTCCTTGGATGCGGCCGCGAACGGGTTGGTCTTCGGAATCGCGTAGGCCACGTCTTCGGGCGTGTCGATGTCGAGGCGCAACAGCTTGGCCCAATGCACGTCGAGCCGCTGGCCGGCGTCGAGCGGGTCGCCTTCCCAACCGGCGTCGCCCTTGCCGATATACAGAAAGCCGTCGGGGCCGAAGGCGATCTCGCCGCCGTAGTGATTGTAGTATGGCTGCGGGATGTTCATGATCACCTTGACGCTCTTGTTGGCTTGCTCCGTGGTCACTCGGTTCGGGCTATTCCGGTCCACCGTGTAGCGAGCGATGATCGAGGCGCCGTTGAACGGCAGCGACGCGTAGTGGACGAAGAAATATCCGTTGTCCCGGAACCTCGGGTGGAACGCGACCGACCACAGGCCTTGCTCGACGAAGCCGGTCTGCACCTCGCTGCCGAGCGGGTTGGTCTTGGTCAGATCCAAGAACGTCTCCGGCAGCACCCGGCCTTCCTTGGTGACGATCTTGATGCGCCCGACGCGCTCGACGACGAACAGGCGTCCCGTCCCGTCGAAGGCCGACGCGACATTGACGGGATCGTTGAAACCGTCCGCAACCTTGACCAAGGCGACTTTGGGGTCGCCCGGAAGTTTTCCGCCGGGTTTGGCGACCTCGGCCGGCGTCCTGGGTAGCGTTTGCGCCACTGCGGGCAGCACGGCCAAGGCCGCCGCTGCCGCGATCACTCCCAACGTCATTTTCAGCATGGTCCCCTCCATGAAGGTCTTTCCCGCGTAGGAACTATAACCCGCGTCGCCCGTCCACCGGATCCGATGGCAGGTGAGGGACGATCTTGTATCATTCTTGAGCATCGATCGCAAGCTGGAGCCCAGCCGGCGCGAGATCGCGAAGGGAGGCGGCCCTAGCCCGCCGCCCGAATGCGCACCGCCTCGCGCAAGTCGACCGAGACCAGTTGGCTGACCCCCTGCTCGGCCATGGTGACGCCGAACAGGCGGTCCATCCGCGCCATGGTCAGGCGATGGTGGGTGACGACGAGGAAGCGCGTGCCGGTCTGGCGCGCGATGTCGTCGAGGAGCGCGCAGAAGCGCTCGACATTGGCATCGTCGAGCGGCGCATCGACCTCGTCGAGCACGCAGATCGGTGCCGGGCTGGTCAGAAAAACCGCGAACAGCAAGGCGAGCGCGGCGAGCGCCTGCTCGCCGCCCGACAACAGCGACAGCGCCTGCAGCTTCTTGCCGGGCGGGCTCGCCATGACCTCGAGCCCGGCCTCCAAGGGATCGCCCGAGCCCGCCGCCGGTTCCCCTTCCCCGACCAGCGACAGATGGGCCCGGCCGCCGCCGAACAGGCGCACGAACAGCGCCTCGAAATGCCGGTTGACCGCCGCGAAGGAGGCGAGCAGCCGTTCGCGTCCCTCGCGGTTCAAGCTCGATATCCCCTGGCGCAGGCGGGCGATGGCGCCGACCAGGTCGTTCTTCTCGGTGCGCAGCATGGCGATCTGGCTCTCGAGCTCCGCCGCCTCCGCTTCCGCGCGCAGGTTGACCGGACCCATCGTGTCGCGCTCCTTGACGAGGCGCTCGAGGCGCGCCTCGACCTCGGCGAGCGGGGGCAAATCGTCGTCCGCCGCAGCCCCGCCCACGGCCAATGTCTCCTCGGGCGCGCAGTCGAGCCGCTCGCGGATGCGCGCCACGAGTCCATCGAGCTCGCGCGCGCCATGCTCGGCTTCCGCCTCGGCGCGCACGCGTTGCTCGCGGGCGCCGGCCAGTTCTCCCTCGATCGCCTTCAATCGCCGCCCCGCCGCGCTCGCCTCGCTTTCGGCGGCCGCCAGCCGGTCGCCGGCCTCCCGCCGCTTGGCCTCGGCGGCCGCCAGGCGGGCGAACAGCGCCGCGCGCTCGGCCGCGATCTCGCCCGGGCGGCGCTCGAGCCGATCGCGCTCGGCCGACTCATCGCGCCGCCGTTCCTCGAGGATGACGAGCTGGCGCCCGGCGCCCGCGGCGCGGCCCCGCCACGCGCTCGCTTCCGCGCCGATGTCGCCGAGCCGGCGGGCGCGGGCCTCGGCGTCGCGGGCAAGGTCCTGGCGCGCGCCCTCGAGCTCGGCGGTTCGCGCGCGCTCGGCCGTCAGCGCGGCCCGGTTGCGCGCCAGCCGCTCGCGCGCTGGTTCCGGATCGGCGATCGCTGCCAGGCGCCGGTCGGCGACGGCGCTCCGCGCCCGCTGCTCGGCAAGCTCGGCGGACAGCAAGACCGCCTGTTCGGCAAGCCCGGCCGCGCGCGCGCGCGCGGCCGCCTGTTCGCGCGCCACTGCCGCCAGGTCCTCGCGCACCGCCGCCAGCTCACCGATCGCCGCTTGCGCCGCCGCGCCCGCCCGCTGGTCTTGCCGCTCGGCCGCGCCGGCGGCAACCTCGGCCGCGGCGAGCCGCGCGCGCGCCCCCTCGGCCACCGCCGCGGCCGCCTGGCGGAGCGGGGCAAGCTCGGCGAGCCGCCTGATGTGGGCCAGCCGGGCCGCGGCAGCAGTCGTCGCACCCGCCTTGATCCGGAAGCCGTCCCAACGCCACAGCCCGCCGGAGCGGCTGACCAGACGCTGGCCCTGGGCCAGCCCGGCGGCGAGACGCTCGCCCTCGGCGTGGTCGGCGACCACCCCGATCTGGGCCAGACGACGGGCAAGGGCCGGTGGCGCGGTCACGAATTTCGACAGCCCTTCGACCCCGGCCGGCAGAGCGGGTCCGGCCGGGCTCGCGTGCGCCTCCATCGGGCGCCAGTGAACGGCGGCCGCGGGATCGAGCGGCGCCGCAAGATCGTCGCCGAGGGCGGCACCCAGCGCCGCCTCGAAGCCGGCGCCGACCGCGATCGCATCGAGGACCGGCGGAAAATCGGCGCTCGCGCCGCTCTCGAGCACGGCGGCCAAGGCCGCGGCCTCGGCCTCGATCCTCGCCAGCTCGGCGTCCGCGCCGCGCCGCGCCGCTCCCGCTCCCGCTCCCTCTTCATACTGGACGCGCCGCGCCGCCGCCGCGCGATCGGCCTCCTCGCGCGCCAGCGCAAGCTTCGCTTCCGCCGCGCCCACGCGCTCGGCTGCGGCCTCGTCGGCGACCACGTCCGCGGCCGCGGCTTCGAGGCGCCGGCGCTCGGCCGAGATGTCGTCGAGCCGCGCGGCGAGCCGCGCGGCGCGCTCGGCCAACTCGGCTCGCTCGCGCGCCAGCGCCTGGCCCTCGGCCTCGGCCGCCGCCACGCAAGCGGTCAGCCGCGCGAATTCGGCTTCGTGCCGCTCGACCGCCGCGCGCGCCTCGCCCAGCTCGTCCTCGCGGTCGCGGATCGCCGGCCCGGCTTCGGCCTCGGCGCGAGCAAGGCCGTCGCGTTCGACCTCGAGGCGGGCCAGCGCCGCCTCGGCATCGGCGAGCTGCTCGCGCTCGCGCGCCCGGTCGGCGGCCAACGACGCCAGGCGCGCCTCGGCGTGGGCGAGGGCCGCCTCGTTGCGCCGTTCCTCCGCCGCCAGCCCGTCGCGCCCAAGACCGAGCCGGGCGAGCGCGGCGGCCGCCTCGGCTTCGGCGTTGCGAAGATCGGGCAGGCGCGCTTGCCGGTCGGCCATCTCGGTCGCGGCGGCCGCGGCGCGGCCGGCGATCTCGACGACCTCGCGCTCGGCCCGGGCGAGCCGTTCGCGCGCGGCGTCGAGCGTGCCGCTCGCCGCGCGCCAGCGAAGACGAAGCGCGATCGCCTCGGCGCGGCGGATGCGCGCGCTCATGTTGCGATAGCGCGCCGCCTGGCGCGCCTGCTTGCGCAGGCCCTGGTCCTGGAGGTCGAGCGTCGCCAATACGTCGTCGAGTCGCGTGAGGTTGGCCTCGGCGGCCCGCAGCTTGAGATCCGCGTCGTGCCGACGGGAATGAAGACCGGTGATGCCGGCCGCCTCCTCGAGCAGCGCCCGGCGCTCGATCGGGCGGGCTTGGATCATGGCGCCGATCCGGCCTTGGCTGACCAGGGCCGGGGAATGCGACCCGCTCGCCGCGTCGGCGAACAGGAGCTGGACGTCGCGGGCCCGCACCTCGCGGCCGGCGATGCGGTAGATCGAGCCCTGGCCGCGCTCGATCCGCCGCGCGACCTCGAACTCGTCCTGGTCGTTGAAGGCCGCCGGCGCCCGGCGCGCCGAATTGTCGACGACGAGCGCGACTTCCGCGATGCTGCGCGCCGGGCGGCTCGACGTGCCGTTGAAGATCACGTCGTCCATTTCGCCGCCCCGCATCTGCGTGACGCGGTTTTCGCCCATCACCCAGCGCAGCGCCTCGACGAGGTTGGACTTGCCGCACCCGTTGGGGCCCACGATGCCGGTCAGCCCCGGCACGATGAGGAAATCGGTCGTCTCGACGAACGACTTGAAGCCGCTGACGCGAAGCCTAGCGAAATTCATCCTCGGCTATTCCTGGTCCCTCACGATCCCCCGGCGAGCGGCCTTAAGGTGCGGTCGAGGTCCTCGAAGCTGGTTCCGCCTGCATGCTTGCGGCCATTGATAATCAGGGTCGGCGTCGAGCGGACCTCGAATTCCTTCTCGCCCTTGAGGCTCTGCTGGAGGACCGCGTTCTGCACGTCCTGGTCCTTGAGGCAGGCATCGATGCGCTCATCGGACATGCCGCCGAGCCGCGCCAGACCCCTGAGCGCGGCGAGGATCTGGCCCGGCTCGTTGCCGCGTGTCCAATTCGCTTGCTGGCGGTAGAACACGTCGAGGAAACCGAAATAGCGCTCGGGTCCGGCGCAGCGCGCCAGCATCGCGGCGACCAGCGCGATGCGGTCGAGGGGGAAGTCGCGGTAGATGAATTTGACCAACCCCTTGTCGACATAGGCGTCGATGAGACGCGGCAGGGTGGTGGCGTGGAAGGTGGCGCAATGGGGGCAGGTCAGCGAGGCATATTCAACGACGGTGATCGGCGCGCCGGCCAGGCCGATCACCATGTCCTCGCCTTCCTGGCGCGGGGCGAGCGCCTTGGCATCGATGGCGGGCCGAGTGGCCGGGGACTGCGCCACTTGCACCGGCGGAGCGGCGAGCGGAGTGGGCGGAGCGGGGAGCGGGGCGGCCCAATACCACACTCCGACTCCAGCCGCGACCAGCGCCACGAAGGCTCCAACCACCAACGAGATGTTCCGGTTCATGGCAATCTTACCCACAACATATAGTGTATCCTAGCGAATCGGGGCCTGTTTGCTCAAGGGCAATTCCGGGCGCCGGGCGTTTCAACCTAAGTCACTGTCAGCCCGTGTGTTTTTGGGCGTTGCGGCGGCGAGCGCGCGGCCCAGGCGGGCGAGCGCGGCCTGCAACCCCGGGTCGGCGACTCGCGCCACCGCTTCGGCCACCGCCGCTTCCTCCGCCGCGCCGAGCTGGCGGGCCGGCACCGGCGACCCGGCCCGCCCCGGGATCGGCGCCTGAATGAGCTTGAGCCTGGCGACCGCGCGGGTGCCGAGGAACACGTTGACCCGCTCCAAGATCTGCGGCGCGAGGTGCTGGAGCTCGAGCGCGGCCGCACCGCTCACCCGCACGCTAAGGACGCCGCCCGGCTCGCCGGCGCCCTTGGCTGCCGGCAGCAGGCGTTCGGGCACGGCGACCTCGGCGAGCGCCGGGCCGACGATGGCGTTCCACTCCGCGATCAACGTGGCGAACGCGCGCCCGCGCCGGGCGAAGGCCGCCCGCGTCACTTTCGGCAAGGTTGCACCCAGCGCACGCAGACTCATGGTTGGCCTTCTCGTCGGTGGTCCGTCCATGTTAATCCGGAATGCGGGTGCGGCGCCGCCGTTTTTTCGTCGACCCCTTGCCCGGCGCATCGAGAAGAAATGGGACCGTACGACCGCCCGAATCGACCTCATGCGACTGGCGCGGCCGAGCTTAGCGCCCGGCTGCTCGACTGGTACGACCGCCACCGGCGCGTCCTGCCCTGGCGGGCGGGCCCGAGCGAACGGCCGGACACCTATCGCGTGTGGTTGTCCGAGGTCATGTTGCAGCAGACGAGGGCGGCGGCGGTCGGTCCCTATTTCCGCGCTTTCGTGGCCCGCTGGCCGGACGTGCACGCGCTCGCGGCGGCGTCGCTCGACGAGGTGCTGGCCGCCTGGGTCGGCCTCGGCTATTACGCGCGGGCCCGCAACCTTCACGAATGCGCGCGCCGCATCGCGGGCGCGCCGGGCGGCCGCTTCCCCGATACCGAAGCCGCGTGGCGCCAATTGCCCGGCATCGGCCCCTACACCGCGGCGGCGGTGGCGGCCATCGCCTTCGACCACCCGGCCGTGGTGGTCGATGGCAATGTCGAGCGCGTCATCGCCCGCCTCTACGCCGTCAAGGCCGCCATGCCGGCGGCCAAGCCGGCGCTCCGCGAGCTGGCCCGGGCGCTGACGCCGCGCTGCCGCGCCGGCGACTATGCGCAAGGCCTCATGGATCTCGGCGCGACGGTGTGCACGCCCAAGCGGCCCCGCTGCGCTTCGTGCCCGTGGGAGGACGCCTGCGCGGCGCGGCGCTTGGGCTACCCCGAGCGGTTCCCCAAACGGCGCGCCAAGCGGGACAAGCCGGCGCGCCGGGGTGTCGCCTTCGTCCTCACCCGGCCCGACGGCGCCATCTGGCTGCGCCGCCGGCCGCAGGTCGGCCTCTTGGGCGGCATGCTGGAGGTGCCCTCGACGCCGTGGCGGGCGGCGGCGTGGACGGCCGCGGCCGCGAGGCGCCAGGCGCCGCTCCGCCGTCCCTGGCGCCCGCTGGCCGGCGTGGTCCGCCACGGCTTTACGCATTTCGATCTCGAACTCGCCGTCTGGCTCGGGCTGACGGCGGGCCGGAGTCCCATCGAGGGCATGTGGTGCAAGATCGAGGCGATCGACAAGCTGGCGCTGCCGACTTTGATGCGGAAGGTGGTCGCGCACGCGATAAGTCTTTCGACGGCAGGCAGGCGGACCACGTAATCTCGCCTGTCTTCTGCCGCGGCGGCCCCGGCGGCGATCCTGTTCCATGGCAAGAAAGGCCGACGGCAAAGAAAGGTTGGCGACATGCAGCGTTTCCTCGAGCAAGACCGAGAACGCATGATTTACAAGAGCAATCTCGCCGCCTTTCGCGACGGCGATGCCGGACGCTGGCAAGGCGGATCTCTGTACCTGACCGACCGCCGCCTCGTCTTCTGCAAGCGCAGCAATGCCGGCCTCTTTCTCATCACCACGCTGGTGTTCGCCCTGGTGCTGCTTCCGCTCGGGTTCGCGGCCGGGTACATTTGGGAATTGCGGGGGATTGTCATAACGCCGATCGTCTTGGGGGCGCTCTACCTCTACATCCTGGCGCAATATTATTGGTCGCGCGTCATCGCCGTCGAGATCCCGGCCGGCGAGATCGGCAAGGCGTCCGAGACCGTCATGGCGTTGAAGAAAGTCTTCGTGATCGAGGGCCGCGGCGGCAAGCGGCGCATCTTCTGGGCCCTGCCGCGATCGGGGCTCGAGCGCGGGCGCAAGGAGGCGGCGAAGGCCTACCCGGGGCGGCTCTTAGAGCCGCCCCTTGCGGATGGCGGGCGGGTCTAACGATCCGCCCCTTAAGGGGGGTGCGACAGGCAGCCGGCGAACGATGCGGCGAGGTTGCGCAGCATCGCGAAATAGGCCTCCGGCCCCGGCGCCAGGCCCGCGCCCAGGGGATCGAGCGTGCCTGCCCGGGCGCCGGTGCCTTCGATGACCGTGGCCACCAGCGCCGATTCGAATTGCGGCTCGGCGAACACGCACACCGCCTTGAGGGCGCCGATCTTCTTGCGCAGCTCGGAAAGGCGCTTGGCCCCGGGCGGGCGGTCCGGGTGGACCGCGATCGACCCCACGGAGGTGAGGCCGTAGCGCTTCTCGAAATACTGGTAGGCGTCGTGGAACGCGACGAAGGGTCGCGCCTGGACCGGGGCGAGCCTCGCTCGCAGCTCCTGGTCGAGGGCGTCGAGGCGGGCGATCAGCCGGTCGGCGTTGGCGCGGTAGCGCTCGCCGTTCCCCCCGTCGACCTTGGCGAGCACTGCGGCCGCGGCGCGGACGACGGCCCGGGCATTGTCGGGGTCGAGCCACACGTGGACGTCCGGCGTGCCTTTCTCCCGGCCCTCGCGCACCGGCAAGACGACGACCCCGGGCGCCGCCAGCAGTTCGACGACCTTCGCCCTCTGGCTCAGGGCTTTGATCGGCTTGTCGAGAAAGGTCTCGTACGCGGCGCCGATCCAGAACACGAGCTCGGCCTCATTGAGCGCGCGGGCCTCGGAGGGCCTGAGCGCATAGGTGTGCGGCGAGCCGAGCCCGCGCACGATCAGCGCCGGCGCGCCCACGCCCTCCATGACGCCGGCGATGAGCGAGTGGACCGGCAGGATGCTGGCGGCCACTCGCGGCCCCGACTGGGCGAAGCCGGCCCCTGCCCATGACGCCGCCACGACGAGGGCCAAACCCGCCGCCGCCGCAACCCGGTGTGCCATCGCCTTGAGTTTCCTTTCGCCCGCCTGCCCTTGAAGAAATGATATACTATATCCTGGTAATCGATATACTATAACGTCACTGGCGGGGTCAACATGGAACGATCGGCGCGGCGCCCGGGGCGCCTTTTTCCGCAGCGCGGGCACGACCACGCGCGCTGCGTCGAGGGCGCGCTCGCAGAGGCGAGCGCGCTGTGCGTGGGTGCGGGCCGGCGCTTGACGCCCTTGCGCCGGCGGGTGCTCGAACTCGTGTGGTCGAGCCACCAGCCGATCGGCGCCTACGCGATGCTGAGCCGGCTCAAGACGGGCGGCCGCGCCGGGGCGCCGGCGACCGTGTACCGGGCGCTCGACTTCCTGCGCCGGGCCGGCCTCATCCATCGCCTCGCCTCATTGAACGCCTTCGTCGGCTGCGCCCATCCGGGGGCCTCGCATTTGGTCGAGTTCCTGATCTGCCGCCGTTGCGGGACCTCGGCCGAGCTCGAGGACAAGCGGGTTGCCGAGGCGATCGGGCGCAGCGCTGCGCAGAACGGGTTCGACATCGAAAGCCGGGTCATCGAGTTGAGCGGCCTGTGCGCCCGCTGCGGGGCCGGCGCCAAGCTCGCCCGCCCGCCCGCCCGGTGAGCGCCGTGCCGGAGGCTCGCACGCTGGTCCACGCCCGCGGCATCGACAAGGCCGTGGCCGGCCGGACGGTGCTGTCGCGGGTCGAGGTGGCGGTGGGCGCCAACGAGATCGTCACCCTGATCGGCCCCAACGGGGCCGGCAAGACCATGCTGTTGCGCGTGCTCCTCGGCCTCGTCGTGCCCGATCGCGGCGAGGTGTGGCGCCAGCCGGCCTTGCGCATCGGCTACATGCCGCAGCGCCTGGCGGTCGAGGGAACCTTGCCGCTCACCGTCCGCCGCTTTCTCGCCCTTGGCGCCGCCCGCCCCCGCCAGGCGATCGACGCGGCGCTCGGGGAGGTCGGCGCCGAAGGCGTCGCCGACAACCCGGTGCAGGCGATCTCGGGCGGCGAGTTCCAGCGCGTGCTGCTCGCCCGCGCCCTGTTGCGCGATCCCGAGCTGCTGGTCCTCGACGAGCCGGCCCAGGGCGTCGACCTCGCCGGCCAGGAGGAGCTGTTCCGGCTCATCCTCGCCATCCGCGAGCGGCGCGGCTGCGGCGTCTTGATGGTCAGCCACGATCTCCGGCTGGTCATGGCGGCGACCGACACGGTGGTGTGCTTGAACCGGCATGTCTGCTGCACCGGTCATCCCGAATTGGTGAGCCGGCACCCCGAGTACCTGGCGTTGTTCGGGCCGCAGCTCGGCGCCGCCTTCGCGCTCTACACCCACCGCCACGACCACGCCCATGACCCGACGGGCCGTGTCGTCCCCCTGGACCACGGCCATGGATGATTTCATTTGGCGCGCCTTCGTGGCCGGCATCGGGGTTGCCGCGGTGGCCGGGCCGCTCGGCGCCGTCGTGGTGTGGCGGCGGATGGCCTTTTTCGGCGACGCGCTCGCCCATTCGGCGCTGCTCGGCGTCGCCTTGGCCTTTGTGCTCGATATCAACCTCAATCTCGGCATCGTCGTCCTGTGCCTGGCGCTGGCGGCGGCGCTCGCCGCGCTCCAGGCGCGCACGACGCTCGCCTCCGACACGCTGATCGCGATTTTCGCCCACTCGACGCTGTCGCTCGGCCTGGTGGTCGTCGCGTTCGTGGAGCGGCTCCGGGTCGACCTGGTCGCGTATCTGTTCGGCGACATCCTGGCGGTGACGACGGCCGACCTCGTATGGATTTACGGCGGCGGCGCGCTGGTGCTGTCGGCCCTGGTGCGGCTGTGGCGGCCGCTGTTGTCGGCGAGCGTGCACGAGGAGTTGGCGCGCGTCGAGGGCGTGCCGGTCGGCCGGCTGCGCCTCGCCTTCGTCCTGCTGCTCGCCGTCGTCATCGCCGCGGCGATGAAGATCGTTGGCATCCTGCTCATCACCTCGCTGCTCGTCATCCCGGCCGCCGCCGCCCGGCGCTTCGCCCGCAGCCCCGAGGGGATGGCGGGCCTCGCCGGGCTGATCGGGGTGGGCGCGGTGGCGGCGGGGATTTCCGCCTCGATCGCCTTCGACACGCCCTCGGGCCCCTCGGTGGTGGTCGCGGCGGCGGCGGCCTTCGCGCTCTCGCTCATGTGGCCGGGTCGCCCGCGCCGGACCTGAGCGCCCCCGCGCCCCGCGAGGGCTGCGCAAGGATCCCACGACCCGTCAATATCGCTCGAACAGGTCGTGGTCGGGCCAGCTGGAGACGGTCCGGAATGCTTCCCACAGCGCGGTGTCGAGTTCGCCCAACATTTTCTGCCGCTCCCGCGGTCGGGCGTTGAACAACGCGACCCAGATCATGTCGTGGTGGGTGTAGACCGCGAGCGCCGTCGTGCCGGGCAATGACCCGGTGTGCCACCAAGTGTGGCCGCGCTGGACGGGGCGCACCCGCCAGCCCGCGCCGTAGTAAGTTTTGGCGGTCCGGGCGTCGGGGTAGTCGGGCCGGGCGGATATGGCGTCCAGGCTCGCGCGGCTGAGCAAGTGCGCCGTCAGCGCGCGGGCAAAGCGGATGAAGTCGATGGCCGAAGCGATCCAGCCGCCATGTGCGTCGAACGCCTCGAAGTCGAAGCCGCGATAGGGGTCATTCGCGCCCTCCGCGCCCCCGGGAACGTAGTAGCGCACCTCGCCGGCGGCCCGGCCGCCCTCGCCGTTGCGCCCGAGCCGCATGCGGGTCGCGCCGGCAGGGCCGAGAACCTCGGTCCGGACGAAATTCTCGTAGGTGTCGCCGCTTACGCGTTCGATGATGCGGCCAAGCACGCAGTAGCCCAGGTTCGAATAGGCGTATCGACTGCCGGGCGCGAAGTCGAGCGGCTCGCGCAGCTGGTAGCGGATCGCCGCCTCGCAGCTGCCGGCGGGCCTGCCGCCAAATCTCACGGCTTGCCGCAGGAACATCGGGTCGCCGCCGAGGGCTCGATCCCAGCCGCCGGAATGGTGCAGGAGATGCTTGACCGTGATGTCGCGGAGGCGCGGGTCGCCTGGTTCGGGCACGAGATCGCCGAGAATCGCGAAGGCCTTGTCGTCGAGGCCGAGCTTGCGCGTGTCGATGAGCCGCAAGATCGCTGCCGCGGTGACAGGCTTCGACAGGCTGGCGATGCGGAACAAGGCATCCGGCCGGACCGGTTCCTGAGCCGCCTCGTCCGCGTAACCGTACCCGCGGGCGAGAACGAGGCGCCCTTGCCTCGCCACGGCGAGGGCGCCGCCGGGCAGCCCCCACTTGCGCATGATCGCCAGCATCGTCTCGTCGAACGCCGCGAGCGCGGGCACGCTCTCGCCGGTGACCGGCGGTTCGGCGCGCGCAGGGAAAGCGGCCCATGCGCCGAGCGCGATCGCGACGACCCAGGCCGGCGGCGATCGCGACATCACCCGAAATTCACTGCACGACGGCATGACCGCCGGGCCCCGCCCCGCGCCGCAACGCATGCGCGGAGGCGAGCGCCAGCGTGAACAGCGCCAGCCCGCCCGCCTGGTGCGCCACGGCGAGCGCCACCGGCACGACCAAGATGAGCGTCGAAATCCCGAGCGCCACCTGCAGCGCGGCCACGACGAGGAGCGCGTCGATGAGCTTGCCCGCCCCGCCGGCGCGCCCGCTTCCCGCCCACACGGCGATCGCGCCGGCCAGCGCCGCGAGGCCCAAGAGCCGGTGGTTGAACTGGACCGCGGCGACATTCTCGAACCCGTTGCGCCACCACGGCTCGAGGTCGAAATAGCCGGCCGGGACCAGGCGCCCGTCCATCCACGGAAAGGTGTTGTAGATCATGCCGGCGTCGAGCCCGGCGACCAAGGCGCCCGACAGCATGACGACGAACACCAGGGAGGCGAGCGCGAGCGTAAACCCGGCGAGCCGGCGCGCGCGCGGGTCCGGCGCGCCGGCGCCGGGCCACAGCAGGCCGAGCGCGATCCACAGCAGCGCGCCGTAGATGGCAAGCGCCAGCCCGAGATGGGCGGCAAGGCGAGTGGGGCTCACCTCGAGGCGGCCGTCGAGGCCGCTGGCGACCATGGCCCAGCCGAGCGCGCCCTCGAGCCCGCCCACGGCGAACACGCCAAGGAGCTTCACGGCGAGCGCGCCTTGCACCGCCTTGCGCGCCAGGAACCACAGGAACGGCAGCAGGAAGACGAGCGCGATCAGCCGGCCCCACAGCCGGTGCGCGTATTCCCACCAGAAAATGGATTTGAACTCGGAGAGCGTCATGCCGGGGGCGAGCAGCTTGTACTGCAGGATCTGCCGATAGTTCTCGAACGCCGCCTGCCACTCGGCCTCGGTGAGGGGCGGGATCGCGCCCATCACCGGCTGCCACTCGGTGATCGACAGGCCGGAGTCGGTCAGGCGCACGGCGCCGCCGATCACCACCATGGCGGCGACCATGGCGCAACAGCCAAGCAGCCAGATCGCAACCGAGCGGGGAATGGGGGAGGCGGTCAACGGTGGGGGCCCTCGCCGGCCGGAGAGGCCATCCATAGAACCGCCGCGGCCCGCGGGGCAAGAGTCGGCGAACCGGCGCACCCGATCAAGGGGCCTTGATCCAAATCAATGTCGCCGCGCTGTCGCCGTGCCATTGGATGCGCGAACGGCCCGGAAAGGAGAGGCGCGCATGGCTCGGTTGGGGCGCAACGTTTCGCGTCGGCGGTTCCTCGAGATCGCGGGCGCCGCGGGGTTCGGGGCCCTCGCCACGCCGCGCGCGCTGTTCGCCCAGTACCGCTATCTCGAGCCGGTCTCGGTGGCAAACCCGTTGACCCACTATCCCAACCGGGATTGGGAGCGCCTCTACCGCGACATCTACCGCCACGACCGCACCTTCGTCTTCCTGTGCTGTCCCAACGATACCCACAATTGTCTGTTGAACGCCTTCGTCAAGAACAACGTGGTGGTGCGCATCGAGCCGACCTACGGCTACGGCAAGGCCCAGGACCTTTATGGCAACAAGGCCTCGCACCGCTGGGACCCGCGCTGCTGCCAGAAGGGCCTGGTGTTGGCGCGGCGGTTCTACGGCGACCGCCGGGTCAAGGGGGCGTTCCTGCGCCAGGGCTTCAGGGAGTGGGTGGACCGCGGATTCCCGCGCGACCCGGCGAGCGGGGCGGCGCCCAAGGAGCTGATGCGGCGCGGCTGGGACAGCTGGGTCAAGGTCTCGCACGCCGACGCCTATCGCTATCACGCCGCGGCGCTCGACAATGTCGCCCGGACCTATTCCGGCGAGCAGGGGCGGAAATACCTGCTCGCCCAAGGCTACGACCCCGACATGGTGGAGGCGGTCGGCGGGGCCGGCACCCGGGTGATGAAATTCCGCGGCGGGATGGCCAAGCAGGGCGCGGTGCGCATCTTCGGCGCCTTCCGCATGGGCAACAGCATGGCGCTCCTCGACCATCATGTGCGCGGCGTGCCGCCGGCCGACGCCAAGGGCGCCGGATCCTGGGATTCCTACTCGTTCCATACCGACCTGCCGCCCGGCCATCCGATGGTGACCGGCGACCAGACCAACGACTTCGAGCTGTTCGACGCCGAGAACGCCAACCTGCTGGTGGTCTGGGGGATGAACTGGATCACCACCAAGATGCCCGACAGCCACTGGCTGACCGAGGCCCGCCTCAAAGGCACCAAGGTGGTCGTGGTGACGGTCGAATACTCGGCCACCGCCTCGAAAGGCGACGAGGTGGTGGTGATCCGTCCGGGCACCGACTCCGCCTTCGCGCTCGGGCTGGCGCAGGTCATGATCGGCGAGCGCCTGTTCGACGAGAGGTTCGTCAAGCGCAACACCGATCTGCCCTCGCTGGTGCGCATGGACACCCTCGAGCGTGTCAAGGCGAGCGACATCTTCCCCGGACACCGCAACTCCGAGCTCAGGAACTGGACGAGCGTCGTCGCCGCGGGAGCGAGCGCGCCGCCGACGCCGCTGCAGAACGGCATCCAGATCCCGGCGGCGCTCGCCCCCGATTTCGCCGACTTCGTGGTCTGGGACACGCGCTCGGGCCGGCCGGTGGCGGTGGGCCATGACCAGATGGGCGAGCATTTCGACCGGCTCGGCATTGACCCGGCACTCACAGGAACCTTCGATCTCACCACGCCGGCCGGCCAGAAGATAGAGGCGCGGCCGGTGTTCGACCTCACCCGCCAGTACCTCGACGACAACCTGACCCCGGACCAGTGCAGCCGGATCACCTGGGCGCCGGCCGAGGCCATCCGGGTGCTGGCGCGGGAGATCGCCGGCAGCGGCGGCAAGACGCTGTTCGCCTGCGGCATGGGGCCGAACCAGTTCTGGAACAACGACAACAAGGACCGCGCCATCTTCCTGGTCGCGGCGCTCGCCGGCAGCCTGGGGCGTCACGGCGGCAATGTCGGCAGCTATGCCGGCACCTACAAGAACACGCTGTTTTCCGGCGCGCCGAGGTGGACGGCGGAGGACCCCTTCAACCCGCAACTGGATCCCGCCGGCGCGGTCGCGACCAAGCTCTACCTGCGCCCGGAGTCCATGCACTACTGGGCGAACGGCGAGCGCCTGATGAAGGCGGGCGACAAGAAGATCACCGCCGGCGCGCACGTGCCCACGCCGACCAAGGCTATGTGGCAGGTCAACTCCAACTCCAGCCTCGGCAACCAGAAGGGCTTCTACGACGTGGTCTTCAACACCCTGCCGCGCTGCGAAGTGGTGGTCTACAACGACTGGTGGTGGACGGCGTCGTGCGAGTTCAGCGACATCGTCTACGGGGTCGATTCGTGGATGGAATTCAAGTATCCCGACCTCACGGCGTCGAACACCAATCTGTTCCTGCAGGCCTATCCGCGCACGCCGATCCGGCGCGCCTTCAACACCGTCTCCGACAACGAGACCTATCTCGGCGTAGCGCGCGAGCTCGGCAAGCTCACCGGCGACCCGCGCTTCGAGGCGCTGTGGCACTTCATCGCCGAGGGCCGCGCCGAGGTGTACCTGCAACGTATCCTCGACGGTTCGGCGCCCTTGAAGGGCTACCGCTTCGACGACCTCGAGACCCTGGCCAAGCAGGGCATCCCGGCGCTCCTCAACACCCGCACCTATCCGCGCATCAACTCTTTCGAGCAGGTCCAGGAGTCGAAGCCCTGGTTCACGCGCACCGGGCGGCTGGAGTTCTACCGGCCCGAGCCGGAGTTCATCGAGGCCGGCGAGAATCTGGTCGTCCACCGCGAGCCGTCCGAGGCCACCTTCTACGACCCGTGCGCGCTGCTCGCGGCGCCGCACCCGGCGATCCAGCCCAAACGCCCGGCGGACTGGGGCATCGCCGCCGACGAGCGCGGCCACATCGCCCGCCAGATGCGCAACAGCACCTACGACGTCGACGCCCTGCTCAGGAGCAAGCATCCGCTCTACGACCGCGGATGGGTCTATGTCTTCCACACGCCGAAGTACCGCCACGGCGCCCACACCATGCCCGTCGACACCGACTTCATGGCGGCGCTGTTCGGCCCGTTCGGCGACATGTATCGCCGCGACAAGAGAAGCCCGTCGAGCGGCGAGATGTACGTGGACATCAATCCCGAGGACGCCAAGCGGCTGTCGATCGAGGACGGCGACTACGTATGGATCGACGGCGATCCCACCGACCTGCCGTTCCGCGGCTGGAACGATCCCGGCCGCAGCGAGGAATACAAGGTGGCGCGGCTGTTGGTGCGCGCCCGCTATTACCCCGGCACGCCGCCGGGCATCACGCGCATGTGGTTCAACGGCTACATGGCCACGCCCGGCTCGGTCAAGGCGCACGAAACCCGCCCCGACGGCGCGGCCAAGAATGCCGAGACCAACTACCAGGCCCTGTTCCGCTACGGCGGCCACCAGAGCCTGACGCGCTCATGGCTCAAGCCCACCCACCAGACGCACACGTTGATCACCCGGCGGTCGTGGACCAACGAGGTGACCAAGGGCTTCAACGTCGACGTCCACTGCGTCACCAGCGCGCCGCGCGAATCGATCGCCAAGTTCGCCAAGGCCGAGGACGGCGGCCTCGGCGGCCGAGGCTTGTGGCGGCCGGCGGCGCTGGGCTTGCGCCCGACCTACGAAACCACGCCCCTGAAGCAGTATCTCATCGGGGCGTTCGTTCGCACCGCCTAGCGCCGTCTCGCGTCGGAAAGGAACAGGACATGCCCACGGTCTACAACTGGCAGATCGGCCGCGACATGGACTACCCCTACGAGGGGGCCCGCCCCGAGCGGCAGTTCGCGATGATTCTCGACACCAACAAGTGCATCGCCTGCCAGACCTGCACCGTCGCCTGCAAGACGACCTGGACCACTGGCCGCGGCCAGGAATCGATGTTCTGGAACAACGTCGAGACCAAGCCCTACGGCTATTATCCCCTGGGCTGGGACGTCAACATCCTGGACCGGCTCGGCGTCCAGGACATGAGCGACCCGGTCTATCGGGGCAAGACGCTGTTCGAGGCGGCTCCCGACGGCGAGAGCGTGCTCGGCTACCTGCCCGACGATCTCGACTATGCCCACCCCAACGTCGGCGAGGACGACGTGACCGGCCTCATGGCCCAAGGCGCGTTCCTCACCTCGCCCCACATGCAGTGGATGTTCTACCTGCCGCGCATCTGCAACCATTGCACCTATCCGGCTTGCCTCGCCGCCTGCCCGCGCCAGTCGATCTACAAGCGGCCCGAGGACGGCATCGTGCTCTTGGACCAGGCGCGCTGCCGCGGCTATCGCGAATGTGTCCGCGGCTGCCCCTACAAGAAGGTCTATTTCAACCCGCTGACGCGCGTCTCCGAGAAGTGCATCGGCTGCTACCCGGCGGTGGAGAACAACCGCCAGACGCAGTGCACCATCACCTGCATCGGCAAGATCCGCCTGCAGGGCTTCATCACCACCCCCGAGGCGGCGCGCGAGGATAACCCGATGGACTACATCATCCACGTGGCCAAGATCGCCAAGCCGCTTTATCCGCAGTTCGGGCTCGAACCCAACACCTACTACATCCCGCCGGTGCACGTGCCGCCGCCCTACCTCTACCAGATGTTCGGCTGGGGCGTGGACCAGGCGATCGCCGACTACCGCAAGGCGAAGGACGACAAGAAGCTCATGGGCGCGCTGCTGCTGTTCGGCGCGACGCCGGAAATCATCCACAGCTACAAGCTGCAAGGCAACCATGCGGTCGGCTTCGACGAAAAGGGCGGCGAGATCGTGCGCGTGCCGCTCTCGGAGCCCGTCCACGTGCGCGCTCTCTACGACGATCGGCACCAGGCCTACCGGACCAACATCACGTAGAGCGGGCGAGCGTCGCCATGCCGAAGATGATTCGTATCCTTGCCGTCGCCGGCGTGAGCGTTGCGGCGGTGCTGTCGGGTTCGGCGCTCGCGGCCGAGCCGGCGCTCAACGCCATACGCATTGCGGGCGCAGGCCCCATCCTGGGCGTCAATCTGCCGGAATGGAGCCAGGCGCCTCCGGCGGCGGTGCCGATGGAGCCGCAGGAAGTCGCCGTGCCGACCAACCCCAACGCGGCGGTGAAGGAGCTGAAAGTGCGGGCGGCGCACAACGGGCAGTGGCTGGCGGTCCTCATCGAGTGGCAGGACCCGACCAAGAGCGACCGCATCGTGGTGGACCGGTTCGGCGACCAGGTCGCGGTCGAATTCCCCATCAAGTACGACAAGGACGATCTGCCCAGCCCGACGATGGGGCAAGCCGGCGGCCGGGTGAACATCCTGCAATGGCGCGCCGCGTTCCAGCGCGACCTGGACGAGGGCGAGCCGACGGTTCGCGATCTCTACCCCAACGCCGTGGTCGATCTCTATCCCGACCAGGTGCTGCGCGCCTCCGACGCGCGGCCCTACAGCGGCGCGCTCGGCGTCGACAACCCGATCTCGCGGCCCAAGGAAAGCGCGGTCCTCGATCAGATGGCGGAAGGGTGGGGCACGATGACGGTCAAGCCGGATCAGCACGCCGACGGTCACGGCGTCTGGGACAACGGGACCTGGCGGGTGGTCATCACCCTTCCCATGGCGAGCGGAAGCGCCAATTCGCCGCTGTTCAGCCCCGGGGCCGAGACGGTGGCGGCATTCGCGGTGTGGGAAGGGGGCAACCGCGAAGTCGGCGCCCGCAAGGCGTGGTCCAACTGGGTCCCGCTGGGCTTGAGCAAGTGAGGGGACGGATGCGGCGCCCGGTCATGGCCGCTTTTGCCGTTGACAGCGTGCTCGCTCGCGCGGCGGTGTTGCGCGCGCTGGCGCTCGGCTTCGCCTACCCCGCGCCCGGGCACGGCGCGCGCGTCCGGCGTGCCCTCGCCGATCTCAAGGAGATTTCCGGCGCGGGACGCATGAGCTGGCGCGTCAACGCCGCCCTCCTCACCGCCCGCCGCGCCTGGCGGGACGCCGCCGAGCCCGCTTTGGAGGGCCATTATGTGCGGCTGTTCCTCGGCAACCCGGCCTGCCCGCTCAACGAAACGGCCTATGGGGACGGCCGCAGGATCGCGGGCCGGGCGGCCGAGCTCGCCGACATCGCCGGCTTCTACGAGGCCTTCGGCCTGCGCCTGTCCGCAACCGACCCCGACCTCCCCGACCATCTCGCGACCGAGCTCGAATTCTTGAGCCTGCTGCTCGTCAAGCTCGCGTATGCCGGGTGCAGCGGCTGGACCCAGCGCCGCCGGGCGAGCGCGCGAGCGGCGGCGTTCTTCCTCGACGATCACCTCGGGCGCTGGGTGCCTGCGTTCGCGGCCGGGCTCGCCGATCAGGCGGCGCCGTATCCCTACCGCGCGCTCGCCGCACTCCTCGCCACCGCGATCGAGGGCGAGTGCCGGTTCTTCCGCGTCCGGCCCCGGCCCGCCGCCGGTCGGCTCCCCGGCGACGAGCTGCAGGATGAGCCATTCGCCTGCCCGCGCCAAACCGGGGCGATCGGTCCGGTCTGACGCGCAGACTTCGGACCGCCGGTGGCCGCGAGCCGGCCATACTCGGCTACCACGCTGTTGCGGAGGGCGATTACTTCGAAGGCCATTCTACGTGCCTCGGACGCTGTCGCAACGGTGGCGGCGGCCGAATACGGCCGGCGGCGGCCAGGATAGCGGCGGATGGCTGCTCCGGTCACGCCCGCGCCGCGCGATCCGTGGCCAAGCCCAGGCGAAACCTGGCCTGGGGAAAACGTGGACGAGGCTCGCGCTCGCCCTCGTTTACCGCAGGCCCATCAACAGCAACGGTCTTCTCAAGATTCTCGGTCATGAATAGGTCCTCCTTGGGCACTTCGATTAAGCCAATTCCGTGTCCAAGGAAATCGGGTCCGACTCATTGGGTCTTGGGCATCTCACATCAAACCGTTCGCATATTGTTCCCACAATATCGGTGCGGAACGAGCTTGTCAATTAAACCATATATTGGGCATCGGCAATATCCGTGCCCCAAGATATGGGGCGAAGGGGCCGGACGCCAGGGTGACGCGGATTGCGGACGCCCGCCCTCGGGCTCGGCCCGTCCCGCCCCACTTGACGGCCAGCGCGGGGCGGGCGTAAATCATTAGTGTACGAACAAATCCCCTACCCCGCATGCGGATAAAGCGCCCGCGGGGCAGGAAAGGCGAGCTCGGGCATAACCCATGAAGACCGCGACCGTCCCCTTGCCGCCAGCCACCGATCCGGCGCCCGGCGGGGCAACGCCCAGCCCGGTCCCGGGCTATGTCCTCGGGGACCAGGTGGGCCATCTCATCCGGCGCGCCCACCAGCGCCATACGGCGATCTTCCAGGACCGGATCGGGGATGCGGAGCTCACCTGCACCCAGTTCGCCGCGCTGGTCAAAATCATGGATCTCGGCCAGGTGTCGCAGAACCGGCTCGGGCGCTTGACGGCGATGGACCCGGCGACCATCCAGGGCGTAATCCAGCGCTTGCAGGCGCGCGGGCTCATCGCCCGCCATGACGACCCCGCGGACCGGCGCTTGACGCGCCTGCGGCTCACCGCCCCCGGGCTCGCGCTGGCGCGCGCGGCCATCGCGCGGGCGCGGGCGGCGAGCGAAGCGACGCTCGCGCCCCTGGCGCCGGGCGAGCGCAAGACCTTCCTTGCGCTGCTGCGCAGGCTTGCCTAGGAGCGGCGCTCGTGAACGCCGGGAACGATGCCGCGCGTGAGGCTGAATTGACGCTCGGCCTCGGTTTCGCCGCCGCCGATCTCTACGAGCGCGACGGCCTGGTGCGCCTCGATCGGGCGTTCCTCGACCGGCTGCAGGCGGCCGATCCGGCGCTTAGTGCCCGCCTGCTCGAGGGCCGTGCCGCGCCCGAGGCCCTCTCGGCCAAGGACGAAGGCGACCTGCTGATCGAATTGGGCCCGCATTTCGAGGCCTTCCTCGGCGAGCTGTTCCATATCGAGGCCGAGCTCCGCGAGCTCGCCGCCCGCACCCACGCGCTCGACCCGATCTATGCCTGCAAGCGGCTGTTCGTCCAGCGCCGGGCGCTCAAGGCGTTCAAGGTGGACGAGGCGGCAGCGTTCGACGGCGCGGGGCTGGCGGCCGCCCTCGAAAGGGCGATGGGCGAACCGTTGAGCGAGCTCGCCTTCGCCACCCATGTCATGGCCTGGCAGCAGGACGAGAAGGCGCAGGCAGCGGCGCTGGCGGCGGCGTTGCGCTACGCCGCTTGGGCGACTCTGAGCGCGGGCGGCCGGGCGAAGCACCGGGCGGGCATCCTGTTCAAGGCCCCGCGCAAGGTCGACCCGCTGCATCTCATCCCGGTCGAGACGGTGGAGATCGCGGGCGTGCGCATGCTGCGCCTGCCAGCGCACGACCGGCGAGCGCGAGACGGCTTCGCGCTCACCGATCCCGGCATGGACTTGGCCTCCGCCCTCGACCACATGCACTACTGCATCTTGTGCCACACCCAGGGCAAGGACTCCTGCTCCAAGGGCCTCAAGGACAAGCAGACCGGCGCCTTCCAGAAGACCGTGTTCGGCGTCAAGCTGGCCGGCTGCCCGCTCGACGTAAAAATCTCCGAGATGCACACCCTCAAGGCGCAAGGCTGCGCGCTCGGCGCCTTCGCGGTGATCGCGGTCGACAACCCGATGATGGCGGCCACCGGGCATCGCATCTGCAACGATTGCATGAAGGCCTGCATCTACCAGAAGCAGGAGCCGGTCGACGTTCCCCAGGCCGAGACGCGCATCTTGAAGGACGTGCTGGCGCTGCCGTGGGGATTCGAGATCTATGCGCTGGTGACGCGCTGGAACCCGCTCGATGTGCGCCGCCCGCTGCCCAAGCCCGAGTCGGGCTACAAGGTGCTCATCGTCGGCCTCGGGCCGGCCGGCTTCACGCTCGCCCACCATTTGATGAACGACGGCCATTGGGTGGTGGCCATCGACGGGCTCAAGATCGAGCCGCTGCCCGCCGCCTTGTCGGGGGTCACGCCGGCCGGTGCGCGGGTGCCGTTCCGGCCGATCCGGGACGCGGCCGAACTCGCGGACAATCTCGACGACCGGGTGATGGCGGGGTTCGGCGGGGTCGCCGAGTACGGCATCACGGTGCGGTGGAACAAGAATTTCCTGAAGGTCATCCGGCTGCTGCTCGAGCGGCGGCGCCAGTTCGCCATGTACGGCGGCGTGCGCTTCGGCGGCACGCTGACGCTCGCCGACGCCTTCGCGCTCGGCTTCGACCATGTCGCGCTGTGCGCCGGGGCCGGCAAGCCCACCCATGTCGCCATCCCCAACGGGCTGGCGCGCGGGGTGCGCATGGCCTCGGATTTCCTGATGGCGCTCCAGCTCACCGGCGCCGCCAAGACCGCCTCGCTCGCCAACCTCCAGCTTCGCCTGCCGATCGTGGTGGTGGGCGGGGGCCTGACCGCGATCGACGCGGCGAGCGAGTCGCTCGCCTACTACGCCCGCCAGGTGGAGAAGTTCCTGGCCCGCTACCAGACGCTGGCCGCCGAGCGCGGCGAGGCCGAGCTGCGGGTTGCGTGGACGGAGGAGGAAACCGAGACCGCCGAGGAGTTCTTCGCCCATGGCCGCGCGCTGGCCGCCGAGCGCCAGTCCGCCGCTGCGGCAGGCCGGGCGCCGCGCATCGCCGAGCTCCTCGAATCGTGGGGCGGGGCGACCATTGCCTATCGCCGCCGGCTGATCGACGCGCCGAGCTACACCTTGAACCACGAAGAGGTCGCCAAGGCGCTCGAAGAGGGCGTGCGCTTCGCCGAAGGCTTGACGCCGGTGGCGGTCGAGGTCGATCGCCACGGCCATGCGCGCGGGCTCAAGTGCACTCGCGAGCGCGACGGCGCCAGGGAAGAGGTGTCGCTGCCGGCCCGCGCCATCCTGGTCGCCGCCGGGACCCAGCCCAACACGGTGATGGCGCGCGAGGACCCGGCGCATTTCGAGCTCGACGGCGAATACTTCGCGGCCGTCGACCTCGAGGGGCGGCCGGTCAAGCCGGAGCCGGCTTCCGCCAAGCCGGCGCGCGCCGACGTGCTGATGTCGTTCGCCGCGGACGGCCGGGGGTCGAGCTTCTTCGGCGACGTGCACCCGTCTTATTTCGGCAGCGTCGTCAAGGCGATGGGCGGCGTCAAGCAGGGCTATCCCGTGCTCTCGAAGGTGCTGGCCAGGCGCCCGCCCGCAGGCCCCAAGCCGGCCGAGCTCGTCGCCCGGCTCGACGACGAGCTGCGCGCCCAAATCCACGACGTGATCCGGCTCACCCCCACGATCGTCGAGGTGGTGGTGAAGGCGCCCCGCGCCGCCCGCGCCTTCCGGCCGGGCGAGTTCTATCGCCTGCAGAATTACGAGAGCCTGGCGCGACGCGAGGACGGCACGGTGCTCGCCATGGAGGGGCTGGCGATGACCGGGGCCTGGGTCGACCGCGACCGCGGCCTCATATCGACCATCGTCCTCGAGATGGGCGGCTCGTCGGACCTGTGCGCCCTGTTGCGGCCGGGCGAGCCGGTGGTGTTGATGGGGCCGACCGGGACGGCGAGCGAGATCCCGGCCGGAGAGACGGTCGCCCTGGCCGGCGGCGGGCTCGGCAACGCGGTGCTGTTCTCGATCGGCGCCGCGTTGCGCGCGGCGGGCTCGCGGGTCCTCTACTTCGCCGGCTACAAGCGCCTGGCCGACCGCTACAAGGTGGCCGAGATCGAGGCCGCGGCCGACGTCGTGGTGTGGGCCTGCGACGAGCCGCCCGGCTTCGCGCCGCGCCGGCCGCAGGACAAGAGCTTGGTCGGCAACCTGGTCGAAGCGATGCTCGCCTATGGCGCCGGCAAGCTCGGCGATGCGCCGATCCCGCTCGCCACGGCCGACCGCCTGATGGCGATCGGCTCGGCGGCGATGATGGCCGCGCTCGCCGCCGCGCGCCAGGGCGCGCTCGCCCCGTACTTGAAGCCCGGCCACCGCGCGCTGGCCTCCATCAACTCGCCGATGCAGTGCATGATGAAGGAGATCTGCGCCCAGTGCCTGCAACCGCACCGCGACCCGGCGAGCGGGCGCGAGAGCGTGGTATTTTCGTGCTTCGGCCAGGACCAGGACATGGACCGCGTCGACTTCGCGGCGCTCGGCGAGCGCCTGGGCCAGAACGCGGTGCAGGAGAAGCTGACCGCGCTGTGGATCGACCGCGCCTTGAAGCGGCTCGACCTTCGCCGGGCGGCGGAATAGGCGGGGGGATGGGCAGCTATCTGAGGCCGGCCGAACTCGGGCATGCGTTGGCGGCGCTCGCCTCCGCGCCGCGGGCGATCCTCGCCGGCGGCACCGATTACTACCCCGCGCGGGTCGGCAAGCCGAGCGATGAGGATGTGCTCGACATCACCGCGATCGCCGCGCTCGAGGGCATCGAGGAGCACGCCGAGGGCTGGCGGATCGCCGCCCTTGCGAGGTGGAGCGACCTCATCGCCCGGCCGCTGCCGCCGCTGTTCGACGGCCTCAAGCTGGCGGCGCGCGAGGTGGGCGGCGTGCAGATCCAGAACGCCGCCACCATCTGCGGCAATCTGTGCAACGCCTCGCCGGCCGCCGACGGGGTCCCCAACCTGTTGGCGCTCGACGCCGCGGTCGAGCTCGCCTCGCTCGCCGGCAGGCGCGTCGTGGGCGTCGCCGAGTTCATCGCCGGCAACCGGCGTACGACGCGCCGGCCCCACGAGCTGGTGACGGCGATCCTGATTCCGCGGCCGCGCCACCCCGCTCGCGCCACCTTCCTCAAGCTCGGTGCCCGCAAGTACCTGGTCATTTCCATCGTCATGGTCGCCGTCGCGATCGAGATCGCCGAGGCCCGCGTGGCGGCGGCGCGGATCGCGGTCGGCGCCTGCTCCGAGGTGGCGCGGCGCCTGCCCGGCCTCGAGGCGGCGGTGGTCGGCCGCCGTCTCGACGCCGAGCTGGCGCAGGCGGTCGGCGCGCCGCATCTCGGGGCCCTTTCGCCGATCGACGATCTGCGCGCCACCGCCGCCTACCGGCGCGATGCGACCCTCACCTTGCTGCGCCGCGCGCTCGCCGCGCTCGCCGGTCCATGACGTCGCCGGCCCTGATCGCCTTCACGCTCAACGGCGCGCCGGCCGAGCTGCGCGCCGCTCCGGCGCGCCGGCTCGCCGACGTGCTGCGCCAGGAGCTCGGGCTCACCGGCACCAAGGTCGGCTGCGACGCCGGCGACTGCGGGGCCTGCACCGTGCTTCTCGACGGCCGCCAGGTTTGCGCCTGCCTCACCGCGGCGGGCCAAGTCGCCGGCCGCCGCGTGACCACGGTCGAAGGCCTGGCGCCGCACGGCCGGCTCTCGGCCTTGCAGCAGTCGTTCCACGTCCATGGCGCCGCGCAATGCGGGATCTGCATGCCGGGCATGCTGATGGCCGCATCCGACCTGCTGTCGCGCCGCCCGGAGCCGAGCGCATCCGAGGTCATGGACGCGCTGGCCGGCGTGCTGTGCCGCTGCACCGGCTATCTCAAGATCGTCGAGGCGGTGCTCGCCGCCGCCCGCCCGCCCGCGGCAACCCCGGCCCCAGGCGTGGGACGCGCGGTGGGCGCGCGACTTGCGAAGATCGACGGCATCGCCAAGCTGACCGGCGCCGAGCGCTTCGGCGCCGACTCGAGCCCCGCGGACTGCCTCGTCTTGCGCGCCATCCGCTCGCCCCACCCGCGCGCCCGCTTCGCGATCGCCGACTTGGGGCCGCTCCATGCCAAGTATCCGGGGCTGGCGCGGGTCGTGGTGGCGCGCGACATACCCGGCCACAACCGCTATGGCATCTACCCGACCGACAAGGACCAGCCGGTGCTCGCGGAAGGACACGTGCGCTATCGCGGCGAGGCGGTCGCGGCCGTGGTCGGCGAGGCGGCGACCATCGCCGCCATCGACGACGCGGAGGTGCCCATCGCCTGGGAGGCGCTGCCGGCCATCTCGGGCATCGAGGCGGCGCTCGCGCCCGGCGCGCCGGCCCTGCACGAGGACCACCCCGACAACGTGTTGATCTCGGGCCGGCTGGCGCGGGGCGATACGCACGCCGCGCTCGCCCAAGCGGCGGCGAGCGCGCAAGGCGTTTTCGAGACCGGCTTCGTCGAGCACGCCTATATCGAGCCCGAGGCCGGGTACGCGCGCCCCGTGGGCGAGCGCATCGAGGTCTTCTCCTGCACCCAGACCCCCTACATGGTTCGCGACGAAATCGCGCGCATCCTCGGGCTTTCCCCGGGCCAGGTGCGGGTGATCCCGAGCGCGGTGGGCGGCGGCTTCGGCGGCAAGCTCGACCTCTCCGTCCAACCCTTGGTCGCGGTGGCGGCGTGGCTGTTGAAGCGGCCGGTCCGTTGCGCCTTTACCCGGCCCGAAAGCATGGCCGCGACCACCAAGCGCCACCCGGCGCGCATGGCCGTCAGGTTCGGCTGCGACAAGGACGGCCGTCTCCTCGCCGCCGAATTCCACGCCGACTTCAATACCGGCGCCTATGCCTCGTGGGGCCCCACCGTGGCGACCCGCGTGCCCGTCCATGCCATGGGCCCCTATGCCGTGCCGGCGGTGCGCTGCACGACTCGCGCCATCTACACCAACGACACGCCGGCCGGCGCCTTCCGTGGCTTCGGCGTGCCGCAGGCGGCGATCGCGCACGAGGCGATGATGGACGAGCTCGCCTTCCGCCTCGGCCTCGACCCGCTCGAGTTGCGCTGGCGCAACGCGCTCCGGCGTGGGCAGCGCACCGCCACCGGGCAGAGGCTCGCAGCGAGCGCCGGCCTGGTCGCCTGCCTGGAGGCGCTCAAGCCCGGCTGGCGCGCGTTGCGCGCCGCGGCCGACGCGCACAACCGCAAGGACGGCCCGATCCGGCGCGGCGCCGGGATCGCCTGCATGTGGTATGGCATCGGCAACACCGCGCTGACCAATCCCTCGACCATGAATTTGGGCTTGGCGCGCGATGGCACGCTCACGCTCTACAGCGGCGCGGTCGATATCGGCCAGGGCACGAACACCATCCTGGTGCAGATTTGCGCCGACGCCCTCGGCGTTGCGGTCGACACCATCCGACTGGTCGCCGGCGACACCGATTTGACCGCGGACGCCGGCAAGACCTCGGCCTCGCGCCAGACCTTCGTGTCCGGCAACGCCGCCCGGCTCGCCGCCGAGGACCTGCGCGGCCAGCTCCTCCGCCTCGGCAATGTCGGCCCCGAGGCCCGCATCGAACTGAGGGCCGGCCGGATCGAGCTCGACGACGGCAAGGGCGTGCGGGCCATCGACTTGACGCGCCTCGAAGGCGGAGACTGCGACGTCCTCGTCGGCAAGGGCCATTTCGACCCGCCGACCACCCCCTTGGACGCCGACGGCCAGGGCGTCCCCTATGCGACCTATGCCTTCGGCGCCCAGGTCGCCGCGGTCGCCGTCGATGTCGAGCTCGGCCTGGTCAAGGTCGAGCGCGTCGTCGCCGCGCACGACGTCGGCCGGGCCGTCAACCCGACCCAGGTCGAAGGCCAGATCCACGGCGGCATCGCGCAAGGGCTGGGCTTCGCGCTGATGGAGGAATTCATCCCCGGCCGCAACGAGAACCTGCACGACTATTTGATCCCCACCTTCGGTGACATGCCGGAGATCGAATGCATCCTGATCGAGGACGCCGAGCCGCTCGGGCCGTTCGGCGCCAAGGGCATCGGCGAGCCGGCGCTGATCGCGACCGCGCCCGCCATCCTCGGCGCCATCCACCACGCGACCGGCGCGCGCATTCGCCGCGTGCCGGCCACCCCCGACCGCGTGCGCGCGGCCATCCTCGCCCTGGCGCCCGCCCGATGACCGCAACCAAGGCCAGCACCGATGCGCCCACCGCCGCGGCCCTGGCAGCGGCCCAAGCCGGGCGCAAGGGCAAGGACGGCATCGTCGTCTGCGATGCCTGTCCGGTCCTGTGCCGCATCCGCGAGGGCAAGAGCGGGGCCTGCGACCGCTACGCCAACCTCGACGGCAAGCTCGTCCGCCTCGACCCGATCGTCGTCGCCCACAAGGTTGCGGCCGCGGGCGGCCCCATGGTGCCGTTCCTCTCCGAGCGGCCCTGGGACGGCGGGTTGCTGAGAGAGGAGGGCGCGTTCCTGACCGGCATCGGGGTCGGCACGACCTATCCCGACTACAAGCCGGCGCCGTTCATCGTCTCGAGCCGGGTCGAGGGCGTCGACATGGTGACGGTCGTCACAGAGGGCATCTTCAGCTATTGCGGCGTCAAGGTGAAGATCGACACCGACCGCTATATCGGCCCCGAGCAGGCGCCGGTGCGCGCCGAGGGCGAACAGGTCGGCCACGTGACCACCGCCGAATACGGCTCGCAGATGCTGTCCTTGGGCGGCGTGCGGCACCTGACCGGCGGCAGCAAGAAGGAAGGCAACGTCACCTGCGAGACCCTGCTCGCCCTGTTGAACAAGGGCGAGGTCGAGCTGGCGGTCGAGGGCGGCGCCAAGCTCGTGGCGGCGGCGGGCAGGGCCCCGGTCATCGACGGCGTGCGCGAGTCTCGCATGCGGGTCGGGTGCGGCTCGGCCGCCATCGGCATGTTCGCCAAGCAGTGGCATGGCCATGCCGACGAGGTGATCGTGGTCGACGACCACATCACCGGCGTGCTGAGCGAACACCAGGCCGGGCGCTTCCTCGACATGCCCCCGACCGGCATCCGGGTGCGCGGCCGCAAGTCGACCCCCGGCCGCTATTTCCAGGTCGCCGATCCGGGCACGGGCTGGGGCGGCACCGACATCGCCGATCCCCTCGACATCATCGACAAGATCGACCCCAAGCTGGCGTGGCCGGGCCTGCGGCTCCTGATGGTGAGCACGACCGGCGAGCATGCGGCGTGGTTCGTGCTCGACGAGGCGCTGGCGCCGCAGCCGGCCGACCTGCCGGCGGCGGTCGAGCGCGTCGTCGAGCGCATCGGCGAAAACTGCGAGCCGGCGCTCGTCTGCGTGCTGTTCATGGCCGGGGCCGGCGGTTCGCTGCGCGCCGGGGTCACCGAGAACCCGGTCAAGCTCACCCGCTCGGTGCGCACGGCGCTCACCCGCGTCACCTCGGGCGGCGCCCCGGTCTATGTGTGGCCCGGCGGCGGCATCACCTACATGGTGGATGTCGCCGAGATGCCGGACCGCTCGTTCGGCTACGTGCCCACCCCGGCCATCGTCGGCCCGCTCGAGTTCACGTTGAGGCTCGACGATTACCGCGCGCTGGGCGGGCACATGGACACGGTCCGGCCGCTCGCCTCGCTGGCCGGAGTCGAGCGGGTCCGGGTCGAGCCATGGCGGCCGGAGCATCCGTGGCCGCTTGACCCGTCACGGGGGCCGTCGCGGAGGGCGCGCTGATGGGCGCGGGAACGGGCGTCCAGACGGCATTGCTGCCCGACGGTCGCCGGCTCCATCTCAACCACGGGCCGATCGACCTCGTCATCGAGGGGTTCGGGCCGCGCGAGGAAATCCGCCGCGCCTATGCGCAGGCGGTGGCGGGGTTCCCCGACGTGCTCTCGACCCTGGTCGGCGAGCTTGATCTCCTGCGCGCTCCCTTGGGCGCGGTGCGGCCATGCCCGGCGGGGCCGGTCGCGCGCCGCATGGTGGCCGCGTGCTGGCCCTACCGCGCGGCCTTCATCACGCCGATGGCGGCGGTCGCCGGCGCCGTCGCCGACCACATCTTGGCGCGCATGCTCGACGGGCGCGAGCTCGCCCGCGCCTATGTCAACGACGGCGGCGATATCGCCTTCCACCTCGGCCCTGGCGAACGTTTTGCCTGCGGCCTGGTCGCCGACCTCGCGGCCCCGCGCCTCGATCGCGCCATCGCCCTCGAATGGGACATGGCGGCGCGCGGGCTCGCAACCTCGGGCCGCGCCGCCAAGGGGCGGGGCGGGCGCAGCTTTTCGCTCGGCATCGCCGACGCGGTCACGGTGCTGGCCGCCGACGCGGCCGCCGCCGACGCGGCGGCGACCGTGGTCGCCAATGCGGTCGACCTGCCGGGACATGCGGCGGTGGTGCGCGTCCCGGCCTCGGATATCGACCCCGACAGCGATCTCGGCGATACGCCGGTGACGCTCGATCTCGGCCCGCTCGGCCCGGCCGACATCGGCCGCGCGCTGGGGCGCGGGGCCGCCAAGGCCCGGTCCCTGATACGGGCTGGACTCATCGGCGGCGCGGTGCTGGTATTGCGCGGGCGCGAGGCCCGAATCGGGCCTTGCCTGGCTTCCTGAGGACCGCCCATGGCGCTGATCGAGGTCCGCAAATACGTGACCACCGTCGAAGAAGTGTTCCACGAAGGCGGGCCGCCGGCCAGCGTGCCGCTCAAGACGGCGGCGATCGCCGCGGTCCTCAAGAACCCCTATGCCGGCGCCTATGTCGCCGACCTCCTGCCGATGATGGACGCCTTAAAGCCGCTCGGCCTCGAGGTGTCGAAGCGGCTGATCGCGGCCTTGGGCGGCGACGCCAAGCGGATCGAGGGGTTCGGCAAGGGCGCGATCGTCGGCGAGGGCGGCGAGCTCGAGCACGGCGCGCTGTGGCACGTTCCCGGCGGCTATGCGATGCGCGCGCTGTTGGGCGAGGCCAAGGCGATCGTGCCGTCGACCAAGAAGGTGGGGGGCCCGGGCACCCGCATCGATATTCCCGTCACCCACATCAACGCCTCGTATGTGCGCAGCCATTTCACCGCCATCGAGGTGGGGGTGAGCGACGCGCCGCGGGCCGACGAGCTGGTCCTCGTCCTGGTCATGACCACGGGGGCGCGCGTGCACGCCCGGGTGGGCGGGCTCAAGGCCTCCGAGGTCAAGGGGCTGGACGGCCTCAGATGAGCGCCCAGATCCGCAAGCTCGTGGTCGTGGTCGAGGAGACCAGCCGCGAAATGGACCGCGAGGTCGCCCCGCCGACCCGCAAGGCCTGCGCGATCGCCGTCATATCCAACCCCTGCGTCGGGAGGTATGTCGAGGACCTCGAGGAGCTGATGGCGATCGGCGAGGAGCTGGGCGCACTGCTCGGCCGCAAGGCGGTGGCGGCGCTCGGCATCCACGGGCGCCAGGCGGAAAGCTACGGCAAGGCGGCGATCGTCGGCGCGGGCGGCGAGCTCGAGCACGCGGCGGCGATCCTCCATCCGCGCCTCGGCAAGCCCTTGCGCGAAGCGGTTGAGAAGGGCGCGGCGCTGGTGCCTTCGGCGAAGAAAATGGGCGGCATGGGCGCGCCCATCGACGTGCCCCTGGGGCACAAGGACGCCGCCTATGTGAGGAGCCATTTCGACGCCATCGAAGTCCGCGTCCCCGACGCCCCGCGCGCCGGCGAGATCGTGGTCGCGGTCGCGCTCACCGATAGCGGCCGGCCGGCGGCGCGCATCGGCGGCCTCGCCAAGGACCAAGTCGTCGGCAAGGACGGACTGCGCTAGGATCGACCCGCAACGCATCATCGGCATCGGACAAGGAGGCACGACCCATGCTCAAACGTCGCGAATTGTTGACCGGCGCCGCGGCCGGGGTGGCGCTGGCCGCCGCCGGCCCGACGCTTTCCCGCGCGCAAGGCCAGCCGATCAAGGTCGGTGAGATCAACAGCTACACGGCCATCCCGGCCTTCACGCATCCCTACCGCCTGGGCTGGCGGCTGGCGGTCGAGGAAATCAACGCCGCCGGGGGTCTCTTGGGCCGCCCGCTCGAGGTCGTCTCGCGCGACGATGGCGGCAAGCCCGAGGACGCCGTGCGTCTGGCGGGCGAGCTCGTCAACAACGAGAAGGTGGCGCTGCTGGCCGGCACCTTCCTGTCGAATATCGGTCTGGCGGTGAGCGACTTCGCGCGCCAGCAAAAGGTCCTGTTCGTCGCCGCCGAGCCCCTGACCGACGCCATCACCTGGAGCCAAGGCCACCGCCACACTTTCCGCTTGCGGCCCTCGACCTACATGCAGGCGGCGATGCTGGCCGAGGAGGCGGCCAAGCTGCCGGCCAAGCGCTGGGCGAGCGTGGCGCCGAACTACGAGTACGGGCAGTCGGCGGTCAAATGGTTCAAGGAGCTGCTGGCCAAGAAGCGGGCGGACGTGCAGTTCGTGGCCGAGCAGTTCCCGGCCCTCGGCCGCATCGACGCCGGCGCCACGGTCCAGGCGCTGGCCGCCGCCAACCCCGAGGCGATCTACAACGTGACCTTCGGGCCCGACCTCACCAATTTCGTCCGCCAAGGCAACACCCGCGGCCTGTTCGAGCGCCGCGCGGTGGTCAGCCTGCTGACCGGCGAGCCGGAATATCTCGACCCGCTCAAGGAGGAGACGCCCGAGGGCTGGATCGTCACCGGCTATCCCTGGGACCAGATCGCCACGCCCGCGCACAAGAAATTCGCCGACAACTACCAGGCCAAGTTCAAGGATTACCCGCGCCTGGGGTCGGTGGTCGGCTACGAGACCTTCCGCACCATCGCCGCGGCGATCAAACGGGCCGGCGCGCTCGACACCGAGAAGCTGGTCGCGGCCATGCGCGGGCTCAAGCTCGACACCGTGTTCGGGCCGATCGAGTTCCGGGCCCTCGATCACCAGTCGACCATGGGCGCCTTCGTCGGCAAGACCGCCAAGAAGGACGGCCGCGGCGTCATGGTCGAGTGGCGCTACGCCAACGGCAAAGACTACCTGCCGCCCGACGACGAGGTGCGCAAGCTGCGGCCGCAGGGCGCCTGAAGATTGACCCCACGGGGGCGCCGACTCGAAGGCGCCCCGGGGGGCTCCTTCGAGTCGAGCCGCGCTTGGACTTCCTCGCCGTCCAGTTCCTGACCGGGCTCGCCAGCGCCTCGTCCCTGTTCCTGATCGCCTCCGGCCTGTCGATCATTTTCGGGGTCAGCCGGATCGTCAATTTCGCCCACGGTTCGTTCTACATGCTGGGCGCCTATCTGGCCTGGACGCTGGTCCGGCACCTCCCCCACGGGCCGCTCGGGTTCTGGGGCGGGGTCGCGCTTGCGGCGCTGATCGTCGGGGCGATCGGGGTCGGCGTCGAGATGGTGCTGCTGCGCCGCATCTACCGCGCGCCCGAGCTGTTCCAGCTGCTCGCCACCTTCGGCGTCGTGCTGGTGATCCAGGATGCGAGCCTGGCGATCTGGGGGGCGGAAGATCTGCTCGGGCCCCGCGCCCCGGCCCTCGAGGGCGCGGTCGACATCTTCGGCCAGCGCTTCCCGCAATACGACCTCCTGCTGATCGCCGTCGGCCCGGCCGTGCTCGGCCTGCTGTGGCTCGCTTTCCATCGCACGCGCTGGGGCACGCTGGTGCGCGCCGCGACCGAAGACCGCGAGATGGTGGCGGCGCTCGGCGTCGATCAGGCGCGGCTGTTCACCTCGGTCTTCTTCATGGGCTCGGTCCTC
Source organism: Pseudomonadota bacterium (assembly GCA_052387815.1). Taxonomy (GTDB): domain Bacteria; phylum Pseudomonadota; class Alphaproteobacteria; order CACIAM-22H2; family CACIAM-22H2; genus JBQTIU01. Next base: position 49,430 of record JBQTIU010000004.1, read on the forward strand.
GCCGGGTTGGGCGGCGCCCTGCAACTGCCGCGCGAGGCGGTCACCCTCAACATGGATCTGGCGATCATCGCCGAGGCCTTCGTGGTCGTGGTGGTCGGCGGCATGGGCAGCGTCGCCGGCGCCTTCCTCGCCGCCCTGCTGATCGCCGAGCTCCACGCCTTCGGCATCCTGGTCTTTCCCGAGATCACGCTGGTGCTCATGTTCCTGGTCATGGCGGTGGTGCTGGTGATCCGGCCCTACGGCCTGTTGGGGCGCCCGCCCGCCCCCGCCCCCGGCGCCCCCGCCGGGGGTGCGCCGGTCGTCCGGCCGGCGCCGCGCGAGCTCAAGTTGCTCGGCGGGGCGGCGCTCGCCGTGGCGCTTATCGCACCGCTGGCGGCCGGCGCCTACGCGCTCCAGGCCCTCACCGAAATCGCGATCTTCATCCTGTTCGCCGCCAGCCTGCATTTCATGATGGGGCCGGGCGGCATGCCCTCGTTCGGCCATGCGGCGTTTTTCGGCCTCGGCGCCTACGGCGCGGCGCTGGCGGTCAAGCATCTCGCCGCCCCCATGGAGCTGGGGCTTCTCATCGCGCCGCTCGCCGCCGGGGCGGCCGGCCTGGTCTTCGGCTGGTTCTGCGTGCGGGCGTCGGGCGTCTACCTCGCCATGCTGACGCTCGCCTTCGCGCAGATCTGCTGGTCGGTCGCCTTCCAATGGGTGCAAGTGACGGGCGGCGACAACGGCATCCTCGGGGTGTGGCCGTCGCGGTGGGCGAGCGGCACTCTCGCCTACTACTACCTGGCGTTGGCCTTGTGCCTCGGCGCGACGCTCGGCTTGCGGCGGATCGTCTACGCGCCGTTCGGCTACGCCGTGCGCGCCGGGCGCGATTCGGGCCTCAGGGCCGAGGCGATCGGCATCGACGTCGCCAAGGTCCAGTGGGCGGCCTTCGCGCTCGCCGCCGCGGCGGCGGGCCTCGCCGGCGGCCTGTTCGCCTTCTTCAAGGGCAGCGTCTTCCCGACCTACATCTCGATCTCCAAATCGGTCGATGCGCTGTTGATGGTGCTGTTGGGCGGGGTGCAGACGATCAGCGGGCCGATCGTCGGCGCCCTGGTGTTCACCGGGCTCGA
>JBQTIU010000005.1:0-86878 GCA_052387815.1 Pseudomonadota bacterium
CGTCCTCGCTGGTGGGGGATTTCTATTTCGTGCCGCCGGCGGTGGTGGCGGCTCCTTCCCCGCCGCCCCCGCCGCCCCCGCCCGCCCCGGCGCCGGCCCCGCAGACCCTGGAGCTCGCCTTCTGGGAGGCCATCAAGGGCAGCAATAATGTGCGCGAATTCCAGGCCTATCTCGAGCAATACCCGACCGGTGGTTTCGCGCCGCTCGCGCGCGCGCGCGTTCAGGAACTGATGCCCCCGCCGCCACAGCAGGCGGCGCTGCCGCCCCCGGCTGCTCCGCCGGCGAGCGCGCCGCCGGCCAGGCCCGAATCTTCCATCAATGGGCGCTATGTCGGGATAATTCCTGGCACGGTCTTTCCGGCTCTCGGCCAGCTCGACCTGACGCTCGACATCAGCGATACCAAGATCAGCGGCTGGGCGAACGCCGCGCGCGACATCGGCGCGGTCTGCCATTTGAACGGCATCGTGTCGAGGGTCGGAAGCATAGCCCGCCTCGGGCTCACCTGCGGCGACCTGTCAGCCGGCTTCACGGGTTACTTCGGTTACAGCTCGTCGGTGAAGGCGCGGATCGGCCAGACGAACTTCAAGACCCACGACGGGAAGACCGGCGAGGTGCTGTGGCGCGAGCCCGGGGCTTCTTTGCCGCAGGCATCGCAACCCGCGGGCGGCCGGGTGATCGACGACACGAAGGAGAAAAAACGGTCAGGCTCTCCGCGGCGGACCTCCGCTCAGCGCTGTTCGGCAACACGATTTCCGGCGAGAGCGCGACCGGGGCCAAGTGGAATATCTATACCGGGCCGGCCGGTCAAAGCAGGATCGAAGGTACGGCGACGGACGGCGCGCCGATGGCCGACCGCGGCGAAACGACGATCGAGGGCGATCTGATGTGCTTCCGCTGGACGCGGCTGCGGGGCGGCGGGAAGTTCTGCAACTCGGTCGTGCGCCAGGGCGACAGGTTCACCGGTTACGGTGACGATGGCAGCGTCACGGCGACCTTCACGCTCCGGCCCGGAAATCCCGAACGGCTTTAGAACCAACGCTCGTTGGCCGCAATCCGAGGATCGACATGATGGGTGACCACGCCGCGCCTGGCCGCTCGGCGGCCAAGACGGCCAAGGACCCGGTGTGCGGCATGGCGGTGGATGCGGGCACGACGCCGCACCGGCACGAGCACGGCGGGAAGACCTACTATTTTTGCAGTGCCGGGTGCCTGGCGAAGTTCCGCGCCGACCCGGCGCGCTATCTCGGGGCCGAGGCCGCGCCCGCCATCTCGCCGCCGCCCAAGCCGGGGACGATCTATACCTGCCCGATGCATCCGGAGATCCGCCAGAGCGGGCCCGGAACCTGCCCGAAATGCGGCATGGCCTTGGAGCCGGCGACGCTTACGGCCGAGGCCGCGCCCAATCCCGAGCTCGCCGACATGACCAGGCGGTTCCTGGTCGGCGGCGCGCTCACCGTCCCGATGCTCGCGCTCGCCATGGCGCCGCACATCCCGGGGGTGCCGTTGCAGTACCTGGTGCCGCCGAGATCGGCGGCCTGGGTCCAAACCGTTCTTGCCACGCCCGTCGTGCTGTGGGCCGGCTGGCCGTTCTTCGAGCGCGGCTGGGCCTCGATCCTGGCGCGCAGCCTCAACATGTTCACGCTGATCGCGATCGGGGTCGGCGCCGCCTATGCCTACAGCGTGGTCGCCGCGCTGGCGCCGGGCGTCTTCCCGGAGGCCTTCCGCGGGCCGGGCGGCGCGGTCGAGGTGTATTTCGAGGCCGCCGCGGTCATCGTCGTGCTGGTGCTCTTGGGACAGGTGCTGGAGCTGCGGGCCAGGGAGCGGACCGGCGGCGCCATTCGGGCCCTGCTCGACCTGGCGCCGAAAATCGCGCGGCGGGTCCGCGCCGACGGCGCGGACGAGGAGATCTCGCTCGATCGGGTCGGGGTCGGGGACCGCTTGCGGGTCCGGCCCGGCGACAAGGTCCCGGTCGATGGTCAAGTCCTCGAGGGGTCGAGCGCGGTCGACGAGTCGATGCTGACCGGCGAGGCGATCCCGGTCGACAAGGGTCCCGGCGACAAGCTCATCGGCGGGACGCTCAACGGCTCGGGCAGCTTCGTCATGCGCGCCGATCGCGTCGGCAGCGAGACGATGCTCGCCCAGATCGTCCACATGGTGGCCGAGGCGCAGCGCAGCCGGGCGCCGATCCAGCGTCTGGCCGATGTGGTCTCCGCCTATTTCGTTCCGGCCGTGGTCGTCACCTCCATCCTGGCCTTCATCGCCTGGTCGGCCCTCGGGCCCGACCCGGCGATGGCCTACGCCATGATCGCCGCCGTCTCGGTCCTGATCATCGCCTGCCCCTGCGCCCTCGGCCTGGCCACGCCGATGTCGATCATGGTCGGGGTCGGCCGCGGCGCCCATGCCGGCGTGCTGATCAAGAGCGCCGAGGCCTTGGAGCGGTTCGAGAAGGTCGATACGCTGGTGGTCGACAAGACCGGGACGCTCACCTTGGGCAAGCCGCGGGTGGTCGCGGTCGTGACGGGCGGCGACGACAACGAGGTGCTGCGGCTGGCAGCGAGCCTGGAGCGGCTGAGCGAGCACCCGCTCGGCGCGGCGATCGTCGGAGCGGCCGGCGATCGCGGGCTGCGCTTGAGCGAGGAGGCTGGCGGGTTCGAGTCGCTCGCCGGCAAGGGGGTCAAGGGCGTCGTCGGCGGCAAGAAGGTGGCGCTCGGCAACGCCAAGCTATTCGCCGAACTGCGCATCGAGCTGGAGGGATTGGCCGCCAGGGCCGAGGCCCTGAGGGGCGAGGGGGCGAGCGTGATGTTCGTCGCGGTGGACGGCGCCGCGGCCGGACTGATCGCCGTCGCCGATCCGATCAAGGACTCGACCCTGGGCGCCTTGGCGGCGCTGCGCCAAGACGGTGTGCGCATCGTCATGCTGACCGGCGACAACCGGCGCACGGCGGAGGCGGTGGCGCGCAAGCTGGGGATTGGCGAGGTCGAAGCCGAAGTCCTGCCCCAGGAAAAGGGTGCGGTGGTGAAGCGGCTCAAGCGCGAGGGCCGGATCGTCGCCATGGCCGGCGACGGCGTCAACGACGCGCCGGCGCTGGCCGAGGCCGATGTCGGGATCGCCATGGGCACGGGCGCCGACGTGGCGATGGAAAGCGCCGGCGTCACCTTGCTCAAGGGCGACCTCGCCGGCATCGCGCGGGCCCGCGCCTTGAGCGCGGCGACCATGCGCAACATCCGGCAGAACCTGTTCCTCGCCTTCGTCTACAACGCGCTCGGCGTGCCGATCGCCGCCGGCGTGCTGTACCCGTTCACCGGCCTGCTGCTGAGCCCGATCATCGCCGCGGCGGCGATGAGCTTGAGCTCGGTGTCGGTGGTCGCCAACGCGCTGCGCTTGCGCCATGTGCGGCTTTGAGGCGCGCGGCCGACCGGCTCACGAGATAAAGGAGAGACGTGATGACCAAGGACGCGGTCGAGAAACCGGGTCTCGGCGAGCGGCTCGCCGCCGGCCCGGTCATCTGCGCCGAAGGCTATCTGTTCGAATTCGAGCGGCGCGGCTATCTGCAAGCCGGCGCGTATGTCCCCGAGATCGTTCTCGAACACCCCGACATGGTCGCCCAGCTCCACCGCGACTTCGTCCATGCCGGCTCGGACGTGGTCGAGGCCTTCACCTATTACGGCCACCGCGAGAAGTTGCGCCTGATCGGCCGCGAGGAGGTGCTCGAGACGCTCAATCGCCAGGCGCTCGGCATCGCCAAGGAGGTGGCGGCGGAAAGCGGCTCGCTGTTCGCCGGCGACATTTGCAACACCAATATCTTCGTGGCCGACGACCGGGCCTCGCACAAGGCGGCGCGCGCGATGTTCGAGGAACAGGTCGGATGGGCGGCCGAGGCGGGCGTGGACTACGTCGTCGGCGAGACGTTCGGGTTCGCCCAGGAAGCGCTGATCGCGCTCGACGCGATCAAGCAGGCGAAGCTTCCGGCGGTCATCACGCTGGCCATCACCCGCGCGAACATCACGCGCGAGGACTGGACGGTTGCCGAGGCTTGCAAGCGGATCGAGGACGCGGGCGCCGACGTCGTCGGCCTCAACTGCGCCCGCGGTCCGGCGACCATGATGCCGCTCTTGAAACAGATCCGGCCGGTCGTCAAGGGTCATATGGCGGCGCTGCCCGTCCCCTACCGCACGAGCGAGAAGCAGCCGGCCTTCCAGTCGCTGCGCGATCCGCATTGGACGGGAATGCCGGAGGCGCGCGCGTTTCCCACCGCGCTCGATCCCTTCACCTGCAACCGCTACGAAATCGCCGAGTTCGGCCGGCAAGCCCTGGCGCTCGGGGTCCGCTATCTCGGCGTGTGCTGCGGCGCCGGGCCGCACCACATCCGCAGCCTCGCCGAGGCGCTCGGCCGGCGGCCGCCGGCGAGCCGCTATTCGGCCGACATGTCGAAGCACACCTTGTTCGGCACCGATCCGAGCCTCAAGAAGGCCAATATCGAGTATGCGAAGCAGTTGTAGCCCATCCCGGGGTTGCGAGCGGAGGATGACATGGCGGCATCGTCGCAAAGCGCACGCGAAGCCGGCGGCGGCTGCCTGTGCGGCGCGGTCCGCTATGCGCTGAGCGGCCCCTTGCGTCCAGTCGTCGCCTGCCATTGCGGCCAGTGCCGGCGCTTTCACGGCCATTTCGGCGCCTATACCCAGGTCGCGCGCCAGGGCCTGCGCTTCCTAGAGTCGCGCGGCCTTGCCTGGTACCAATCCTCAGCGTGGGCGCGGCGCGGCTTCTGTTCGGTGTGCGGATCGAGCCTGTTCTGGGAGCGGTTGGGCGGGGCCGCGGTCTCGGTCGCGGCCGGCAGCCTCGATCAGCCAACCGGCCTCAAGACCTTCCACCACATCTTCGTCGCCGACCAGGGCGACTATTACGACATCGCCGATGGGTTGCCGCACAGCCCCGGGTGGCCGAGCCGATGAAACCGGGCGATCACAGGCGGACCACGCCGGCGCGAGCTGAGGTCCCTCGCTTAGGACTCCCATTCGACGACAACTCGTGCTATGTCATGCCGTTACCGGAAGCCCCAGAGGCGCACCACGTTGAATTTGAGCGGTTTCGTAACGTCAAGGGAGGGGAAAATGCGTAAGCTGCTTCTCGTCGCAGTCATTGCCGCCATCGGATTTCTGCCCGCAGCCGCGCGGGCCCAGCAGCAAAACGGGGATATATTGGGCTTGAACAGCACCCAGGTCATCGCCATCGGGCTCGGCGTGGCCGGCGGGGTGATCATCCTGGAGGGGCTGTTCGGGGCCCCGGTGGCCGTCGCCGCGCTGACCGGCGGGCTGGTCGGCAACTGGTGGTACAGCCAGCAGGGCGAGCAGGTGCGTCAGGCGGCGGTCAAGAAGTCGGCGAGCCTGGTGAGGGAGGCGCAGGCGTTGGCGAGCGATGTCCAGACGCTCGCCGCCGATACCGCAACCGGCGCGTATCGGGTGCTGGCGAGCTGGACCCCCGAGGTCGTGCGCTAGTCCGAATCCGACCGCCGATTTCGGCGGTCGTCCCGGGCGCGACGGTCTTCGCGTCGCGCTCGATCCGATGGGTGTGGACCGGCCTTCGCGGCGCGCCGTCGTTCGCGCGGGGCGTGCGGTGGGGCCTTGCCGAACGAGGCCCGTCGGCGATGCTGGCGCCCGTGCGCGGGCCCGTCCGCTGACCGGAACGTAAGGGGAATCTTCCGGAGGCGAGCAGCCAATGGCCGGTGCCATCACCTTCGCCTACCGAACGGTCGACGACGGCTATTTCGCGCGCCGTGGACTGAAGCGACACGCGAGGGCGTGGTCGATCTGGGCGTTCGCCGTCGGGATCGTGATCACAGGCGAGTTTTCCGGCTGGAACTTCGGATTGACCGCCGGCGGTTTCGGCGGCCTGCTGGTGGCGACCATTCTCGCCTCGGTCATGTATGTGTGCCTCTGCCACTCGCTCGCCGAGCTGTCGTCGGCCATGCCCTTTGCCGGCGGGGCGTATGGCTTCGCGCGCACCGCGCTCGGTCCCCTGGGCGGGTTCGCAGCCGGTTTCGCGCAGGTCATCGAATACGTGCTGGCGGCGGCGGTCGTCTGCGTCGCGATCGGGAGCCTCGTCCATGACGCGGTCAAGGTCGGCCTCGGGCTGGAGATCCCTCACCCGCTGATCTGGCTGGGCTTTTACGTCCTTTTCGTCGCGCTCAACGTCCACAGCGCGCGGCTCACCTTCACGATCATGATCTTCGCCTCGGTCGTGGCCTTGGCGGTCCTGTTGGTGTTCTGGATCGGCGCGGCCTCGAAATTCGACCTCGCGCTCGCCCTCGACATACCGGCCGGCGAGGGCGGGTCCGCCTGGCTGCCGAACGGGGTGATCGGCGTCGCCTGGGCGATGCCGTTCGCGATCTGGTTCTACTTGGCGATCGAGGCCGTGCCGCTGGCGGCGGAGGAGACCGAAGATCCTGTCCATGCCCTGCCGCGAGGAATGATGTGGGGAATGGCCACCTTGATCGCCGCCGCTTTCTTGACCCTGATCCTCAACTCCGGGGTCTCCCCCGGCGCGCGCGAGGTCGGCGCTTCCGAGTACCCGTTGCTGCTCGCCTTCGCCGGCGTGTTCGGCGCCGACAGTCCGGCCGCGGTGCTGCTCGTGGTCGGCCTGGCGGGCCTGGTCTCGAGCTTCCACGCGACGATCTATGCTTACGGCCGCAGCATCTTCGCCCTGGCGAGGGCCGGCTATCTGCCGCCATCGCTGGCGCTCACGCATGGCGCGCGCCGGACCCCGCATATGGCCTTGATCGCCGGCGCCGGCGCCGGCTTGGCGGTGGCGCTTGTCATCCACTACGCGCCGCGCCATGTCGGCGTCGACACCGTCCTCCTCAACATGTCCGTGTTCGCCGCCATCATCTCGTACATACTCCAGATGCTGTCGTACCTGGTGCTGCGCCGCGATCTGCCGGCGATGGAGCGGCCGCATCGGAGCGCGCTCGGCGGCACCGGCGCCATGACCACCCTCGTCATCGCCATCGCGGCGCTCCTGCTTCTGTTCGCCAATCCGGCCTACCGCTACGGCTTGCTCGGCTGTATCGTCCTGATCGGTGTCGCTTTGCTCTATTTCATGGTGGTTGCGCGCCAGCGCCTCGTGCCCTCGCCCGAGGAAGCCTTCGCCCTCGCGCAGCGCGCCGGCGCGCGGTCCTCGTCTGCCCCGTGGTCCCGATGACTCGACCGTGCCATGCCTGATCCCGCCATCCCGGATTCGCTCTATGACGTTTTGACCCTCGCCGCCATGCTGGTGTTCGCCATGACGTCGCTCGCGGCGGCGCTGGCCTCGATCCTGGTCACTCGGAACAACTTGCTGTATTTGGGGACGCAGCTCGCGTTGTTGTCCTTGGCGATGCTGGCCTCGAGCGACTGGGCCCATCCGCTGTGGTTCGCGGATGCGATCGCCGACGAACAGGACTACAATCGAATATTCGCGGCCGCGTTGATCGCCGCCATCGCCTTCACGTGCGACATGGCGCTCAAATTCCTGGTGTGGGAAGGCGCGCTCGCGCGCGACGGCCGCCCGACCGTGCCGCGCCTCCTGGTGGGCGTGGTGCGGGTCCTCGTCTATCTCGTCGCCATACTGATCGTGGTGCAGTTCGTGTTGGGCCAGTCGATCACCGCGTTGGCGGCGCTCTCGGGCGCGTTCGCGCTGGTTCTCGGCCTGTCCGCGCAGTCGACCCTGGGCGAGATGTTCGCCGGCATCGCGATCGCGCTGTCGCGGCCGTTCCGGGTCGGCGACTGGGTGAAGATCGGCAACCTCGACGAAGGCGAGGTCATCGACATGACCTGGCGCCTGGTCCGCATCCAGACGCGCGACCGCAACGTGTTGAGCGTCACCAACCGGGTGGTCGCCGATTCGCCGGTCCAGAATTTCAGCCACCCCAGCCCGGTCGTCCGCATCACCGACACGATCTGCTTCGGCCAGGACCACGACCCGTCGGCGGTCCAGGAACTTCTGGCCCGCGCCATGGCGAGCGCGCCGGGCGTCCTCGCCGAGCCGCCGCCCGCCGCCCTGTTCCGGGGCGCCAAGGACGGGGTTGCCGAGTACAGCCTGCGCTACTTCATCGACGACTATCAGCGCAAGGATTCGGCGACCGAGGAGGTGTGGAAGACCATCGTCGAGCACATCGGCCGCTCGAACTTGCGGATCGCGCTCCCGGCCCGCCGCATCGAAGTCCATGGCGCGGGCGCGCCGGTCGTGGACGAGGCGTAGGCGGGCAGCGTCGGCCCCCGCCCGCACTTGGCGCATCAGGGGGCTGGACCGAGCCTTGGGCGGCCAAGCGACGGAGAGATGCCGGTGTCATGACCATTTCGCTTGAGCGAGCAGCTTCATGAAGTTCCGCTTGGGCTTGTGCGCCGCGCGGACCGACTCCAGGTACCGGGCGAACTCCTGGCTTCGTCCGAGGCCACCCATCAGGCCGTTGATCTTGCGCAAAAGATCGACGGCTTGGCGGTACGCGTCGTTGTTCGTGCGCGCGAGCGTCGGCGCGATCTGCTCCTGGTAGACGGTCAGGGCATCTTCGGGATGCTCTTTCTCCCGCTTGGCGGCGAGGTTCATCCAGAGGTCGATCGAGCAGCCGCCATCCTTAGCCTCGCGCCACGCGGTCTCGATGTCCTTCTCCCAGAGGAAGACTCTCACGAGCTCTGAATGGTCGGCCGGCGCGAACCAACCCCACAGATGCTTCCGTGCACCCCGTTTCTCCTTCGCGATTTGCTCGCGCATGCAGGCGAGCGCCTTCTCCCGCCACGCCGGCCACCGGCCGAGTCGATCGGCGTGGTTCTTGAGGTTCTGGAATTGCTGCAGGGATGGCGAGTCGGTGAACTCGGCCCACACGAGGACCATGGCTTCGTCGTGGCGCGTAATCCTTGGGCAGGACTCCCTTGAGAGAGGGGTTGTCGCGTTCGGCTCTTTGGAATCGCGGTCGCTCGCCTCCGCCCGCGCTTGGCGCATCAGGGGGCTGGACCGAGCCGGCCCAACCCCCTGACCGAATTGGCTCCCCGGGTCTGATTCGAACAGACGACCAGCCGGTTAACAGCCGGCTGCTCTACCGCTGAGCTACCGGGGAAGGCCTCGGGTTATAACAAGTCCCATCGCATCGCGCCAGCCAGCGGTGGAGGCCGGGGCCGGAATCGAACCGGCGTATGCGGGATTTGCAGTCCCGAGCATTACCACTTTGCTACCCGGCCGTTGGCCTGGACAAGGGGCATCCGGTCGCGCTGGCCGCCCAATCGAGTATATGAAGCATACGGCCCCTTGGGTCAACCGACGCCTCCTGATCCGCCGGCGTCATTGTCATCGTAGGCCAGCCGCTTTATATAGGGGTCGGGGTGCGTCCGGCCGCCGGGCGAGGGGCGCGAGAACCCTTTGATCCCGCGACACCTTCGGCGCCGATCGCGACATGACCGACTGTACCGCCACCCGCCTCAACATGGTCGAATCCCAGATCCGACCGAACAAGGTGACCGATCCCAGGATCGTCGCAGCGATGTCGGAATTGCCGCGCGAGAAGTTCCTTCCCAAGGCGCAGCGCGGCGTCGCTTACGTCGATGAGGATATCCCGCTGGGCGACGGCCGTTATCTCATGGAGCCGATGGTGCTTGCGCGCCTCTTGCAGGCCGCCGAGGTCAAGCCCTCCGACGTCGCGCTCGAGATCGGCACCGGCGCCGGTTACGGCGCGGCGGTGCTGGCGCGGCTGGCGAGCACGGTGCTGGCGCTCGAAAGCGACGCGGCGCGCGCCGCCCAGGCGACCAGGGTCCTGGCCGAGATCGGGGTCGACAACGCCGTGGTGGTCGAAGGCCCGCTCGCCGAAGGCTATCCCGGCCAGGCGCCCTACGATGTGATCGTGTTGGGCGGCGGGGCCGAACGCGTGCCGTCGCGGATCATAGGCCAACTCGCCGAAGGCGGACGACTGGTCGGGGTCGTGGTGGCGCCCGGGGACCAGGGCCGGGCGGTGCTGATGACGCGGGTCCGGGGGACGGTGACGAGCCGCGTCGTGTTCGACGCCTCGACGCCCGTGCTTCCCGGCTTTGCGCTCGAACCCGGATTCGTGTTTTGAGCGCCGTCATGAAAGGGCAGGGGGCGGCGGGATGGCTATGGAGCTGAGGCGGGGCGTGCGCGTAGGACCCGCGGTCGCGGTGTTGGCCGTGCTGGCGGCCCTCGCCTGGCCGTCGGCCCGGGCCCAGACCATCGAGGACGCTTTGGCAGCCGCCTACCGCGGCAATCCCCAGCTGCTGGCCGAGCGGGCGCGATTGCGCGCCACCGACGAGGGCGTGCCCAAGGCGCTATCGGGCTGGCGCCCCACCGTGACCCTGTCGGGCCAGGCCGGCAAGGCGCGCGATGTCCTTCGCCAGGAGGACGATATCAGGGGCAACACCCGTGCCGAGCGACTGCGCACGCCCCAGTCCCTGGGGGTCACGGTCGCGCAGCCGCTCTATCGCGGCGGCCGCACGCTCGCCGAGACCAGCCGGGCCGAGAACCTCGTCCTGCGCGGCCGCGCCGTCTTGACCGCGGTCGAGCAGGTCGTGCTGCTGGATGCCGCGACGGCCTTCACCAACGTGTTGCGCGACCAGGCGGTGGTCGACCTCAACATCAACAACGAGCAGGTACTGACGCGTCAGCTCGAGGCGGCCCAGGACCGCTTCACGGTCGGCGAGATCACGCGCACCGACGTGGCGCAGGCCGAGGCGCGCCTGGCGCGCTCGCGCGCCGATCGCGTCCAGTCCGAGGGCAACCTGATTTCCTCGCGCGCGACCTATTTCAAGGTGATCGGCGAGGCGCCCGGCAAGCTCGCCCCCGCCACCCTGCCGCGCAACCTGCCGCCGAGCGAAGCCCAGGCCCTGGCGGGGGCCGCCAACAATCCGACCGTGATCGCGGCCGGCCATGCCGAGCGCGCGGCCATCGACGATGTCAACCTGATCGCCGGCGAGGCGCTGCCGACCTTGAGCCTCAACAGCTCCGTGGCGCGCAACGACGAGACCTCGACCCGCGGCTTTGTACGCGACAGCGCCGATATCATCGCCGTGCTCTCGGTGCCGCTCTATCAGGCGGGCGCGGTCGACGCGCGCGTGCGCGAATCCCGGCAGACCGCCGGGCAGCGCCGCATCGAGGTTGAGGACGCGCGGCGGCGGGCGCAGGAGGACGCGCAGCGGAACTGGGAGGCGCTGAACACGGCGCTGGCGCGGATCGTCGCATTCGAGGCCCAGATCCGCGCCGCCGAGATCGCGCTCGAGGGCGTGCAGCAGGAAGCTCAGGTCGGCTCGCGCACCGTGCTCGACGTGCTCGACGCCGAGCAGGAACTGCTCGACGCCAAGGTCAACCTCGTTCGCGCCCAGCGCGACAAGATCGTCGCCGGCTACCAGCTCGCCGCGACCATCGGCAAGCTCACCGCGGCCGAACAAGGCCTGTCGGTCGAGATCTACGACCCTACCATCTACTACAACCGGACCCGCAACCGCTGGGGCGGCATGACGGTCGACGACGAATAGCCCTCGTTTTCGCTGGCAATCGTCGGCCGGCTCGCTTAACGTAGAGGCGATCGGATGTTGACGCCATGAACGAGGCCAAGACCCCGCAGCCAGAACCCTCGATGGAGGAGATTCTCGCCTCCATCCGACGCATCATTTCCGAGGATGGAGAGGCCGGCAAACCGGCCGCCGCCGCCGCCGCCACATCGGATCCGGCCGCCGCGCCCGCCGCCGCGAAACCGGAGCCGGCACCGCCGGCACCGGAAGCGGGGCGCGAAGTGCTGGAGCTCACCGACATGGTCAGCGATGACGGCAAGATCACCAGCCTCGAGGCCGCGTCCACGGCCCCGAGCTCGCTCCCGAAGCCAACTCCGGAGCCGGCCCCGGCCCCGGCGCCGACCCGGGACCCGGCGGCCGACAGCGAGGCCTTGATTTCGAGCGCCGCGACGGCGGCGGCGGTCGGCACGCTCGCCGGCCTGCAAGCGGCGGCCCGTGACAGCGAGGCCACCCTGCCGCTCGGCCATGCGGGCCGGACGCTCGAGGATATGGTGCGCGAACTCTTGCGGCCGCTGCTCAAGGAGTGGCTCGACAAGAACCTGCCCGCCATCGTCGAGCTCCTGGTCGAGAAGGAAATCAAGCGCATCACGCGCCGGGTCGACGAGACCTGAGAGCCTGTCCCGGCGACGATGAACGGCGACCGGCGCATCCCGGCCGAGCGGGCCAAGCCGAGGTTGGACAAGACCTACCGCGCGGGCGAGATCGAAGCCAGGCAGTACGCGCGCTGGGAGGCCGCCGGCGCCTTCGCCGCCGACGAGAAGTCGCCGCGGCGGCCCTACGCGATCATGATGCCCCCGCCCAACGTCACGGGCAGCCTGCACATGGGCCACGCGCTCAACCACACGCTGCAGGACATCCTCATCCGCTTTCACCGCATGTTGGGACGCGACGCGCTGTGGCAGCCGGGCACCGACCATGCCGGCATCGCCACGCAAATGGTCGTCGAACGCCAGCTCGCCGAGCAGGGAAAGACCCGGCATGACCTCGGGCGCGAGAAGTTCATCGAGCGCACCTGGGCCTGGAAGGCCCAGAGCGGGGGGACGATCACCCGCCAGCTCCGCCGGCTGGGCGCCTCGCCCGACTGGCGGCGCGAGCGCTTCACCATGGACGACGGCCTGTCGGCGGCGGTGCGCAAGGTGTTCGTCGACCTCCATCGGGCCGGCCTCATCTACCGCGACAAGCGGCTCGTGAACTGGGACCCCAAGCTGCACACGGCGATCTCCGACCTCGAGGTCGAGGCGCGCGAGGTCAAGGGTCATCTGTGGTACCTCAAGTACCCGATCGCCGGCGCGGACGGCGCGTTCATCGTCGTGGCGACGACGCGGCCCGAGACCTTGCTCGGCGACACCGCCGTTGCGGTCCATCCCGAGGATGCGCGCTATCGGCATCTCATCGGCCGGCAAGCGGTCTTGCCGGTGGTCGGCCGGAAGCTGCCGATCGTCGCCGACGAAACCAGCGACCCCGAAAAGGGCACGGGCGCGGTCAAGATCACCCCGGCGCACGACTTCAACGACTTCGAGGTCGCCCGCCGCCACCTTCTGCCGATCATCAACATCTTCGACGCCGATGCCAGGATGAACGACAACGCGCCCGCCCCCTATCGGGGCCTCGACCGCGCCACGGCGCGCGCGCGCATCGTCCAGGCGCTCGAGGCCGAGGGGCTCATCGCCAAGGTCGAGGATCACGTCCACGTCGTACCCCATGGCGATCGCTCCGGCGTGGCGATCGAGCCTTGGCTCACCGACCAGTGGTATTGCGACGCTGGCAAGCTGGCGAAGCCGGCGCTCGCGGCGGTCGAGAACGGCCGCACCAAGTTCGTGCCCAAGCACTGGGAGAACACCTATTACGAGTGGATGCGCAACATCCAGCCGTGGTGCATCTCGCGCCAGATCTGGTGGGGCCACCGTATCCCGGCCTGGTATGGGCCCGACGGCAAGGTCTTCGTCGAGCTCGACGAGGCGGCGGCGCAGCGCGCGGCGCGGACGGCGTACGGCAAGGACGTCGAGCTCGAGCGCGATCCCGACGTGCTGGATACCTGGTTTTCCTCCGCGCTGTGGCCGTTCTCGACCCTGGGCTGGCCGGAAAAGACCACGGCGCTCGCCCGCTACTATCCGACCGACGTGTTGGTCACCGGCTTCGACATCATCTTCTTCTGGGTCGCGCGGATGATGATGATGGGCCTCCATTTCATGGGCGAGGTGCCGTTCCGCACCGTCTACATCCACGCCCTGGTTCGCGATGTGCAGGGCCAGAAAATGTCGAAGTCGAAGGGCAACATCATCGACCCGATCGAGCTCATCGACCGCTACGGCTGCGACGCGCTCCGCTTTACCCTCGCCGCGCTCGCCGCCCCGGGCCGCGATGTCAAGCTATCGACCGCGCGCGTCGAGGGCTATCGCAATTTCGCGACCAAGCTGTGGAATGCGGCCCGTTACTGCGAGATGAACGGCTGCGTCCTGCCGGCGGATTTCGAGCCCAGGCGCGTCCAACTGCCGGTCCACCAGTGGATCATGGGCGAGCTGGCGCGCGCCGGCCGGGACGTCGCGGCCGCCCTCGAGGCCTACCGCTTCCACGAGGCCGCCGCTGCGCTCTACCGCTTCACCTGGGGGACGTTCTGCGACTGGTATCTCGAATTCACCAAACCGATCCTGGGCGGCGCCGACCAGGCGGCGAAAGCCGAGTGCCGTGCCGCCACCGGCTTCGTGCTCGCCGGCCTCCTCAAGCTCCTCCATCCGCTCATACCCTTCATCACCGAGGAGCTGTGGGATGAGGTCGGGCCCGCGGGCGCCAAACCGTTGATCGGCATGGGGTGGCCCAACGATCTCGATGGGCTCGGCAACGCGGCGGCGGAAGCGGAGATGAATTGGGTGGTCGAGGCGATCTCCGCCATCCGCGCGGTGCGCGCCGAGACCGGCGTGCCCGCCGCGGCGCGCCTCGAGCTCTTGCACAAGGATGCGAGCCCGGCGGCGACGCGGTGCCTCGAGGCCCATCGCGGGCTTATCGAGACGCTTGCCCGCGTGGCCCGCATCGCGCCGTCCCACGGCGCGGTGCCCAAGGGCGCCGTCCAGATCGCCGTTGCCGAGGCGACGTTCATCCTGCCGCTGGCCGGGGTGATCGACGCCGCCGCCGAGCGGGCCCGCCTTGAGCGCGAGATCGCCACGCTCGACGACGAGATCGGCAGGCTCGACAGGAAGCTCGCCAACCCGGAGTTCGTCGCCAAGGCCGATCCCGATATCGTCGAGGAGCAGCGCGAGCGTCGGGCCGAGACCGCCGGCGCGCGCGCCCGCCTCGCCGCCGCCGTCGAGCGCTTGCGCGCGGTCTGATCAGTTCTTCGGCTTGCCGACCTCGATTTCCCTTGCCGCGTCGATGTATCGGTAGGCGTCCTCCTCGAGGAGAAAGCGCTGGCGAAAGAGGCGCTCGGCGGCAGCGTGGACCGCGCGCAGGAAGGTCTCGTGATCGGGATAGCGCTCGACCAGCGACGGCCGCGGGTCGTTGGCGGCCTCGCGTTGCTCCCGGGTCTCGGGGAGCGCAATGGCGGAGCCGGTCAGGCTGCAAAGCTGGCCGCGGGCGAACCCCTGGCGGCGCGGGTTCCACCCCAGGAACGTCGCCACCGGCACCTCGACCGGCGGCAGCCTGATGCCGGCCACGTCGTGCCCGCTCTCGTCCACCCGAGTCACGAACACCGGATAGGTGGCCCCCAGGGCCGGGGGCGCCTGCGCATGGTCGGCGACGCGCAAGGAATTGAAGGCGCCCGTGGTGGTGAGGTTCGGGATGGCGGGGAAGCGCGACGCTTCGAGGCTCACCCAGGTTCCCTCGGCGCGGCTCGGGAACCGGCTGTCGGGCGGCGGCGTTCCATGAACGACCCACTCGTCGAGCGCCCTCAGGACGGCGCGCATCGCGGGGCCGGCGTGCAAGGGGTTGGTGAGCTGCTCGCAGACCGGGGTCGGACCGGCGGTGGCGTTGGCCGGAACGAAGTGCGGCAGGCCCGACAGCAGATAGGCGCGCACGTTCTCCGGCAACGCGATGTCGTTCCCGGCGGTGTCGGTGACGACCAGCGAGGCCCGGCCCTGCCAGATCTCGGTGCTGGTATCGGTGTGCATGATCCTTGGGCAGTTCCCGGCCGCCAGGCAGCGCTTAAGGATGCCGTCGGTCCGGCCCGTGAGATGGTCGCTCAGCACGCCATAGGTGAACGGGAACTGGTCGCCCGGGTAGAGATGGTCCTCATGCTGGCGCGAATAGCGCCCGGGCTGGGCGAAGCGATCGTTGACGAAGGTCTTGCGCGAGCCGGCGATATGCGGGATCAGGCCGTCGAACACGACGCGCCCCGCTTCGTCCTCGTTGAACCCCTGGTAGAGGAGATCGCGAAGGAACCGGCCGCTCTGCGAGATGCCGAGCGCCAGCGCAACCGGCATCACCGAGCGGCCATGGGGCGCGAACGGATTGACGCCACCTTGCGGCGCGCTCGCCTCGTAGCGCAGGAACGACACGATGTCGCGGGTGGCGGCGAAGCCCAGGCCCATGACCTTGGGATTCTTGGCCTGGTAAATGAACTCGTAGATGGCGCCGGCATCGAAGCCGGCCGGCCGGGTGATCTCGATCTGGGTCGGGCTCACGTATCTGTATCCCAGGCCGGGCGAAGTGGCGCGGGTATCGCCCTCGCGCTGGCGGACGGTGAGGGTGCCTAACGCCGGCTCGGCGGCGGGATAGGTCAAGTTGACGGTCATCGGGTTGGCGTTGTTCTCGAAGATGAACTCCTCGCGGCTCGTCCCGGTCACCCCCGGGACGACCGGCACCGATAGCAGCATGCGGTCGCCGCCGGCGGGCACGTCGCCCTGCCAAGCGCTCCAGACGATCGTGTAGCCCTCGCGCATGAGGAACCCGTTGCCGGCCTGCGCCGCGGTGCGCGGGTTGTTGGCCTGGGGCGCATCGTTCATCAGCACGAGCCCAAGCTTGCCGCCGCGATTGAGCACGTCATAGAACAGCCGGCCATTGGTCCGCGCGATGTCGACCGGCTTCAGGATCTCTACGTCGGCCGTGAACTCGACCTCGCCGGCCGGGTTGCGCGGCGCGAGGCCCAAGTCGACGATCCCGGCGTTGCGCGCCTGGGCGGGATCGACCGCCAGGGTGGCGCGCGCGACCAGTTTCTCGTAGCGGCCGGCATCGCCGAATTCGCGCCCCTCGAAGGCGGGAGATTCGACGCTGAGGATCTCGAACTTGACCACTCGCGCCTCGCCCGGCGGGGCGAGGCCCGCCAGCATCGCCGCCGCGGCCAGCGGCGCCAAGCCCTGGCGGATGCGGGCCCCGGCAAGGTTCGTAAGCCGGATCGCAAAACCGGGTTCCGTCATGTTTGCCTCTCCCTGAGGAAGCGTGCCCCATGGCGCAACGTAGCGCCGCAATCCACCGCGCGAGCTGGTATTATCCGCAATCCACCCAGGGCCTTCAATACCCAAGGCGCCTTCCCATCGCACCCGGCGCTCGATATGTTTGCGACCTCATCGAGGGCCATCGTTTGAGCGAGGAAACCATGCCTGCCGCCAAGTTCGACAAGTCCAAGCTGCCCAGCCGGCACACGACGGTGGGCGCGACGAGCGCGCCGCACCGCGCCTTCCTTTACGCCATGGGCCTGTCGGAAGCGGAGATCGCCCAGCCGCTGGTCGGCGTCGTCACCACCTGGAACGAGGCGGCGCCGTGCAATATCTCGCTCTCGCGCCAGGCGCAGGCGGCGAAGAAGGGCGTCAAGGCGGCCGGCGGCACGCCGCGCGAGTTCACCACCATCACGGTCACCGACGGCATCGCCATGGGTCATGCGGGGATGAAATCGTCGCTGGTGAGCCGCGAGGTGATCGCCGACTCGGTCGAACTGACGGTGCGCGGCCATTGCTACGACGCGCTGGTCGGGCTCGCGGGCTGCGACAAGTCGCTGCCCGGCCTGATGATGGCCATGGTCCGCCTCAACATCCCCTCGATCTTCGTCTATGGCGGGTCGATCCTGCCCGGCAGGTTCAAGGACAAGGACGTCACCATCGTCGACGTGTTCGAAGCCGTGGGGGCGCATGCGGCCAGGCGGATGAGCGACGCCGAGCTTAGAGCACTCGAAATGGCGGCCTGTCCCTCGGCGGGCTCGTGCGGCGGGCAGTTCACGGCCAACACCATGGCCTGCGTGTCCGAGGCGATCGGTATCGCCTTGCCCGGCTCGGCCGGGACGCCGGCCCCCTACGACAGCCGCGACCGCTTCTGCGAGGCGGCGGGCCAAGAAGTCATGTCGCTCCTGAAGCTGGGGATCCGACCGCGCGACATCGTCACCCGCAAGGCCCTCGAGAACGCCGCCGTCGTGGTCGCCGCCTCGGGCGGTTCGACCAATGCCGGGCTGCATCTGCCGGCGATCGCCAGCGAGGCCGGGATCGATTTCGACCTCCACGATGTCTGCGAAATCTTCCGCCGCACGCCCTACATCGCCGACCTGAAACCGAGCGGCAAATACGTTGCCAAGGACCTCTACGAGGTGGGCGGCGTGCCGGTGCTCTTGAAGGCGCTCCTGGACGGCGGGTATCTGCACGGCGAGTGCCTGACCGTCACCGGCAAGACCCTGGCCGAGAATCTCAGGGGCGTGCAATTCCCCAGCAACCAGGACGTGGTCCGTCCGACCACCGCGCCCCTTTCCAAGACCGGCGGCGTGGTCGGGCTCAAGGGCAATCTCGCGCCCCAAGGCGCGATCGTCAAGATCGCCGGCATGAAAACGCTCGCCTTTACGGGTCCGGCGCGGGTCTTCGAGTGCGAGGAGGACGCGCTCAAGGCCGTCTTGGCGCGCAAGATCCGGCCAGGCGATGTGATCGTCGTCCGCTACGAGGGGCCGCGCGGCGGTCCCGGCATGCGCGAGATGCTATCGACGACCGCCGCCATTTACGGCCAGGGTCTCGGCGAGAAAGTGGCGCTGGTCACCGACGGCCGGTTTTCGGGCGGGACGCGCGGCTTGTGCATCGGCCATGTCGGACCCGAGGCGGCGGTGGGCGGGCCGATCGGCCTCATCGAGGACGGCGACATCATCCGCATCGATGCCGTCAAGGGCACGCTCGATGTCGCCCTCTCGAAGGCCGAACTCATGAAGCGGCGGAAGGCCTGGACGCCGCGGCGAACCGACTTCCAGTCCGGGACACTGTGGAAATACGCCCAGACCGTCGGCGACGCGGAGAAGGGGGCGGTCACCCATCCCGGCGCGCGCGCCGAGACGCACGTGTATGCGGACATCTGAACCGCATGGCCGTGATCGCGGTTGCCGGGTTCCAGCACGAAACCAATACCTTCGCGCCCTCGAAGGCGACCATGGCCCAGTTCGAGCACGGCGGCGGTTGGCCGCCGCTCGCCCGCGGGCCGGCGGCGCTGGCCGCGGTCGAAGGCCTGAATATCCCGCTCGCCGGCTTCGCGGCGGTGGCAAGGGCCAAGCGGCATCGCCTGGTCCCGCTCGTGTGGGCCAATGCCACACCCTCCGCGCACGTCACGGCCGACGCCTTCGAGGCCATCGCCGCGATGCTGATCGCGGAGATCGCCAAGACCGGACCGCTCGACGCGGTCTATCTCGACCTCCACGGCGCGATGGTCGCCGAACATGTGGACGACGGCGACGGCGAGATCCTGGCCCGGGTGCGGCGCGCGGTCGGCGCGCGCGTTCCGCTGGTCGCCAGTCTCGACCTCCACGCCAATGTCAGCCCGGCGATGATCGAGCGGGCCGAGGGTCTCGTCGCTTATCGCTCCTATCCGCATGTCGACATGGCCGAGACGGGCGCGCGCGCCGCGGCGCTCATGGACCGCATCCTTGAGGCCGGCGAGGCCCCCGCGAAGGCGTTCCGCCAGCTGCCGTTCCTCATTCCGCTGACCGCGCAATGCACGCTCATCGAACCGGCGCGGGGCCTCTATGCCGAGCTCGGCGCGCGCGAGGCGGCGAGCGGGACGACCTTGTCGTTCACGCCGGGGTTCCCGGCCGCCGACATCGCCGACTGCGGTCCGGCGGTGTTCGGATATGGCGGCGAAGCACTTGCGGTCGAGGGTGCCGTGGGCTCGCTCGCGCGGCGCGTGGCCGAGGTGGAAGGCGCCTTCGCCCTCGAGCTGCTATCGCCCGAGGAGGCCGTCAAGCGTGCGATGGCGCGGCCCCCCGTGGCCGGCCGGCCGGTGGTCCTCGCCGACACCCAGGACAATCCCGGCGCGGGCGGCAACGGCGATACGGTCGGCCTGCTGGCGGCGCTGCTGGCCGGGCGGGCCGAGGGTGCGGTCGTCGGATTGCTGATCGATGCGGAGGCGGCGCGCCTGGCGCACGCGGCCGGCCCGGGCGCCGAGCTCGAGTTCTCGCTCGGCGCCAAGTCCGGCCTCGCCGGGCACGAGCCGTTGGCGGGCCGCTTCACGGTCGAGCGCCTGGGCGACGGCAACTTCACCTGCACCGGCCCGTTTTACGGCGGCAACCGGATGCGCTTGGGCGCGATGGCGGCGCTGCGCCAGGGCGGGGTGGTGGTGGCGCTGGCTAGCGTCAAGGTGCAGGCGGCCGACCAGGAGATGTTCCGCCATCTCGGGATCGAGCCCATGCGCCAGCGCATCGTTGCCCTCAAGAGCTCGGTCCATTTCCGGGCCCATTTCCAGCCCATCGCCGCCGAGGTCCTGGTGGTCGCCGCGCCCGGCCCGGCCCCTGCCGATCCGGCGGCGCTTGCCTGGCGCAAGTTGAGGCCGGGCATGCGCCTCAAGCCGCTGGGGCCGGTGTTCGCGGGCTAGGCCGGCGCCTTGCCGCTGCCGCGCTGGCGCGGATGGCGCGGCAGACCATCGGCGATGTTGAGCCACGCGATCGCGCTCTCGGTCCACAGGTGCTCGCTGGGCGGGACGTCCTCGGGACGGTCGAGCGTGCCGACGGTGAGATCGATCTCGTCGGGGCGCTCGTCGTGCTGCCAGGACAGCACAGCGCCGCACGCCGCGCAGAAGCCACGCACCGCCTTGGCCGAGGAGCGATAGATCTGCGGCTGCGCGCCGTAGTACGTCACCTGGGGGCGTGGGAAGGTCGCCCAGGTGACGACCGGCGCCCCGCTCGCCTTGCGGCACATGCGGCAGTGGCAGTGATTGACGTTGGTCGGCTGTCCGGCGGCGCGATAGCGGACCCGGCCGCACAGGCAGCCGCCCTCGTGGATGGTGGAGGTCATGATCGGTCTCCAAGCTCGCACCACACCGGCGTGTGGTCGGAGGCCCGGTCCTTGGCTCGCGGGCCTTTGTCGATGCCCGAGGCCTTGAGCCGGTCGGCGGCCTGGGGCGAGAGCAGCAAATGGTCGATGCGCAGGCCTTCATCGCGCGCCCAGCGGTTCTGCTGGTAGTCCCAATAGCTGTAGGCATGGGGTTGAGGGTGAAGGGCGCGATAGGCGTCGCTCAAGCCGAGATAGACGATCTTGCGGAACGCCGCCCGCGATTCCGGGCGGCAGAGCGCGTCATTACGCCAGCCTTCGGGGTCGTAGACGTCGTCGTCGGTCGGCGCCACGTTCCAGTCGCCGCCCAGCACGAACGCCTGCTCGGCGGCGAGAAGAGCCCGGGTGCGGGCATGGAGGCGTTCCATGAACGCCAGCTTGTATGGGAATTTCGGCGAGTCCACGGGGTTGCCGTTCGGCAGGTAGATCGAGGCGACGCGCAAATTCCCGACGCTGGCCTCGAGGTAGCGCGCCTGATCGTCGGACGGATCGCCGGGGAGCGCGCGCAGCGCGTCGGCGATTCCGTGTTTCGCGAGAATAGCAACGCCGTTATAGGTCTTCTGGCCGACCACCTCCGCGTGGTAGCCCGCGGCCTCGGTCTCCAGTCGCGGGAAATCCCCGGTCACGCATTTGAGTTCCTGCAGCAGCAGGACATCGGGCGAGGCGGCGTTGAGGAAATCGATCAGGTGGGGAAGCCGCGCCTTGACCGAGTTGACGTTCCAGGTGGCGATCCTGACCATGAGGGCTCCCCACGAACGAAGCCCGCCTGGGCGGGGGGCTTGGTTCGCGACGGCGCCGAAACTGAGGTCAGACCGAGAACGAATTCCCGCAACCGCAGGAGCTCTTGGCCTGCGGGTTCTTGATCGAGAACGCCGAGCCGATCAAGTCTTCGACATATTCGATATGGGCGCCGTTGAGGAGATCCAGCGACACCTCGTCGATCAGCACCACGGCGCCATCGCGCTCGACCTTGAGGTCGGTTTCGGTCTTGGTGTCGTCGAAGGCAAACCCGTACTGGAAGCCCGAGCAGCCGCCCCCCGACACCGAAATGCGCAGCATCAAGCCCTTGTTCTCCTGCTGGCTTATCAGCCAGACGATGCGCTGGGCCGCCGACTCGGTCAACTCGACCTTGCCGCTTCGCTCGGTGGTAACGGCGTCTGCCATCCCATGCCTCCGTGGGCGAGCCCCCGCCACACCGGCGGGAACCGCTGCTTGGTTATAGATAAGCAGTTCTGGCGGTTTGTCAATTCGCACCGGAGCCGGATTCGAATACGACCCCTGGCGGGAGCTCAAAACGGCGCCGCGGCGGACAGCGGCATGCGACGGCGTTGCGAGGCCGAGCGGCAGCCTGTAGCCTTCCCACCCATGTCCGCGCGAGCGCGCCTCAAGGCCGACACCGAGCGGCCCCCTCCGGCGGGTCTCGCGCTTTACGCCTGCCGGCCGGAAGCGAGCCGCGGCCGCTACCATCCCGAGCCCGAAAGCCCGACCCGCTCCGTCTTCCAGCGCGACCGCGACCGGGTCATCCATTGCACGGCCTTCCGGCGGCTCAAGGACAAGTCCCAGGTCTTTGTCTATCACGAGGGCGATCACTACCGAACGCGGCTCACCCATTCGATCGAGGTCGCCCAGATTGCCCGCACGGTGAGCCGCCAACTGGGGCTCAACGAGGACCTGACCGAGGCGCTCGCCCTGGCGCACGACCTCGGGCACACGCCCTTCGGCCATGCCGGCGAGGAGGCGCTGGCGACGGCGATGCGCAAGTTCGGCGGCTTCGACCACAACGCCCAGACGCTGCGCATCTTGACCCAGCTCGAACGGCGCTATGCCGAGTTCGATGGGCTGAACTTGACCTGGGAGTGCCTCGAGGGCGTAGTCAAGCATAACGGCCCGATGACCGGCCCGCTCGCCGGCGCGCGGCAGGCCGCGGAGCTGCCCGCCGCGATCGCCGAGTACGTCGCCCGCCACGACCTCGAACTCGACACCTACCCCAGCGCCGAGGCGCAGGTGGCGGCGCTGTCGGACGACATCGCCTACAACAACCATGACATCGACGACGGCCTCAGGGCCGGGCTGTTCAAGGTGGCAGATCTCGCCGAGGTGCCGCTGGTGGGACCAGTGTTCGCCGAGGTCGCCCGCCGCTACTCCGGCATCGACGAGGGCCGGCTGCGGGCCGAATCGATCCGCCGCCTCATCGATCGCATGGTCACCGACCTGATCGCCGAGACCCGCGCCCGCCTGGCGGACTCCCAGCCGAAAACCGCCGACGCGGTCCGCCGGCTGGGTCGGCCCATGGTCGCCTTCTCGCCGACCATGGCGACGCACGACCGCGCGTTGAAAGCGTTCCTGTTCGAGCGCATGTACCGCCACGACAGGGTCAAGCGCATGACCACCAGGGCGCGGCGCGTGGTGGCCGAGCTGTTCCAGCGCTTCCATGCCGAACCCGAATGCTTGCCGGCCGAGTGGCGGGCGGTGGCCGGCGCCCCCGGGACGGCGGCGAGCGCGCGGCTGGCCGCCGACTATATCGCCGGCATGACGGACCGCTTCGCGCTTGACGAGCACCGCCGGCTTTTCGACCCGTTAGATGACTTTTGATGAATATTTACAAATACTTCCGTGATGAAATTATCACGGCCGTTGAGGTTTCCGTTGGCAAGGGCGAACTGCCGCCGATTCCGAACCTAGGACGGTTGACGTTCGCGGTCGAGCCGCCGCGCGAGGCGGGGCATGGCGACCTGTCGACCAACGCGGCCCTCGTGCTGGCCAAACACGTCGGGATGAAGCCGCGCGATGTCGCGCAAATCCTGGCCGACGGTCTACGGGGCCACCCCGACCTCAGCGGCGCGGAGATCGCCGGGCCCGGGTTCGTCAACTTGAAGCTGCGGCGGGAATACTGGCACCGGCACTTGGCGGCGCTGCTCAGCGAAGGCGAGGCCTATGCGGCTTCGGTCGTGGGCGCCGGCGGCGCGGTCAATGTCGAATACGTCTCCGCCAACCCGACCGGGCCGCTGCATGTCGGCCATTGCCGCGGCGCGGTGGTCGGCGAGGCACTCGCCGCCGTGCTCGAGAAGGTCGGGTTCGCGGTCACCCGCGAATACTACATCAACGATGCGGGCACCCAGATCGACCAGCTCGCGCGCGCGGTCCATTGGCGCTATCGCGAGGCGCTCGGCGAAGCCCTCGGGCCGATGCCCGACGGCCTTTATCCCGGCGACTATCTCGCTCCGTTGGGCGCGGGGTTGGCGGCGCGCGACGGCCGCAAATGGCAAGGCCAGCCCGAGGAAGTCTGGCTGGCCCCGCTCCGCGATTACGCGGTCGCGGCGATGATGGATCTCATCCGCGCCGATCTCGCCGCGCTCGGCGTGCGCCACGCGGTGTTCACGTCCGAGCGCCACGACGTGGTCGAGCACGGCCGCGTGCAGGACGCGGTCGACCTCTTGCGCTCGCGCGGCCTCGTTTACACCGGCGTGCTCGAGCCACCCAAAGGCATGAAGCCCAGCGACTGGGAAGCGCGGCCCCAACTCCTGTTCCGGTCGACCAAGTTCGGCGACGATGTCGACCGGCCGCTGCAGAAATCCGACGGCTCGTGGACCTATTTCGCCTCCGACATCGCCTACCACCTCGACAAGATGCGCCGCGGGTTCAGCCACATGATCGACGTCTGGGGCGCCGATCACGGCGGCTACGTCAAGCGCATGCAAGCGGCGGTCCGCGCGTTCGGCGAGGGCGGCGCCCGGCTCGAGGTCAAGCTTTGCCAGCTCGTGTCGTTGAGCGACAAGGGCGAGCCAGTGAAGATGTCGAAGCGGGCCGGGACGTTCGTGAGCCTCAGCGAGGTGATCGACCAGGTGGGAGCAAAGGCGGGGCCCGACCATGCGCCTGGTATCGTCCGGTTCATCATGCTCACCCGCAAGCACGACCAGCACCTCGATTTCGATTTCGCCAAGGTCACCGAGCAGTCCAAGGACAACCCGGTCTTTTACGTGCAGTACGCGCATGCGCGCACGCGCTCGGCGACCCGCCAGGCCGAAGCGGCGTTCCCCGGCATCGATTTGTCGAACCAGGCGTTGGCGGGCGCGCCATTGGATCGCCTGTCGGACCCGCACGAGCTCGACCTCATCAAGACGCTCGCCCGCTGGCCGCGGCTCATCGAAAGCGCCGCCGAGGCCGGCGAGCCGCACCGCATCGCCTTCTATCTGTACGACCTTGCCGCGGCGTTCCACGCCCTGTGGACGCTCGGCAAGCAGGACGGCAACTTGCGTTTCGTGACCGCGGAGGACCGCGACTTGTCCTTGGCCCGTCTGGCGCTGTTGCGCGGCGTCGGCCTGGTCATCGCGTCCGGGCTGCGGCTGATCGGCGTCGAGCCGGTCGAGGAGATGCGCTAGATGCTGCCGGTGGAACCGGCTGCCGGCCGGCTGGCGTCCCGCCGCCGCCTGGTGCGATTGCTGCCCCTGGCGATCGCGCTGGTGGCGATCGGTGGTTTCGGCGGCGTCGTCGGCTATTACTACATGACCCACTTGCGGGGCGGCGAGGACGGCGTGGCGCCGCTCATTCGCGCCGAACAGCGCCCGATCAAGGTGCGGCCCGAACACCCGGGCGGCCTCGAGGTGCCGCATCAGGACAAGGAGATCTACAGCCGGGTCGGGCAATTGGCGCCCGCCGCGCCGACGCCGCTCCCGCCGGGTGTCGAACGCCTGCTGCCGCCGCCCGAAGCGCCGCTGCCGCGGCCGCTCGCCCCACCCGAGATCCCGGCCGTCGCTGCGCCGCCCCCGGCCATCGCCGTGCCGGAGGCCCCGGCGGCCGGCGCGCCACCGTCGCCTCCGGCCGTCGCTGCGCCCCCCCCGGCCGTCGCCGTCGCGGGCGGTGCAGGGTTTCGCGTCCAGCTCGGGTCGGTCAAGTCGCCGGAGCACGCGACCCGGGAATGGGAGAAACTGCGCCGCGCCTATCCCGACGTGCTGGAAAATCTCACGCTCACCGTCGTGCAGGCCGATCTCGGCGAGCGTGGCACGTTCTACCGCATCCAGGCCGGGCCGCTCGGCGACCATGCGACGGCGTCCGCCATCTGCGCCGCGCTCGCGCCGCACCGCGTCGGCTGCCTCATTGTCCGGCCAGGCTCCGATCGATGAGCGCGCGTCGGGCCCCGCCCCGGTCCGTCATCTTCGGCCTCGAGGGGTGCGAGATCGCGCCCGACGAGCGCGACTTCTTCGCCGCTTGCGATCCCCTGGGCTTCATCCTGTTCGCCCGCAATGTGCGCGCCCCGGCCCAGCTTGGCGCGCTGGTGTCCGACCTGCGTGCCTTGATCGGCCGCGGCGAGGCGCCGATCCTCATCGATCAGGAGGGTGGGCGGGTCCAGCGGTTGCGGCCGCCGCACTGGCGGGCCGCGCCGGCGGCCGGCAAGATCGGCGCGCTGGCGGCGTCGAACGTCGAAGCCGCAGCCGAGGCGGCGCGGCTCAATGGCCGGCTGATCGCCGGCGAACTGGCGGCGCTCGGCATCGGCATCGATTGCGCGCCGGTCGCCGATCTGGGCCTGCCCGGCGCCCACGACATCATCGGCGAGCGCGCCTACGGCCCCGACCCGCACCTGGTGGCGCGGCTGGCCCGCGAGGCGGCCCTCGGGTTGTTGGATGGCGGCGTGCTGCCGGTGGTCAAGCATATCCCCGGCCACGGCCGCGCCCGGGTCGACAGCCATATCGCCCTGCCGGTTGTCGATGCGCCGCTCGAACTGTTGGACCGCTCCGATTTCGTGCCCTTCCGCGCGCTTGCCGACCTGCCGTGGGCAATGACGGCGCATGTGCTGTTCAGGGCGATCGATCCCGAACGACCGGCAACGACGTCGCGCAAGCTCATCGCCGAGACGATCCGCGGGCGGATCGGCTTCGATGGGGTGCTGATCTCGGACGATTTGTCGATGCCGGCGCTGTCGGGCCGGCTGGCCGAGCGCGCGCAATCGGCGCTGGCTGCCGGCTGCGACCTCGTGCTCCACTGCAACGGCGCGCTCGAGGAGATGCGCGAACTGGCGGCGGTCGTGCCGCCGCTCGGGTCCGAGGCCGAGCGGCGCATCGTGCGCGCGGATGGCATGCGCCGAGGCGTCGTCCCTGGCCACAGCCGAGCCACTATGGCGGCCCGGCTGGACGCGCTCCTGGCCGAGGCGGTCCGAGGGTAGGCGATGATCGGCAATATTCTTTACATCGCATCGGTGTGGGCGCTGCCGATGCTGATTGCGATTACCTTCCACGAAGCGGCGCACGGCTATGTCGCCGAACAGTTCGGCGATCCGACCGCGCGGCGCCTCGGCCGAGTGACGCTCAACCCGTTGCGCCACATCGATCCCTTCGGCACGATCCTGCTGCCGGCCCTGCTGGTCCTCGCCAGTTCGCCGTTCCTGTTCGGCTACGCCAAACCGGTGCCGGTCGATGTCGGGAGGCTCCGCCATCCGCGCCGCGACATGGTGTGGGTGGCGCTCGCCGGGCCGGCGATGAATCTCGGGCTGGCGATGGCGGCCGCCTTGCTGTATCACGGCCTTGAGTTCCTGCCCCCCGGAGTCGCGGCCTGGGGCGCCGAAAACTTGAGGCATGCGCTGGTCATGAACGTCATGCTGGCGATCTTCAACATGTTGCCGATCCCCCCGCTCGACGGCGGCAGGGTGGCGGTCGGCGTGTTGCCGGACGCGCTCGCCTTTCCGCTCGCTCGGCTCGAGCGCGTGGGCATTTTCATCGTGCTAGCCGCCGTCTTCCTGTTGCCGGAGCTCGGGCGCTGGCTCAAGATCGACCTCGACGTGTTCGGGTGGCTGATCCGCACGCCGATCGAAATCGTCGTCCAGGCGATCGTGCGGCTCGCCGGCCTCGCGTGAGAGCAGGGCATGACGGACCCAACCACGACGTTCGAGGATTCGCCCCGCGCGACCCGCGGCGAGCCGGAACATACTCTGGTGGTCGACCTCGAGGGCTACGAGGGCCCGATCGACGTGCTGCTCGCGCTGGCGCGCGACCAGAAGCTCGACCTGACGCGCATCTCGATCCTGGCGCTCGCCGACCAGTACCTCGCGTTCATCGCCAGGGCGCGCCGCCTCAGGCTCGAGATCGCCGCCGATTACCTGGTGATGGCGGCGTGGCTCGCGTACCTGAAATCGCGCCTCCTCCTGCCGCAGCCGGCCGAGGCGACGAGCGAGCCGACGGCCGCCGAGATGGCGGCAGCGCTCGCCTTCCACCTCCGGCGCCTGCAGGCGATGCAGGATGCCGCCGCGCGCCTCGCGGCCCGCGCGCAACTCGGCCGCGATGTCTTCCCGCGCGGCGCCCCCGAAGGCATCCGGATGATCGTGCGGCCGGTCTACGATCTGACGCTCTATGACCTCCTCAAGACCTATGGCGAGCGCAAGGCGCATCAGCGCCAGGCCCGGCTGGAAATCCTGCCGAGCGACCTTTATTCGATGGAGATGGCGCTCGACCTCTTGACGCGGATGCTGGGGCGCATGCCCGAGTGGACGACGCTCCAGGCGTTCCTGCCCCAAGGCGGTGCCGATAACCTCATCGACCGCTCGGCGCTCGCCTCGATGCTCGCCGCCGGTCTCGAGCTGGTGCGCACCGGCCGCTTGCAACTCCGCCAAGACCGCCCCTTCGGGCCGGTCTATATCCGCAAGGCGCCGGGAAACCCGGTCGCCGAGTTGTCCCTTGCCGAGAGGTTGCGCCCATGACCGATCCTCGATCCCCGGCCGGCGATGCGCCGGCGGCCGAGAATGCGACCGGAGAGAGCGCACAGGCACCCGCCCAGGCGCTGCGCGTCCTCGAAGCCGTGCTGTTCGCGGCCGCCGAGCCGCTCGATTCCGAGGCCATCGCCATGCGCCTGCCGGAGGGCACCGACGTCCCGGCGCTGGTTGCCGATCTCGAAGCCCGCTACGCCGATCGCGGCGTCAAACTCGTGCGGGTCGCCGGCAAATACGCGCTGCGCACCGCGCCCGACCTCAAGGACGCGCTGAAGATCGAGACGACCGCCTCGCGCAAGCCCTCGCGCGCGGCCCTCGAGACGCTGGCGATCATCGCCTATCACCAGCC
This sequence comes from Pseudomonadota bacterium, assembly GCA_052387815.1. GTDB lineage: Bacteria > Pseudomonadota > Alphaproteobacteria > CACIAM-22H2 > CACIAM-22H2 > JBQTIU01. The sequence continues at coordinate 28,792 of JBQTIU010000005.1, forward strand.
CGTCACGCGCGGCGAGATCGAGGAGATCCGCGGCGTCGCCCTGTCGAAAGGCACACTCGATTTGCTCATCGAGGCGGGCTGGGTGAAGCCGAAGGGCCGCCGCGAGACCCCCGGCCGCCCGGCGACGTGGGTCACCACCGAAGCCTTCCTCGATCATTTCGGCCTCGACCGCCTCGACGACTTGCCGGGGCTCGAGGACCTCAAGGCCGCCGGCCTCATCGACGCGCGGCCGGTCATCGGCGGCTACCGCGAGGACGACGGCGCGCAACCCGAGGCCGCCGGACCAGGGCGAGGCGGCGAGGGCGCTGGCGCGACCGTCGATCGCCGGCCGGGCGCGGAGGGCGATGAAGGCCCAGGATAAGCCCGGCGGCTTGGCGATCGTCGGAGTGGTTCATGCCTTCGACGGCGGGCCCAAGGTCGTCGATGAGGTCACGCTCCATGTCGGCCCGGGCGAACTGGTCGGCCTCGTCGGTCCTTCCGGATGCGGCAAGACGACGCTGTTGCGCATCGCCGCCGGCCTCGAGGAGTTGCAGCAGGGCAGCGTCGTGATCGACGGCGCGGCGGTCGCCCACGCCGGTTACGGCGTGCCCACCGAGGCGCGCGGGGTGGGGCTGGTGTTCCAGGATTACGCGCTGTTTCCGCACCTGACGGTGGCCGGCAACGTTCTCTTCGGCTTGTCGAAACTGCCCGTCCCCGAGCGCCGGGCCCGCGTGCGCGAGATCCTCCATCAGGTCGGCATGAGCGACTATGCCGACGCCTGGCCGCACCAGCTCTCCGGCGGACAGCAACAGCGCGTGGCGCTGGCCCGGGCGCTCGCCCCCCGGCCGCGCGTGATGCTGCTCGACGAACCCTTCTCCGGGCTCGATCTGCGCCTGCGCGAGCAGATCCGCGACGACACCCTCCACGTGCTGAAAACGACGGGTGTCGCGACCCTCATGGTGACGCACGACCCGGAGGAAGCGATGTTCATGGCCGACCGCATCGCGATCATGCGACAGGGCCGGATCGAGCAGGCGGGCCGTCCGGCCGAGGTTTACGGCCAGCCGGCCAGCGCCTTTGTCGCCTCATTCTTCGGCCAAGTCAACCGGCTGGCGGGCGTGGTGCGGGGTGGGGTGGTGGGTACGCTGTTCGGCTCGATATCCGCCCCCGGCTACGAAGAGGGGACGCGGGTCGAGGTGCTGATCCGGCCCGAAACGCTCAAGCTCGCCATCGTCGGCGACGACGATTCGCCCGCCTGTCCGGCCAAGGTGTTGGCGGCGCGCCTGTTGGGCCGCAGCTCGTGGATCCATCTCTGCCTCGGTCGGCCGGCGGAGGATAAGCATTGGGCCGGGATCGAGCTTGCGGCCGAGGGGGAGGCCGGGCACGTCCATTTCCATGCCCGCGTGCCGGGACGCTTCCTGCCGCCCGAGGGCGAAATCCTGTCGGTCGGCCTCGACCCCACCCAAGCCTTTGTGTTCGCGGCCGGCGATCCTACATAACGGGTACGAGTGCGGCGGTTGCAGGGCTGCGCCGATTTTGCCACTATCGGCACGATTGCGCTGACCGGCGAGGCGGGGCGTCGATCGGCGGGAACTTGGGAGCGCTGTCATGGGTTCGTTGAGCATTTGGCACTGGCTGATCGTGCTGGTGATCGTCCTGTTGCTGTTCGGCGCGGGCAAAATCCCGAAGCTGATGGGCGACATGGCCAAGGGCGTGAAGGCCTTCAAGTCCGGCCTCAAGGAAGACGAAGAGGCGCCGAAGGCCGAGGCGCAAGCGGCCCCGGGCGCGGCGCCGTCGGCGGCGACGGCGACCATCGCTCACGGCGAGGCGAAAAAAGAGGCGCCCAAGGTCTAGCAGGAAGCGGGCCGGGCATTAGAGCCGGTCCGGGTTGGCGATGTTCGACCTCAGTTGGACGGAAATCCTGCTGATCGGCGTGGCGGCGATCATTTTCATCGGGCCCAAGGAGCTGCCGGGCGCGTTGCGCGCGCTCGGGCGCTGGATGGGCAAGGCGCGGGCGATGGCACGCGAGTTCCAGAGCAATGTCGACGACATGATCCGCGAGTCGGAAATCGCCGACCTCAAGAAAGAGGTCATGAAGATCGAAAGCGGCGAATTCGCCCGCGAGATCGAGAAGACGGTCGACCCCCAGGGCGAGCTCTCCGCCGCCCTTGCGCCGCCGGATTTCTCGCCCGCGGAGCCGACCGCGCCGCCGGCGACACCACCGGTCGCCCCGGTCGACGCGCCGCCGGCAGCGCAGGCACTCCCGGCCGCGCCGCCTGCCGCGCCGCCGGCACCCCTGCCCGAAGCGCCCCCAGCCGCGCGCGACGCGACTGGATGACGAGCCCAGGTGAGCGATCCCATCGAAGATAAGAAGATGCCGCTGCTCGATCATCTGGTCGAGCTTCGCCAGCGACTCATTTATTCCATCGTCGCCTTCCTGATCTGCTTCCTGGCTGCCTATTTCTTTTCCCAGGCGATCTTCGACTTCCTGACCGAGCCCTTGAAGAAGGTTTTCGAGGGCCAGGCCGGGCGCCGGATGATCTTCACCGCCCCCACCGAGGCGTTCTTCACCTACCTCAAAGTCGCGTTCTTCAGCGCCGTCTTCGTGTCGTTCCCGGTGGTGGCGAGCCAACTGTGGCTGTTCGTCGCTCCCGGGCTCTACAAGCAGGAAAAGAGCGCCTTCCTGCCGTTCATCGCCGCCACGCCGGCGCTGTTCCTGTTGGGGGCGGCCTTTCTCTATTACTTGATCCTGCCCTTCGCCCTGAAATTCTTCACGAGCTTCGAGGTGCCGGCGGGCGAAGGGGGGATGCCGATCCAGCTCGAAGCCAAGATGAGCGAGTACCTGTCGCTGGTGATGGCGCTGATCCTCGCCTTCGGCGTCAGCTTCCAGCTACCGGTCTTGCTGACGCTGCTCGCCAAGGTCGGGATCCTGTCCGCGGCCGCGCTCGCCGCCAAGCGCCGCTATGCCATCGTCGGCATCGTCGCCTTCGCCGGCGTGGTCACGCCGCCCGACGTGTTCAGCCAGGTGAGCCTCGCCGTGCCGCTCTACCTGCTCTATGAGGTGTCGATTTTGGCGTGCCGGCTGATCGAAAAGAGGCGGGCGGAGGCGGAGGCGGCCGAGGAGGCCGAGGAACGCAAAGGCGCCCCCGCCGCCGGCGCGGCGCCGGTGGCCGCGGTCGAGGAAACCGACTTTAATCTCACCCGGTGAGGGGACGGCCGAATCGATGCTATAGCTAGGCCTCCCCTCGGGGCTTGCCGGGCTTCACCAAGATGCACGACATAAAATCCATCCGCGAGCGCCCCGAGACGTTCGACGAGGGCCTCAAGCGGCGCGGCTTACCGCCGCTGGCAGCGGAAATCCTGGCCAAGGACCGCGACAGCCGCGAGGCGCTCACGTCCCTCCAGGCCGCGCAGGCCCGCTGCAACCAGCTCTCGAAGGACATCGGGATAGGCAAGTCGAAGGGCGAGGATGTCGCCCGGTTGCTGCGCGAGGTCGCGGCGGCGCAAGCCGGGCTCGCCGGCGCCGAGGAGGCGGCACGGATGCGCGCCAAGGCGCTCGAGGACGTTCTTGCGACCCTCCCCAACCTGCCCGCCGCCGACGTACCCGACGGCGCGGACGCCAGCGCCAATCGTCTGGTGCGGTCGTGGGGCGCGCTCGGCCGCTTCGGCTTCGCGCCCAAGGAGCATTTCGAGCTCGGCGAGAAACTGGCGCTGATGGACCCCGCCCGCGCCGCCAAGCTTTCGGGCGCGCGCTTCACGGTGCTTTCGGGCGCGCTCGCCCGGCTCGAGCGCGCGCTCGGGGCTTTCATGCTCGACCTGCACACGCGCGAGTTCGGCTATGTCGAGATAAGCCCGCCGCTCCTCGTGCGCGACAACGCCCTGTTCGGCACCGGGACCCTGCCGAAATTCGGCGACGACCTGTTCCGCACCGCCAACGGCTACAGCCTCATCCCCACGGCCGAGGTCTCGCTCACCAACCTGGTCGCCGATGAAATCCTTGCCGAGGGCGACCTGCCGCGGCGGTGGACGGCGCTGACCGCCTGTTTCCGCGCCGAAGCCGGGGCGGCCGGCAAGGACACGCGCGGCATGCTGCGCCAGCACCAGTTCTACAAGGTCGAGCTGGTGTCAATCGCGCGCCCGGAGGACTCCGCCACCGAGCACGAGCGCATGACGAATTGCGCCGAGGAGGTCCTGCGGCGTCTCGGCCTGCCCCATCGGGTGATGGTGCTGTCGACCGGGGACATGGGGTTTGCCGCCAACAAGACTTACGACATCGAGGTCTGGCTGCCGGGGCAGAACGCCTATCGCGAGATTTCGAGCTGTTCGAATTGCGGCGACTTCCAGGCGCGCCGCATGAACGCGCGCTACCGGCCGGCCGGCGGCAAAGGGACGCGGTTCGTCCATACCTTGAACGGGTCGGGGCTGGCGGTCGGCCGCGCCTTGATCGCGGTCATGGAGAACTATCAGCGCCCCGACGGCTCGATCGAGGTGCCGGCGGCGTTGCGCCCCCATATGGACGGGCGCGAGGCGATATCCGCCGATGTTTAAGGCCCCGCTCGACCTCGCCCGGTCCCGCATCCTGGTCAGCAACGACGACGGCATCGCCGCCCCGGGGCTCAAGCTGCTCGAGCGGATCGCCAGGATGCTATCGCGCGACGTGTGGGTGGTGGCGCCGGAGACCGAACAGAGCGCTGCCAGCCACTCGCTCACCATCCGCCACCCCTTGCGCGTGCGCAAGATCAAGAGCCGGCGCTTCGCCGTCGACGGCACGCCGACCGACTGCGTGCTCCTGGCGATCCACCACATCCTCAAGGATCGGCGGCCGACGCTGTGCTTGTCGGGCGTCAACCGCGGCGCAAATCTCGGCGAGGATGTGACCTACTCCGGCACCGTCGCCGCGGCGATGGAGGCCACGCTCCTGGGCGTGCCGGCGATCGCGCTGAGCCAGGCCTGCAAGGCGCCGTCCCCGGTCAGGTGGTCGACCGCCGAGCACTACGCGGGCGGCATCGTCCGCCGCCTGACGCGCATGACTTGGCCGCGCAACGTGATGATCAACGTCAACTTTCCCAATGTCCTCGCACCCGCGGTTCGCGGCGTGGCGGTGGCCGGGCAGGGACGGCACAAGATCGGCGACCAGTTGGTCGAGAACCGCGATCCGCGCGGCGTGCCGTATTACTGGATCGGCGCCATGCGCCATGAGGATGCGACCCGCGCGGGCACCGATATCGCGGCGGTCAACGACGGCTGGATCTCGGTGACGCCCTTGTTCCTCGATCTCTCGCACCGCCCGACCATGCGCCGTCTGGCCAAGCTCTTCGCCTGAATGAGCACACCCAACCATCGCATTCGCCTGGTCATGGAACTGCGTGCCCTGGGGGTCAGCGACACCACGGTCCTGGGCGCGATCGAGCGCGTGCCGCGCGAAACGTTCGTGCCGCCGAACTTCCGCGACCGCGCCTACGAGAATACGGCCTTGCCGATCGGTCACGGCCAAATGCTGAGCGAGCCCGGCGTAGTCGGGCTCATGACCCAGGCGCTCGAATTGCGGGGGCGGATGAAGGTGCTCGAGATCGGCACCGGGTCGGGCTATCAAACGGCCGTCCTCGCGCGACTCGCCCGGCGCGTCTACACGATCGAGCGCCACCGCCCTCTCTTGGCGGCGGCTGAGGCGCGGTTCAAGGAGCTCCGGCTCCACAACATCACCACCAGGTTGGGCGATGGCTGGCTCGGTTGGCCGGAGCAGGCGCCCTTCGAGCGCATCCTCTTGACCGCCGCGCCGCCGGACATCCCGCAGACGCTGCTCGCGCAGTTGACCGAGGACGGGATCATGGTCCTGCCGGTCGGCGGCCCGACGCGCAAGCAAAAGCTGATCCGGGTCCGCAACAGCGCGTCGGGAGCGGTGAGCGAAGACATCGCGCCGGTGCGTTTCGTGTCGATGATCGCCGGCCTGCCGCCCGAGGCCAGCGAGGGCGGGTAGACTCGTCGCGTGGCCGGCCAGTGGAAACGCCGCCCAACCCGCGCTATGTGTTGAGCCCATGACGAGTCGTCCCCGATTCGCAAACGCGGGGGCGGCGCTGGCGCTGAGCCTGGCGCTGAACCTGGCGCTGGCCGCCTGCGCGCGCCAGGGGCCGCCGGCGCCGGTCGAGTTGCGCGGCGGGGCCGGCGCGCCGCCGGCCCTTCGCGCGGCGGCGCCGGAAGCCCCGGCGGGCGATGGGGCCGGCACGGTGACGGTGCAGCCGGGCGATACGCTGTACGCGATCGCGCGGCGGCACAAGACGCCGACGCGCGCGATCATCGAGGCCAACAACTTGGCGCCGCCTTATCTTGTGCAGGCGAACCAACGCCTCGTGCTGCCGCGCGTGCGGACCCACGAAGTGCAGACGGGCGATACAATCCATGGACTGTCGCGACGCTATGGCATCGAAATGAATGCGCTCGTGCGTGCCAATGCGATCGAGCCGCCGTATGTGATCCGGAGCGGTCAATTCCTGATCCTGCCGGCGGGGCCGCCGGAAGCGGCCCCGACCAAGAGCGAAGACCCGAGCCGACGCGGCGAGCCCATCGAGGCGGCGTCCCTGTCGCCGCTCGCCCCCGCACGGGTCGCTCCTGCACAAGAGCCGGAGCCCCCTACCGCGGCCGCCACACAAGCCGCGGCGCCCGCCGCCGAACCGCCACGGGTGGGACCGGCGGAGACGCCGGCCGCGGACGCCGCACCCCCGCCGCGGGTGGGACCGGTGGAGACGCCGGCCGCGGATGCCGGGCGGGCGCGGGCGGAGGCGGGCCTGCCGGGGCGGGCGGGACGCCTGTTCTCGTGGCCGCTGCGCGGGACGATCGTCTCGGATTTCGGCCCCAAGCCGGGCGGGCTGTTCAACGACGGGGTCAATATCGCCGGGCCGCGCGGCGCCCCGATCCGCGCCGCCGAGAACGGCGTCGTCGTCTATGCCGGCAACGAGCTGCGCGGCTTCGGAAATCTGCTTCTGCTGCGCCATGCCGGCGGCTTCGTCACCGCCTATGCCCATGCCCAGGACCTGCTGGTGACGCGCGGCGAGGAGGTCAAGCGCGGGCAGGTGATCGCGCGGGTGGGCTCGACCGGCAACGTCGCCACGCCGCAGCTTCACTTCGAGATCCGGCGCGGCACCCGCGCCGTCAACCCGCGCGAGTTCCTCGAGGCGCTGACCGCCTCGACTTATCCGACCGTTCTAATCGAGGCGCTTTCCCAACCGCCCGGCGAGATCCTGGACGAACTGCCAGGCGACGCGTCCCGAGCGGGCGCCGCGCGTGATCGACCATTCGCTGGCTTCGGCCGCGAGCGCCGCCCGCTCGATCGGCAGGTCATAGCGCCGGACATAGCCCTCGATCATCGCGAAATAGGTGTCCTGGTCGCAGCCGTAGAAACCGAGCCACAGCCCGAAGCGATCGGACATCGAGACCTTTTCCTCGACCGCCTCGCCGGGGTTGATGGCGGTCGCGCGCTCGTTGTCGATCATCTCGCGCGGCATCAGGTGGCGGCGGTTGGAGGTGGCGTAGAACACAACGTTCGCCGGACGCCCCTCGATGCCGCCTTCGAGCACCGCCTTCAACGACTTGAAGGAGGCATCGTGGCCGTCGAACGACAGGTCGTCGCAAAACAACAGGAACTGGCGCGGGCCGGGGCGCAGGATTTCGAGAAGCCGGGGCAACGACGGGATGTCCTCGCGGTGGATCTCGACGAGCGCTAGCGCCGCGGGCCGTTCGGCATTGACACGCGCGTGCACCGCCTTGACCAGCGAGCTCTTGCCCATGCCGCGCGCGCCCCACAACAGCGCGTTGTTGGCCGGCAGCCCGGCCGCGAAACGCCGCGTATTGGCCAGCAAGATGTCGCGCTGCCACTCGATCCCCTTGAGGAGGTCGAGGTCGACCCGGCTGACCTCGGCGACCGGCACGAGCCGATCGCCCTCGGCATGCCAGACGAAGGCGTCGGCGGCCGCGACATCGACCGGGCGGGCCGGTTCGGGCGCCAACCGTTCGAGCGCATCGGCGATCCGGGCCAGCAGGGGTTCGAACTTGGCGGTTTCCATGACGACCGGGTGTCGTGCGAACAAGGCCGGGACCAGCCCGGCCGAGACCCTAGATGACAAGCCTTGCGGCGGTCAACGGCAGCGCCGCCGCCTCGATCCAAGAGCATCGCCGACGCAAGATTGCATTTCTGCGACCGCCGGCTATAGTCCGCGCGGCTTCGGCGCCGCCGGACGAGTGGGGCGCGGGCGCGGGAGAGGGAGAGGGGGAACCGTATGCTCATTTCGCCAGCCTATGCCCAGTCCACTGGGGGTGGTGCGTTCGACATGGTGGCGTTGCTGCCGCTGGTCCTGATCTTCGTGATCTTCTATTTCCTGGTTCTCCGGCCGCAGCAACAGAAAATGAAATTCCACCGCGCGATGGTCGAGGCGGTTCGGCGCGGCGACCGCATCGTCACCCAGGGCGGGATCATCGGCACGGTGACCAAGGTCACGGGCGATCGCGAGATGACGGTCGAGATCGCCGAGGGCGTGCGCGTGCGCGTGCTGCGCGCGATGGTTGCCGAAGTGATGGCGAAACCCGAGCCGGCGGAGGCCAAGGAGGCGAAGAAAGCGGAGGCCGAGCGCGCCGAGCCGGAAACCGACTATTACAAGATCCTGGGCGTGAAGAAGAACGCCACGGCGGCGGAAATCGCGGCCGCCGGCGCGGCGAAGACCGGGCCCGACGCGACGGACGCATACGAGACGCTCAAGGATCCGATCCGGCGCAAGCTTTACGATTCCCTGGGCCATGAGGATTACGTCATGCGCGTGAAAGGCTGACCGGCCGCGCCATGGTGCATATCGAGCGCTGGAAGATCATCGCGATTTTCGCGATCTGCCTGGTCGGCCTCGTCTACGCCGCGCCGCACCTGCTGTCGCGCGAGCAGGCGGAGGCGATCCCCGCCTGGCTGCCCCGCCAGCAGGTCAATCTCGGCCTCGATCTCCAGGGCGGCTCGCATCTCCTGCTCGAGGTCGACGTGGCCGCGGTCGTCCGCGAGCGGCTCACCAACCTCGTGGACGGCGTGCGGACCGCCATGCGCACCCAGCGCATCGCCATCACCAACCTCGCGAGCGAGGGAACAAGCGTCACCTTCCGGGTGCGCGAAGCGGCGCAGGCGGATCAGGCGCTCACCGGCGTGCGCGACCTCGATCGCGCCGCCCGGGCGACGACCAACCCCGATCAGTCGATCGTCTTGCGGCTCGACGAGCGGGAACTCATCGACCAGCGCCGCAAGGCCGTCTCGCAGTCGATCGAGATCGTCCGCCGCCGCATCGACGGGCTCGGCACGCGCGACCCGACCATCCAGGCGCAAGGCCAGGACCGCATCCTTGTCCAGCTGCCGGGCGTGCGCGAGCCCGAACGCGTCAAGGCGTTGTTGGGCAAGACTGCCAAGCTCACCTTCCACCTCTTCGACCGGACGGGCGAGATCACCGAGGCGCGCGCCGGACGGATGCCGCCCGGCTCGCTGCTGGTGCCGGACGACCGCGAGGTCGAGGCGGGCGGCCAACCCCGCCTGCACCTCCTGCAGCGGCGGGTGAGCGTGGCCGGCGAGCGCCTGACCAGAGCCGACCCCGGGACGAACCCGCAGACCGGCGAATGGGTGGTCAATTTCAGCTTCGATTCCGTCGGCGCGCGGCAGTTCGCCGACATCACGCGCGAAAACGTCGGGCGCCCGTTCGCCATCGTGCTCGACGGACGGGTGATCAGCGCGCCGGTGATCCGCGAGCCGATCCTGGCCGGCAGCGGGCAGATTTCCGGCAACTTCACCGTCGCCTCGGCCAACGATCTCTCCGTGCTGCTCCGCGCCGGCGCGTTGCCCGCGCCCCTCAACGTCATCGAGGAGCGCACGGTCGGCCCCGATCTCGGCAGCGATTCGATCCGCGCCGGGGCGATCGCCATCGTCATCGGCTACGTCTTGATCGCGGCGCTGATGATCGTCGGCTACGGGCTGTTCGGCGTGGTCGCCAATATCGCCCTTATCCTCAACATCGCCTTCACGCTGGCGATCATGGCGGCGCTGGGGGCGACGCTGACCCTGCCCGGCCTCGCCGGCATGGTGCTGGGCCTCGCCATGGCGGTGGATGCGAACGTGCTCATCTACGAGCGCATGCGCGAGGAAATGCGGGCCGGCCGCTCGGCCTACCCGGCCGCCGACTTCGCCTTCCAGCGCGCCTACGGTACGATCCTCGACTCCAACCTCACGACGCTGATCGCGGCCCTGCTGCTCTACGTCTTCGGCGCCGGTCCGATCCGCGGTTTCGCGGTGACCCTGTCGATCGGCATCATCTGCTCCATGTTCACCGCGGTGACGGTGACCCGGATGCTGATCGTGATGTGGCTCGACTGGCGCCGCCCGAAAGCGCTCCCGGTCTAGGCGAAACAGACATGCGTCCCGTCCGCATCCTGCGCAACGTTCCGAAGCTGGATTTCTTCCGCTTCCACAAGCTCTGCTTCGTGTTGTCGGCCGCGCTGTGCGCGGTTTCGGTGGCCTCGCTGGCCGTGCGCGGCCTCAATTTCGGGGTCGATTTCGCCGGCGGCATCCTGATCGAGGCCCGCACGCCAGCGCCCGCCGATTTGGCCGCCCTGCGCGCCAAGCTCAACGAGCTTAACCTCGGCGACGTGGCCCTCCAGGATTTCGGCACGCCCAACGACGTCCTGATCCGAGTCCAGCGCCAGGGCGGCGGCGAGGCGGCCGAAATGAAGGCGGTCTCCGCGATCCGGGCGGCGCTGGGCGCGGGCGTCGACTATCGCCGCGTCGAGGTGGTGGGCCCCAAGGTCGGCCGGGAGCTCGTCGAGGGCGGCGTGCTCGCCGTCACCCTGTCGCTCGGCGGGATCATGGCTTACATGGCGTTCCGCTACGGCTGGCGCTCCGGCCTGGCCGGCGTCATCGCGATCCTGCACGACTGTCTCACCACCGTGGGCTTGTTCTCGGTGCTCGGTATGCAGTTCGATCTCAATATCCTCGCCGCGGTCGTGACGATCGCCGGCTTCTCGATCAACGACACCGTGGTCATCGCCGACCGCATCCGCGAGAACATGCGCAAATACAAGGCCATGGATTTCCGCGACGTGATCAACCGGTCGGTCAACGAGACCATGGCCCGCACCATCATGACCAACGGCCTGGTGTTGCTCGCGGTGATCGCGCTCATCGTCTTCGGCGGGCCGGTGCTGTTCGGGTTCAGCTTCGCCATGCTGTGGGGCGTGGTGATCGGCACCTACTCGACGGTTTACGTCGCCGCACCCCTCGAATGGTATCTGATGGCGCGCCGCGCCGGTCAGGGCCGCCTGCCGGCCGACGCCAAGCCCGGCGGCGGCGCGGCGTGATCGCGGCCGGGGACACGAGCATGGACCCGGCCGGACGCAAATTCATCGAGGGCTATGGCGGCGGCGGCTTCCGGGTCGGCGGGGAGCGCCTCGAAGGGTCGATCCTGCTGCGTCCCGACCGCGTGCTCGCCTGGGCGCGGACCGACTTGGGCTTGCTGTCCAAATCCGATCTCGCGCCGTTGTTCGAGGGTACGGGCGCCGTCGAAATCCTGCTCATCGGTTGCGGCCGGCGGGCCGTGTTGATGCCGCCGGCCTTGCGGCAGGATATCCGGGCGCTGGGTACGGTCGTCGATGCCATGGATACGGGTGCGGCCTGTCGCACCTACAACGTGCTGGTTGCCGAGCAACGGCTGGTGGCGGCGGCGCTGATCGCGGTCGAGTAGCGGCGCGAGGGCCCAAGGAAACGGGGCCCGAAGGCCCCGTTTGGCGAACGACTCCGGACCGGGGCTCAGAAGATGTTCTGCGCCGCCACCATGAAATAGAGCATCGGCACCGACAACATGGTGTTGAAGCGGCTGGTCAGCATCGCCACCCGCCCCGCCGCCTTCTTCTCGTCGGCGCTCGCCTCGACCATGCCGAGCGCCTTCTGCTGGTTGGGCCAGATGATCATCCACACGTTGTAGGCCATGATCAGGCCCAGCCACATGCCGATCCCGATCGCGGTGCTCTTGCCGCCGCCGGCGCCGAAGCCGAGCGCGAGGGCCTGCCAGATGTAGCCGTGCATCCACGCCAGGATCAGGCCCGTGATCACCGTCGACAGCGCCGCCCAGCGGAACCAGAACAGGACGGCCGGCGCGATCACCTTGGTGACCGCCGGCTTCTGGTCGTCGGGGATCTTCGGCATCGACGGGATCTGCACGAAGTTGAAGTACCAGAGCAGGCCGATCCACATCACGGCCGAGATCACGTGCAGCCAACGGAAGAAAAAGGTCCACCATCCGTAGTCGAGCGGAAATCCCCGGGCGATGAGGCCCAGGATGATCACCAGGGCGACACCGTAGATGAGCGCCCATTCGAGCTTGTCGAGGCGAATCTTCGCTAAAAAGTCCACCATTGGCGACCTCCCCCTTGTGCCTAAAACGATCAGCCGAATCGAGGCTACCACAAACCGTAGTGTTTCAAAAGCGCTCCACCACTTTACATCTGATCATAGATTGCCGTCCAAGACCGCCCGGCCGGCGGCGAAGCCGGAGCGGATCGCGCCTTCGATGGTGGCCGGCAGCCCGGTGTCGGTCCAGTCCCCGGCCAGCATCAGGTTCTCCCACTTGGTGCGCGGGCCGGGCCGGGCGCGAAATGCCTGGGGAAGCTGGGCGAACGTGGCCCGCTTCTCCTTGATGAGCCGCGCCACCGCCGGCGTGGCCGCCGGCCGGCCGAGAGCGCGGGCGACATCCCGCCACAACCGCGGCAGGATCTCATCTTCCGGCAGGTCGGCGAGTGCGCCGGCGGCGCTCACGGTGACGCTGACCACGTCGGCCCGCGCGATCAGCCATTGGGCGAGGCCGCCGACCAGGCCAAGCAGGGGCTGCCCGCTGGGCAGCACGGCCGGCGCGTCGAGCCGGAAATGCGCGTTGACGATGGCGCGGGAGGCGGCGAGCGGTCCCTCGCCGATGCCCAGTTGTGGCACGAGATCGCCGGTGGCCCGCGGCGGCAGGGCGAGCACCACCGCCTCGCCCGGCCCCACCGCCACGGCGCGGTCGTCGAACCGCAGGCCGGAGACCCGCTCGGTGGCGAAGTCGAGGCGCGTCAGGCGCCACCCGGGACGGAAGCCGGCGCCGGCCCGCTGCAGGACGGCAAGAGCCGGATCGACGAAGGCCGCCGACAGTCCGTCACGCGCCAACCACGGCCGGCAACCGGCCCCGCCGCGGGCGAAGGTTTCGAGCAACATCCGGCCGAGCGGCCGGGCGGCCGCCTCGCGGGGATCGGCGTTCATGACCGCGGTGGCGAGCGGCGCCCACAGCCGCTTGAAGGCGAGCGTGTGCGGGGAAAGCCGCCCGGCGACGGTGTCGTCCGCACCGGCGGCCAGCAGCCGCCAAGCGCCAAGGTAGTCTCGGGCCCGCGTCCCGGGTATGCGCCGCGAGGGGGCAAAGACCCACCACGGGATCGGGCCGGCGTTCGGCCGCAGCGTCCAGGTCCCGCCGGTCTCGAGGTCGAGGAACGGAAACGCGGGCGGGGCGATCTCGATCATGCCCTGGCGTCCGCCGATCGCATCGAGATAGTCGAACGCCGCCCGATTGGCGGAAAGGATCACGTGGCCGCCGTTGTCGAGAGTGCGCCCGAGGCGTTCGTCGAAAAAAGAACGGCAGCGTCCGCCCGCCTGCGGCGCCGCTTCGTAAAGCATCACCCGCCGGCCCGATCGCACCAGGGCCAGAGCGGCGGCGAGCCCGGCAAGACCCGCGCCCACCACGTGGACGGAGGCGAGGGCCGAAGACAACTTCAGGGCCGTGCCAAGAGGGTGACGCGCAGCGCCACGCCCAGGCGGATGGCGGCGCCGAGGCGGACGCGCCGCGCCGCCGGCCAACCCTCGCTGCGAATCTTGTCCAGGAGCCGCCGGTAGAGCACCATCATGATGAGAGCGGGACGCAAAGCGCGCCGGTCGCACGCCGCCAGCGCCTCGGCGGCGGCCGCGAATTGTCGCTCGGCGTGGGCCGCCAACGCCGCGCAGGCAACGGCGAGGGCCGGATGGCCGGCCACGCTCCTGGGATCGGTGGTGGCGATGCCGGCCTTATCCAGCATCTCGCGCGGCAGATAGAGCCTGCCGTTCGCGGCGTCCTCGGCCACGTCGCGCAGAATATTGGTCATCTGCAACGCGCCGCCGAGGTGGAGCGCGAACTCGCGCGCGCTCGGCCCGTCGCACCCGAACACCGGCAGCGACAAGAGGCCGATCGCGCCGGCGACCCGCCGGCAATAGAGCTCGAGCTCGGACAGGGGCGGGGCGATCAGGGGCCCGGCGACATCCATCTCCATGCCGCGGATCAGCTCCTCGAACTCGGCCCGTGGCAAGCGGTAGCGGCGGACCGCCGCGAGCAGCGCGCGGCCGAGAAGGCGGGCGGGCGCGCCCCGGTAGACGGCGTCGATCTCGTCCCGCCACGCCTCGAGCGCGCGCCGCTTTTCGGCCGCCGCGTGCGGCCCGTCGGCGATGTCGTCGAGCTCGCGCGCCAGCGCGTAGATGGCGAACATGGCTTCGCGGCGCTGGCGCGGCATCAGCCGCATCGCCCAGTAGAAGGTCGAACCGGCCCGGCGCACCTGGACGGCGACCGGCAAGGCCTCGGCGCTCATCGCCGCCACCCGCGCACCACCCCGACCGCGACCGCGGTCAATTTCTCGCGCCGGCTCAATGCCACCCGCCCGGCCAAGGGGTCCCGGCGCCGCAACTTCCGGGCCAGGCGGCGCGAGATGTCGAGGATCGCCGCCGCTTCCATCCTGAGGCCGCGATTCTTGATCAGGCGGGGCAGAGTCCCCGCCGCCTGGTTGAGCCGGTCGATACCGGCGAGCACGCGGTCGAGAACGGCGCGCAACGCCAGGCTGGCTTGCGGTTCGAGGAGGGCCTCGGGGTCGAGCCCGGCCGCCCGCAGCCAGTCCAAGGGGATGTAGAGCCGCCGCAGGTCGCGGTAGTCCGCCTGGCAGTCTTGCAGGTGGTTCACGATCTGGAGCGCGGCGCAGAGGGCGTCGGAGGCGGGTTTCGCCTCGCCGTCTTCGCCGTGCAGTTCGAGCAGGAAGCGGCCCACCGGGGCCGCCGAATAGCGGCAATAGGCGAGAAGATCGCTCCACGTCCGGCACCCCCGGTTGGCGGCGTCGGCGCGAAAGGCCGCCAAGAGATGGCGCGGGTTGGCGATCGACAGGCCGCGCTCGTCGAACTGTCGTTTGAGGTCGATCGCTAAGGGCGCCGCGGGATCGCCGCCCGCCGATCCGGTGAGGGCGGCGTCGAGCGCCAACAGGCGTGCGATCTTGGTCGCCGGATCGAGGCCGGGATGGTCGGCAATATCGTCGGCCGCGCGCGCTAGGCGGTAAAACGCCGCGACCACCGGCCGCAACCCGGCCGGCAGCAGCCACGAGCCGACCGGGAAATTCTCGCCGGCGGCGGTTTTCGAGGCCGCGCGGGCGGCCGGAACAGGAGCGGGGACCAGCAGCGACCGTTTCGTCATTATCATCGGGGGAGCGGCTTGGGGTTCGGGCGACAGGCTATATATGACAAGGCGCCTGTGACAGGCTAGAGCCGAGGGATGCCTTCTCCAAGATGAGCGACGATTCCGCCGCCTATTGCGCTACGCAGGTCCGACGCTATGACAGCGACCGCTATCTTTGCGCGTTGTTCGGTCCGGACTCGCTGCGCGGGCACCTGTTCGCGCTCTATGCCTTCAATCTCGAGATCGCCAAGGTCCGCGAGGTCGTGCGCGAGCCGATCGCGGGCCAGCTTCGGCTGCAATGGTGGCGCGAGGCGATCGCCGAAATGGCCGGCGGCGGCTGCCGCGCGCACCCGGTCGCGCGCGCGCTCGCGGCGGCGTTCAAGGAGCGCCACCTTGAAGCCGCCGGTTTCGAGCGTCTGTTGAGCGCGCGGGAAGCGGATCTGGCCGACGCGCCGCCGGCCGACCTCGCTGCCCTCGAAGACTATGCCGAGGCGACGTCGGCCTCGCTCGTCCATCTGGCGCTCGCCGTGCTCGGCACCCCGGTCCCGACATCGATGGCGGCGGGCCGTCATGTCGGCATCGCCTGGGCGCTCATCGGGCTGTTGCGCGCGGTGCCGTTCCATGCCGCCGGGCGCCGGCTCTATCTGCCGCAAACGCTGGTCCGGGCGGCGGGACTCGACATCGAGGAGTTGTTCGCAGGCCGTCCCGGCGCCGGCCTCGCCGAGGTGGCGCGGGAGGTGGCGGAGCGATCTCGCGTGCATCTGGAAACCGCCCGCTCGCATCGGCGCGAGGTCCCGCGCGCGGCGGTGCCGGCGCTGCTGCCGGCGACGCTCGCCGATCTTTACTTGCGGCGGCTCGAGAAGGCGCACTTCGCCCTCTTCGAACCCGCGCTCCAGCGCCCGGCAGGTGCGCGCGCTCCGCGCCTGATGCTAGCGGCGCTGGCGGGAAGATACTGAGCAAACGTTAGGCGGGTTCGAAACGGGCTGGTCTTGGACCCGCCCCTACGGGAAGGCACCGAATTTCCCGTTGTAGGGGCGAGGCGTTGCCTCGCCGGTCTGTGACCCGCCCGCGCGGACCGACGCGCAGGAACCTCACTCGCTGACCGAATTGAAATCGTAGGCGCCGACGCCCTGCACCAGCAGGAAACGGCACCGCCGATCGCCCTGGCCCTCCACCTTGTGCGTCGTCTTGGGCGCCACCTTCAGCATGCCGCCGGGACGCAAGAGCGAATTGCTGCGCGGCGCGCGGATCTCGATGTGCAGCGAGCCTTCGAGGCAGAAATACCAGTCAGTGACTTCGGAATGGTAATGCCAGGGTATGCATTGACCGGGAGCCAGGACGAACAGCCGCGCCTGCATCTGCGCGGTCTTGGCCAAGCTCTCGACGTGCTCGACGACGTAACCGGGCACTTTCGCGTGCGCAAGCGGATCCATGAGGCGACGCCATCCCCGAAAAGCTTTTAACGCATTGTAGGTCGAACGCCGGTCCAAGGCAATCGGGAGCGGCGCGCGCAGAGTCGGGGCGGCGGCGCGGGTTCGGCGAGCCCGCCCGACGCGGTCATTCGGGACCTCTCAGGCCCGCATCTTCTCGCGCCGGCGCGAGCGCGACAGCGACAGGGCGAGGTAGCGGCCGGTGTAGCTGTCCTTGGCGGCGGCCACCTCTTCGGGCGTGCCGGTGGCGATCACGCGGCCGCCCTTGTCGCCGCCCTCGGGGCCGAGATCGATGATCCAGTCGGCGGTCTTGATGATCTCGAGATTGTGCTCGATCACCACCACCGTGTTGCCGGCATCGACCAGCGCGTGCAGCACTTCGAGGAGCTTCTTCACGTCCTCGAAATGGAGCCCGGTGGTCGGCTCGTCGAGGAGGTAGAGCGTGCGCCCCGTGGCGCGGCGCGACAGCTCCTTGGCGAGCTTGACGCGCTGCGCCTCGCCGCCGGACAGCGTCGTCGCCTGCTGGCCGACATGGATGTAGCCAAGCCCGACGCGTCGCAACGTGATGAGCTTGTCGCGGATCGCGGGCACCGCGCGGAAGAACTCGACGGCCTCCTCGACCGTCATGTCGAGCACATCGGCGATCGATTTGTCCTTGAATTTCACCTCCACCGTCTCGCGGTTGTAGCGCCGTCCGTGGCAGGCGTCGCACTGGACATAGACGTCGGGCAGGAAATGCATCTCGATCTTGATGACACCATCGCCCTGGCAGGCCTCGCAGCGCCCGCCCTTGACGTTGAACGAGAAGCGCCCCGGCTTGTAGCCGCGCGCCCGGGCCTCGGGGAGTTCGGCGAACCAGTCGCGGATCGGCGTGAAGGCGCCGGTATAGGTGGCGGGGTTGGAGCGCGGCGTGCGTCCGATCGGCGACTGGTCGATGTCGATGACCTTGTCGAGATGCTCGACGCCGTCGATCCCGTCATGCGCGCCCGGCGGTTCGCGCGCGCCCAGGATCCGTTTCGCTACCGCCCGGTAGAGTGTCTCGACGATCAGCGTCGACTTGCCGCCCCCCGACACGCCGGTGACGCAGGTGAAGGTGCCGAGCGGGAGTTCGACCGTGATCCGGCGCAGGTTGTTGGCGCGCGCGCCGCGGATGCGCAAGCGCTGGGCGAGATGGCCGGCGCGGCGCGATTTCGGCACCTCGATCTCGCGGGCCCCGGTCAGGTATTGCCCCGTCAGGCTGTCGGGATTGGCGATCACGTCGGCGGGCGCGCCCACCGCCACCGCCCGGCCGCCATGGAGGCCGGCGCCCGGCCCCATGTCGATGAGCCAGTCGGCGGCGCGGATCGCCTCCTCGTCGTGCTCGACCACCAAGACCGTATTGCCGAGATCGCGCAGCCGCTTGAGCGTTTCCAAGAGCCGGGCATTGTCGCGCTGGTGGAGGCCGATCGAGGGCTCGTCGAGCACGTAGAGCACGCCGGTGAGCCCCGAGCCGATCTGCGAGGCCAGGCGGATGCGCTGGCTCTCGCCCCCCGACAGCGTCGCCGAGGCACGCGACAGCGTCAGGTAATCGAGGCCGACGTCGACGAGGAAGCGCAGCCGGGCGTTGATCTCCTTGAGGATGCGGCCGGCGATGTCGCGCTGCTTCTGGGTGAGGCGCTCGGGAAGCCCGCGGAACCAGCCGGCCGCGCGGTCGATCGACATCTCGGCCACCTGGGCGACGTGGAGGCCGTCGATCTTGACCGCCAGCGCCTCGGGCTTGAGCCGGTGCCCGTGGCACGCCTCGCAGGGTTGCGCGGACTGGTAGCGTTCGATCTCCTGGCGCCGCCAGGCGCTGTCGGTCTCGCGCCATCGCCGCTCGAGGTTGGGGATCACGCCCTCGAAGGGCCGTTGGGTCTGGAAGGCGCGCACGCCGTCGGAATAGCGCATCGTCACCGGTTCGCCGCCCGAGCCGAACAGAATCGCCTCGCGGACCTCTTGTCCGAGGTCCTTGAATGGCGTCGTGGTCGAGAACTTGTAGTGCCGGGCGAGGCCGTCGAGCGTCTGGTCGTAGTATTGCGAGGGTGTGGCGGCCCACGGCGCGATCGCGCCCTCGCGCAAGGACAGGCGCGGATCGGGGACGACGCTCTCGGGGTCGAAATACATTTTCACGCCGAGCCCGTCGCAGGCCGGGCAGGCGCCGAACGGGTTGTTGAACGAAAACAGGCGCGGCTCGATCTCGTCGATGGTGAAGCCCGAGACCGGGCAGGCGAACTTGGCCGAGAAGGTGGTGCGCGCCCCCGAGTCTGCATTCTCGGCGAAGACCAGGCCGTCGGCGAGCCCCAGCGCCGTCTCGATCGAATCGGCGAGGCGGTTGCCGAGATCGGGCCGCACGACGAGGCGGTCGACCACCACCTCGATGTCGTGCTTGACCTTCTTGTTGAGCGCCGGCGCCGCGTCGATTTCGTAAAGCTTGCCGTCGACCTTGACGCGCTGGAAGCCGCGCTTCTGGAGCTCGACAAGCTCCTTGCGATACTCGCCCTTGCGGCCGCGGATGATCGGGGCCAGCAGGTAGAGGCGGGTGCCCGCCGGCATGGCGAGGACGCGGTCGACCATCTGCGAGACGGTCTGGCTTTCGATCGGCAGGCCGGTGGCCGGCGAGTAGGGGACGCCGATGCGCGCGAACAGGAGGCGCAGATAGTCGTGGATCTCGGTCACCGTCCCGACCGTCGAGCGCGGATTCTTCGAGGTCGTCTTCTGCTCGATCGAGATCGCCGGCGACAGCCCGTCGATCGAGTCGAAATCGGGCTTCTGCATGAGCTCGAGGAACTGGCGCGCATAGGCCGACAGGCTCTCGACATAGCGCCGCTGGCCCTCGGCATAGATGGTGTCGAAGGCGAGCGAGGACTTGCCGGAGCCCGACAGCCCGGTGATCACCACCAGACTGTCGCGCGGCATATCGACGTCGATGTTCTTGAGATTGTGCTCGCGGGCGCCGCGGACGGTGATCCTGGGCTGCATGGAAGCGTCGGCCGAACCTGATCGTAGGGGCAGTCGCGCGACCCAAGGGCGCGACCTTGCGCCCACTATAGGCCGGCAGGGCGGGGAAAGCGACCCCGCGAGCGGTCGCAGGCCGGGGCGGGGCGGGCTCAAAGAGGGGCGGCGGAAACACGTATCGGTTGATTTTTCTTGACATGATAGTAAAATGATCCTAGGATTATTTGCTGATTCTCTCCACGTGGTTGGGAACCGAAGCTAGGCGCAGTGCTCGTTCGACGCCATCACCTCGTCGCGTGCCACAATTGTTAGTTGTATACCGAGATGGAAAACATCCGTCGCCTCGCG
The DNA here is from genome assembly GCA_052387815.1 of Pseudomonadota bacterium. Lineage (GTDB taxonomy): Bacteria > Pseudomonadota > Alphaproteobacteria > CACIAM-22H2 > CACIAM-22H2 > JBQTIU01. The sequence continues at coordinate 49,010 of JBQTIU010000005.1, forward strand.
TTCCTCCTGCTGGCCGTGGCGCTGGTGGGCCCGGCGCGGGCCGAGACCGACACCGGGCTCGTGGCATGCCGGCTGCTGTTCGTCGGCCAAGTGGCGCCGCAAAAAATGGTCGGCGCGCTCGAGCGCTGTCACCGCGACGGCCCGCGTCCGCTGTTGGCGTCGTCCTTCGATCCCGGGCGCAAGACGCCGAACTGGTCGGCTTATCGCCTGACGGAGGCCGAGGCCGAACGGCCGAACCCCGGTCGCGCCGACCGCTTTACGCAGGATGGCTCGATCCCGGGCCATCTGCAGGCGCGCGCGCGCGATTACCGCGGTACCGGCTGGGACCGCGGCCACCTGGCGCCGGCGGCCGCCATGGCGCGGCTGTCGCCCGAGGCATGGCGCTGGGCCAATCTGTATTCGAACGTGGCGCCGCAACATCCCGCCCTCAACCGCCACCTGTGGCGGGACATCGAAGGGGCGGCGCACGGCTGGGCGCGCCGGCTGGGGGTCGTCTTCGTCATCGTCGGCACCGCCTACGGCGCGCCGCCCGAGGCGCGGATCGGATCGTCCGGCGTTGCCGTGCCGTCGCATTTTTTCATGGTGGTCGCGAGTCCCACCGCGCCCCCGGGCGAGCTGCGGACGATCGCTTTCCTGGCCGGCAATCGCGAGGACGCGAACGCGCACGCGATAGCCCGCTTCGTCCGCTCGGCCGCCGCGCTGCAGGAGGCGTTGCAAGGCTGGAACCCGGATCACCGCGACCTCCTGCCGGCGGTGGGCGCGGCGGCGCGGGAACGGGTCGATCTCCGCTTGTGGGGATTCATCGACTGAGGCCCCCGCAAAGCCCTTGGAACGGCGGCGCCAACCCGTGTAGATTTCGGGCCAGCGTCGATCAGACAAGGGGGGCTCTCATGGCGGGCAGCGTCAACAAGGTCATCTTGATTGGCAATCTCGGGCGCGACCCCGAGGTTCGGACCCTGCAAAGCGGCAACAAAGTGGTGAACCTGTCGCTCGCCACCTCCGAGAGCTGGCGCGACAAGACCACGGGCGAGCGCAAGGAACGGACCGAGTGGCACCGCGTGGTCATTTTCAACGAACGGCTCGGCGATGTCGCCGAGAAATACTTGCGCAAGGGCGCCAAGGTCTTCATCGAGGGCGAGATGCAGACCCGCAAATGGACCGACCAGTCGGGCGTCGAACGCTACACGACCGAGGTCGTCCTGCAGCGCTTCCGCGGCGAGCTCACCATGCTCGACGGGCGCGCCGCCGCCGCCGAGCCCGCGGCCGAGGCCGGCGCGCCGCCGGCCGCCGGCCCGCCCTCGCCACGGCCCGCCGGCGGTCTCGACGACGATATCCCGTTCTGATCCGACTCGCGGGCTGGCCCTCGACCGGCCCCGGAACCGGGTGGTTGCGGAGCCGGCCGGGGCTTCGGCAGCGCCCGGTATCGGTCCGGAATTTATTGTAAAAACAAGAGCTTGCGCTGAGCCTCTCGGGCGCCTCGGGGTGCCGTGTTCGACGTTGTTCGCAGGTGCGAAAACTGGTAGCCTCAGACCGCCGCCCGCGCTCTTTGCGTGGCCGGCCTCGTTCAAGCCTAGCCCCTAAAAAGCGTTTGAGCCCGCCGACCATGCCCCCGCCGCTCGACATCGCGCCGGTCACGATCGAAGAGGAGATGAAGCGCTCCTACCTCGATTACGCGATGAGCGTCATCGTGGCGCGCGCGCTTCCCGACGTGCGCGACGGCTTGAAGCCGGTCCATCGGCGCATCCTCTATGCCATGAACGAGGCCGGGTACGACTGGAACCGGGCTTACCGCAAATCCGCGCGCGTGGTCGGCGATGTGATGGGCAAGTACCACCCGCACGGGGACGTGGCGATCTACGACGCTATGGTCCGCATGGCGCAGGATTTTTCGATGCGCCTGCCGCTGATCGACGGCCAGGGCAATTTCGGCTCGTTGGACGGCGATCCGCCGGCGGCGATGCGCTACACCGAGGCGCGCCTCGACCGCGCGGCGGCCGCGCTCATCGCCGACATCGACAAGGAGACCGCCGACTTCCAGCCCAATTACGACGACACCGCGGTCGAGCCCACGGTGCTGCCGGCGCAGTTCCCGAACCTGCTGGTCAACGGCGCCACCGGGATCGCGGTCGGCATGGCGACCAACATCCTGCCCCACAACCTCGCCGAGGTCATCGACGCCTGTTGCGCCTACATCGACGACCCCGACATCGCCCTCGACGAGCTGATGGCGATCGTCCCCGGCCCGGATTTGCCGACCGGCGGCATCGTGCTTGGCAAGCTGGGCCTGCGCGAGGCCTACCGGACGGGGCGCGGCTCGATCGTGGTGCGTGGCCGGGCCGCGGTCGAGGAGATCCGCAAGGACCGCTCGGCGATCGTCGTCACCGAGATCCCGTTCCAAGTCAACAAGGCGCGCCTCGTCGAGCGCATCGCCGAGACGGTGCGGGACAAGCTGATCGAGGGCATCGCCGATCTGCGCGACGAAAGCGACCGCGACGGCGTGCGCGTGGTGATCGAATTGAAGCGCGACGCCAATCCCGACGTGGTCTTGAACCAGCTCTATCGCTACACGCCGCTGCAGACCGGCTTCGGCATCAACATGCTGGCGCTCGACGGCGGCCGGCCGCGGCTCCTCGGCCTCAGGGAGATCATCGCCGCCTTCGTCGCCTTCCGCGAGGACGTGATCACGCGCCGTACGCGCTTTCTGTTGCGCAAGGCGCGCGAACGGGCCCATGTTCTGGTCGCGCTGGCGGTGGCCGTCGCCAATCTCGACGCGGTGATCGCGCTCATCCGCAAGGCCGCCGACCCCGCCGTCGCGCGCGCGCGGCTCATCGAGCGGCCATGGCCGGTCAGCGACATCGGGCCGCTCATCGAGCTCATCAACGAGCCGGGGCGGGGCGGGGCGGACGGCAGCTACCGCCTGTCCGAGGATCAGGCCAAGGCGATCCTCGATCTGCGCCTGCATCGCTTGACCGGGCTCGAGCGCGACAAGATCGCCATCGACCTCAAGACGCTGGTCGCCGAGATCGCCGATTTTCTCGCCATCCTCGGCTCGCGCGAGCGGCTCTATGCGATCCTGCGCCAGGAACTGGTGGCGATGAAGGAGGCGTTCGCGGATGAGCGGCGCACCCGGATCGAGGAGGGCGAGAGCGAACAGGACATCGAGGACCTGATCCAGCCCGAGGACATGGTGGTGACCGTCACCCATGGCGGCTACATCAAGCGCGTGCCGCTGTCCGCCTATCGCGCGCAGCGCCGCGGCGGCCGCGGCCGGGCCGGCATGGCCCGGCGCGAGGAGGATTTCGTCTCGCAGGTGTTCGTGGTCAACACCCACACGCCGGTGCTGTTCTTCACCTCGCGCGGCACGGTCTTCGAGCTCAAGGTCTATCGCCTGCCGCTCGGCACGCCGCAGGCGCGCGGCAAGGCGATGATCAACCTGCTGCCGCTCGCCGCGGGCGAAACCATCTCGACCCTGATGCCGCTGCCCGAGGACGAAATCCGTCGGGGCGCGCTCCACGTCATGTTCGCGACCTCGACTGGCAATGTGCGGCGCAACGCGCTGTCGGACTTCGTCAACATCAAGGCCAACGGCAAGATCGCCATGAAGCTCGACGAGGGCGAGCGGCTGATCGCGGTGCTGCCCTGCGGCGAGGGGGACGACGTGCTGCTGGCCGCGCGCGGCGGCAAGTGCACGCGCTTCTCCGTGGTCGAGGTCCGCGTGTTCCGCGGCCGCGACTCGACGGGCGTGCGCGGCATCCGGCTGGCGCCCGGGGATGCGGTAATTTCGATGTCGATCCTGCGCCACGCCGAGTTCTCGGTCGAGGAGCGCGATGCGTATCTGCGCGCCATGGGCGCGCGCCGGCGCGCCGCCGGCGAGGGCGAAACCCCGGCTTCGCCCCCGGAGGCCGTCGAACCCGCGCCGCCGGCGCTCACCCTCTCCGAGGAACACCTCGCGGCGCTGGCGGGCCAGGAAGATTTTATCTTGTCGGTGACCGCGAACGGCTTCGGCAAGCGCAGCTCGGCCTACGAATACCGGATCGCCGGTCGCGGCGGGCAGGGCATCGCCAACATCGAAACCTCCGATCGCAACGGCGAGGTGGTGGCGTCGTTCCCGGTCCGGGACGGGGACCAGATCATGCTGGTGACCGACAGCGGCCAGCTCATCCGCATACCGGTCAACGACATCCGCATCGCCGGCCGCAAGACCCAGGGCGTGATCCTGTTCAAGCTCGCCGAGGGCGAGCGGGTGGTGTCGGTGACGCGGCTCGGCGACGAGGGCGTGGCGGACGGCGGCGGGGCCGGCGACGGGGCGGCCGAGCCGTCGCCAGGCGGAGAGAGCGATGGCTAAAGCACGGATCGCGGTCTATCCCGGGACCTTCGATCCGGTGACCAACGGGCATATGGACATCATCGTTCGCGCCGTCACGCTGGTCGACCAGCTGATCGTCGGCGTGGCGGTCAATGCCGGCAAGGGTCCGCTGTTCGGGTTCGAGGAGCGAGTCGAACTGCTCAACGGCGAGATCATGGCACTCGATCCGCAGCTCGGGGCACGCATCGAGGTGCAGCCGTTCAAGACCCTGCTCATGCATTTCGCCAAGACGGTCGGCGCCGATGTCATCGTCCGCGGCCTGCGCGCGGTCTCGGATTTCGAATACGAATTCCAGATGGCGGCGATGAACCGGCGGTTGAGCCCGGGGGTGGACACCGTGTTCCTGATGGCCTCCGAGACCAACCAGTTCATCTCGTCGCGGTTCGTCAAGGAGATCGCGCGCCTGGGCGGCGACATCTCGCATTTCGTGAGCCCGCGCGTCGTGCGCAAGGTCAAGGACTCGCTCGCGCGGGCGGGCGGCGCGGGGGAGGGCGAGGGGGCGGCGACCATCCCATTGCCCGCCGTCAAGGCCCCGATTTGAAGGTTCCCCAAGTGATTGACCCCCTGCCGGGGCGGGCCCTAAGGTGGGCCACGGCAACGGTCCCCTCGGAGCGAGCGCGTAGCTCAGCGGCAGAGCATCTGACTTTTAATCAGAGGGTCGAGGGTTCGATCCCCTCCGCGCTCACCATCGAAGGCTTATTAACGAGACGCTGGAGACGCTGGCGGTCCGATTCCTCGGGGAAACAGCGGGGAAGCGCGCGGCGCCGTCAGATCCTGAGGCCCCCCGGCAGGGGGCGAAAGCGCACGCCCATGATCGATTTTTCCTTGATCCGGCCGTCATCGCCCTTCTCGATGAGGACGAGTTCCTGGGGGCCGTCGGGCGGGCCGACGGGCGCGATCAGCCGGCCGCCGGGCTTGAGCTGGGCCAACAGCGAGGGCGACAGTTCGGGCACCGCCATGCGGACGATGATCGCATCGAAGGACGTGGCGCGATCCGGCCAGCCGTAATAGCCGTCCGCGATCCTGACCTCGATGCCGCGATAACCGAGCCGGTCCAGCGTGCGCTTGGCGGTTTCGGCGACCTCGGCGCTGTACTCGACGCTGAACACCGTATTCGAGAGCTCGGCGAGGATCGCGGTGTGGTAGCCGCCGCCGATGCCGACCTCGAGCACCCGGTCGGAGCGCCGGACGCGAACCAGGTCGGTCATCACGGCGATGAGCGAAGGCTGCGAGACCGTCGCCTCGGGGCCGACCGGCAGCGGCCGATCGAGATAGGCGTAGCGCTGCAGCTCCGGCGGCACGAATTCATGGCGCGGCACCTTGGCCATGGCCTCGACGACGCGGCGATCAAGACCCGGCTCGCCTGCCTGCTGGCGTATCTGGCGCATGCCTTTGTCGATCGCCTCGACCAAGAGTCGCCGCATGGCGGCGAACTCGGACGCCTCGTCGGCGAGCCCGGCCGGGGCTGCGCCGAGCAGCACCACAAGGGCGAGAGATCGGCCCAACCACGCCATTCCCGATGCTCCGCGACCAACTCGGTCACGAGCGATACTTGTCCCGGCCGCGCCCGCTGTCAATCGGCGACTTCGTGCCATCCCTGGCGGCCCGACGGATGGCGGTGCCGCGCCGTCCGGCTTCGCGCCCGATCCTGTTGCATCGCCAGGCCTCACAGGCCTAAATGCAGAACAGGCTCCACTCCCCGGCGGGTGAAACTTGCGGAGCCCGTCAAGCAAGACCACGAACGCCGCTTTGCAAGGCGGAAGGAGCAAGGCGATGGCAGGGATCACTCGGGGAACAGGCAATGTGTTTGCCGATGTTGGCTTTCCGGACGCCGAAGAACGGCAGACGAAAGTGCGCCTGACGGTCGCAATAAACCAGATTCTCTGGCAGCGCCGGCGCTCGCCCTCGCTGCCCACAGGCGCCACATCGTCCATCACCTCTCTCGATTTCGTATCCATGGCTGCAGTTCCTTTCGGTTTCTGGTCAACAATATCGTGTCCAGAAAAACCGCGGGCAGCTCAGGCCGGACCCCTTGGTGGCTGAACATAGAATCACGCGGGCTGGCCAGATCCGTTGGCTTTAAGTGTATCGTTGTCGTCTCGACCCGCTCGGGTGCAACGACCACCCCCCTCGCAGCACTGCCGGTTCAAACGTCAGACCGGCCGCTTCGATTGAACCGCACGCCACATTGCGCGAACCGCGCGCTTAAGGGCCGGCAATTCCGAGGTGATGATGTTCCAGACGATCAGCGGGTCAACGCGGTGATACTCGTGACGAAGCACGTTGCCAAGGTCGGCCACCTTGCGCCACGGCACTTCCGGACGGAGCGACTTGAGTTCGACCGGTATGCGCCGACTAGCCTCGGAGATGACTTCCATTTTCCGCTCGATCGCCGCGCGCAGCATGCTATCGCGGATGTAGTCAGCGGCCTCCTTCTCTTTGGCGTACCGCTCGATGTCACGGATCGCATCGCGTAGATCCGCAAGATGGAGCAGTGTGCTTCGCGGCGCCATCAAAATACGCGTACGGCTTCCGCCAAGACGGCTTTCTTGATCGCCGGGTGCAGACTCTCGCGCGTGACGACATCGGCCCGCCGGCCGAGTATCGCTTCGGCGCGATAGCGAAGCTCCAAGAGATCGAACAGCGAGAATCGCGAGCGATCCCGGAGCTCGACGAGTAGGTCCACGTCGCTGCCGCGGCCCGCGCGGCTCCGGACCGTCGAGCCGAACAGATACAGGGACCTGACCCCGACCGCCCGAAGTTCATCGGCGCGCGCGGCCAGAAGCGAGCGTGCGGTGCGTTTGCGCATGATGCAGATCATACCCGCAACCGCGGGCGGATGCGAACAGTCTCGTCGGCCGGCGGGCTTACGACTGCGGTCCGCGCGCGGGGGCACGGCAAAAACCCCCGCCGGTTGCCCGGCGGGGGTCGCTCATGCGCGCCGATTCGCTCACACCGAGTAATACATCTCGAACTCGATCGGGTGCGGGGTGTGCTCGAAGTTGTAGACCTCCTGCCACTTGAGTTCCATGTAGCCGTCGATGAGGTCGTCGCTGAACACGTCGCCCTTCTTCAAGAAGTCGCGGTCGGTGTCGAGATGCCCGAGCGCCTCGCGCAGCGAGCCGCACACCTGGGGCACGTTCTTGAGCTCGGCGGGCGGCAGGTCGTAGAGGTTCTTGTCGATCGGATCGCCGGGGTGGATCTTGTTGCGGATGCCGTCGATGCCGGCCATCAACATCGCCGCGAAGCCGAGATAGGGGTTGCAGGCGGGGTCCGGGTAGCGGACCTCGACGCGCTTGCCCTTGGGGCTCGCCGTGTAGGGGATGCGGCACGCCGCCGAGCGGTTGCGGGCTGAATAGGCGAGCAGGACCGGCGCCTCGAAGCCGGGGATGAGGCGCTTGTAGCTGTTGGTGGTCGGGTTGGTGAAGGCGTTGATCGCCTTGGCGTGCCGGATGACGCCGCCGATGTAATAGAGCGCCATCTCGGAGAGATCGGCATAGAGGTTGCCGGCGAACAGTGGCTTGCCCTTCTTCCAGATCGACTGGTGGGTATGCATGCCCGAACCGTTGTCGCCCTTGATCGGCTTGGGCATGTAGGTCACCGTCTTGCCGTACTGGTGAGCGACGTTGTGGCCGACGTATTTGTAGATCTGCACGTGGTCGGCCGCTTTCACCAGGGTCTCGTACATGTTGCCGAGCTCGTTCTGGTTGGGCGCCACCTCGTGGTGGTGCTTCTCGATCCGCAGCCCCATGTCCTTCATTGTGGTCAGCATCTCGGCCCGCAGGTCCGCCAAACTGTCGACCGGCGGGACCGGGAAATAGCCGCCCTTGATCGGCGGCCGGTGGCCCATGTTGCCGTCCTCGAACTTCTTGTCGCTGGCCCAGGGTCCTTCCTCGGCGTCGATGACGTAGCTGATCTCGTTCATCGCCACCTTGAAGCGCACGTCATCGAAGATGAAGAACTCGATCTCCGGCCCGAAATAGGCGGTGTCGCCAAGGCCCGTACTCTTGAGGTAGATCTCGGCCTTCTTGGCGACCGAGCGCGGGTCGCGCACATAGGGCTGGCCGGTGCCGGGCTCGTGGACGTCGCAGACCAGGATTAGCGAGGCCTGGGCCGCGAACGGGTCCATCACCGCCGAGGCGGGATCGGGAATGAGGGCCATGTCCGACTCGTGGATCGCCTTCCAGCCGGCGATCGAGGAGCCGTCGAACATGATGCCGTCGACGAAGGTGTTCTCGTCGATGGTCTCGACGGCGTGGGCAAGATGCTGCCACTTGCCGCGCGGATCGGTGAAGCGGAGATCGACGTACTTGACGTCCTTGTCCTTGATCATCTGCAGGACTTTCTTGGGGTCCGACATCGGTGCTGCTTCCTGTGGGCTGGTGGTTGGTGGAGTTAGACCTTAGATCGCTTCGGAGCCGCGCTCGCCGGTGCGGATGCGGACCGCTTCCTCGACGCTGGTGACGAAAATCTTGCCGTCGCCGATGCGGCCCGTATGGGCGGCCCGCTGGATCGCCTCGACCGCGCGCTCGACCAGGTTATCGTCGAGCACGACCTCGATCTTCACCTTGGGCAGGAAATCGACGACGTATTCCGCGCCCCGGTAAAGCTCGGTGTGGCCCTTCTGGCGGCCGAAGCCCTTGGCCTCGGTGACCGTCAGGCCCTTCAAGCCGACCTCGTTGAGCGCGTCCTTGACCTCATCCAGTTTGAACGGCTTGATGATCGCCTCGATCTTTTTCATGTGCGGTTCCCCTCGCTCTTGCGTGCCCGGCGCGAACGACAACAAACTCCGGCGCGGCCCGCCCGGCAGCCTGATCCTCGGCTTCAAGCCTCGAACCCATGCACGGCCCGTGCCAACCGGGGCAACCTCGGCCGCATGGTCGGACTCGCCCCTCGGAGGCGCCCGAACAGCCCGCCAATCCGGGGATGCCTGATTAATTTGGCGGCAGGCTGCCTAAACGTCAAGCACGCACCCGCGTCCGACCGTCGGCGAGGCAGGCGCGGATGCGCCGCATGGCCTCACGGATATTGTCGATCGAGTTGGCGTAGGAGAACCGCAGGTAGCCTTCGCCGAGGGCGCCGAAGCTGGTCCCGGACACAGTGGCGACGCCGACCTCGTCGAGGAGCTTGGCTTCGAGCTCGCGACTCGAGCGGCCGGTGCCGGTGATGTTGGGGAAGGCGTAGAACGCGCCGCCGGGTTCGATGCAGCTCATGCCCGGGATGGCGTTGAGCTCGGCGACGATGACCTCGCGGCGCTCGGCGAAGGCCGCGACCATGCGCCGGACAGGCTCCTGAGGGCCGGTCAAGGCGGCAATGCCCGCGTACTGCGCCGCGGCGTTGACGCAGGAGTGGCAGTTGATGGCCAGCCGCGTCGCCGGTTCGATGAGCGGCGCCGGCCACACGCTGTAGCCGAGCCGCCAGCCGGTCATGGCGTAGGTCTTGCTCCAGCCGTCGAGCAGGATCAGGCGGCCGCGCAAGGAGGGGTAGGCGAGGAGGCTCGTATGCTCGCGCCCGCCATAAAGCATCTGGCCGTAAATTTCGTCGCTCAGCACGGCGACGTGGGGATGGCGCTCGAGTCCGGCTACCAAGCTGTCCACTTGCGCGCGCGGCACCACGCCCCCCGTCGGATTGGCGGGGCTGTTCAAGATCATGAGGCGGGTCGAGGGCGTCACTCGCGCCAGCACGTCGTCGGCATCGAAGGCAAAACCGTTCGCCTCGCGAAGCGGGATGGGGACCGGCTTGGCGCCCGAGAACTTGATCACCGATTCGTAGATCGGAAAGCCGGGGTTGGGATAGAGGATCTCGGTTCCGGGCTGGCCGAACATGACGATGGCGAAGAACATCGTCACCTTGCCGCCGGGGACGATGAGGACGCGGTCGGGATCGACCTCAAGGCCGAGCCGGCGATGGATGTCGGCCGCCACCGCCTCGCGCAAGGGCCGGATGCCGTTGGCCGGGGTGTAGCCGTGGTGGCCGTCGGCGAGCGCCTGGTCGGCGGCGGCGACGATGTGCGGCGGGGTCAGGAAATCGGGTTGGCCGATGCCGAGGTTGACGATGCTCCGCCCCTGGGCCTCGAGCGCCTTGGCGCGGGCCAGGACCTCGAAGGCCGTTTCGGTGCCGAGCTGGCCCATGCGGTCGGCGAGTGCGAGCATGGTGTCGTCTCCTCGCGGGTGGGGCGGAACGGACGAAAAAGGGCGTTGGCGCCGAGCACTATGCCGCAAGCCCCCGCCGAGGGGCAAATTCTCCCGCCGCCCAACCGGCTTGACGGCGCCGAGCGCCGGGGATTAGACAGCAAAGCCGTGCGGCGAGCGTAGCTCAGGTGGTTAGAGCGCCAGATTGTGGTTCTGGATGTCGGGGGTTCGAGTCCCCTCGCTCGCCCCAATTTTTCAATAGGTTAGTCGCAAAGTAGTGGGTTAAAGTAGCGGGTTACTGCCGGGCCGCGGAAGCAACACGGAAGCACGCGGGCCGAATTCGCGCCCCGAGAGACCCGTCGGCCGGCGTGCAAGTCGCGCCACCGGGCGGCGTCCGGCCCGAGTTCTTGCGCGGCCCGGATCGCCGGCCAGTTCGGCAACTCGATCTCCGCCCCGCGCCCCTTGCGCGCACCCGCGGGCGCGATCTTCGTCTTGCCGCCGTGGGTGCCGATTTCGCGCGCCGTCCGGTCCCCAGCGCAGCCCGCGCCGGCCCTCGGCCCACGCTCGTACCGGCTGCCGCACAGTGCCTCGGCATGCGCCGCCAGCATCCCCTCAATGGCGGCCAGACCGGCCTGCAGGCGCACCCTCTCGAAGCTGCCGTGCAAGCTCCACCATCGCTTCGATCGCCAGCGGCGTCATCGGCGGCACCGCCGTCGTCGAGGCAAGTTTCCCGTGCATGCCCGTCCCCGGGCGGATAGTCTTGTCCAAAGGCGTCGAGCTTCCTCTCTATGGAGTTGCCACCCCGGGCCTGGCAGGCTCGGAGACGTTCGACGCCCACCCTCCGATTTCAACAGACCCCGGAACATCCGCGAGGGAAGCAGTGGGCATGGGTAACCGGAAGGGTGAGTCTGATACAGGGCCAGTTCGGGTCGATGTCGAGCAGTCGCATCGCGTTTCAGAAGTGACGATCGCCCATTACGATCGGCTGGCCGAGGCATACCGGGATGGCACTCGGGATCACGACGTCAGCCAAAACTATGCGGCGCTTCTGGATGCGATTGAGGGCGATTCCCCCTATTCCATTCTTGATCTAGGTTGCGGACCCGGCCGAGACCTCCATCATTTTCGTTCATTGGGGCACGACGCCGTGGGCCTGGACGGATCGAAGGAATTCGTGGCTCTGGCACGTTCCTATTCCGGGTGCGAGGTTCTCCACCAGGATTTTCTCGCGATGGTATTGCCGGAGAGCCGCTTTGACGGCGTGTTTGCGAATGCGTCGCTGTTCCACGTGCCGAGCCAGGAATTGCCGAGGGTATTGCTCGAACTCTCCGGAACCTTGAGGCCCCGGGGCGTTCTGTTCTGCTCCAACCCAAGAGGAAACAACGAGGAAGGCTTAAGCGGTGACCGCTATAGCTGCTTCTTCGATCTCGACACCTGGCGCCATTACGTTAGCGCTGCCGGGTTCTTCGAGGTGCGGCATTACTACCGCCCGCCGGGACTCCCGCGCCACAGGCAGCCGTGGCTCGCGACCGTATGGCGCAAAGGCTAAACCCACGGCTGGTAACATGGCAAAACGCTGGGCGGCGGCCGGCAGGATCGAGGCGCACAAGACCTTCCGCCGCCGCAAGGCCTATCGCCAATTGCCGATCCTGCGGGCCGCCCGCAAGCGCCACCACGAGCGGCGCGCCAATCCCGCCCCGGCGGGGCTTCGTGGTAGCCTGTGCGGGCGCCGGCAATGATCGGGAGGCAGACCCATGCGCGTGTCCTGGTCCGTGTTTCCGCTGCTCGCCCTCGTCGTCATCGCCTACAACGCGATGGCGCTGATCTTCGCCGCGGATTTCGATGCGCCCCGGATGGCGTTCGCCCTGCCTTCGGGCGGAACGCTCGCGGTCTCTTGGGGCGCCCTGTTGGTGGTCGCCGGCCTGGTCGCGATGTTCGTCGAGATCGTCAAGTCTACCCGCATGGGAAGCCCCTCGATCATCGATCACGGGTTGTCGATGGCCGTGTTCACGGTCTGCCTGGTCGAGTTCCTGCTCGTGCCGGCGATGGCGACCGCCACGTTCGTCACCGTCATGCTCATGGCGCTCATCGACGTCGTCGCCGGGTTCACGGTCTCGATCTCCGCTGCCCGCCGCGACATCGCGCTCAGCGAGCGCGTCGAGGGATAGCCGGCGCGCCTGGCGCCAGTCAGAATCCCGGCATCACCAGGACTTCCGGCCGCTCGCGCCGGGGCAGGCCGGCGCGCGACAACAGGACGGTGGTCGAATCGCCGATCCGGATCGTGTGCCCGTGCTCGTCGCGCAAGCGGTTAACGAAGCGGGCGAGCGAGCCGGGATCGAAGTAATGCATCGGGATGACCAGCGGCGCCTTGATCTGCTGGACGACCTCCAGCATGTCGAACTGCCCCATGGTGTAAATGCCGTCGACCGGCACCATCAACACGTCGATCTTGCCCAGCTCCGCGAGGTGCATTTCGGTCAGCACGTGGTGGAGATGGCCCACATGGGCGATGCACAACCCCCCGACCTCATAGACGAAAATCGAGTTCCCGTTGTAGCGCGTGCCGCCGTAGTCGCGCACATTGGTCGGCACGTTGTGGATGCGCACATCGAGATGGACCATGTCGTGCTTCGCCATCTTGCCGGCCGGGTCCCAGCCCCTCAGCACGTGCTGGATCTCCGGATCGAGCGCCTCGGTGAAGTGGGTCGAGTGGGCGTTGTTCATGGTCACGACATGGGGAGCGAACCGGGGCCGGTTGTAGCCGTTGTAATCGGTCACGATGGTGGCGCCGCCGGTGCTTTCGATCAGGAAGCTCGAATGCCCGAGATAGGTCACGCCGACCTTTCCGGACGGAACGCCGCCCGCCGGCAGGAAGCCGACATGGAAGGCCCGGGCCGGGAAGCCGGCGACCGGGATGCAGCCTGCCCCCGCCAGCCCCGGCAACAGCAAGAACCCCAGGGCCGCAAGCCAGGCCGGAAGGCGTACGAAACTCACGCTCAGCCTCGAACAACCGGTCGTCATGGTTTCCTCCTTCGGTCGGCGCCACCATAGCATGTCGGCAGCGGTTCGAGCGAGCCGGCGCCGCGGCGCGACTTACGGCGCGCCCCGGCCGGCGGTTGCGATGGTCGTGATCTCGCGCAACAGCTTTTTCAGGATCGCGTCGGCGAAGTCGGTGTAGTCGCGTGCCGAGATGACGAACGCGCCCGGGCCGCCGATGACGAAGCGCCGGTAATAGGCGTCGAGATCGGGCTCCTCGCTGAGGATCGCAAGGCCGTTGATGGTGACCCCGAGGAAGGTGGCCTGGTCGCGCATCGCCGTCACCGGGCGGCCGCCGTTGCTGGCTCCGTCGCCCGAGATGTCGATCACCTTCCGCCCGCCCTCGAACGGGCTAAGCTCGAGCATTTCGATCCCAACCTCGATCGCCGAGCCGATGGCGGTGTTGCCGCCGATCACCACGCGCGGCGCGCCGGCGAGCTCGGCGGCGAAGGTCTCGAGACTCGCCTGGTCGGAAAGCAGCCGCCAGTCGAAATTGATCGCCTGCTGGTTCGGGCTCGACCATTCGAACAGGCTCACGGCGATCGCCTGGTTGGGGCCGGAGCGGATCGCGCGCCGCAGGTCCGGATGCTTGAACGCGGTCGCGTAGCCCTCGAGCTGCAGGTAAAACTCGTCCATGCTGACCGAAGACGAGGAGTCGATTGCCAGCACGAGCTGCAAGTCGACCGACTGGGAGCGCGCGCCGGCCGGGCCGAGCAGCCCGGCGGCCAGGGCCAAAACTACCGCGTGGGCGCGCAAACCACACTCCTCAAGCCAAGGACGGCGAAGAGAACACGGCATTTTTCGACGCTCGGCCGCAGTTGGACCGGCCGCGGCCGAGACGATACCATGCGCCAAGACTAGGAGGGCCGGATGGACCACGCCGATGCCGCCGCGCTTCTGACCTCAGCCGAAATGGCCCGCGCCGACGCGGCGGCGGTCAAGGCCGGCATTCCGTCCGAACGCTTGATGGAGGCGGCGGGCGGGGCCGTGGCGCGAGAGATCGCGCGCCGCTTCCCCGCCCAGCCGGTGCTCGTCCTGTGCGGCCCGGGCAACAACGGCGGCGACGGCTTCGTCGCTGCCCGCCATCTCGCCGGGGCCGGCTGGCCGGTGCGCGTCGCCGGGCTGGAATCGCGCGCGCGCCTCAGGGGAGACGCCGCGCTCAACGCCGGGCGCTGGTCGGAGGGGGTCGTGGAACTGACGCCGGCGGCGCTCGATCAGGCCGTCCTCATCGTCGATGCCCTGTTCGGTACCGGCTTGAGCCGCCCGCTCGCCGGCCCCGCCCGCGCCGTGGTCGCCGAGGTCAACCGCCGGCGCGTGGCCTGCGTCGCGGTCGATATCCCGAGCGGGGTTGACGGCGACACCGGCGAGGTCGTGGGTGGCGCCGAGGGGGCCGCTCCCTTCGCCCAAGTCACGGTGACATTCTTCCGTCGCAAGCCGGGGCATCTGCTGCTGCCCGGCCGCCGGTTGGCGGGCGAGACGGTGGTGGCCGATATCGGCATCCCGGACCAGGTGCTGGCGCAAATCGCGCCGCGCTGCCATGAGAACCTGCCCTTGCTGTGGCAGGCCCGCTTTCCCTGGCCCAGGGTCGACGGCCACAAGTACAGCCGCGGCCATGCGGTGGTAGTCGGCGGCACGCGGATGACGGGTGCCGCGCGACTGGCGGCGCGCGCGGCGCTGCGCGTCGGCGCCGGGCTGGTCACCATCGCCGCCGATCCGGTGGCGATCCCGATCTACGCGTCCGACTCGGCGAGTCTTTTGACGGCGCCCATCGGCGCGGCGGATGGGTTCGCGGCGCTGATCTCCGATCCACGCCAGAACGCGGTCCTGTTGGGGCCAGGCAATGGCGTCGAGCCCTTGACCCGGGCGCGGGTCAAGGCGGCGCTGTTCGCCGCCAAGGCGTGCGTCCTCGACGCCGATGCGCTGTCGGTGTTCGCGGACGATCCGAGCGAGCTGTTCGGGGCGATCGCTTCGCCGGTGCTGCTCACGCCGCACGAGGGCGAGTTCCAGCGCCTGTTCCGGGACCGCGGCGACAAGCTGACGCGCGCGCGCCGCGCCGCGGCGCTCAGCGGCGCGACGGTCCTCGTCAAAGGCGCCGATACGGTCATCGCCGCGCCGGATGGGCGCGCCGCCATCAACGCCAACGCGCCGCCCGACCTCGCCACGGCCGGCGCCGGGGACGTGCTGGCCGGACTGGCGCTCGGTCTGCTCGCGCAAGGCATGACGCCGTTCGATGCCGGGTGCGCGGCGGCGTGGCTGCACGGCGAGGCGGCGGCCGCGCTCGGCCCGGGCCTGATCGCCGAAGACCTGCCTGAGAACCTGCCGCCGGTGCTGCGGCGCCTTAGGGCGGAGGCCGGCGGCCGGTGACCCGCGTGAGGCGCACGAGCAGGTACCGGAACAAGGCGCCGACGAAGACCGCGGTGAGGACCCACAGGAAAACCCGGTAGGCGAGGGCGAGATCGAGTTGGGGCAGGTCGGCGAGGCGGATGGCCTTGGCCCGCTCGAGCATCCAGTGCCAGCCTTCATGGCCGATGGTGATCGACAGCACGATGCCGCCGTAGCGGGCAATCGGCGGGCGACGGAACGCGAGGTTGAGCGCGGGTACGACGAGGGCGAGGACGAGGAGCTGCCCGAGCTCGATGCCGAGATTGAAGGCAAGCAGCGCCGCGACCAGGTGCGAGCCGGCGAACTGCAGCGTCTCCGACAGCGCGCCGGCGAATCCGAAGCCGTGGATCAGGCCGAAAAACGTGCCGATGATCCAGCGCCGCTCGAAATCGGCGCCGAACATGTTTTCGACCGCCATGTAGACGATCGAGGCGGCGATCGCCGTCTCGATCACCGGCGGAAACCATTTGCCCACCGGAATGAAACCCAACGCCGTGGCGATCAGGGTGATGGAATGGCCGACCGAGAACGCGGTGACGATCCCGACCAGGCCCCCGAACCGGTTGCGGAACGGAAGCACCAGGCAGAACAGGAACAGCAGGTGGTCGATGCCGCCGAGGATATGGAGGATGCCCTCGTAGAGAAACAACCGCGCCGCCTCGACCCAGCTTGGATCGAGATCGATATCGACGATGCCGCCCTGGATGTCGAGGGCGCGGATCGCCCCCTCTTGCGTGGCGAAGCGCACCGCCAGGCGCACGCGATCGCCGAGCGCCGGCGCGACGCTGGCGCTGAGTGAGAGCCGGTGCGCGTGGGCGCGCAACGGAAATTCGAAATGGACGTCGAAGAATCCCTGGTTCCAGAAAACGTTTTCGCTCTCGCTCAGGCGCGGCCCGCGGATCGCGGCGAGCGCCATCTCGAAGCTCTCGAAGGAACGATCGGAAGGGAGCGCAATGCGCCACTCGACGCGCGAGGGCGAGCGGGCCACGCCGTCGGCAACCAACTTGATCGCTCGCTCCGTAGCCGCCGCGGCCTCCGGCAACGCCAAGTCGATACGGCCGAGATCGAGATAGCCGGGACCGCGCTTGGGCAGATCGAGATCGGCCAGCATGATGAGCGGCACGCGCACGACCATGCTGGTTCCGGTGCCCTCGGGCGCTACAAAGATATTGAAGACGACTCGCTCGGGGATGTCGTGGGCGCCAACCGGACCGGGCCACGACACGAGCACGCCGGCAACCGCCAGGAGCCGGCCGAACCCACCCGAGCCAAAGCGGCTCGACAGGCGGAAAATCATAGCTGAACGGCCACCCTCGCCGCCGGCCGGCAGCGAGGGCGGTCCTTCCCGCGCACCTACATGCGCTTGACCTGGCCGGTGAAGCGGAACTTCTGGGCACGTTTGCCCGTGTCCACTTCGGCCGTGTAAATATTCCCCATCGAGTCGACGGCGAGGTTGTGCACCCAATGGAATTCGCCGGCATACCTGCCGTTGCGCCCGAAGGTGGCCACGATTTCGCCGCTCGCGCGCATCAGCGTCCACACCTGGTTGTTCTCGCCATCGGCGTTGAAGATATAGGTTTCCTTGGGATCCGGCGAGAAATCGAGATCCCAGACCGCGCCGTTGCCGAGCGTCGGCTTGCCAAGGCCGAACTCGCGCACGAAGGTGCCATTCTTCTGGAAGACCTGGATGCGGTTGTTGACGCGATCGCAGACATACACGAGGCCGTCCTTGGCGATGCGCACGCAATGCACCGGATTGCGGAACTGCTGCACCGCCGGCGCGTTGGGGTCGTAAGGCCCGGGAGCTTCATCGCTGGGCGGCTTGCCGTAGGCGCCCCAATGCCGCTTGTAGGCTCCGGTGTCGGCGTCGAAGACGACGATGCGCTTGTTGCGGTATCCGTCGGCGACATAGACCTCGTTGGTCGTGGCGTCGACCTCCGTGTCGGCCGGCCGGCCGAGCAGCGAGGTGTGGTTGGAGCCGCCGGTCTGGCCGGCCCGGCCGATCTGCATCAGGAATTTGCCGTCGTTGGTGAACTTCAGCACTTGGTGGTCGTTCTCGGCATTGCCGGCGATCCACACATTGTCCTTGTGGTCGACATAGATGCCGTGCTCGCCCGCGGGCCATTCGTAACCGGGCCCCGGGCCTCCCCAGCCTTTGAGGAAATTGCCGTCGCTGTCGAACTGCATCACCGGCGGGGCCGGCGCGCAGCACTTGCTGCGCGGCGGCGTTAAGGTGGCGCCCTTCTCGTCGTCGGTCAGCGAGCGTGGCCGCTGCACGATCCAGATGTTGTCATGGGAGTCGACCGCCACCCCCGCGACTTGGCCGAGCAGCCAGTTGTCGGGCAGCGGCTTCGGCCACAATGGGTCGACCGCGAACCCGGGCGGGGTGGCGGCCACGACGTCGTGGCGGAACAGCGACTCCGGGGTGACTTGCCACAGTCCCAAGACCACGGCGCCAAGGGACGCGAGGCCGTACGGCTTGAGCGAGGCGAATTTCGACATGTTTCCCCCTTTCCGCGAGGTGGCGTTATCGAGTCCGATCGTGCCGATCGGCCCGGTAAATCGATGCTATCATGGGCGGGCACGGTCGGCAATATTGGCCGCCATTGGGAGGCGGCCGGACGGCCACGGCGATCCGCGCATGAGCGAAGAGAGCGACACGCAAGCCACGCAGCAGGAAGGCCGCACCGGCGCGCGGTTTCTCGGCCGCACCTGGCGCAATCTGCGCGAGGCGTGGCGCGAGATTGCTGCCTCGGCCCAAGGCCTGGTGGGCAGCGCGGGCGGGTTTCGGCCCGATTTGCCCGAGCCCGACCTGGCGCGGCTCAGCGCGCGAATGCACGATTGCCTGGAGGCCCGCGGCGGCGAGGTGTCGGCGCGCGCGCGGGCCGCCGAGCTCGGCCGCACCTATCTCGGCCTCGACCCGGTGGGACGCCAGCGGTTCCTGGTCTTGTTGGCGAGCGAGTTCGGCATTGACCGGCGGGCGGTGAGCGCGGCCGCGGAAAAGCTCGGCAGCGCTCCAGACGAGGACGGGCGCGCGGCCGCCGAGCGGGCGCTGCGCTTGGCGCTCGAGGCGCCGCGCCTGCGCCTGCTCACCCAGTTCAACGCCCTGCCCGAAGGCGTCAAGTTCCTGGTCGAGTTGCGTGCCGATCTCATCCGCCTGGCCACGGACGACCGGCGTCTGGCGGCGGTGGAGGGCGACCTCAAGGGGCTGCTCGCCGGTTGGTTCGATATCGGTTTCCTCGAACTAAACCGCATCACCTGGGACTCGCCGGCGGCGCTCCTGGAGAAGCTCAGCCTGTATGAGGCGGTGCATGAGGTCCGGAGCTGGACCGACCTCAAGAACCGTCTCGATTCGGACCGGCGCTGCTTCGCCTTTTTCCATCCGCGCATGCCCGACGAACCGCTGATCTTCGTCGAGGTGGCACTGGTCAGCGGGCTCAGCGACAATATCGGGGCGCTGCTCGACGAGCACGCCCCGGTCGGCGATCCGCGCGCCGCCGACACGGCGATCTTCTATTCGATCTCCAACGCCCATAAGGGGCTTGCCGGGATCAGTTTCGGCGGCTTCCTGATCAAGCGAGTGGTCGATCGGCTGGCGGCGGAATTCCCCCGTCTCAAGACCTTCGCCACCTTGTCGCCGATCCCGGGGTTCCGCCCTTGGCTTGCCGAGCGCTTCGCCGAAGGCGAACCCGGGATGCTGGCCAAGGGCGAGCGCAAGGCGCTGGCCGCCGCGGCCGAAGGTCATGCCAGCAAGGGCGCGCTCAAACAGATCCTGTCGCGCCACGACTGGGCGCGTTCGCCCGCTCTCGCCGCGGCGTTGAAGCGGCCGCTCATGCGATTGGCGGTGCGCTACCTCCTCGAGGCCAAGCGAGGGGACGGCGGGGCGCTAGATCCCGTCGCCCATTTCCACTTGCGCAACGGGGCGCGCATCGAGCGCCTCGATTGGCTCGCCGACAATTCGGCCAAGGGGCTGCAGCAATCGGCTGGGATGATGGTCAACTATCTCTACCGACTCTCCGAGATCGAGGCCAACCACGAGGCCTATGCCGCCGAGGGGCGCATCGCCGCTTCGTCGGCAACCACGGGGCTTCTCAAGTAAGAGAATTTACCTGCAGTCGCCGGGCGTCGGCGGCGCCTGCGTGACGAAGCGGAATATGCAGGGGCCGAATCGGTCATTGAAGCGCAGGTTCGCGCCCGCGCCGTGCCCGGGAAGGTCCGCCGGGCGGTCGATGAAGTAGCTCGGGATCGTCGATCCGACGAGGAGTTCGGCCACATCGGCGAAGCGGCCGCCCGGCTCAAAATCGTCGTTCTGGAAGAGGGTGATGACGAGCGGGATATTCGCCGCGTTCCGCGAGCGGATAGCGCGCAGCAATTGGCGGAAATCGGAACGTGCCGCCGAGGACGGCGGCGCCCCATGCCGAGCCGGCGCCGTGGCGATGACGCCGTCGGCGTCCGCCCCACGGGCGAGGGCCTCGAGCGAGGTCCACGCGCCCTGCGATTGCCCCGCGAGAATCACCTTCGCGTACCCGACCGCCTTTGCCGCGGCGACGGAGTCGACCATGCCCTGGATATCGATGTGGATCTGATTCACCCACTCGCGGTTGTAGCGGTAGATATCCCATCCCGCGGCGTGAAAGCGGCTGACGTAGCCGTGCGGTTGCGTCTTCGTCGCATCGACGCCGGAGCGATAGCCATGGCTCCAAATGACGACGCCCTTGGCTGCCTGCGGGCCGCGAACCGGATAGTAATCGCTGGCAATGAACCGGCCGACATTCGGCGCGCTGGGCGATCGGAGCGGGATGTCGTCCGGGTTCTTTCCCCAGACCACGTAGCCGTTCACCGCGTAAAGGGCGCACGGCGCCGGCGAATCTTTCTGGCAGTTGGCGAGGGCTCGTTGCTTGGCATCTTCAAGCGAAGAAGCGCCGAGCCATGCTGCCCATTTGCCGGAGCCCGAAACGGCGAAGGCGCGGTGGAAGCCAGCGAGGGGAAACCGTTCCTCGAAGTAGCGCTGGCCGCGCTCGTCGACGTGCGGGACTTGCTCGGGCCCCGTCTGGGCCGCCGCGAGCCAGGGGCCCGTGGCGACGAGGAGCGACAGGGCAACAGCTATGGCGCGGCGGTCAACCATGGCCGATCTCCGGATACTCGTGGATGCGACCCGGGACGGTACCAGTCGGGCCCTTGCGCGGCAACATGTCGCGCGGCCCTGGGCGGCCGGTGCGGCACGCGCGAAAGCTGATCGTCTCGCGCAATGATCGGGCGCGTTCGCCCCGTCGCCGGGTCGAGCGTCAACGGGCTCGCGTAGCCCTGCGCGCCTCTACGGGCGCGGCGATCGGCAGATCGGTCCGGTATTTGACCGCCCGCAACGCGAAGCTCGATCTGATGCTGGAAATCCCCGCAACCCGAGTCAGGTGCGCCATCAGGAATTGCTCGTAGGCGCGAAGGTCGGGGACGACCACACGCAGCAGGTAATCGGCATCGCCGGTCATCAAGTAGCACTCCATCACCTCGGGCCGTTCGAGGATCGCCTTTTCGAAGATCTCGAGGCTCGACTCGATCTGGCGTTCGAGCGAGACGTTGACGAACACGCTGACCGGCAAGCCGACGGCGGCGGGATCGACCAAAGTTACGTAGTGGGCGATCACGCCGGTGTCTTCGAGCGCCCGCACTCGGCGCCAACACGGCGAGGGCGAGATGCCAGCCTTCTCGGCCAGCTCGACGTTCGACAGCCGGGCGTTGCGCTGCAAATGAGCCAGGATGCTCCGGTCGATGTCGTCGAGCGCGAACTTTGGATGATCCATGCTGAACTCCATTACTTCTGGGTAGATTATTGCTAAGACCTGGGTAATTATAGCAATTTTGGCAAGGATTATCCCAAGTCGGGGGTATAAGCTTGTAATTTCGGGGATCAAGCGCAATGGCACCGCCATGGCAATCCAGCAACCGCTGGCCGTAAGGGTCGCCGCTCCGGGCCTGGCGAGGCTTCGAATCCTGAAGGAACTCGAACGCAAGGTCCTGTGGTTGTCGACCTGGATGATCCATAACGCCAACCATTTGCGCCCGCAACGGGACGGCCTGAAGGTCGGCGGACACCAGGCGTCGAGCGCGTCCGTCGCCACGCTCATGACCGCGCTTTACATGCAGGTGCTGCGCCCCGAAGACCGGGTGGCGGTCAAGCCGCATGCCAGCCCTGTCTATCACGCCATCCAGTATCTTCTGGGCCACCAGAACCAGGACAAGCTCGAACGCTTCCGGGGGCTGGGCGGGGCCCAGTCCTATCCCTCGCGGACCAAGGACACCATCGACGTCGATTACTCGACGGGCTCGGTCGGCCTCGGCGTGGCGATGACGCTATTCGGCTCGCTGGTTCAGGATTACGTGCGCTTGAAGGGGCTGAGCCCGTCGGCGGCGCGCGCCGGCCGCCATGTCGCGGTGGTCGGCGACGCCGAATTCGACGAGGGCAATGTCTTTGAGGCGATGCTCGAGGGCTGGAAGCACGATGTACGCAATCTTTGGTGGGTGATCGACTATAACCGCCAGAGCCTCGACAGCGTAGTCTCGGACCGGCTGTTCACACGCATCGACAGCGTGTTCGAGGGCATCGGCTGGAAGGTCGTGACCCTGAAATACGGTAAGCTCCTTGAAGCGGCGTTCGCCCGGCCCGGCGGGACAGCGTTGCGTAAATGGATCGACGATTGTCCCAATACGCTGTATTCGGCGCTGACCTACAAGGGGGGTGCGGCGTGGCGCGAGCATCTCGCCCGCGATCTCGAGGGCGAGCCGGGCATTTCGGAACTGCTTGCCGCCTATAACGACGACGACGCCCTCCACCGCCTGATGACCAACCTCGCCGGGCACGATCTCGAGAGCGTGCTCGAGGCCTTCGCGGCGGCCGGCGACGACCCCACGCCCACCTGTTTCATCGCCTACACGATCAAGGGCTACGGCCTGCCCTTTGCCGGCCACAAGGACAACCACGCTGGCCTGATGAGCCCCGCGCAGATGGCGGCCTTCAAGCGGTCGATGAACATTCCCGACGGCGCGGAATGGGACCGCTTCGCCGGGCTCGACCTGCCGGCGAGCGAGCTCCAGGCGTTCCTAGATCAAGTGCCGTTCGCCAGCACCTTTCCGCGCCGCTTCGCGACCGAGGCGATCGCCGTGCCGGCGGATTTTCCGGCGCCGCGCTCCCAGCAGCCGATGTCGACCCAGGAGGGGTTCGGACGCATCCTGTTCGAGCTCGCCGGAGAGGATAGCGCCTTCGCCCGGCGCCTGGTGACGACCTCGCCCGACGTCACGGTGTCGACCAACCTTGGCGGCTGGGTGAACCGAAGGGGCATCTACGACCGCCACGAGCGCAAGGACGTGTTCAAGGCCGAGAAGGTCGTCTCGGCGCAAGCCTGGGCGATGAGCCCCGCGGGCCAGCACATCGAGCTCGGCATCGCCGAGCACAATCTGTTTCTGCTGCTGGGGGCGCTCGGGCTTTCGGGACCGCTGTTCGGGGCGCGGCTGCTGCCGGTCGGCACGCTTTACGACCCGTTCATCAAGCGCGGCCTCGATGCCCTCAACTACGCCTGCTACCAGGACGCGCGCTTCATGGTGGTGGCGACGCCCTCGGGTCTGGCGCTGGCGCCGGAAGGCGGGGCGCATCAGTCGGTGCTGACGCCGCTCATCGGCATCGGCCAAGACCATCTCGCCTATTACGATCCCGCCTATGTCGACGAGATGTCCGCGATCATGGCCTGGGGCTTCGGCTACATGCAGGCGCCGGACGGCGGCTCGGTCTACCTGCGGTTATCGACCCGCCCGCTCGTCCAGCCCCAGCGCGAGATCGGGCCCGAGCTGAGGGCCGACATCATCGCCGGCGGCTATTGGCTGGTGCCGCCGGCCGCCGGGGCCGAGCTCGCGATCGTCCACGTCGGCGCGGTGGCGCCCGAGGCGGCCGAGGCGCATCGACAGATCCTCGAGGACATTCCCGGGGCGGGGCTTTTGGCCATCACCTCGCCCGACCGATTGCATGCCGGCTGGCTCGCGGCCCGCGCCGCGCGGCGCAAGGGGCTGGCGGCGGTCTCGCAGGTCGAGACCCTGCTCGCCGCCTTGGCACCCGACGCCAAGCTGGTCAGCGTGATCGACGGCCATCCGGCGACGCTGTCATGGCTGGGCGCGGTTCGCTCCCAGCGGATCGAGGCGCTCGGGGTCGAGCGGTTCGGACAATCGGGCGACATTCCCGATCTCTATCGACTCCACGGCATCGACGTCGACGCCATCCTCGACGCCGCCGCCAGCGCCTGCCTCGCCTGAGCGACTGGCGCTACCGCGGCCTGCCGGTGTGCCGGGCGAGAAATTCGAGAAGCGCGCTTCGCACCTCCGGAACCTGCGTCACGTGATGAAGGAAGCCAGGGACCAGGATGGCGTGGCTGTCGATCCGCTTGCCCATGAAGTCGCGGCAGCTTTCTCCTCGCCAATGGTGCGGAAACCATGGATCCTTGCCGGCGACGGCTGAAAACACCGCCTGGTCGCGCGGCGCGTTCAGTCCAGCATGCTCGGGCCAGCCCGCATAGCAGTTCCATCCCGTGATGATGCGAGCCTTGAAGGGACCGTCTGGATAGCGAGCTGCGGTTATGCCGCCCTCGCTGAATCCCATCAGGAAAAGATTGTCCGTATCGACGAACGGCAGGGCCGATGATTTGGCGACGGCATGGCGCACCTCTTCGATCCGCCACGCCAGCACCTCGCGGTGGAGACCGCCGAGATGGCGCACGGGATCGCAGCTCTTGGGCTTGTCGGCCCGCGCGAAGCTGCTGGGCATGAAGACCAGATAGCCGGCTTCGGCCAGAAGCTTTCCGTCCCCATGGCTGGGCCGCCCGAACCCGCCGCAACCATGGGCATAGATCACGACCGGCCGGCGGCGTCCAGCGGTTTCGCTGAGTAAGGCGCCGTCCGTATAGGGATCGCCGATCCACAGGCCGTCGGCGAGGAGCCCCGGCCCGTAAACCCGCCCGCCCGCCCACGTCCGCTCGAGCTCCGCCGGATCGGCGGCCTTCTGACCGCTGGCTGGCGAGGCCGCGAACACCAGCGCCAGAACCGCGAGCGTGAACGTGATGGGGGCCATGGCACCCTCGGTTGGGGCGCCATCATGGCACAGGCCGAATTTCGACCACAGCTCGAAGCGGTTTTGCGGGCCCGGTGGCCACCCCCGCGGAATATGAGGTTGGACTTTAAGAATATGAAACAACCATTTGATCTAGCGAAACAACTTTTGATACTGTGGGATCGATGGCGGGGCGCTGAAGGTCGATTTTTCGGGCCTTTGGGAGGGCCTGCGAAACGCAGCCGATCCGCGGTCGGCGAGGCCGGCAAACCCATCACCCCGGCCGTGGCGATGGCGCCGGCGCGCGCGCGACCTGGGCGACCGCGGGGCCGAGGGCAATTGCATTTGGACGCCGCGAGATGGATCGCTTCACCTCTCCCGTGGGGAGAGGTCGCCGAGCAGCGGCGAGAGAGAGGTCGGCACAACCCAATTCGGCGTTGCCCCTCGCGAGGCAGCGCCTCGCGCGGCGCGGCTCACGCTCGCCACCCGATGTCAATGGACATCGCCCCCTGGAGACGGTCCTTGCGGCGAGGCGATGCCTCGCGCCCCGTCTACGCAAGCCCGCTTAGAGTCCGCCAAATCCGATAGCCCTGACGTGGGGCAGGCGTTGACGGCGGTCCCTGGGGCTTGGTACGTAGACTTGCACGGATCCGACCGCGGTTCGCGGGCGTGGTGGAACCGGTAGACACGCCAGATTTAGGTTCTGGTGACGCAAGTCTTGGGGGTTCGAATCCCTCCGCCCGCACCAACCGCCCAGCCGAGCCCGGAAGCCTGCCTCGCATGCAAGTAACCGAGACCAGAAACGAAGGCCTGAGGCGCGAATTCAAGGTCGTGGTCTCCGCCGACGACATCAGCACCAAGTTCGATCACCGGCTGCAGGAGCTCGGGCGCTCGGTTCGGCTGCCTGGGTTCCGGCCGGGCAAGGTGCCGATGCCGATCCTCAAGAAGCGCTTCGGCTCGTCGGTGATGGGCGAGGTCCTCGAGCGGGCGGTCACGGACTCCTCGAGCCAAGCGATGTCAGAGCGCGGCCTCAAGCCGGCGCTGGCACCCAAGGTCGATATCACGTCCTTCGCTGAGGGCGCCGATCTCGAATACACGCTGGCCGTCGAGCTGCTGCCCGACATCAAGCCGATGAACTTCGCGGACCTCGAGCTCGAGCGCCTCAAGGTCGACGTCTCGGACGACGAGGTGCAAAAGACGCTGGAGCGCCTGGCGGCCGACCACAAGCAGTCCCGAAAAATCGCTGCGCCCCGGCCGGCCGCCAAGGGCGATATCCTGGTGATCGATTTCGTTGGCGCGATCGACGGCCAGGAATTTCCGGGCGGGGCCGGCAAGGACCACCGGTTGGAGCTCGGCTCGGGCGAGTTCGTGGCGGGTTTCGAAGACCAGCTCGTCGGGCTCGGTGTCGGCGACAAGAAAGACATCAAGGTGACGTTCCCGACCGCCTATGTGAACCCGGCCCTGGCGGGGAAGGACGCGGTGTTCGCGATCGAGGTCAAGGAGATTCACGAAGCCGTGTCGATGGCCCTCGACGACGGCTTGGCCACGGCCATGGGGGTCGATGACCTCGAAACCTTGAAAAAGGCGGTGCGCGAGCGGACGGCCCACGACTACGCCCGGCTGTCGCGCGCCCGCCTCAAGCGCCAACTCCTCGACCGGCTGGCCGAAAAACACGGCTTCGCTGTGCCCCAAGGGATGGTCGACCTCGAATTCGCGGCGATCTGGAGAAACCTCGAGGAAGAGCGCAAGCGCGGCGACGACCCGTCCTTGGCCGGCAAGAGCGAGGACGACATCAAGGACGAATTCCGGGCCATCGCCGAACGGCGCGTGCGCCTGGGGCTGCTGCTGTCGGAGGTCGGCCGGCTCAACAACATCCAGGTGAGCCAGGAGGAGATCAATCGCGCGCTCGTCGCGGAGGCGCGCCGCTTCCCCGGTCAGGAGAAAAAAGTCGTCGAGTTCTACCGCAACAACCCCGACGCGCTGGCCCAGCTCCGCGCCCCCTTGTTCGAGGACAAGGTCGTCGACTTCATCCTCGAACTGGCCAAGGTCGGCGAGCGGAGCGTCGGCGTCGCGGAGCTGACGCGCGAGGCCGAGGACGCGGCCGCCGGGATCTCGGCCGGGCCGGCGACGCCATGAGCCACCCGCCTATTGACTGCGGGAGGGGATTGCCCAGATACGGAATGTCGGAATGACGAGCAAGGGGTAAAACGATGAGCCACCCGATCGAGACGACAATGAATACCCTGGTGCCAATGGTCATCGAGCAGACGGCGCGCGGCGAGCGCGCCTTCGACATATTTTCCCGTTTGTTGAAGGAGCGCATCATCTTTCTGATCGGGCCGGTCAACGACGCGGTCGCGAGCCTGGTGTGCGCGCAGTTCCTGTTCCTCGAATCCGAGAACCCGAAGAAGGACATCTCGTTCTATATCAACTCCCCGGGCGGCATCGTGACGTCGGGGCTGGCAGTCTACGACACCATGCAGTACATCCGCTCCGACATCGCCACCGTGTGCATCGGCCAGGCGGCGTCCATGGGCTCGCTGCTGCTCGCTGCCGGCGCCAAGGGCAAACGCTATTCGCTGCCCAATTCGCGGATCATGATCCACCAGCCTTCAGGCGGCGCCCAGGGCCAGGCCACCGACATCGAGATCCAGGCCCGTGAGATCTTGAGCCTGCGCAAACGCCTCAACGAGATCTATGCCAAGCATACCGGCCAGCCGGTCAACGTCATCGAGACGGCGCTGGAACGCGACAAATTCATGTCGCCCGAGGAGGCCAAGACGTTCGGCCTCATCGACGAGGTGGTGATCAGCCGCCCGCAGCGGCCCGAGGACGTGAAGGCCGCCTAGGCGGCAGGCGGCGTCGGTTTTTCCTGCCCGGTCCGACGGTTAAGCCCGGGTTCACGATTTTTTGACGGCCCCCGTGCAAGGCTCCTGGGCGGCGAGATCGGGCCCGATCATGTCCCGCCCCGCCGCGGCCAGCGCCGCCGCACCCGGCGCTCATCGCCCCTAAGGCCCGGGAGTGCCGGCGTTTTTTGGCGTTGTGCGGCTTGAGACCTGCGGCTAACATGAGTCCAATTGCATGCCGCCGGAGTCGGGACCTGCGGCAGGTGACGGAGCGGCCATGAACAAATCCACCGGAGGGGACTCCAAGAATACGCTGTACTGCTCGTTCTGCGGCAAGAGCCAGCACGAGGTGCGCAAGCTCATTGCCGGCCCGACGGTGTTCATTTGCGATGAATGCGTCGAACTGTGCATGGACATCATCCGCGAGGAGCACAAGACGACGCTCGTCAAGTCGCGCGACGGCGTGCCGACGCCTCGCGATATCTGCACTGTCCTCGACGACTACGTGATCGGCCAGCCCCACGCCAAGCGCGTCCTTTCGGTCGCGGTCCACAACCATTACAAGCGCCTCGCCCACGGCACGAAAAGCAATGACATCGAGATCTCCAAATCCAACATCCTGCTGATCGGCCCGACCGGCTGCGGCAAGACGCTGCTCGCCCAGACGCTCGCCCGGATCATCGACGTGCCGTTCACCATGGCCGACGCCACCACCCTCACCGAGGCGGGCTATGTCGGCGAAGACGTCGAGAACATCATCCTGCGGCTCTTGCAGGCGGCGGACTACAACGTCGAACGCGCCCAGCGCGGCATCGTCTATATCGACGAGGTCGACAAGATCAGCCGCAAGTCCGAGAACCCGTCGATCACCCGCGACGTGTCGGGCGAAGGCGTCCAGCAGGCGCTGCTCAAGATCATGGAAGGCACGGTCGCCTCGGTGCCGCCGCAAGGCGGGCGCAAGCACCCGCAGCAGGAATTTCTTCAGGTCGATACGACAAACATCCTGTTCATTTGCGGCGGCGCCTTTGCCGGGCTCGAGAAGATCATCTCGCAGCGCACGCGCGGCACGGCGATCGGCTTCGGGGCCGACCTGCGCGGCACCGACGAGCGCCAGACCGGCGAGGTGCTGCGCGAGGTCGAGCCCGAGGACCTCCTGAAGTTCGGCCTCATTCCGGAATTCATCGGCCGGCTGCCGGTGATCGCCACCTTGGGCGATCTCGACGAGAACGCGCTGGTCGAGATCTTGATCAAGCCCAAGAACGCCCTGTTGAAGCAGTACCAGCGGCTGTTCGAGATGGAGGGCGTGCGGCTCGAATTCGCCGAGGACGCGCTGCGGACCGTCGCCAAGAAGGCGATGGCCCGCAAGACCGGCGCCCGCGGCCTGCGCTCGATCATGGAGGGCATCCTGCTCGACACCATGTTCGACCTTCCGGCCATGAACGGGATCGAAGAGGTGGTCATCAATCGCGAGGTCGTCGAAGGCCGGGCCAAGCCGCTCCATATCTACGCCGACCGGCGCAGCGACACCGTCGGCGGGTCGAGCGCTTGAAAGCGGCGCCGGGGCTGATCGGGCGGACTTGAATCGGGGCCCGCCAAGGGCCAATTAAGGGTACGGTTTTAAGAGGCGAAAAGGGCGGTGTTCGGCCGCCTTCGGGCGGCAAGGCGTCAAAAGAGGCTCCATGCTGGACTTTCCGCGCGGCACCGTGTTTCCCATTCTGCCGCTCCGCGACATCGTGGTCTTCCCCCACATGATCGTGCCGCTGTTCGTCGGCCGCGAAAAATCGGTGCGCGCGCTCGAAGACGTGATGAAGGACGACAAGCAGATCCTGCTGGTCGCGCAGAAGAACGCGGCCCAGGACGATCCCTCGCCTGCGGACATCTACTCGGTGGGCACGGTCGGTACGGTCCTCCAGCTCTTGAAGCTGCCCGACGGCACGGTCAAGGTGCTGGTCGAGGGCGGCTCGCGCGCGCGCATCACCAAGTACACCGACAACCCCACCTTCTTCCAGGCCTATGCCGAGTCGATCGTCGAGCGGCTCGGCGAACAGTCGGAGATGGAGGCGCTCACGCGGACGGTGATTGGACAGTTCGAGCAGTACATCAAACTCAACCGCAAGATCCCGCCCGAAGTCCTGGTGTCGATCAACCAGATCGAGGACCCGAGCAAGCTCGCCGACACGCTGGCCTCGCACTTGACGCTCAAGATCCCCGAGAAGCAGGAGCTCCTGGAGATCGAGGTCGTCACCGAGCGGCTCGAGAAGATTTTCGCCTTCATGGAGAGCGAGATCGGCGTCCTCCAGGTCGAGAAACGCATCCGCGGCCGCGTCAAGCGCCAAATGGAAAAGACGCAGCGCGAGTACTATTTGAACGAGCAGCTCAAGGCGATCCAGAAGGAGCTCGGCGAGGTCCAGGAGGGCCGCGACGAGGCCTCGGACCTCGAGGACCGCATCAAGAAGACCAAGTTCAGCAAGGAAGCCCGTGACAAGGCGACGGGCGAGCTCAAGAAGCTCAGGAGCATGAGCCCGATGTCGGCCGAGGCGACCGTGGTCCGCAATTATCTCGACTGGCTGTTGTCGATCCCGTGGAAGAAGCGCACCAAGATCAAGCGCGACGTGAAGCTCGCCGAGAAAGTGCTCAACGACGACCATTACGGTCTCGAGAAGGTCAAGGAGCGCATCCTCGAATATCTTGCCGTCCAGCAGCGGATCGCCAAGATCAAGGGCCCGATCCTGTGCCTGGTGGGCCCGCCGGGCGTGGGCAAGACCTCGCTCGGCAAGTCGGTCGCCCGGGCCACCGGCCGCAATTTCGTGCGCATGTCGCTGGGCGGCGTGCGCGACGAGGCGGAGATCCGCGGCCATCGCCGCACCTATATCGGCTCGATGCCGGGCAAGATCATCCAGGGCATGAAGAAGGCGAAGTCGTCGAACCCGCTCTTCCTCCTGGACGAGGTCGACAAGCTCGGCGCCGACTGGCGCGGAGATCCCACCTCGGCGCTGCTCGAGGTGCTCGATCCCGAGCAGAACTCGACCTTCAACGACCATTATCTCGAGGTCGATTACGACCTCTCCGACGTGATGTTCATCACCACGGCGAACACGCTGCGCATGCCGCCGGCCTTGCTCGACCGCATGGAGGTCATCCGCATCCCCGGTTACACCGAGGACGAGAAGATCGAAATCGCCAAGCTCCACCTCATCGCCAAGCAGATGAAGGCGCACGGCCTCAAGAAGGGCGAGTGGTCGATCTCCGAGGAAGCGTTACGCGAGATCATCCGCTATTACACGCGCGAGGCCGGGGTGCGCAACCTCGAGCGCGAGATCGCCAACCTGACACGCAAGTCGGTGAAGGAACTGGTCGTCGAGAACGTCAAGAAGATGGCGATCACCCGCCGCAACCTCGAGAAATACGCGGGCGTGCGCCGCTTCCGGTGGGGCGAAGCCGAGAAGGAGGACCTGGTCGGCGTGACCTACGGCCTGGCCTGGACCGAGGTCGGGGGCGAGTTGTTGTCGGTCGAGGCCGCCGTGCTGCCCGGCAAGGGCAAGATGACCATCACCGGCAAGCTCGGCGACGTGATGCAGGAATCGGTGCAAGCGGCGGCGAGCTATGTCCGCTCGCGCGCGGTCGCCTTCGGCATCAAGCCGCCGATGTTCGAGAAGCGCGACATCCATGTCCACGTCCCCGAGGGGGCGACGCCCAAGGACGGGCCGTCGGCCGGCGTGGCGATGATCACCTCGATCGTGTCGGCGCTCACCGGTATTCCGGTGCGCCGGGATACCGCGATGACCGGCGAGATCACGCTGCGCGGCCGCATCCTGCCGATCGGCGGCCTCAAGGAGAAGCTCCTGGCGGCGCTGCATGCCGGCATCAAGACGGTGATAATTCCCCAGGAGAACGAGAAGGACCTCGCCGAGATTCCCGACAACGTCAAGAAAGGCCTGGTGATCGTCGCGGTCAATACGGTCGACGACATGATCGCCAAGGCGCTCGTCAGCCCGCCGACGCCGATCGAGTGGATCGAGCCGCCCGATGTCGGGCCGGTGGTGGGGAAAAAGCCCGAAGGCGAGGTCGGCGAGGTCCTCACGCATTGACCCCAGGGGGCGGGCGGCGGCGCGGCCGCCCTCACCCCGCCCACCCGAGGACCCCGAAAAGCTGGGGAAAACCCGGCGTCCGCATTTGACGAAAGACTGCGACGCGATTAAAAGGTCTTTTGTTCGGGTGCCGCCGGATCGTCTCGCGGGCGCACCTGCCACCTGTCAAAAAGGGGGGTCCCAGAGTGAATAAGAACGATCTCGTGGCTGCGGTCGCGACCAAGGCCGAGCTGTCGAAGGGCGATGCGACGACGGCCGTCGATGCCACGTTCGACGTCATCACGAAGGCTTTGAAGAAGGGCGACGATGTGCGGCTGGTCGGCTTCGGCACCTTCTATCTGACGAAGCGGGCGCAGAGCAAGGGCCGCAACCCGCGCACCGGCGAACCGATCACGATCAAGGCCTCGAAGCTACCTAAGTTCAAGGCCGGCAAGGGGTTGAAAGACGCCGTCAATTAGGCGTCGTTCGGCTGCTGTCGTCGGGACCTGCCGGCCGTCCCGAAAAGGGGGCGGCCGGGACGTTAGTTTTACGGGCGGTCGGGTGTATGGTCTTAGAGCTTCGGGGCGATTAGCTCAGCTGGCAGAGCATCTCGTTTACACCGAGAGGGTCGGCGGTTCGAGTCCGTCATCGCCCACCATCATCGGCCTCGCCCCCGGGGCCGGGCGGGAAGACAGGTTCCATGAACGTCGACGGGGTCGCCTATCGCACGATCTGGGTCGCCGCCGACGCACGCGCGGTGGAGATCATCGACCAGACGCGGCTGCCGCACGAATTCGCGATCGTCCGGTTGTCGAGCCACGATGAGGTCGCGCGCGCGATCCGCACCATGCAGGTGCGGGGGGCGCCGTTGATCGGGGCGGCCGCCGCTTACGCCATGGCGCTGGCGGCGGCGCGCGATGCCTCCGATGCCGCCCTCGATCGCGCCTATGCGGACCTCCTTGCCACGCGGCCGACGGCGGTCAATCTGCGCTGGGCGCTCGATGCGATGCTGGGTGCGGTCCGGCCAGCTTCGCTCGACCGGCGGCCCGCGATCGCCTGGCGCCGGGCGGCCGAAATCTGCGATGAGGACGTGGCCCTCAACCGGGCGATCGGCGCGCACGGCCTCGTCCTCATTCGCGACCTGGCGGCCGGGCTCGACCATCCCCGGCCGCTCAACATCCTCACGCACTGCAACGCCGGCTGGCTGGCGACGGTCGACGGGGGCACGGCGCTCGCACCAATCTACCTCGCCCACGATGCCGGCATCCCGCTGCATGTCTGGGTCGATGAGACGCGGCCGCGCAATCAGGGTGCCGCGCTCACGGCCTGGGAACTCGGCCGCCACGGCGTGCCCCATACGGTGATCGCCGACAGTACCGGCGGACACCTGATGCAACGCGGCCGGGTCGATCTGTGCGTCGTCGGCACCGATCGGGTGACGGCGCGGGGCGATGTGTGCAACAAGATCGGCACCTATCTGAAGGCGCTGGCCGCGCGCGACAACCAGGTGCCGTTCTATGTCGCCCTGCCGGGCCCGACGATCGACTGGACCATCGCCGACGGCCTCAGCGAGATTGCGATCGAAGAACGCGACCCGGCCGAGGTCCGCTGCGTGAGCGGACGGACGCGCGAAGGCCGTATCGTCGCGGTCGAGGTGACGCCGCCCGGCAGCCCGGCGATCAACTTCGCCTTCGATGTCACCCCCGCGCATCTCGTCACCGGTCTGATCACCGAGCGCGGCATCGCCCCGGCCACGGCCGAGGGACTCCTGCGCCTGTATCCCGAGCGCCAGCGGGCGGCGGCCGGCTGAGGGCCGGCGCGCCCAACGCCAAGCCTTTGCCGCGACTTGTTTCTTGACCGCGTCGGGGCATGACCTTGACTTTGGGACGGGCCGGCGGGTACACCCTGATCGGCCCTTGAGGAGGGCTTCAAGCGGGCGTAGCTCAGTTGGTTAGAGCGCCGGCCTGTCACGCCGGAGGCCACGGGTTCAAGTCCCGTCGCTCGCGCCACTCCTCGCAACACCCCGGGCCAAATCATATTGCGCCGCACAAGCTTCCGGCGGATACTGCGTGCCTAGTCGGCTCGGCGCGGAGGCAGGACGTGAGCGGGATACTGCGGGAATATCTGCCGATCATGATTTTCATCGGCCTCGCCATCGCCATGGCGGCGGTGATGATCGCCGCCTCGTTCGTCCTCGCCCGCCAGCACCCCGATGCCGAGAAGCTGTCGGCCTACGAATGCGGGTTCGAGCCCTTCGAGGATGCGCGGCGCAAGTTCGACGTCCGCTACTACCTCGTCGCCATCCTGTTCATCATCTTCGATCTCGAGGTCGCGTTCCTGTTTCCGTGGGCGGTGGCGCTGGGCGAGATCGGGATGTTCGGGTTCTGGTCGATGATGGTGTTCCTGGTCGTGCTCACCGTCGGGTTCGTCTACGAATGGAAGAAGGGAGCCCTGGAATGGGAGTGATCCTGAAGGCGCCGGAGGGCGCCGCCGGCGACTCCGGGTCGTTCGCTCCCGGGACGGACGCGCGCGTCAAGACCGTCACCGACGAGCTCGCCGACAAGGGCTTCGTCTTGACGCAACTCGACAAGCTGGTCGCCTGGGCGCGCACCGGCAGCCTGTGGCCGATGACCTTCGGCCTCGCTTGCTGCGCGGTCGAGATGATGCATACTGCGGCCAGCCGTTACGATCTCGACCGCTTCGGCCTGGTTTTCCGGCCGAGCCCCCGTCAGTCCGACGTGATGATCGTCGCCGGCACGCTCACCAACAAGATGGCGCCCGCGCTGCGCAAGGTTTACGACCAGATGGCCGAGCCGCGCTGGGTGATCTCGATGGGTTCGTGCGCCAATGGCGGCGGCTACTACCATTATTCATACTCGGTCGTGCGTGGCTGCGACCGCATTGTGCCGGTCGACATTTATGTTCCCGGCTGCCCGCCGACCGCCGAGGCCCTGCTCTACGGCATCTTGCTGTTGCAGAATAAGATCAGGCGGACCACCTCCATCGCCCGCTAGCGGGCAGCGGCCTTCCACGGCGACCATGAACCAGGCGCTCAAGGATCTCGGCGACTACATCACCGCGGCCCTGCCGCAGGCCGTGCTGTCGGCCGAGCTCAAGCTCGACGAACTCATGCTCGTCGCGCGCGCCTCGGCGATCGTCAAGGTGATGCGGTTCTTGCGCGACGACGCCAACTGCCAGTTCAAGCTGCTCATGGACCTGTGCGGAGTCGACTATCCCGACCGCGAGCAGCGCTTCGATGTCGTCTACAACCTGCTGAGCCTCAAGCACAACCAGCGCATCCGCGTCAAGGTGGCGAGCGAGGAAGCGAGCCCGGTGCCCTCGGTCGCGGGCGCCTTCAGCGCCGCCGGCTGGTTCGAGCGCGAGGCCTGGGACCTCTACGGCATCTTCTTTGCGGACCACCCCGATCTCCGGCGCATCCTCACCGATTACGGCTTCGAGGGCCATCCGATGCGCAAGGACTTCCCGCTCACCGGCTACGTCGAAGTCCGCTATGACGCGGAACAAAAGCGCGTGATCTACGAGCCGGTCAAGCTCACGCAGGAGTTCCGCACCTTCGACTTCCTGTCGCCTTGGGAAGGCATGACGCGGGTCCTGCCGGGCGACGAAAAGGCCGCCGATCAGGCGCCGCCCAAGCCCTGATCGCGCCCGTCTCGCGCCGCGCGACCCACCGATGTCCGAAGTCCAGATCAAGAACTTCACCATGAATTTCGGGCCGCAGCACCCGGCGGCGCACGGGGTGCTGCGTCTCGTTCTCGAGCTCGATGGCGAGATCGTCGAGCGCGCCGACCCGCATATCGGCCTCTTGCACCGGGGCACCGAGAAACTCATCGAGTACAAGACCTACCTGCAGGCCGTGCCCTATTTCGACCGGCTCGACTACGTCGCGCCGATGTGCCAGGAGCACGCCTTCGCGCTCGCGGTCGAGAAGCTCCTGGGCATCGAGGCCCCGCCGCGCGCCCAGTACATCCGCGTCCTGTTCGCCGAGCTCACCCGCATCCTCAACCACCTGCTCAATGTCACCACCTTCGCGCTCGATGTCGGCGCCATGACGCCCCTCTTGTGGGCCTTCGAGGAGCGCGAGAAGCTCATGGAATTCTACGAGCGGGTGTCGGGGGCGCGCCTGCATGCCGCCTATTTCCGGCCCGGCGGCGTGACCCAGGATCTGCCGCCTGGGCTCACCGACGACATCCTCGCGTTTTGCGATCGCTTCCCGCGCGTCATCGACGACATCGAGGCGCTGCTCACGGATAACCGCATTTTTCGCCAGCGCACGGTCGATATCGGCAAGGTCTCGGCTGAGGAGGCCCAGGATTGGGGGTTCAGCGGGCCGATGCTCCGGGCCTCGGGCGTGCCGTGGGACTTGCGCAAGGCGCAACCCTACGACGTCTACGAGAAAATGGATTTCGACCTGCCGGTCGGCAAGAACGGCGACTGCTTCGACCGCTATCTCGTGCGCATGGAAGAGATGCGCCAGAGCCTCGGGATCATGAAACAGGCGATCGCCTTGCTGCCGGCCGGCCCGGTCAAGGTCAACGACCGCACGCTGACCCCGCCGACGCGCGCCGAGATGAAGCGCTCGATGGAGGCCCTCATCCACCATTTCAAGCTTTACACCGAGGGGTATCACGTGCCGGCGGGCGAGACCTACACGGCGGTCGAGGCGCCGAAGGGCGAGTTCGGCGTCTATCTGGTGTCGGACGGAACCAACAAGCCCTACCGCTGCAAGATTCGGGCGCCCGGCTTCGCGTTTCTCCAGGCGCTCGATTTCATGTCCAGAGGCCACATGCTGGCCGACGTCGTGGCGATCATCGGCTCGCTTGACATCGTCTTCGGCGAGGTCGATCGATGAGCGCGCCCCCGGATCAGCCGGCCAGCTTCGCCTTCAGCCCCGAGAACGTGGCGCAGGCGCAAGCGATCATCGCCAAGTATCCGCCCGGCCGGCAGGCGAGCGCGGTCCTCCCCCTGCTCGACATGGCGCAGCGCCAGTGCGGCAACTGGCTGCCGCGCGCGGCGATGGAATATGTCGCGGGCCTGCTCGGCATGGCGCCGATCCGCATCTACGAGGTCGCGACCTTCTACACCATGCTGAACCTGGCGCCGGTGGGGACATATTTGGTGCAGCTTTGCACCACCACCCCCTGTTGGCTCGCCGGCGCCGAGCGGGTGGTCGAGGCGTGCCGGCGCAAGCTCGGGATCGCCGTGGGCGAGACGACCCCCGACGGCAAGTTCACGCTCAAGGAGGTCGAGTGCCTGGGCGCCTGCGTCAACGCGCCGGTCGCGCAGATCAACGACGATTTCTACGAGGACCTCGACGCCGAGCGAATGGCGAACTTGCTCGACGGGCTGGCGCGGGGCGAGCCCCCGCCGGCGGGCTCGCTCGCTGGGCGCCACGGCTCGGCGCCGGCCGGCGGCCCGACCACCCTGGTGGGCACGTCCGCACGCACCGGAGGGGCGTGATGCTGGCCGATGCGGACCGTATCTTCACCAACCTTTACGGGCTCCACGACTGGCGGCTGGCGGGTGCGCGGTCGCGCGGCGACTGGGACGCCACCAAGGAGCTGATCCTCAAGGGCCGCGACTGGCTCCTCAACGAGGTCAAGGAATCGGGGCTGAGGGGTCGCGGCGGCGCGGGCTTCCCGACCGGCCTCAAGTGGTCCTTCATGCCCAAGCAGCCGACCGGCCGGCCGGGCTATCTGGTCGTCAACGCCGACGAAAGCGAGCCCGGGACGTGCAAGGACCGCGACATCCTGCGCTACGATCCGCACAAGCTCATCGAGGGCTGCCTGTTGTCGAGCGTGGCGATGGGCGCCCATGCCGGGTACATCTACATTCGCGGCGAGTTCTACAACGAGGCGCGGCACCTCCAACACGCGATCGACGAGGCCAGCGCGGCCGGCCTCATCGGCAAGAATGCCTGTGGGTCGGGCTACGATTA
>JBQTIU010000006.1:0-8352 GCA_052387815.1 Pseudomonadota bacterium
AGGCCGTCTATCGCGTCGAGAAGTCTCTCGAACAACGCCATGCGACCCGGCACGAGTGGGGACCGCCGGCCGCGTCCGGCGGTCCCGTCTCCGCTTTCAGCGCAGGGTCACCATCTCGTTGATCACCGCGCGGTCGATGCTGGCGCCCGCCGTCGCCCAAATCTGCTCGCCGGCGCGCTGCCACTGCTGCTTTTCGGCTGCCGACGGCGTGTAGATCTCCATCCGCGCCTCTTTGAGCCGGGTCTTGAAAGTGAGCTCGGCCTGGCGATCGATGTCGTTCGCCTGGTCCGTCGCCTCCTGCGCCGCCAGCATGAATGCGCGCTGCATCTCCGGCGGCATCGACCGCCAGGTGTTCGCGTTCATCACTTGGAACTGCACCGCGAAGATCGCGTCGACCTCCGTCGCGTACTTCAAGACCTCATGCATGTTGAAACGGAAGGTCCAGATCGGCTGGACGTGCATGCCTTCGAGCACGCCGCTCTTCAAGGCGTTGTAGGTCTCGGTCCACGCCATCGGCGTCGGGTTGCCGCCCCAGGCGCGGACCAACGCGATCTCGAGCTGCGAGTTGGTGGTGCGGTACTTGAGACCGTTGACCGCCGCCGGCGCCGGAGTCGCGCGCTTGCTGTTCCACAGCAGGCGGAAGCCGCCCGCGCCGACCGGCGGCAGGACCTTGAGCGGCACGCGCTCCTCGAACTTCGCGGCCTGGCGCTTCCACAACTCGGATTTCGCCAGCCTCTGGTACATGTCCCAATTCGTCAGCGCGTAGGGCAGGTCGACGAAGGCGAAGGCGTCGGAGAAGCCCGAGAATTGCGCCGTCACGTTGCTGGTGATGTCGATGAACCCGGTCTGCACTGCTTCGAGCTGCTGCACGTCCGTGCCCAGGACGGAGCTCGGATGGACCTGGATCTCCATCTGGACGTCGTATTTCTCGCGCAGGATGCGGGCGATCCGCGCGATCGACTCGAAGCTCGGGTCGCCCTCGCGCGCATTCAGGCCCGCGACGAGCGGGCGCAGAAAGCGCTTCGCCGCCTGCGCGCGCACGATCGCCGGCGCGCCGACGATCGCAGCCGCCGCCGCGCCGGCGGCGAAGCGCGCCGACCCGGCGATCAGGCCGCGGCGCGAAACCCGGGCGCTACGGCAGGCCACATCAATGGGGTTCGATTTCAGCATGGTTTCCTCCTTGGTTTCGGCTTCCCTCATCGCCGGTCGCTGCCGGCAAGTCGCGCGGAAATCCTAACAGAAGATCGGCGCCGGGAACAAGCGTTTTACCGATTTCGGCTCGGCGCCGAACGGGCGTTGGAAAACCGCCGCCCCTCGTGCATAATCGAGCGGCCCGTGGTGGAGGGGAAATGGACCTGGGACTAGCCGGACGCACGGCTCTGGTCACCGGCGGATCGAAGGGCATCGGCGCCGCGATCGCGGAGCGGCTGGCGGCCGAGGGCTGCCATCTGCATCTCGCCGCGCGCGGGCGCGACGCCCTCGAAGCGACCCGCGAGCGCATCCGCGAACGCCACAACGTCGCGATCGCGCTGCACGCGCTCGACCTCGCGAAGACGGACAACGTCGCGGCGCTGGCGGCGGCGTGCCGCGGGGTCGACATCCTCATCAACAACGCGGGCGCCGTGCCGACCGGCCCGATCGAGGAGGCCGAGGACTGGAAGTGGCGCCAGGGCTTCGACCTCAAGGTCTTCGCCACCGTCAACCTGACGCGGGACATCTACCTCGCCATGTCCGCGCGCGGGCGCGGCGTCATCATCAACGTGATCGGCAACTGCGGCGAGCGCCCGGACCCGGATATCATCGTCGCGACCATTGCGAACGCGGGCTTGATGGCGTTCACCAAGGCGCTGGGCTCGGTCAGCCCCGACAAGGGCGTGCGCGTCCTCGGGGTCAATCCCGGCCCGACGGCGACCGATCGCCTCGTGATGCTGATGCAGAAGAAGGCCGAGGATCGCACCGGGGATGCGGGGCGCTGGACCGATCTGGTGGCCCCGCTGCCCTTCGGGCGCGCGGCGACCCCCGAGGAGGTGGCGGACATAACGGTGTTCGCCGCCTCCGAGCGCGCGAGCTACGTGTCGGGCACGGTGCTGACGGTCGACGGCGGCGTGGCGGCGCGCGGCCACCTGTTCTGAAGCGATCAAAGAGGGTCGCGGGACGATGAAACGGGTGGGGGTCGACGTTGGCGGGACGCACACCGACCTCGTATGGATCGACGACGAGGGCGAGGTCGTCGTCAACAAGGTGCCGACCAGCGTGCCCGACCCCTCGGTGGGCGCCGTCGACGCGTTGCTGGAGCTGTGCGGAAAGGCGGGCTGCGCGCTGTCGGACGTGGACTACTTCATACACGGCACGACCATCGCCACGAACATTGTCCTCGAGCACAACGGGGCGCGCACCGGGCTCATCACCACCGAAGGCTTCCGCGACGTGATCCACATCGCGCGCCACAAGCGACCGCATAATTTCAGCCTCCAGTTTGAGCTGCCCTGGCAGAAACGCCCGCTGGTCGAGCGCTGCCACCGCCTGCCGGTGCGCGAGCGCGTCGCGGGGCCAGCGGGCGAGATCCTCGTGCCGCTCGACGAGGATCAAGTGCGTGCCGCGGTCCGCCAGCTCGTTGCGGCGAAGGTGGAGGCGATCGCGGTGTGCTTCCTGTTCTCTTTCCTCAACCCCGCGCACGAGCGCCGGGTGATAGAAATCGTGGCCGAGGAGGCGCCGGGCCTGTTCGTCTCCGCGAGCCACGAGGTGATCCCGCAATACCGCGAATACGAGCGCTTTTCGACCACCTGCCTCAACGCCTTCGTGGGCCCGACGACGGCGCGCTACCTCAACGGCTTCGACGCCGCCTTGAAGGCGAAGGGCCTCAGGACCGGGCTGCATCTGATGCAGTCGAGCGGTGGCTGTGCGACGCTGGAGGCGGCGACCGAGCGGCCGGTGACACTGCTGGCGTCGGGGCCCGCAGGCGGGCTCTTGGGCGGCATCTGGGCCGGCGGCACGGCGGGGTTCAAGAGCGTGATCACCCTCGACGTCGGCGGGACCTCGGCGGACATCGGCGTGGCTCCCGACGGGGAGATGCAGTTCAAGCACCTGCTCGACACGCGGATCGGCGGCTACCATGCCATGGTGCCGATGGCGGAGATCGAGTCGATCGGCGCCGGCGGCGGCTCGATCGCCTACATCGACGCGGGCGGCCAGTTCCAGGTCGGCCCGCGCAGCGCCGGCGCCGATCCGGGGCCGTGCTGCTACGACCGCGGCGGCACGGAGCCCACGGCGACCGACTGCGAGGTCGTGCTGGGGCGCGTGAACCCGGACAACTTCCTGGGCGGGCGGCTGAAGCTGAAGCCCGGTCTCGCGCGCCAGGCGGTGGAAGAGAAGCTCGCCCGACCTCTCGGCCAAAGCGTCGAGGAGGCGGCGCTGGGGGCGGTCAAGATCCTGAACCACAGCATGGTGCAGGCGATCGAGGTCAACAGCGTGCGCCGCGGCTATGACCCGCGCGATTTTGCCCTCGTCGCCTTCGGCGGCGCCGGACCGTTGTTCGCCTGCGACATCGCGCGCGAATTGTCGATCCCCACGGTGGTCTTGCCAACGCTGCCGGGACTGACCTCCGCCCTCGGGTTGCTGACCTCCGACGTGTCCTACGATTTCGGCCAGACGCTGATGCAGAACCTGCGCGCCCCCGACCTGGCGCGCATCGCCGCCGCCTGCGCTGGGCTGGAGGCGCGCGCGCGTGACCAACTCGTGCGCGACGGCTTCGATCCAGGACAGGTGACCTTCCGGCGCTCCGCCGACTGCCGTTACGTGGGCCAGGGCTACGAGCTTGGCGCCGCCTCGCCCGGCGGGCCGGTGGACGAGGGCTTCGTTGGCGCGCTGTGCGAGTCCTTCCATGCCGCGCACCGGCGGCAATACGGCTCGCATTTCCCCGACCAGGCGGTCGAGCTTGTCAATGTGCGCGTCGTCGGCATCGGGCGCATCCCGAGCGTGCGGCCGCGGCGCGTCGATGCCGGTGGCGAATCGCCAGCGGCAGCGCGCATCGCCGTGCGGCCGGTGGTGTTCGAGACCGACGGATACAAGGGGCCTCTGCCGACGCCGCATTACGATCGCGCGCGGCTGTTGGCCGGCAACCGCATCGACGGGCCGGCGATCGTCGAGCAGATGGATACCACCACGGTGATGCCGCCGGGCCAGGTCGCCCGCGTCGACCAATACGGCAACCTGGTCATCGCGATCCGTTGAGGGAGGGGATGAATGCCCGACATACCGATTGCGACCGTCCCGCCGCGCGACGAGATCGCGAAGAGCCTGACCGCGCGCTTCGGCCCGGCGCCCGAGCCCTGCGGACCGGCGGCGTGGCCCTACAAGGACATCGACATGGTGTCGCTGCGCGTCATCGGCGGCGCGTTCAACGCGATCGCGCGCGAGATGGCGCAGGTGCTCTATCGCATGTCCAACTCCAGCATCATCCGCGAGTCGGAGGACCTGGGCTGCGGCATCTTCGACTCGGTCGGGCGCGAGCTGTGCGAGAGCGAAAGCTCCCCCATGCATATCGGCTCGCTGCCCTTCTACATCCGCGGCTTCCTGCAGCGGCTCGAAGGCGACGTCAACGACGGTGACATCATCATCCACAACCACCCGTACTACGGCGCCTCGCACACGCCCGACATGTGCGTGGCGACGCCGATCTTCCACGACGGACGCCTGTTCGGCTTCGCGGCGGCGACCGCGCACCTGATCGACACCGGCGCTGCCACGCCGGGGCTCAACGTAGACCTGATCGACGTGTTCGCGGAAGGCATGCTCTACAACGGCATCAAGCTCTACGACCGCGGCGTGCGCAACGAGCAGGTCTGGAGGGTGCTGCGCGACAGCGTGCGCACGCCCGACATGAACGCCGCCGACATCGAGGCGATGATCGCCGCCGTGCGGTTGGGCCGCGAGCGCTTCGTCAAGCTCATCGAGCGCCACGGCGTCGGAACGGTGATGGGCTCGGCGTACTATTGGATGGACTATTCGGAGCGCCGGCTGCGCCAGGAGATCGCGAGGATCCCCGACGGCGACCACCGCGCCGTGAGCTGGCTCGATGACGACGGCCGCAACTGGGGCCGCAAGCTCAAGGTCAACGTCACCGTGCGCAAGAGAGGGACCGAGATCGAGATCGACCTCGCCGGCTCCGCCGCCGAGGTCGAGACTGGCTACAACGTGCCGTTCGAGGGCTCGCTCAAGGTCGCGTGCTACTACATCGTGCGCACCCTCATGCTCGACGAGGTCGCGACCGGCGAGTTCATCCCCCAGAACGACGGCATGTTCCGCCCAGTCCGGGTCAGGGCGCCCAAGGGCAGCATCTTCAACCCCAACTTCCCGCGCGCCTGCGTCGCGCGCATGGCGCAGGTCCAGCGCGTGCTCGACTGCGTCATACGGGCGCTCTCACCGGTGATCCCGGAGCGCGTCACCGCCGGCAACTCCGCGCACGTGATGAGCGTCTCCTACAGCGGCTACCGGCCGGAGCGGCAGCAGTACTGGGTGTGCGTGGAGGTCAACGAGGGCAGCTACGGGGCGCGCGCGAACAAGGACGGGCCCGATTCCGTCGACAACCTGATGGCCAACACCCGCAACGTGCCGTGCGAGGAGATCGAGATGCACTACCCGCTACGGGTCGAGCGCTACGAGCTCAGGCCCGACCCGCCGGGGGCCGGCGCCTGGCGCGGCGGCATCGGCGCGGTGCGCGACGTGCGATTCCTCGAGGATGGATTCTTCTCGTGCAACGGCGACCGGACAGTCGAGGCGCCCAAGGGCCTGTTCGGCGGCCACGACGGCCTGCCGGCGCAGGTGCTGCGCAACCCCGGCACGGCGCGGGCGGAGACTTGGCCCTCCAAATCCTCGGGGCGCAGGATCACCAAAGGCGACGTGATCCGCGTCGTCGGCCCCAATGCCGGCGGCTACGGCGATCCAACGATACGCGAGCCTCGGCGCGTGCTCGCCGACTATCTCGACGGCCACATCTCCCTCGACATCGCGCGCGAGGTCTACAAGGTGGCGATCGATTCCGCGCCGGGCGCGGT
This sequence comes from Pseudomonadota bacterium, assembly GCA_052387815.1. GTDB lineage: Bacteria > Pseudomonadota > Alphaproteobacteria > CACIAM-22H2 > CACIAM-22H2 > JBQTIU01. Next base: position 6,054 of record JBQTIU010000006.1, read on the forward strand.
GGACGAGGCCGCGACCGCGGCGCTACGCCGTGCCGCCCGCTCCTGACGGCGCCCTGGCGCCTTCGGCGGATCTCGTGCGCCTGTCCGCCGCCGCCGCCGCGCGGCTGATCATGGCGGGCGCGCTGACGGCGGAAGGGCTTGCGAGAGCGCTGCTCGCGCGCATCGGCGCGCGCGAGCCGAGAGTCGCCGCCTGGGCCTATCTCGACCCCGATCGGGTCCTGGCGGAGGCCCGGGCTCGCGATCGGGAGCCCCCGCGCGGGGTCCTGCACGGCGTGCCGATCGGCGTCAAGGACGTGATCGACACCGCGGATATGCCGACTGCGTGCAATTCACCGATTTACGCGGGCTTCGTGCCCGATCGCGACGCCATCTGCGTCGAGCGCCTCAAGGCCGCCGGCGCGATCATCATGGGCAAGACCGTGACCACCGAGTTCGCGTTTCTCCGCCCCGGCCCCACCCGTAATCCACACGATCCGCGGTGCACGCCGGGCGGCTCGTCGAGCGGCTCCGGCGCCGCGGTCGCGGACTTCATGGTACCGGCGGCGCTCGCGACCCAGACCGGCGGCTCGACCATCCGCCCCGCCGCCTTCTGCGGGGTCGTCGGCTACAAGCCAGTCCACGAGTTTTGGGACACGCGGGGGCTCAAGCACCTCGCCCCGTCGCTCGATTCCATCGGTCTCATCGCGCGCGAGCTTGCCGATGTCGCGCTCGTTTCCGCCGTGCTCGCGGGGCGGACGCCGGTGCCGGTCGGGACGACGGCCGCGCCGCGCATCGCACTCTGTCCCACGCCGTACGCCGACCAGGCGGAGCCGGCGGCACGGGCCCGACTCGACGAGGCCGCGCGCCGTCTCGAGGATGCGGGGGCGAGCGTGCGCGCGCTCGACCTACCGGCGGACTTCGCGGCACTCAACGAGGCGCACCGCGTGATCATGTCCGCGGAGACGGCGAAGTCCTTCGCCGCGGAATGGGCGCACCACCGCGACGAGCTCAGCCCCGAACTTGCCGCTTTTATCGCGCGCGGTCTCAAGCACACGCAGAGCGAGGTCGCGGCGGCCCGGGCCGAGGCGCGGCGCTGCCGCGCCTGGCTCGACGGCGCGCTGGCACCGGGCGAGACGGTCCTGACCTTCAGCACGCCCGGCGAAGCGCCGGAAGGGGTCGAGGCCACCGGCAACGCGATCTTCAACCGGATGTGGACGCTGCTCGACGCCGCGTGCCTGACGGTGCCGGCCGGCGCGGGGCCGCGCGGCCTGCCGCTCGGCGTGCAGTTGGTCGACCCGCGGGGGGAGGAGGGGCATCTCTTTGCCGTGGCACGGTTCGCGATGACGGTCGCCTTGGGCTGACGAGTTTGCGCGGCCGGCTTGCCCCCCGCCTCTACCTAGGCGCGCGCGCCGCGGCCGTGTCGCCCTCAGGGGGGATCGTGTATCATCGGTTCGCGGATCATCCCGGCCGCGAGGCGGGTTCGACGGCGGCGGACAGGCTTTCACATGCTGGCCCGGTCCACATCCCAATACGCGTCCGCCGCCCTCGGCGCCATGCTCGCCGCGCTCGTGGCCACGGCCGCGCCGGGGGCCGAGCTCGACATGGTCCCCATTCCCGCCGGCCCGTTCCTCATGGGCGCGAACGACGGGCCCGCCGACCAGCGCCCCGCCGATGTCGTCGAGGTCGAGGCGTTCGCGATCGACCCCATCCCGGTCACCAACCACCGCTTCGCCGAGTTCCTGTCCGCGGTCGGGCCGGTCGATGCCGCGGGACGGGACCGGTTCGACGTCGATGACCCCGATGCCCGCATTCATCGCCTCGGCGCCCGATTCCTCGCCGACCCCGGCTATGGGGATCATCCGGTCGTCGAGGCCACGTGGTTCGGGGCGCGCGATTACTGCCGCCGGCGCGGCGCGCGGTTGCCGAGCGAAGCCGAGTGGGAGAAAGCGGCGCGCGGCGCCGCCGGCCGCACCTATCCCTGGGGCGAGGCGCCGCCCGATCGATCCCGTGCCCAGTTCGGCGCCGGCTATAACGCGACCGCCCCGGCGGGGGCGCACCCCGCCGGCGCGACCCCGGAAGGTGTGCTCGACATGGCCGGCAATGTCCACCAATGGGTGAGCAGCCTCTATCGGCCCTACCCCTACCGGAGCGACGACGGCCGCGAAAATCCCGACGCGCCCGGCGAGCGCGTGACCCGGGGCGGAGCGCACGACTCGGGCGCGGGCGATCTCAGCTCGGCGTGGCGCGGCCGCGGCACCTCGCGCAGCCCCGAGCGCGGTCACCATAACATCGGCTTCCGGTGCGCAAGATCGCTCGGCCC
>JBQTIU010000007.1:0-3174 GCA_052387815.1 Pseudomonadota bacterium
ATGGAAACGGGCGGGTCTTGAGACCGGCGAGGCAACGCCTCGCCCCTACGACCGGCGGACGGCATTTCCCTTATAGCGGCGGGTCTTTCGACCCGCCCGCGCGGGCGGTCTCCGATGTCGCGTCCGCGGGAGCGCCGGTCAGCGGCTGGTGAGCTTGAGCTCGATGCGCCGGTTGCGGCGCCAGCCGATCTCGTCCTCGCGCGGGTCGAGGGGCTGGAACTCGCCGAAGCCTGCGGCCGACAACCGTTCGGCCGGGATGCCGCGCAAGGTCAGGAACTTGACGACCGAAATCGCGCGCGCCGAGGACAGCTCCCAATTGGAGGGGAACTGCGCCGTCGCGATCGGCCGGCGGTCGGTGTGGCCGTCGATCTGGAGCACCCAGTTGATCTCGGGCGGAATGCGCGGCGCGACCTCGCGCAGCGTGTCGCCGAGGCGGGCGAGCTGGGCCCGGCCCTCGGGCTCGAGCTCGGCCTGGCCGGTGGCGAACAGCACTTCCGACTGGAACACGAAGCGGTCGCCGACCACGCGGATGTCGGCGCGATCGCCCAAGACCTCGCGCAGCCTGCCGAAGAACTCGGAGCGGTAGCGGGCGAGCTCCTCGACCCGGCTGGCCAGCGCCAGGTTGAGCCGCCGCCCGAGATCGGCGATCTGCACCTGCGATTTCGCGTCCTGCTCCTTGGCTTTCGCTTCGCTCGCCTCCAAGAGGGCATTCAGGCGGGAGAGCTGCAAATTGAGGGCATTGACCTGCCGGGTTTGCAGGTCGAGGCGCGTCTGGGCGTCGAGCGTAAGCTTGCGCTCCTCGGCGAGCGCCCGGCGCCCGCGCTGGGCTTCCTCCGTCTGCTCGGCCAGTTGGCCCGCCTGCTCGGCGAGCTTCGCCTCGATCTCGCGGCGCAGGATGACGAGCGTCTCGATTTCGCGTAGTTGCAGCTCGATCTTTTCGCGGTCCGCGGCGATGACCTTGAAGGCGTCCTCGAGGTCGCGGCCGATCAGCGCCGCCCGCTGGGCCGCCGCGTCGGTGCGCGCCGTCTCCGCCGCCTTTTCCTGGACGAGGCGATCCCTCGCGCCCGTCGAAGCCTGGAGCTCGGCCGTGAGCTGGGCGATCGCGAGCCGGAGATCGGTGCGCTCGCGCTCGCCGAGCGCCAGCGTGGCGGAAAGCTCGCCGATCTGCTCGGTGAGGCTCTTCACCTTCACGTCTTGCCCCGAGATGATGTCCTTGAGGTAGAACTGGAACAGCGTGAAGATCATCAGCACGAAGACGATGACCATGAGGAGCGTTGCCAGCGCATCGACGAAGCCGGGCCAGTAATTGGCGGCACGAGCGGCGCGGTGGGCGGCGGAGCCGGGCATCGCCTAGCGCTGTTCCTCGGCGAGCGCGGCGATCGTGCGGGCGAGCAGCCGGATTTCGTTGCGCAGATCCTGGACCATTTGCATGCGCCCCGATGCCGACTCCTCGATCGACCGCGCCATGAGCATGTCGAGATTGCGGATATGCGCGCGCGTCGACTCGTCGATGCCGAGCCCGCCCTTGCCGGCCGCCTCGGCGAGCCGCGCGAGCACCGGCTTGAGTTCCATCTGGTTCTCGGCCAGCCGCATCATCAGCGTCTGCTCGGCTCGCATCTGGTCGGTCAATCGCGTCAGGCGCTCGCCCAATACCGTGAGCGCCGCATTGGCCTCCCCGCGGCCCTCCTCGGCGCGCGCCATCGTGCGCTGCAAGGCCTCGAGGTTGTCGGCGGTGGTTTCGAGCAGGGCCTGGATATAGGCCGGGATGGGCTGGTCGCCTTCGGCCAGCGGCCCGCCGCTCGACAGGCGCGTCAAGCTCGACAGCCATTCCTCTAAATCGTTGTAGAAGCGGTTCTGGGCCTGGCCGGCCTGGAGATCGAGAAACCCCAGCACGAGCGAGCCGGCGAGCCCGAACAGCGAGGTTCCGAAGGCGGTGCCCATGCCGGACAACGGCGCCTTGAGCCCGCTTTGGAGGTCGTTGAACAGCGCCGCGGTATCGGTCACCGCCGACAGGCCGGCGATGACGGTGCTGACCGCGCCCACGGTCTCCAAGAGGCCCCAGAAGGTGCCGAGCAGCCCCAGGAAGATCAACAGGCCGATCAGATAGCGCGAGATATCGCGCGACTCGTCGAGGCGCGAGCCGATCGAATCCAAGAGCGAGCGCAACGAGACCGCCGACAGGGTGAGCCGCCCCTTGCGCTCGCCGAGCATGGCGGCCATCGGCGCCAACAGCCGCGGCAGCGGCTGCGCGGCCAGACCCGGCTGGTTGCGGCGGTAGCGCTCGATCCATCCAACCTCGGGGTTGAGCAGCAGGACCTGGCGGAAGTTGTAGAGAATGCCGAGTGCCAGCACGCCGAGGATGAGCCCGTTGAGCGCCGGGTTGGCGAGGAAGGCATGCGTGAGCCCCGCCAGCAGCAGGACGCAGACCCCAGCCACGACGGCGAGGAAGACGATCATGCGGACGAGGAAGCGATAGGGTCGGGTCATGCGGCGTTCCCGGATCGGGTGGCGTCGACCCCCGATCGTAGGCCTCGACTTTAACGGCGAACGATCACCACATCGACGCGGTCGGGCGGGCCGTCGGGCGCTCGGTTGCCGAGCGCGCGCACATCCATGCGCGAGCTGCGCACACCCTGGTCGATCAGGTAGGTGCGCACGGCGAGTGCGCGCGACAGGCTCAGGCGCCGGGCCTGGCTTCCGGACTCCTCCCCGCCGCTCGCATAGGCCATGAGCTGCAGGCGGGCCGCTTCGTCGCGCTTGATCTCGGCGAGCGCTTCCTCGATCGCCCGCTTGGCGGCCTCGGACAATACAGCCGCGCCGGGCCCGAATTCGAGCCGGGCGAGCTGGGCCTCTCCGGCCTGGGCGGGCGGCGGCAGCGCCGCGACCTGCGGTGAGGCCGGCGGCGGAGCGGGCGCGGCGATCGGCGGCGGCGGGGCGGGGCGCGGCGGTGGGGCAGGCGCGGCGATCGGCGGCGGCGGGGCCGGGCGCGGGGGTGGGGCAGGCGCGGCGATCGGCGGCGGCGGGGCCGGCGGCGGCGGTGGAGCGGGCGCGGCGGCGACCGGGGGCGGGGCCGGGCGCGGCGGTGGAGCGGGCGAGGCGACCGGCGGCGGCGGCGGGGCCGGCGGCGGCGGCGGAGCAGGCGCGGCGGCGACCGGGGGCGGGGCCGGGCGCGGC
>JBQTIU010000008.1:0-57758 GCA_052387815.1 Pseudomonadota bacterium
CCCTCCGCCAGTCGGCATGGCGATCGAGTCTTTCCAGGGCGGCGATGGTTCCCTGGTTCTCCCACCGGCCGGCAGAAACATCCGGGGAACCACCGCCCGCTCTCTCATCGCGCCCGGATCATCATCCACGGACCGGTCAAGGAGGAAATCCGAACCATGGGCTCGTCTGACAAGGTCGCCGTCGTCACCGGCGCGGGAACCGGCATCGGCAAGGCCGTCGCGCTTGCCCTCGCGCAGCACGGTTACGCGGTCGTGCTCGCCGGCCGGCGCAAGGAACCGTTGGAAGCGACGGCCGTGGAGGTCAAGGCATCCGGCGCGCGCGCGCTGGTCGTTGCCACCGACGTGAGCGATCCGGCGTCCGTGAAGACGCTTTTCGCCACGACCAAGGAGACGTTCGGACGGCTCGACGTGCTGTTCAACAACGCCGGCGTGAACGCGCCCTCGACGTCGATCGAGGACCTGACCTACGAGCAGTGGAAATCGGTCGTCGACATCAATCTGACCGGCATGTTTCTGTGCACGCAGGAAGCGTTCCGGCTGATGAAGAGCCAAGAGCCGCGCGGCGGGCGCATCATCAACAACGGCTCGATCTCGGCGCACGCGCCGAGGCCGGGCTCCGCGGCCTACACGGCGACCAAGCACGCGATCACCGGCCTCACCAAATCGACCTCGCTGGACGGCCGGAAATACGACATCGCCTGCGGGCAGATCGACATCGGCAACGCCGCGACCGACATGGCGGCAAAGATGGCGAAGGGCGTTCCGCAAGCGAGCGGATCGATCGCGGTCGAGCCGCTCATGGACGTGCGGGAGGTGGCGCGCTCGGTGGTGTACATGGCCAGCCTGCCACTCGAGGCCAACGTGCAATTCCTGACGGTCATGGCCACCAAGATGCCGTTCATCGGGCGCGGCTGACCCGAGATCGGACCGGGGCCGGAAACGGCGGCCTGTTCGGGCGCCCTCGCGGGTTCGCACCGACTCTTTCGCTCGAGCGGTGTTGCGTGCCTCAACTCGCGCCAAGCGCGGGCCGCAGAACGGCCCTCGCAGCCCAGGGTGGCGCGGCCGCTCGGCGCCGGACGGGCTCTTAAGCGCGCGCCTCGAACGCACCTGCGATCCATGTTCCAAGAACCGCAAGGTCCTTGGTCAGCGCGACCATGTCGGCCCGATAACCGGGCGCGATGCGGCCGAGCCGATCGTCGAGGCCGAGGAACGTGGCCGGCGTGCGCGACGCCATGGCCAGCGCATCGCGGAGATCGATTCCGACGACGTCCACCGCGTTGCGCACTGCGCTCGCCATGTCCAGGTGGGCGCCGGCGAGGGTGCCGCCCGTCATGCTCAGGCGACCGTCGCGCAGTCGCACCTCGCGGCCCATCAGCATGAACCGGTCGGTGTTGGCGCCGATCGACGACATGGCATCCGTGACCAGCATCAGGCGCTGGGCGCCCTTGGCGAGATAGGCGACCCGGATGTTGACGGGATCGACATGATGCCCGTCGCAGATGAGCCCGGCAAACAGGCGTCGATCGACGAGCGCCGCGCCGACCGCCCCCGGGGAACGCACCTGCATCTGGGACATGGCGTTGAAGAGATGCGTCACGCCTGTCAACCCCTCGTCGGCGGCCGCCCGCATCTCGGCGCATGTCGCGTCCGTATGCCCGGCCGCGACGCGCAGGCCCCGCGCGACCAGCGCGCGCACGAAACCGGGCGGCGCGCGTTCCGGCGCCAACGTCACCAGCGAAGCGCCGGCCCGGCCGAGATCGGCCAGCAGTTCGATGTCGGATGCCTGCGGCACGGCGATCAGGTCTTCCCGGTGGACACCCTTGCGGGCGGGGTTGAGGAAAGGCCCCTCGAGATGGACGCCAAGGATGCCGGCAATCGCCATGGCGCTTGGCGCCGCGGCGATGACGCGCACCATCGTTTCGCGCCGGTCGGTGATCAGGGTCGGCAGGCAGCCGGTCGTGCCGAAGCGCCGATGCGCGCGGGCGATCGTGGCCATCCCCTCCGTCGTCGGATCGTCGTTGAGGAGGGTGCCGCCGCCGCCATTGACCTGAACGTCGATGAAACCCGGCGCCAGCAGCGTATCGATGGGCAGATCGACCGGTTGGTAATCGGATGGGATCTCGGAGGCCGCCGTGACCCCGACGATGACGCCGTCCCGGACCAGAACCGCTGAGGCAGTCCCCATCGTCTCGCCGTCGAACAGCCGCGGTGCGACGATCGCCTGTCCCGCCACCGCGCCCGAAGCGCATGTCCGATGCCCGTTCCCTCCCACGTGCTTGGGTCTCGTCCCGCCCTCTGACCATCCGTGCGACGCGTAGCGATGCTCGACCAGGACCGCATCGGTTTGTCGATTGACAACAGCAATATAGTACCACTTATTTATCTTCAAGCCGATCGGGGGCCGCACCCAAGATCAATGGAGGCCTGCGATGCCGCCCGGGCAAGAATCTCGAGACCGCCACACCGCAGGCCCGCTGTTCATCGGGGTCGATGGCGGCGGAACGGGCTGCCGGGCGCGGCTCGAGGATTCCGAAGGCCGCGTTCTCGGCTCGGGGATCGCCGGCCCCGCGACCGCCCGGCTCGGAATCGATCGGGCGATGGCAGCGGTCGAGGCGGCCTGCCTGGCAGCGGTCGGCGAGGCCGGCCTCGGGGTCGAGGACCGCGGTCGCATCCATGCCGGAATCGGCCTCGCGGGGATCGAACGCAAGGGCGCCCTGGACGCACTGCTGGCCCGTCCGCACGGATTCGCCTCGATCGGCTTCGCGAGCGACGGCGTCATTGCCTGCATCGGCGCCCACGCGGGCAAGGACGGCGGCATCGTCATCGTGGGAACCGGCAGCGTCGGGCTGGCGCGGGTCGAGGGTCGTGACATTCGGGTCGGGGGCTATGGATTTCCGATTTCCGACGAGGGCAGCGGCGCCGAGTTCGGCCTGCAGGCGATCCGGCTCGCCCTGCGCGCCGTCGATGGTCGCCTGGAAACGAGCCCGCTCATCCACGATGTTCTGGCGCGGTTCGACAACGATCCGTTCGAAGCCGTCGCCTGGATGGACGGCGCCACGGCGACCGATTACGCCACCTTCGCACCGCTCGTCATGCGCCATGCCGAGCACGGCGACCCGATCGGCCGGCGGATCGTTCAAGCTGCCGCCGAGGAGGTCGGCGGTCTGGTGCGCACCCTGGTCGGCCACGGGGCGCAGCGCGTCGCCCTGATCGGCGGACTTGCCAGCGCCATCGAGCCCTGGCTTGCCTCCGAACTGCGCCGCCGGCTCAGCCCGGTCGAATCCGATGCGGTCGCCGGCGCCCTGCACCTGGCGCGCCGCCGGGCCGGCGCGTCGGGCGCCAGGCAGTCGACCGCCCGGCCGGCGTTCGAGTCATGATTGGCATTGCCAGCCCGGCCAAAGGCATTAAATTGGTATCAAGACTGGTATTGTCCGCGCGCAGAGACTGCTGAATGGCGACCGAAGACATCAGCGCCCGTTTCGTCGACCTCGATGCATGGCCGACGCTCGCAGCCGTGGAAGCGATGTACGAGGGCCAGCTTGCGGCGGTTGCGGCGGTGCGCCCGGCCTTGTCCGCCATCGCCCGTGCCGCCGAGGATGCCGCCGCCGCTCTCCATCGCCAAGGGCGCCTGGTCTATGTCGGCGCCGGCACCTCGGGCCGCGTCGCCGTTCAGGACGGTGTCGAACTACCCCCGACCTTCGACTGGCCGCCCGAGCGGCTCGTGTTCGCGATCGCCGGCGGGCCATCCGCGCTGATGGTCAGCGCGGAAGGAGCCGAGGATGACGCAGAGGCCGCCATCCAACGGATGGAGGATGCCGGTGTCGGCGCCGGAGATGCCGTCATCGGCGTGGCGGCGAGCGGATCCACGCCGTTCACGGTCGCTTCGCTTCGCCGGGCGGCGGCGCGCGGGGCCGTCACGATCGGCGTGGCGAACAATGCCGGCTCCCCTCTGCTGGCGGCCGCCAAGCATCCGATCCTGATCGAGACCGGTGTCGAGGCGATCGCGGGCTCGACGCGGATGAAGGCCGGCACCGCACAGAAGGTGGTTCTCAACCTTCTGTCGACCGCGATCATGATCCGCCTGGGGCGCGTGTATCGCGGCATGATGGTTCATATGCACGCCACCAACGCCAAGCTGCGGCGGCGCGCGGCAACCATCGTCGCCTCGATCGCGGGTTGCGACACGGCGGCCGCCGCGGGCGCGCTCGAACGCGCGGGCGGCGACATCAAGCTTGCATCCATCCTCGTCCATGGCGTCGAGCGCCACGTCGCCGAGGCGATCCTCGACCGGCACCACGGCAGCCTGAGAAGCGCCCTTGCCGAGATGGCGCGGATCCAGGCCGGCGACCGGACATGCTGAACGTCGACGACATCGCGCTGGATGCGTCGAATCCGACGCCGCTTTATCGGCAATTGGCCGAGGGGCTGCGCGCGCTCATCAACGACGGGTCGGTCCGCGTCGGCGAGGCTGTGCCGTCCGAGCGCGAGCTGAGCACCCTGACGCAGATCTCGCGCGTGACGGTTCGCAAGGCGATCGATACGCTGCTGCGCGAAGGCATGCTCTCCCGCCGCCGTGGTTCCGGAACCTATGTCGCGCCGCGCATCGAGCAGCCCGCCTCCGTGCTGGCGGGATTCACCGCCGACATGTCCAACCGCGACGCCAGGCCCGGCTCGATCTGGATCGACAAGGAGCGGATTCAGGCCTCTCTCGCCACCGCGGCCGAGGCGCGACTGCTGTCCCTGCCGGTCGGCGCGGCGATTGTGCGTATCGAGCGCCGGACGTTCCTGGTCGGCGGCGCGCCGGTCGAGTTCACACGCTCCGCCGATCGCGGCGATCGCTACGGCTTCGTGACCGAGGTCCTTGACCCGGGCGCTCGCGCCGGCGAGGACCACAACCGGTGATGAGCGCGATCGCGCGGGAGATCGGGGAGGTTCCCGAGGCCGCCCAGCGTCTGCTCGACAACGCGGCGATCGTTCGATCGATCGCGAGGCGCCTCGAGGGCCACCGGTTTCCGTTCGCGGTGGTATGCGGGCGCGGCAGCTCCGGCCATGTCGGCCTCTACCTCCGCTACCTCGTGGAGACGCGGCTCGGGCTCGTCGTTTCCGCGAGCGCCCCCTCGGTGGTGACGAGCTACCGGCGGCCGTCGGCCATGGCGGGCGCGTTGTTTTTCGTCATCTCGCAATCCGGCCGCAGCCCCGATCTCGTCGCCGCGACCCGGGCCGCCGCCGCCGCCGGCGCGACGACCGTGGCGATCGTCAACGAGACGGCATCCCCGGTCGCCGCAGCGGCCTCGCTGGTGCTGCCGGTTGCCGCCGGCCCGGAGCGCGCGGTCGCGGCGACCAAGACGGTCGTGTCGTCGATGATCGCTTGCGCGCGCCTCGTCGCCGAGCTGGCTGGCGAGCGGGCGCTCATCGAGGCGATCGAGCGCATGCCGGCGCGCCTCGCGGCGGCGCTCGCGCTCGATTGGTCGGCGTGGGGCGCGGCGCTTGCCGGTGCGCGTGCCGCCTTCATCGCCGCGCGCGGCTTCGGCTACGGGCCGGCGCGCGAGATCGCGCTCAAACTCGGCGAGACGATGGGCATGCCGGCGCTCGGCTACAGCGCCGCGGAGCTGCGCCACGGTCCCCGCGCCGCCATCGCGCGCGACACCCCCGTCCTGGCGCTGCGACAGGCGGACGAAACAGCGGCGACGGTCGATCTGCTCGCCGCCGATCTTAGCGCCGCGGGCGAGAAGCTGTTCGTGTGCGGCGGCCCGTCCTCGAACCTGCCGTGGATCGGCGACGATCACGCCGCTGTGGATCCGATCGCCATGCTGGTGCCCAGCTATCGCGCCATCGAGGGCGCGGCGCGCGCCGCCGGTTTCGACCCCGACCGGCCGCCCTTGCTGTCGAAAGTGACGGAAACGCTGTAACCGGAGCGGGCCTTGTCATGGCTTCTCGTAGAGGACGAAGGCCCGCATCCGCCCCAGGAACTCGCGCTCATAGGCCGGCCCGAGCTTCCAGCCGTGGCGCTCGTAAAACGCGCGGGCCGGCCGATTGTCGCGAAAGCACTCCAGGGTGCGAATGCCGTCGTCCTCGGCGCCCCGAAGAAGCGCCGTCCCGGCCCCCGATTGTTGCGCCCACGGCGCGACGAACAGCATATCGAGATGGCTTCCCGTCACCTGCGAGAAGCCGACGATCCGCCGGTCGGATACCGCGACGCGAACACCGGGCTGCCGATCCCGGAGATGCGCCTCGAAGAAGACCGCATCGCGCTTGGCGAGCGCCTCGGGCTCGAGAAGTTCGGCGAAGGTCGCTCGATACGAGGCGACTGCGACCTCGGCGAGCGCGCGGATGTCGTCATCGCGCGCGGCGCGCAGCTTCATCGCTCGCCTCTGAGCCGAGGGTCGAGCCTGTCGCGCAGCGCATCGCCGAGAAGATTGAGGCCGAAGGCGAGGAACACGATCGCCAACCCCGCGAACAGCGCGCTCCACGGCGAGATCATCAAGAAGTTCCGGCCCTCCGAAAGCATGAGGCCGAGCGACGGCGTGGGCGGTTGCGTGCCGAGACCGAGGAACGACAGCGAGGCTTCGACGAGGATCGCCGCCGACAGCAGCAGGCTCGTCTGGACGAGGACCACGCTCGCCAGGTTCGGCAGCACGTGCAGGAAGATGATGCGCAGATCCGATGCGCCGACGGCGCGCGCGCCGAGCACGTAATCGCTTTCGCAGACGACGAGCGCGGGTCCGCGGAGAAGCCGCGCGAAGATCGGCGTGTAGACGACCGCGATCGCGACCGCGGCGGTCGCGGCGCTGGGCCCCAGAACCGCGACGACGCCGATCGCCAGCAGCAGCACCGGGAAGGCGAAGAGGACATCCATCGCGCGCATCGCGATGCGCTCGAGCCAACCGCGGTAATAGGCGGCCAGGAGGCCGAGCGTGCCGCCGACCACGAGCGCCGTCATGACCGCCGCCACCGAAACGGCGAGCGAGGACCGGCAGCCGTGAATGATGCGTGACAGCAGGTCGCGACCGAACTGGTCGGTGCCCAGCCAATACCCTGCGCCCGGCCCGCGCAGCCGGGCGAGGACGTTCTGCTCCAGCGGAGAGTAGGGAGAAACCAGGGGCGCCAAGACGGCGAGCAGGACCTGCAACGTCACGAAGCCGACCGAGAAGGCGAGCAGCGGGTTGCGGGCGAGGCCGCGCATGTCAGGCCCGCACCCGCGGATCGATCGCGAAGTACAGCAGATCGACGACGAAATTGACCACCACGAAGCCGCAGGTGACGAGCAGGATCGTCGCCTGCAGCAACGGATAGTTGCGTTCCGCGATGGTGCCGAGGATCAGCCGCCCCAGACCCGGGATCGCGAACACCTGTTCGATGACGATGGCGCCGCCCAGGAGATAGCCGGTCATGATCCCGACGCTGGTCACGAAGGGGATGAGCGCGTTGCGCAGCGCGTGCTTGTAGACCACGCCACGCTCGCTGACGCCCTTGGCGCGGGCCGTGCGGATGTAATCCTGCTGCAGCGCATCGAGCATGGACGAGCGCACGAGACGGGAAAGGTTGGCCAGAATCGGCAGGGCGAGGGCGAGCGCGGGCAGCAGGAGGCGCGAGAGGTTGCCGAGCGGGTCGTGGGCGAACGTCACATAGCCCAGCGCCTGGACGGACGGCGCCAGCGTCGCCAGCGTCAGGATCATCACGATGCCGAGCCAGAACGAGGGCACGGTCAGCCCGACCACGGTCACGACCCGCATCACGCCATCGCCGACCCGCCCGCGCAACCTGGCCATCAGGCAACCGCTTGGCACGGCGAGGCCGGCGCCGAACAGAAGCGCGAGCGTCGTCAACTGCAGCGTCGGCCAGACGTGGACCGCGATTTCGTCGAGAACCGGGCGGCCGGTCCACAGCGAGGTGCCGAAATCGCCGCCGAGCGCGGCGCCGATCCATGCGAGGTACTGCTCGATGATCGGCCGATCGAGCCCGATGCGGGTACGCAGCTCCGCCATCCGCTCCGGCGTCACTTCGGTGTTGGCGCCGAGCATGATCGCGACCGCGTCGCCGGGGACCAGCCGGATCATGAAGAAGACGATCACCGAAACGCCGAACAGAACGATCGCCAGATCGATCAGCCGGGCAGCGAGGAGACGGGCAAACATGCCGCGGTTCGGGCCTCCGCGAGCGGCGGCGCGGCCGGCGGGGCCGCGCCGCTTCGTTCAGCGGGCGAGAGAGACGTTGGCGAGCGTCGCGAGCGACCGATTGGCGATGATCTCGAAGCCCTGGACGTTGCCGCGCAACGCGGTGAAGAGCTGGCCATAGGCGAGGAACGCAACCGGCCCTTCGCAGGCGAGAACGCGCTGCACCTCGGCATAGGCGGCCTTGCGGGCCGCCGGGTCGAGAGTCGCGCGCGCCCGGTCGAGAGCCCCGTCGATCGCGGGGTTCGAATATTTGAACACGTTCGTCGAGCCGCCGCTGCGGAAGGTGCGGAAGAAGTAATCGTCCGGATCGGGGCTGCCGGCGTTGGTCGATGCGAAGAGATCGAAATTGCTGTTGCGCCAGTCCTGGATGAACTGACCCAACTCGGGCGTCTTCATCTCGACCCGGAAGCCGACCTTGTTGAGCTGTTGCTGCACCACTTGCGCGATATCCTTGATGTCCTGGCGCGGCAGGACGGTCATCGTCACGGCGATCGGGGCCGTGTGTCCCGCGGCCCGCAGCAGCTCCATGGCCTTGGCGGGATTATGGCTGAAGCAGGGGAATTCCTTGACCTCGAGCGCCCAATCCTTGAGCGCCGGCGACAGCGGCCCGCCCGGCACGCCGGCGCCGAACAGCGCCGCCTGGACGATTTCCGGCCGGTTCAGAGCCAGGTTCACGGCCTCGCGGACCTTGACATTGTCGAAGGGCGGCCTCGAGACGTTGAAACCGATGAGCGAGTAGGCGAGATCCATCGTCTCCAGGAGCTTCACATTGGCCTTGCCCTTGAGCTGCAGGGCGGTCGCGGGATCGATGTTGGGCAGCATCGCGTATTGCCCGCTAGTGACCCCCACCCGCCGGGTGGCGGATTCCGGCACGATGTTGAACTTGATCCCGTCGAGCTTCGGCAGGCCCCGCGACCAGTAACCCTCGTGCCGAGCGAGCGAGATGAAACTGTTGGGCTGCCACTCCTTGAACTTGAATGGCCCGGTTCCGACCGGCTGGCGCTGCAATCCATCCTTGTCCGCCTCGAACGAGCGCGGCACGATGGCAAGCGTCGCCAGCGACGTGAGCAGCGGTGCCGACGGCTCCTTCAACTTGACCTCGACGGTCTGGGCATCGGCGGCAGCGACCGCATCGAGGGCCACGATCCGGCTGGCGAGCGGAGAGGCGATTTCTTTGGCGAGCACCCGCTTGAGCGTCGCCACCACGTCGGCGGCTTCCATCGGCGCGCCGTTATGGAAGGTGACGCCGCGGCGGAGCTTGAACAGATAGGTCTTGCCATCCGGCGACACCAACCAGGATTCGGCGAGGCTGGGTCCGATACGAAGATCCTTGTCGATCGCGGTCAGCCCCTCGTAGATCGTGCCGTTGACGATCTGAAACGATGAAAAGGCCGTGGTAATGTGCGGGTCGAGCCCGGCCGGCGACTGGTCGATGGCGATCTCGAGCACCTGTGCCGAGGCCGGCAGAGCGGCAACGGCGAGCGCCCCGGCGAGCGTGATCGAGCCAAGAAAAGTCCGCGCCATGGTTTGCCTCCCAGCGAGCAATGGTATGCGCATAGCGTAGGCCGGTATGATACCAATAGCAAGCCGCAGGTCGGGAGAAGCTTGATGGCGAGCCGACCCATGGTGACGGCGATCGGTGCGATCAGCGGCACGTCGATGGACGGGATCGATGTCTCGATCCTCGACACCGACGGTTGTGGCATCGTCAAGCCCGGGCCCGGACGCACCTACCCGTACGGCGAACATCTCCGCGCCGCCCTGCTGAGGCTGATCGCCGACCCGCACGTCGCGGAGAACGACCCGCTGGCGGAACTCGAACAGGGCGTGAGCGACGCCCATGCGGGGGCGATCGCGACCTTCCTGCGCGAGCATGGCCTCGCCAAAGAGCGCGTCGCGCTCGTCGGATTGCACGGGCAGACCGTCTGCCACCGGCCGCAACGGCGCTTCACGCGCCAGCTCGGGCTAGGTTCGCGCGTCGCCAAGGCGCTCGGCATCGACACCGTCAATCGCTTCCGCCATGCCGACATTGCGGCGGGCGGCGAGGGCGCCCCGTTGGCGCCGCTCTACCACCAGGCGCTGGCGCGCCAGCTCGAGCATCCGGTGATGGTGCTCAATCTCGGCGGCGTGGCGAACGTCACCTATATCGACGGCGAGACCGTCATCGCCTTCGACACCGGCCCCGCCTCGGCGCTGCTCGATGATTTCGTGCGGCGCCGGATCGGCGAACCGTTTGATGAAGGCGGCAAGCTCGCGGCATCGGGCACGGCCGATGCCGGCCTGCTCGCCGAGCTCATGAACCACCCGTTCTTCGACCGGCCGGCGCCGAAATCGCTCGACCGCAACGATTTTCATGCGTGCGCCGAGATCCTCGATCACCTGCCGGACGCCGATGGCGCGGCGACGCTCGCGGCCTTCACCGTCGCCTCGGTGGCGGATGCCCTGCGCCAAGTTCCGGCCGCACCCGGGCGCTGGCTGGTGACCGGCGGCGGACGCCGCAACGCCACGTTCATGGGCCGGCTGGCCGCGCGACTCGGTGTCCCGGTCGAGCCGGTCGAGGCGGTCGGCTGGAACGGCGACTTCATCGAGGCGCAGTGCTTCGGCTACCTGGCGGTGCGATCGGTGCGTGGTCTGCCGCTCAGCTTGCCGACGACAACCGGTGTGTCCGCGCCGATGACCGGGGGAGAATTTTGGCGCGCCCGATGAGCGAGCTCGTGCTCAGCGTCGAAGGCCTCAACCTGACCGTCGCCGGGACTCCGCTGGTCGAGGATATTTCCTTCGCCCTCGCTCGAGGCGAGATGCTGGGACTGGTCGGCGAGTCGGGTTGCGGCAAGACGATCACCGCGCTGGCGGTGATGCGGCTGGTGCCGGACCCTCCCGTCAAGATCGCGTCCGGCCGTATCCTTCTCGACGGCACGGACCTTCTCGCGCTCGACGCCGAAGCCCTGCGAAGAATCCGCGGCAACCGCATCGGCATGATCTTTCAAGAGCCGATGACGTCGCTCAATCCGGTGTTCACCGTCGGCGACCAGATCGCGGAGGTTCTTCTTATTCACCGCGGCCTGTCGCGTGCGGCCGCGCGGCGGCGCGCGGCGGAGCTGCTGCACCTCGTCGAGATCGCCGCGGCCGCCAAGCAACTCGACCGCTACCCGCATCAGCTCTCGGGCGGCCAGCGCCAGCGGGTGATGATCGCCATGGCGCTTGCCTGCGAGCCGAACCTGCTGATCGCGGACGAGCCGACGACCGCGCTGGATGTGACCGTGCAAGCGCAGATCCTGGCTCTCATCGATCGCCTGCGACGAGACTTGGGCATGGCTTGCCTTCTCATCACGCATGATCTCGGCGTCGTGTACGAGGTCTGCGATCGGGTCGCGGTGATGTACGCCGGGCGCATCGTCGAGGCGGCGGCGGTCGAGGATCTGTTCGCCAATCCCCGTCATCGCTACACCCGGGCATTGCTGGAGACGATGCCGGCGACGAACGCGCCCGGCTTCCGCCTGCCCGCGATCGCCGGTACCGTGCCGCCGCCGGGCGCGCGCGATCGCGGCTGCGCCTTCGCGCCGCGCTGCGCCCACTGGCTCGAGCGCTGCCGCCGCGAACAACCGCCGCTTAGCACCGATGCCCATCGCGTGGCGTGCTGGAACCCGGCACGATGACCGCGTGGATCGAGGTCCGCGACCTGAGGAAATACTATTCCGGCCGGCATGGCGGCACGGTTCGTGCGCTCGATGGCGTGAGCTTCACGCTGCAGCGCGGCGAGGTTCTCGGCATCGTCGGCGAATCCGGGTGCGGCAAGTCGACGCTCGCCAGCGCCCTGCTGCGCCTGGTCGAGCCGACGGGCGGCGCGGTGCTGTTCGAGGGCGAGGATATTCTGCGACTGTCGCGCCGCGCATTGACCCGGCGTCGGCGGGATATGCAGATCGTCTTCCAGGACCCGTTCGGGTCGCTCAATCCGCGCCACAAGGTGTCGACCATCATCGGCGAGCCGCTCGCCATCCATGGCGGTGGAGATGCGAAGGCGCGGGTCAAGGAGCTTTTGGAGATGGTCGGACTGACGGCGGATGCGGCGACCCGCTACCCGCACGAGTTCTCGGGCGGGCAGCGACAGCGCATCGCCATCGCCCGCGCCCTGGCGCTAGCGCCCAAGTTGCTGGTGGCGGACGAGCCGGTTTCGTCGCTCGATGTGTCGATCCAGTCGCAGATCATCAACCTCATCGCGGATCTGCGCGTGCGTCTCCAGCTGTCGCTGATTTTCATCAGCCATGACCTGTCGGTGATCCGGCATGTGAGCGATCGGATCGCGGTCATGTATTTGGGAAAGATCGTCGAGATCGCCGCTGCAGCCGACCTATTCGAGACCCCGGCGCACCCCTACACGCGGGCCCTGCTGTCCGCGATCCCGCGGCCCGGCGCCGGGCGCAAGCGCGAGCGGATCGTCCTCGAGGGCGAATTGCCGGACCCGGCAAACCCGCCGCTCGGCTGCGCCTTTCAGGGCCGCTGCCGCGACGCGATCGCCCGCTGCGCCAGCGACCGTCCGGGGCTGCAGCCGCGCTCGGTCGGCGGATCGGCGCGCGATGTCGCCTGCCACCTTTTCGAGCCACGATGACCCCGGGTTCGATCGCGCTCGATGCCTTGGGCGTCGGCGCGGGGAGGCGCCTGGCAGGGCCTCGTCACAGCCGCCGGCGAGGGCTCGGGTTGCGGCCAATTAGCGGTAGACCGCGCCGGAGGGGTATTGCTAGACTGCCGGCCATTGCATCCCTTCGCCGATGGCATCGCTGCGGGCCTGCCGCGACGGCATCGCCCGGGGTCGAGCGGCCTGGCCGGCGAAGACTGAGGTGCATGGGGACCGAACCAACAGGGAGCGGAGGAAGATATGGCAAAGGTATGGACTACTGCCCTGGCGATCGGCGCAGCGGTCGGTATGGCGACGGCGGCCGGCATCGGGACGGCGCCGGCCCAAACGCTCAAGCTGCTCACCTGGGACGGCTATGCGCCGAAAGAGGTGATCGAGCAGTTCAAGAAGGACACCGGCATCGATGTCGAGGTCACCAACTCGAACAACGAGGAGATGATCTCGAAGCTGCGCGCGACCGGCGGCGCCGGGTTCGATCTCGCCCAGCCGAGCCAGGACCGAATCACCGGCGCCCACGCCAATTTCGGCATCTACAAGTCGCTCGATCTCGCCCAGGTCAAGAGCGAGCTTTTCATCGCCTCGATGCTCGAGGCGACCAAGAAGAACACCAGCATCGACGGCAAGGTCTACGGCCTGCCGCATGTCTGGGGCACCGACGGGCTGGTGGTCAACACCAAGCTCGCCAAGAACGTGAACGACTACGTCGATCTCTGCCGTGCCGACTTGGCGGGCCGGGTCAGCCACCGCCTCAAGCGGCCGGCGCTGATCGCGTTCGCGTTCTCGATGGGCATGGATCCGTTCGCCGCCTACGCCGACCAGGCGAAATACACGGCGATGATGGAAAGCGTGGCGACCAAGCTCACCGAGTGCAAGAAGAACGTGAAGACCTACTGGGAGGGCAGCGATGCCCTCTTGAACCTGGTGCGCTCGGGCGAGGTGGTGGCGGCCATGGCCTGGGATTTCGGCGGCTGGAAGCTCAACAACGAGCTGCCGGAGGTCAATTTCGTCGCTCCCAAGTCGGGGGCGCTGGGCTGGATCGACACCTTCGCGCTGCCCGCCAAGGGGCGCAACGACGCCGGCGCCTACAAGTGGATCAACTTCGTGATGACGCCGCAGATCGCGGGCAAGATCACGGCCGCGGCCGGCAACTTCACCGCCTCGAAGGGCTCCGACCAGTTCGTCGCCGCCCAGCTCAGGCAGCAGTTCTCCACCAGCTTCCCGCCGGCGGCGCTCGACAACATCAAATGGTACCCGCCCGTTCCCGCGGGCCTCGAGGACATCGAGGGCAAGATCCTCGAGCGCATCAAGGCCGCCAGGGCCGGCTGAAAACGATGGCTCCCCGCCCCCCTCGGCGCCAAGCCGGCGGGGGCGGGACGGCACCTCGGAATCCCCCGGGATCCTGATCGTGGCCGAGGTTTTCGACCTCGAAGTCCGTGCACTGGTCAAGCGCTACGGCGGGTTTCCCGCCGTCGAGGGCGTTTCGTTCGCCATCGCCAAGGGATCGTTTTTCTCCATTCTCGGGCCGTCCGGATGCGGCAAGACGACGCTGCTGCGCATGATCGCCGGCTTCATCGAGCCCACCTCCGGCGAGATCCTGATCACCGGCCGCTCGGTCTTGGGCACCCCGCCCCATCGCCGCCCGGTCAACATCGTCTTCCAGAACTTGGCGCTGTTTCCGATGATGAGCGTCGCCGGCAACGTCGGCTACGGCTTGCGCCGGCGAGGGCTGGCGCGGGCGGAGATCGCTGCCCGAGTCGAGGCGCAGCTCCGGCGCGTGGGGCTTCCCGGGTTCGGGGAAAAGCGCATCCAGCAGCTCTCGGGCGGCCAACAGCAGCGGGTCGCCATCGCCCGCTGCCTGGTGCTCGATCCCGCCGTCCTCCTGCTCGACGAGCCCTTGGGCGCGCTCGACCTCAAGCTCCGCGAGCAGATGAAGATCGAGCTCAAGCAGCTCCAGGCCGAGGTCGGGACGACCTTCGTCTACATCACGCACGACCAGTCGGAGGCGCTGGTCATGTCGGACCGCGTGGCGGTGATGAACCGCGGCCGCTTCGAGCAGGTGGCGGCGCCTGCGGAGCTCTATCGCCGCCCCGAGACCGCCTTCGTCGCCGGCTTCGTCGGCGAGGCCAACCGCTGGCGCGGGCGGATCGAGCGCAGCGAGGGGAATGCGCTGCACGCCCGGACCGAGCGCGGCCTGGGGCTCGACGGCGTCGCCGCCAACGGGGCGATCGGCGCCGGCCAGACGGTCGAAATCTTCGTGCGGCCCGAGGCCATCGCCATCGGCCGCGAGGCGGCGGCGCTCGGCAATGTCGCCAACCGCTTGCGGGGCCGCATCGCGGGCGTACTTTTCAACGGCGCCAACTCCCGTCTCCTCGTCGACGAGGCAGTCTCGGGCAGCCGGCTTACGGTGGCGCTGCCACAGGCGGGGCCGAACGCCGATCTCTCCGCCGGCGAGGAGGTGGTGCTGGGATGGCCGGCGGAGCACGCCAAATGCTTTGCCGCGCCCGAGGAGGGGGGATGAGCGGGGACTCGCGGGCGGGCGGGGAGCGGCGCCTGGGCCTGTTCCTGCTGCTGGCGCCGGCCGCGCTGTGGCTGGGCCTGCTCGTGCTCATCCCGCTCGCCGAGATGCTGGCGATCTCGTTCCAGGAGCGGGTGGCGCCGCGCATCTATCGCTTCGGCCTCGCCAACTACGTCGAGTTCTTCGCCGAGCACGTCTACTGGAACACCTTCTTCCGCACCGCGGTGATCTCGATCGCGGCCACCTTCCTGACCCTCGGGATCGCCTTTCCGGTCGCCTACTACATCGCCAAGCTCGCGCGCGGGCAGAACAAGAACCTGCTGTTCGTCCTCTGCCTGCTCCCATTCTGGGTGAGCGAACTGGTGCGGACCTTCGGCTGGATGATCCTGTTGCGGGAGACGGGCTTGTTGAGCCGCCTGTTGCAGTGGCTGGGGCTGATCGACGGGCCGGTCGAGTTCCTCTACAACGACACGGCCATCCTCATCGGCCTCGTCTACACTTCGATGCTGTTCATGGTCGTGCCGCTGATCACCGCCCTCGACAGCCTCGACGACAGCCTGATCGAGGCCGCCTACGATCTCGGCGGCAGCGGCTTCGCGGTGATGCGCGAGATCGTCATCCCGCACGCCATGCCGGGGATCGTCGGGGGGACGATCGTCGTCTTCATGCTGACGCTCGGCAACTATCTCACCTCGACGCTGCTCGGCGGCAAGAACAGCCTGTGGTTCACCGAGCAGATCTATAACCAGTTCATCACCCGGTTCAACTGGGAGCAGGGCTCGGCGTTCGGCTTCCTGCTCTTGATTTTGTCCTCGGCTCTCGTCTGGCTGGGGCTGCGGCTCAGCGGCCAGAGCCTCGCCAAGAGCCTCGCCTGAGCCGACTCCATGCTGCCCTCGCTCGCCCGCCCCGCTTCCTCCCGCTTCGCTTCCGTGGTCTACGTGGCGGCGTTCTTCGCCTACCTGTTCGCGCCGCTGTTGACGGTCGCGGTGTTCTCGTTCAACGACAGCGTCTTTCCCTCGCCGCCTTGGAAAGGCTTCACGCTCGACTGGTATTTCTCCGCCGACGGCGCCAAGCTCGGGCTGCTCCACGATGCGCGCCTGCTTGACAGCGTGTTCGTGAGCCTGCGCGTGGCGCTCGCCGTCACCGTGCTGTCGGTGGCGGCGGGGACGTGCAACGCCTTCCTGCTCCAGCGCCCGAACCTGCCGGGCCGCGACGTTCTGTACCTCGTCATGCTGTGGCCGCTGGTGGTCCCCGGGGTCATTCTCGGCATCGCCATCCTGTTGTTCACGAACACGCTGGCCAACGCGGTGGAAAGCGTGTTCGGCTGGGAGCTCGATTGGCTGCGCCCAGGGCTCGTGCTGGTGGTGCTCGGCCAGTTCTCGTTCATCGCCACCGTCGCCACGCTGGTGATCTCGGCGCGCCTGCGCAAGTTCAATCCCGCGCTCGAGGAGGCCGCGCTGAGCCTGGGGGCCACGCGCCTCGTCGCGGCGGCGACGGTGACGCTGCCGTTCCTCAGGCCGGCGATCATCGGGGCGGCGATCATCGCCTTCCTGATGTCGTTCGAGAACTTCAACACCACGCTGATGGTGGTCGGTTCCGACGCCACCCTGCCGATCGCCATGTACGGCCGGTTGCGCCAGGGATCGACGCCGATCCTCAACGCCATCAGCGTCGTTCTCATCCTCGCCTCGGCGGTGCTCGCCATCGCCCTCGTCGCGCTGGGGCGCGAGCGCGAGCGGGGGTGAAGGAGGCTCTCGAGACGCCGGCGTGGGCGCGGGTCGGGACGCCGGGGACCGACGACCTCACTCCAAGCCCGCGTTGCGCAAGCCGTCGCGAAAATGCGCGCGGTGGGTCGGGTTCTGGAACTGGGCGACGAACGGCTCGATCTGGAAGAACGGCCCGAGCTGCAGCACGGTATCCTTCGCCCGCCCGGCGTCGTCGAGCCGGCCGCTTTGCGCGTAAGCGGCCGCCAGGCCGATATGGCTGTACCAAACGTAGAGTCGGCCGGGGTCTCGAGGCACGCCGCGTTCGAGAAATCGGATCGCGTCTTCGTATCGCTCCATCAGATAATAGACAAAGCCGAGATTCATGTGGGCGCCTCTTCCCAGACTCGGATCGAAACGCAACGCCGTCTCCAGCGCCTCCTTGGCCTCCTTCGCATAACCCGACCAAATGAGGACTGCGCCACGTGCCCCGTGGCTCTCGGCGTCGCTGGGATTGATCTCGATGGCGCGGTTGAGCTCGGCGATGGCTTTGTCATATTGCCGGCGGGTGAGGTGGATGAACCCCAGCAGTCGGTAGGCGGCGGCAAGGGTGTCATCGAGGCTCAGCGCCTTTCGGGCCAGTGCCTCCGCCTCCTCGATCACGTTGTCGGCGAACTCGGTCCAACCGGCGGTGACGGTTTCGTACTGAACCCAGCCGAGACCGGCATAGGCCGCCGCGTAAGCGGGATCGAGCCGGATCGCCTGTTCGAACATCTGCCGCGCTTCGATGTTGGCCGAACGCGTCGCATCCGAGTTGAGCTTGCGGCCGCGTAGGACGTAGTCGTAGGCGGCGAGGTTTTCCGTCGGCTTGGCGAAGGCGCGCTCCTGCTCCAGCCGCGTCAGCTTGACCGCCAGCGTCGCGACGATGCCCCGGGCTATTTCCTCCTGCACGGCGAATACATCCGTTATTTCGCCGTCGTAGCGCTCGGACCACAGGTGCAGGCCGCGCATCGCATCGGTCAACTGAACCGTCACGCGGATGCGATTGCCCGCCCGGCGCACGCTGCCTTCGACCAGGTATCGAACGTCCAGTTCGCGGCCCAGGGATTCCGGCTGCACCGGCTTGCCCTTATAAACGTATACCGCGTTGCGCGCGATGACGGCGAGGTTCGAGAAGCGGCCGAGCGCGGCGATGATGTCGTCGGTGATGCCGTCGCTGAAATAATCCTGGGCGGGATCGCCGCTTTGATTGACGAGGGGCAAAACCGCAATCGAGGGGCGGTCGGAGAGGCTCAGGCGCGGCGCCTCGGAAACCGCGACCGCCGGGGCCGGCTCGGTGCGGGGAATGAGATACCACGCGAGGCCGCCGGCCACGGCCACGATCGCCGTCGCGGCGACGGCGAGCCCGAGCCGCCGTCGGCCCGCAAGCCGCCGCGCCGGAGGCCCCAAATCGCCGCCGTAGACCAGCCGGTGGACCTTGACCGGGCGGGCGATGTTCTTGACCGCGTGCTCGCCCAGGTCGGCGAAGCTGAACTCGAGCTTGTCGCGCACCTGGTCGCGCACCGCCCGCGAAACGCAGATTTGGCCGGGCGCGGCCAGCGCCTGGAGGCGCGCCGCGACGTTGACGCCGTCGCCGTAAATGTCGTCGCCGTCGATGATCACGTCGCCGACGTTGATGCCCATGCGGAATAAGATCCGCCGCTCCTCGGCAAGCTCGGCGTTGCGCTCGACCATGCCGCGCTGGATGTCGACGGCGGCGCGCATCGCATCGACGACGCTGTCGAACTCGACCAGCACGCCGTCGCCGGTGGTCTTGACGATGCGCCCGCGATGCGCGGCGATTTGGGGATCGACCAGCGCGTCCAAGTGCGCCTTGAGCCGGGCGTGCGTGCCTTCCTCGTCGGCGCCCATGAGCCGGCTGTACCCGGCCACGTCGGCGGCGAGGATCGCGACCAGTCGGCGCTTGACGGATGCCTGTTCCACGGCGTACTCCCTCGCCAAGCAATCCCCCGCAGCATCTTAGCAGCATCATAGTCGAAAGCGAGACGTGCGAGAAAGCTCACATCGACGTGACTTGACCCGGTGGAAGCGGGAAAAAATGATTGACGGACCAAGCATTAAGGGTATTGTTGCTTGCTACAGGCTCTGGCGAAGGAGGCGATGCGCCTTTGGGCCGCGACAAGGAGATCCACCATGACGACCCGTGCATCGAAGGTATCCTGGGCTCTCTTCCTGGGCGTGTTCCTTGGTGTGATGACGGTCGGCGCGGCCTTCGTGCAAAGTGCGATCGCCGATTCGGGGAGGCTTGGGCTCAAAGGCCATGATCCGGTCGGCTATTTCACCGAAGGGCGCCCCGTCCAAGGCAAGAGCGAGTTCGAGGCCGTCTGGCATGGAACGCATTGGCGGTTTTCGAGTGCCGCCAATCGCGATCTGTTCGTCGCCGATCCAGACCGGTACGCGCCGCAATACGGCGGATATTGCGCGTTCGGCGTGGCCATGGGGATGAAGTCCGAGGTCGACCCGCAAGCATGGACCATCGTCAACGGAAAGCTCTACGTGAAATTAAACATGCAAACCCGCGACACGTGGCGCCAGGATCAGGTCGCCAACATTCAGAAAGCCGCCAAGAATTGGGCGACCCTCGAGAGGGCCAACTGATAGCCTGATTCCGCGGCCGGCGCTGCCGCGCGCCTGCCCGGTTCCGGGATCGCCGCAACGGCGGATACGGCGCTGGTTCGCGCGCGGGGCGGCTTCAAGTCCCGTTTCCGCCGCAAACCGGGTCCTCGCTGCGGGTGAAACCATCGCCCTGACAGGCGGCGCACAGCCGTTGGCGATTCCCTTGCCGCTGCCGGCCTTATGGAACAGCGTCGCCGTTCCGCCCCGCGTTTATGAATACGTCGAGGTTGGCGCCGATTTTGACGGTTGGCTCGGCACCGCCGTGGGCGCCCTGCATGCCCCGTCGCGGAAAGCGTGGTAGACTCCGCGCCTTTGGCCCATCTGGAGAGGGCCCATGAAGCTGTACCTGGTCCAGCACGGGGACGCGCTTCCCCAGGACATCGACCCCGACCGGCCGCTCAGCGACAAGGGGCGCAACGACATCCGGCGCCTGGCCGAATTCCTGGCGGGCCGGCCTATTCGCGCCCAGCACGTCGTCCACAGCGGCAAGACCAGGGCGCGACAGACCGCGGAACTGCTCGCGGCGGCCCTTGCCCCGGGGGCGAACGTCGAGGCGCGGTCCGGCCTCGATCCCAACGACCCCACCGAGCCGCTCGCCGCGAGCGTATCGCTTTGGGATCAAGATGCGCTGGTGATCGGTCATTTGCCCTTCCTGGGAAAGTTCGTGGCCCGCCTGGTCGGCGTGCGCGAGGACCCGATCGTCGCCTACCATCCCGGAACCCTGGTCGGTTTGGAGCGCGGCAAGGACGGGCGGTGGACGATCGCCTTCGTGCTGCCCCCCGAGCTCGTGAGCTAAGGCACGGAGCGCGGCCGCCGCTCGACGCGGCCTTCCGGCGGTCGTACGATGGCCCGTCGGCGAGGAGTCGAGCTGCGCGATGAGCGACTTCGACCGCCTCTGGGTATGGACGGACCCGGCCCTCGCAAGGTCGCTCGGCTGGTATCGGGACGTGGCCGGCAACCGCACGCCGGCGAAGTTCCGGATCGCCGGCACGATCCCGGCGGCGATATGCCTGCAAGAGACGCCGGAAGACGCGCTTTGGGACGAACTCGACCGGCTGACGCCGGTGTTCCGGGAACGCTTGCGAGGCATCCGCGAGCGCGACGAGGGCCTCGGATCGCCGCCGCCCGCCCCCCGCGACGAGGTGCGCCAGGGATTTCGCCACGCGTGCCGGCTCGAGTTGAAGTTCGAGACCAACAGCACTGAAAAGGACATGATGCGGCTCGGCGCCTGAGCGGCTTCGTCGCCGATCTCCCGGCTCGGAAACCACCGAGAGAGGATTCGATGCCACAGGGCAATGCCCGGCCCGACGGGAAGCTGCCGACGCGTCCTCGACCCTACGACACGATGGTCGAGGTCATGCCCTGTCGCGAGCTCAAGGGGGTGGCGCAGGCCGCCTTTGGCGGGCTCACCATCTTCGCCAACGTCCTGGTCTTGAACCAGCTCCTCAATCTCCGCCTGTTCGGCGGCATGGTGTTCATTGACAATCGCTATCTGTACCTGGTGGCGGCCGCGGTCCTGCCGCTGGTCTTTCTCGCCTATCCGTGGACGGGGCGCGGCGGCGACAAGCTCGCTTGGCCCGATGCCGCTTGCGCCCTTCTATGCCTCCTCGCCGGCGGCTATTTCGCCTGGAAGGGCGACCGCATCCTGGCCGAGGGGTGGGAATACAGCGCGCCGCCCTTGGCGATCGCGCTGAGCGGCGTGTTTTGGGCGCTGATCGTCGAGGCCGTGCGGCGCACCGGCGGATGGCCGATCGCCATCATCATCGCCGTCGTGTCGTTCTATCCGGTGGTCGCCGCGCACCTGCCGGGGCCGATCTCCGGCTTGCCGCAAAGCCTTCCCGACACGATCGGATATCACATCCTGAGCGGGGAAAGCGCCTTCGGCATCCCGATGAAAGCCTTCGGCGAGCTCGTCGTCGGCTTCATCGTCTTCGGGGTCGCGCTCAACTACACGGGCGGCGGCCGGTTCTTCAACGACGTGGCTTTCGCGCTGGTCGGCCACATCCGCGGCGGCGCCGCCCAGGTCGGCGTCGTGTCGAGCGCGCTCCAGGGCTCGATCAGCGGCAGCGTGATCTCGAACGTGATCTCGAGCGGCGTGGTCACGATCCCGGCGATGAAGCGCACGGGCTTCTCCGCCAAGTACGCCGGCGCGGTCGAGGCGGTCGCCTCCACCGGCGCGGTGCTGATGCCCCCGGTGATGGGATCGACTGCCTTCGTCATGGCCTCGTTCCTGGGGATTCCCTATGGCGAGATCGCGCTCGCGGCGACGATTCCCGCCCTCCTGTTCTACTTCGGCCTGATGATCCAGATCGACGCCTATGCGGCGCGCCGCGGCCTGCGCGGCCTTGGCGCCGACGAGCTGCCCCGTCTCGGCCAGACGCTGCGGGAGGGATGGGTCTATATCGCGGTGTTCGTCGTGCTCGTCTACTTCATGATCGAGTCGCGCCGCGAGGCCCTCGCGCCCTACTATGCGACCGCGCTGCTGCTCGCCATCAACCAGGTCCTTCCTCGCCACCGCATGGACTGGCCGCGGTTCGTCGCCTACCTGGCCGCGACCGGCCGCGGGCTCGCCGAGATCGTCGCCATCCTCGCCGGGGTGGGCTTCATCATCGGCTCGTTCTCGATGACCGGGCTCGCCGGCACGCTCGCCAACGACCTCGTCTACCTCGCCGGCAACGCGCCCTTCGTGCTGCTGGTCATGGGGGCGATCACCAGCTTCATCTTCGGCATGGGGATGACGGTCACCGCCTGCTACATCTTCCTCGCCATCGTGCTCGCCCCGCCGCTGGTCAAAGCAGGGATGGATCCGCTCGCCGTCCATCTGTTCATCATGTACTGGGGCATGGTCTCGTTCATTACCCCGCCGGTGGCGCTGGCCGCCTTCGCCGCCGCGCCGATCGCCCGCTGCAGCCCGTTCGCGGTCGGCTTCGAGGCGATGCGGATGGGCAGCATCATCTATTTCGTGCCGTTCTTCTTCGTGCTCGAGCCGGCCCTGATTCTCCGCGGGACCGTGCCCGAGATCGTCATCGCGGTGACGACCGCGGCCATCGGCATCCTACTGATCGGCGCCGCGCTGCAGGGCTATCTCGTCGGCGTCGGCGCGGCGGAGAACTCGCTCCCCGGCATCGGCGCACGGGTGCTGCTGTTCGCCTCGGGGTTGATTTTGGCGCTCCCCGGGGGTACAGGTCTGGGCGTGGGCCGCCTCGAGCTGGTGCTGATCGCCGCGGCCATGGGCGTTCCGGCGGTTCTCTTGCTGCGCTGGCGGAGCCGGGCGGCGCGCATCGAGGCGGGACGACCGCCGTCCGGGTGAAATCGCCACCCGCCCCCCGGCGACACCGCGAGGAGGAACCGATGAAAGCTACACTCGGCAAAACGGCTTGGTCGCTCATCGCCTGCGCCCTCTTAGGTGGGCCCGGCGCTTGGGCGGCGGACAGCAAGCTTCCCGATCCGCTGGCCTGGACCGCCTACGACGTGGGATCGGGCGGCTACAACCAGGCGGTGGCGATCGGCAATGCGCTCAAGAACCGGCTCCAGGTCAATCTGCGCGTGCTGCCGGGCAAGAACGACATTTCCCGCAATCTGCCGCTGCGCGAGGGCAAGGTCCATTTCTCGGCCAACGGCGTGGGCGGTTCCTACCTCGCCCAGGAGGGGCTCGACGATTTCGGCTCCCGGGAGTGGGGGCCGCAGGCCCTGCGGATGCTGCTGCTCAACAACTCCGATGCGCTGCTGACCATCGTCACCGCCAAGGACGCCAGCGTCAAGACCATGGCCGACCTCAAGGGAAAGCGGGTCGCCTGGGTGGTCGGCGCGCCGTCCCTCAATCAGAACATCGCCGCGCTCCTCGCCTTCGCCAACCTGACCTGGAACGACGTGGTCAAGGTCGAGTTCGGCGGCTTCGGCGCGGCCATGACCGGCATCCTCAACAACCAGGTCGATGCGGCGTTCGCCTCGACCATTTCCGGCCCGGCCTACCAGATCGCCGCCTCGCCGCGCGGCCTCCACTACCCGCCCGTGCCCCATGCCGACAAGGCCGGTTGGGAGCGGGTGAAGAAAGTCGCCCCGTTCTTCGTGCCGTTCATGGGCACCGAGGGCGCCAACCTGTCCAAGGACAATCCGGTCGAGGCGGCCACCTATCCCTATCCGATCCTCATCTCCTACCACAGCCAGAACGCCGACCTCGTCTATGCCATGACCAAGGCGATGGTGGATCTCTACGGCGACTACAAGGACGGGGCGCCCGGCAACAACGGCTGGGATTTGAAGCGCCAGATTTTCGACTGGGTCGTGCCCTATCACGACGGCGCGATCCGCTATCTCCGCGACGTCGGAGTCTGGAAGCCCGCCCACCAGGCGCATAACGACCGGCTCTTGCAGCGCCAGGCGGTGCTCGCCAAGGCCTGGGGCGCGATCCAGGCGGGCGCGCCGTCCGACCCGGCCGCTTTCGCCAAGGTCTGGATCAAGGCCCGCGCGGAGGCCTTGCGCGAAGCGGGCTTCGATCCCGTCGTGACCGACTAGGCTAGAGGGAGGCGATCGTCCGGCCGCCGTCGGCGACGATGACCTGCCCGGTAATGAAGGCCGCGGCGGCCGAGGCGAGAAACACGGCGATGCCGGCGATGTCGTCCGGCTGGCCGAGCCGGCCAAGCGGCGTCGCCGCCTCGACCTTGGCGCGCTTCTGCGCGTCCTGCCACAAGGCGCGCGCGAAATCGGTCGCCACCAGTCCCGGGGCGATGCAGTTGACGCGCACGTTGTAGGGGCCCCATTCGACGGCCAGGTTGCGGGCGAGCTGCATCGCGGCGGCCTTCGATATCCCGTAGGCGCCGATCGCCGCCTCGCCGATGAGGCCGGCGATGCTGGCGATCAGGATCACCGCCCCCTCGCGCCGCGCCGCCATCTGCGGGATCGCCAGGTTGCAGAGCCAAAGATTACCCTTGAGATTGGTGGCGATGATCTTGTCGAACGCCCCGTCTTCGACGGTCGCCAGCGGCCCATAGGCGGGGTTGGTCGCGGCGTTCCCCACCACGACGTCGATCCGGCCCCACTTCGACAGCGCGGCATCGACGAGACGGCCGAGATCGTCCTTCGAGGATACGTTGCAGGCGAGGGCGATCGCCTCGCGCCCCTCGGCCTCGATCCCACGGGCGACCGCCTCGCAGGCCGCGAGCTTGCGGCTCGAGATGACGACCCTGGCGCCGGCGCGCGCCATCGCCTCGGCAATCGCCCGGCCGATGCCGCGAGAGGAACCGGTGACCAGCGCGACCTTGCCGGTGAGGTCGAACGGGGACGTTCGGTTCATGCCAACCTCGGCTTCTCTTCAAAAAACAGCATAACACCCCGCGGCAGACGGCGGGAGCGCGGCCGGGAGGCTGGCGCGAGCTTGCGCTTGTCCGGCACGGGGTCCGTATTTTACATTGAACCGGGAATAGGCCGTCGGCGGGGCCGACCGCCGCCAGGCCCCTGAGGGAGGATGCCATGCGAGGACTGATGATGGAGCGGCCGCTTTCGATCATCTCGCTGATCCAGTACGCGGCCCAATATCATGCCGACACCGAAATCGTGTCGCGCACGGTCGAAGGCCCGATCCACCGCACCACCTATGCCGATTCCTACACCCGCATCCAGAAGCTGGCGCATGCGTTGAAGGCGCTCGGCGTCGAGGCGGGCGACCGGGTCGCGACGCTGGCGTGGAACGGCTACCGCCATTTCGAGCTCTACTATGCGATTTCGGGGATCGGCGCGGTCTGCCACACCATCAATCCGCGGCTGTTCGGCCCGCAGATCAGGTACATCGTCAATCACGCCGAGGACAAGTTCATCTTCACCGACCTGACCTTCGTTCCCTTGCTCGAGGGGCTGGCGGCGGAGCTCGCGCCGGTCGAAGGCTATGTCGTCATGACCGACGCCGCTCATATGCCCAAGACCCGGCTCAAGAACGTCATGTGCTACGAGGATCTCATCGGCGGCCGGCCGGCCACGTTCGACTGGCCGCAGCTCGACGAGGGGACGGCGAGCTCGCTGTGCTACAGCTCGGGCACGACTGGGGACCCCAAGGGCGTGCTCTACACCCACCGCTCGACGGTCCTTCATAGCTTCGCCATCAACCAGGCGGACGTGCTGGGGCTGAGCTCCGCCGATACGGTGCTGCCGATCGTGCCGTTGTTTCACGTCAATGCCTGGGGCATTCCCTATGCGGCGGCCATGGGGGGCTCGAAGCTGGTGTTTCCCGGTCCGCACTACGACGGCGAGAGCCTTTACAATCTGATGGAGGCCGAGCGCGTCACCTTGACCGCCGGCGTGCCGACGGTCTGGCTCAACCTGTACCAGTACCTGGAGCGGACCGGCAAGCGGTTCACCACCCTGCGCCGCCTGGTGGTCGGCGGAGCGGCGGTGCCGCTCATGCTGATCAGCGCGCTCGAAGACAAATACGGCATCAGCGTCAAGCAGGCCTGGGGCATGACCGAGATGAGCCCGGTGGGCACCACCGGCAACCTCAAGCCGCGCCAGGCCGGGCTGCCGGCCACTGCCCGCCATCTCGTTCAGGCCAAGCAGGGACGCGCCATCTACGGCGTCGACTTGAAGGTCGTCGATGGCGCGGGCGCGGCCTTACCGCACGACGGCAAGGCGGTCGGCGAGCTCCTGGTCCGTGGGCCCTGGGTGACGAGCGGCTATTACAAGGACGCGGCGGCGAACGCGGCCGCCTTCGATGGCGAGGGCTGGTTCCGCACCGGCGATGTGGTCAATATCGATGCCGACGGCTACATCCAGATCATCGACCGCAGCAAGGACCTCATTAAGTCGGGCGGCGAGTGGATCAGCTCGATCGACCTCGAAAACGCGGCGGTCGGGCATGCGGACGTGGCCGAGGCTGCGGCGATCGCGGTCCCGCATCCCAAATGGCAGGAGCGGCCCCTCCTCATCGTCGTGCCAAAGGCCGACAGGAGCCCGACCCGCGACGACATCCTGGCCCATCTTCGGGACAAGGTCGCCAAATGGTGGCTGCCGGATGACGTGGTTTTCGTCAAGGAATTGCCCCATACGGCGACCGGCAAGATCATGAAGACCGCACTGCGCGAGCAGTTCAAGGACCATAGACGCAAGCTCGGCTGAACCATGGAGCTCAGGTTCTCCGACGACGAACGGGCGTTTCGGCGCGAGGTGCAGGCCTTCGTGCGCGATCGCCTCGCGCCCTCGACGCGCCGCAAGGTCGAGGCCGGCCTGCGGCTCGCCAAGGCCGATTACGTCGGCTGGCAAAAGGCGCTCCACGCGCGGGGCTGGATCGCGCCGCAGTGGCCGAAGGAGCACGGCGGGACCGGCTGGACGCCGATCCAGCACTACATCTTCGAAGAGGAGATGGCGCTGGGCGGCGCCCCGCCGCTGGTCGCTTTCGGCGTCAACATGATCGGGCCGGTGCTGATCGCCTTCGGCAGCGAGGAGCAGAAGCGGCGCCACCTGCCCGGGATCCTGACCAGCGACGTGTGGTGGTGCCAGGGGTTCTCGGAGCCCGGCGCCGGGTCCGACCTCGCCTCGCTCCAGACGCGGGCAGTCCGGGACGGCGACGCCTGGGTGGTCTCCGGCCAGAAGACCTGGACCACGCTCGCCCAGTATGCCGACATGATGTTCTGCCTGGCGCGCACCGACCCCGCGGCCAAGCCGCAGGAAGGCATTTCGTTCCTGCTCATCGACATGAAATCGCCCGGCGTCAGCGTCCGTCCCATCCGAACCATCGACGGCGAGACGGAGATCAACGAAGTGTTTCTGGACGGCGTGCGCGTGGCGGCGGACAACCTGGTTGGCGAGGCCGGCAAGGGCTGGACCTATGCCAAGTACCTGCTCGGCTACGAGCGCACGGGCATCGCCCGCGTCGGCCGCTCGAAGCAGCAGCTCCGCCGCGTGAAGCGCGTGGCGGCGGCCGAGCGCGCGAACGGGCGCAAGCTGATCGAGGATGCGAGATTCCGCGACAAGATCGCCGCCCTGGAAATCGAATTGATCGCGCTCGAGTTCACCAACCTGCGCTTCTTGATCGCCGGGCGCGGGTCCGCCCCCGGGCCCGAGGCGTCGCTGCTCAAGATCATGGGCACGGAAATCCAGCAGCGGATCACGGAGCTGCTGCTCGAGGCGGTCGGCCCTTACGCGGCCCCGTTCATGCCCGAGGCGCTGGACGAGGGGTGGAACGGCGAGCCGGTCGGCCCGGACTGGGCGGCGCCGCTCGCCGCCCATTATTTCGACTGGCGGAAGGTCTCGATCTACGGCGGCTCCAACGAGATCCAGCGCAACGTCCTCGCCAAGATGCTGCTCGGGCTGTGAGCGGGTTGGACTTCTCCTACTCCGAAGAGCAATCGCTGCTGCACGACGCCGTGCGGCGCTTCGTGGACGGCGAATACGCCTTCGACAAGCGGCGCGCCTACGGGGCGAGCCCCGAGGGGTTCAGCCGCCGCAATTGGCGGCTGATGGCGGACATGGGATTGCTGGGCCTGCCGTTCGAGGAGGCCTACGGCGGCTCGGGCCGGACGGCGGTCGAGCTGATGATCGTCATGGAGGAGTTCGGGCGCGGCCTGGTGGTCGAACCGTATCTCGCATCGGTGGTGCTGGGCGGCGGGCTGGTCGCGGAGGCGGGCAGCGAGGCGCAGAAGCGGGCCATCCTGCCGCCGCTCATCGCCGGCCGCTCGCTCTTGGCCTTCGCCTACGGCGAGCCGCAGGCCCGCTACACGGCCTCGGACATCGAAACGCGTGCGACCCGGAGGGGCGGCGAGTTCATCCTCGAAGGCCGCAAGAGCGTCGTGCTCAGCGGCGAGTGCGCGGACTTGCTTGCGATTTCGGCCCGCACCGGCGGCGGGCCGCGCGAGCCAGGCGGGATCACGCTGTTCCTGGTCGGCCCGGACGCGGCCGGCCTGCGACGGCGCGGGTATGCGACCATCGACGGCCGGCGCGGCGCCGACCTCGTCCTCGACGGCGT
This sequence comes from Pseudomonadota bacterium, assembly GCA_052387815.1. Lineage (GTDB taxonomy): Bacteria > Pseudomonadota > Alphaproteobacteria > CACIAM-22H2 > CACIAM-22H2 > JBQTIU01. The sequence goes on from JBQTIU010000008.1 coordinate 28,652, forward strand.
TCGGGTCGGCGAGGATGCGGTCCTCGGGCCCATCGACGGCGCGCTGCCCGCGATCGAGCGGACGATCGACCGGGCGATCGCCGCGGTGTGCGCGGAGGCGACCGGGATCATGGGCGCGCTCAACGAGCTGACGCTCGACTACCTCAAGACCCGCCGGCAGTTCGGGTCGCCGATCGGCAAGTTCCAGGCCCTGCAGCACCGCATGGTCGACATGCGAATCGCGTTCGAGCGGGCGAAGTCCATGGCCTGCCTCGCGGCGATGGCGGCCGGCGAAGCCGAGGCCGATGCGAGGCGGCGATCGGTTTCCGCCGCCAAGGTCCAGATCGCCAAGTCCGGGCGCTTCATCGGCGAGCAATCGATCCAGCTTCACGGCGGCATCGGCATGACCGACGAATACCAGGCTGGGCACTACTTCAAGCGCCTGACGATGATCTCGAGCCTGTTCGGGGATGCCGATCACCACCTCGGCCGCTTCGTCGAGCCGGGCGCACGCCATGCCCCCGATATCGAGTGAGGCCCGGCGATGTCGACGACCTCCCGAGAAAGAACGAAGGCCTTCCTCCAGGCCCTGCCCAAGGCGGAGCTGCATCTGCACATCGAGGGCACGCTCGAGCCGGACCTTGTGTTCGCGCTCGCGCGGCGCAACGGCATCGCGTTGCGCTACCGCTCGGTCGCCGACCTCGAGCAGGCCTACCGCTTCGAGAACCTGCAGTCGTTCCTCGATCTCTATTACGAAGGGGCGTCGGTCCTGGTCGGCGAGCGGGATTTCTTCGACTTGACCTGGGCCTACCTCGCGCGCATGGCGGCGGACAACGTCCGCCACGTGGAGATTTTCTTCGACCCGCAGACCCACACCGAGCGCGGCGTCCCCTTCGCGGCGGTCATATCCGGAATCCGCCGGGCGCTCGAGCGGGCCGCGGCCAAGCTCGCGATCACCTCGCGGTTGATTCTCTGCTTCCTGCGTCATTTGAGCGCCGAGGCCGGGATGCGGACCCTCGAACAGGCCCTCCCCTACAAGCGCTGGATCGCCGCGGTCGGGCTGGATTCCTCGGAAGCAGGCCATCCGCCCGCCAAGTTCGCCGACGTCTTCGACCGCGCCCGGCACGAGGGATTCCTGGCCGTCGCCCATGCCGGCGAGGAGGGGCCGCCCGAGTACATTTGGCAGGCGATCGAGCTGTTGAAGGTCCGCCGCATCGATCACGGGGTGCGCTGCCAGGAAGATCCGCGCCTCGTCCGACGGCTGGCCGAAACCCGCCTGCCGCTGACCGTCTGCCCGCTGTCCAACGTCAAGCTGCGGGTCTTCGAGTCGCTTTCGGCCCACAACCTCAAGTCGCTCCTGGACGAAGGGCTGTGCGTGACCGTCAACTCCGACGATCCCGCCTATTTCGGCGGCTACCTTGCCGACAACCTGATCGCCATCCATGAGGCGCTGGCACTCGGCGAGGACGACCTTTATCGGTTGATCGCCAACGGGTTCGAGGCGAGCTTTCTCGACCCCGACGAGAAACGGGCGCGCCAGCAGGAACTCGCCGCCGCGCTCGCCCGCTTTCGGGCCGATCCCGCGGCACGCGGCTGAATCGGCGGCGCCCCCGATCTTCCCGAGGCGATCGGGATCAGCGCGCGCGCGCGGCGATTTCGACCGCCTGTGGATGGACCTTCAGAGCGGCTGACGCGCCGGCTCCACCGCGGCCTCGAGCGCTCGCCGCCGGCGCCAGGCGATCAGCGCGGCAAGTCCGGTGATGAGCGCCCCGCCCGCCACCGGCCAGGCGAGGCCGACCGCCGCCGAAAGGCTGCCCATGACGAGCGCGCCCGCCGCCGGTCCGCCGCGGATGATCATGCCGTAGAGGCTCATCACCCGGCCGCGCATCGAGGCCTCGACCGACAGTTGCAGAAGCGTCTGCGCGCCGATGTTGCCGCTCACCAGACAGAACCCGACCACCGCGAGCGCCCCCGCCGCGGGCCACAACCGGTCGGTCCACAGGAACAACAGCAACGCGCCGGCCAGCCCGGCCACGTTGGCGAGCGCGATGCGCACGAGCCCCGGCGCGTGGCCGCGCCGGGCGAGCCACACGCCGCCGGCGAGCGCGCCGACCCCGATCGCCGAGGTAAGCACGGCGAAGCCGTCGGCGCCGCGGCTGAACACTTCGGCCGCGAAGGCCGGCAAGAGCTCGACAAAGGGCTGGGCGCAAACGTTGACGACCAGCATCAGGACGAGAATGGGTGCGATGCCGGGATGCCCCGCCGCATAGCGGTAACCGTCGGCGATCTCGCGGATGAAATCCGGCCCGCCGCCCAAGCGTGGTTCGCCTGCGGGCAGTCGGATGCGAGACAGGGCGAACAGGAAGGCGAGGAACGAGACGGCGTTGAGGGCGAACACGGCCGCCAGGCCGTTCCCGACGATGACCACCCCCGCCGCCGCCGGGCCGATGAAGCGGGCCGAGTTGAAGATGATCGAGGTGATGGCGACCGCGGCCGGCAGGTCCTCGTGCCGGACCAGGGACGGCATTAGGGCCAGGCGCACCGGTTGATTGAAGGCGGTGATGATGCCGAGGGCCGCGTTGAGCAGCAGCAGCCGGCCGATGGTCATGTGCCCGCTGGCGGCGAGCCCGAACAGGACCACGGCTTGGATCAACGCCGTGCCCTGGGTCGCCTTGCTGAGGGACAGGCGGTTCCAGCGGTCGGCCACGACCCCGGCGATCGGCGCCACGACCACGCTCGGCGCCAGCTCGGCGAAGGCGACGGCGCCGAGCCAGAAGGCCGACTCGGTGAGTTCCCAGGCGAGCCAGCCGACGCCGACCCGCTGCATCCAGGTCCCGATCAGCGACACCGCGCTGCCCGCGGCGTAGATGAAGAAATTGCGGTTCGAAAGCGCATGCGCGACGCTTTCGAATCCGGCCAGGCGGGCCATGGCGCTTACCAGCCCGGCCGCGAACCGCCCGCGCTGCGCCCGCGGAGCGAAGGCGGGATGGGGTTTGGCGGATGCGTTGCGCGCACCGCCCTCACCGGCCGGCGCCGTCCGGGGCATGGGCGATCTCGCGGATGAGCTTGCCCAAGATCGCGGCGGCGAAGGACGCGAAGTCCGTCGCCGCGACCAGGAACGCCCCCGGCCCGCCGATGACGAAGCGCTCGTAGTAGAGATCGAGGCCGACCTCGGCCGGGCGACTGAAATTCGGCCGCTCGTTGAGGATGGGAAGGCCGTTGACGGTGATCCCTTTCGCCACCGCCTCGTCGCGCGCCGCGACCACCGAGCGGCCGTGGTTGTTGACGCCGTCGCCCGAGATGTCGATGATGCGGCGCGTTCCTTCGAAGCCGTTGTCGTCGAACAGCCGGGCCGCGTAGTCGATGGCGCCGCTGATCGAGGTCCAGTTGGCGGAGGCCGGGGACGCTAGTGCGATCTTGGCGGCGAAGGCCTCGGCGCTGGCGGCGTCATCGAGCAGCGTCCAGCCGACGACCGTGCGCTGGTAGTGTTCGCCGGCCCACTCGACATAGGCGACGGCGATCCGCCGCAAGGGACCGGACTGCAGCGCCTGGACGATGCGCTTGTGGGTGATCGCGCCGATGTAGCCCTGGCGCTGCAGGCGCGCTTCCTCCTCGTCGATACTGCGCGAGACGTCGATGGCGAGCACGAGCTCGAGATCGACCTCGATCGCCACGGCGGGCGAGGGGACGGCGATCGCAACCACGAGGCCGAGCAGGGCGCAGCGAAACCGGCGCATCGTTGTCCCGTTCGCCCCCCAAGGATGCTAGATGACCCGCGCGCGGATGAAGGTCACCACGATTTCCGCCGCCACCACGACCGCGAAGATGGCGAGCAGCGTCACCGCGACCTGATCCCAGTAGAGCAGGGTCAGCGCCGTGTCGAGCGCCACGCCGATGCCGCCGGCGCCCACCAGGCCGAGCACCGCGGATTCGCGAATATTGATGTCCCAGCGGAACAGCGCGATCGACCACAAGGCCGGCTCGACCTGCGGCCAATAGGCCTTGAGCATGACGCTGGTCCACGGCGCGCCCGTGGCGGTGAGCGCCTCGATCGGACCGGGATGGGCCTCCTCGAGCGCCTCGGCCAAGAGCTTACCCACGAAGCCGATCGACCGGAAGGCGATGGCGAGCGTGCCGGCGAGGGCGCCGGGACCGAACACGGCGACGAACAGCAGCGCCCAGACCAACGAATTGACCGACCGCGAGGAGACCAGGATTAGCTTGGCGAGAGTGTTGAGGGCCAAAGACGGCGTCACGTTGCGGGCGGCGGCCAGGCCGACCGGGACCGCCAGCACGAGGCTAAGGAGCGTCCCGAGGGTGGCGATGTGCAGGGTCTCGATGAGCGCGGCGTGGACGCTCCGCGGATAATAGGAGAAATCCATCGGCCACATGCGGGCGAACAGATCGACGATCTGTTCGGGCGCGTCCGAGAGGAATTCGGGAATGATCTCCACCATCCGGACCGAGAACGCGAAGGCGGCCACGACCGCGAGGTAGAAGGAAAAGCGCATGAGGCGCTCCTGCGGCGTGAAGCGCTGCCAGCGTCTGTCATCGGCGATCATTGGAAGGTTTTCCGAACCCACCCGGAGACGATCTCGCCGACCATGATCACGCTGATGATCGCGATCAGGATGGCGAGGACGAAATCGAAGTCGAACCGCTGGAAGGCCGTGAACAGCGTGCCGCCGATGCCGCCCCCGCCGACGATCCCCACCATGGTCGAGTTGCGCAGGTTGGAGTCGAGCTGATAGGTGCCGAAGCCGGTGAAGCGCGCCAGGACCTGGGGCAGCACGCCCAGCAGGATCACGTTCATGAACGAGGCGCCGGTGGCCCGCACCGCCTCGACCTGTTTAAGCGAAATCTCCTCGATCGCCTCGGCGAACAGCTTGGCGATGAACCCGATCGAGGCGACGATGAGGGCGAGAATGCCGGCGAGCGCGCCGAAGCCGATCGCCTTGACGAACAGGATGGCGACGATCACCGGATGGAACGAACGGCAGACCACGATCAGCGCGCGGGTGGGCCAGGTGAGCCACGACGGCATCAGGTTGCGCGCCGCCAGGAGGCCGATCGGCAGCGACAGCAGCACGCCGAAGACCGTCGCGATCACCGCGATCTCCAGGCTTTCGGTCAGGCCGCGCAGCAGCAGCTCCCATTGCTCGAAATCGGGCGGCAGCATGCGGCCGACGAACCGGACGCCGTTGCCCAGCCCGACCACGAAACGCTGCCAGGTGATCTCCAGGAACGAGGCGGCATAGATCGTGTAGAGGCCGATCAGGGTCCAGCCGATCCGCGCCGGCCAATTGGCCGCGAAGGCGTGCCGGTTGCTGGCGGCGTCGGGCGCGGCGCTCATTCGAGCCAGCCTTCGCCGCCGTAGATCTGCTTGAGATGCGCGTCGGTGAGCGCCCCGGGAACGTCGTCGAACACCACGCTGCCGTCCGCCATGCCGATGATCCGGCCGGCGAACCGCTTGGCGAGCGCGACATTGTGGATGTTGACGATGACCGGAATGTCGTGCCGGCTGGCGAGGCCGGCCATCAGCTCCATGATTTCGACCGAGGTCTTGGGGTCGAGCGAGGAGGTCGGCTCGTCGGCGAGCAGCAGGGCCGGCCCCTGCATGATCGCGCGGGCGATGCCGACGCGCTGGCGCTGCCCGCCCGACAGGGCATCGGCGCGCTGGCGGGCGAAGGTGGAGAGCCCGACCGCCTCGAGGAGCTCGAAAGCCCGGTCGATATCCTCGGGCGGGAACCGGCGCAGCCAGGCGCGCCAGGGGCGAACACAGCCCAGCCGGCCGCACAGCAGGTTTTCCATGACGCTTAGGCGTTCCACGAGGTTGTATTCCTGGAACACCATACCGATGCGCCGCCGCGCCTCGCGCAAGGAGCGGCCGCGCAACCGGGCGAGGTCCCGGCCCTCGAACCAGATCTCGCCGGTGCTCGGCTCGACCAGCCGATTGATGCAGCGGATGAGCGTGCTCTTGCCGGTCCCCGACGGCCCGATGATCGCCACCATGCCGCGGCCCGGGATGTCGAACGAGATGTCGCGGAGCACCGGCACCGCGCGCCGGTATTCCTTGGTCAAATGCCGGATGCTAAGCGCCGTCGGCGCGCCGGCGGGAGACGCGCCGGCGGCGGGCGCGGTTCCCCCTTTGGCGGCCGGCAGCCCGGCTTCGTTCACTGCTTCTTCTTCGCCGCGTCCTCTTTCTTCTTGAGCTCGGCCGCCTCGCGCGCCGCCTCGCGGTCATAGGCCGCCTTGTTGTAGGGCGTCCCCGTCTCTTCCGCGACCTTGCGCACCACCGCCCAGTCCTTCTGGTAGGCGATCGGGAAGAAGCGGTCGTCGCCGTTGAACTCCTTGACCATTTCCGGGGTGAAGCGGAAGGCGTAGAAGCAGTCGACGAGCTTCTTGGCGAGCGTGGGCTCGAGGTCGTGGGCATAGGCGAAGGACGAGGTCGGGAAGGGGGCGCTCTGGTAGATGACGCGAATCTGGTCGGCCTTGACGGTGCCGCGCACGATCATCCGTTCGAGCACGTCCGAGGCCACCGGCCCCGCGTCGTAGTCGCCGGCGACGACGCCCAACGCCGTTTTGTCGTGGCCGCCGGAATATTGAACCTTGTAGTCCTTGTCGGGCACCAGCCCCTCGGGCGGGAACAGCACGCGTGGCGCGAGGTTGCCCGAGTTCGACGACGGCGAGGTGTGCGCGACCTTCTTGTCCTTGAGGTCGGCGAGCTTCTGGTAGGGGCTGTCTTTCCGGACCACCATCGCCAGGTGGTAGCTGTGGAATTCCTTCTCCGTCCCCTTGGCGGCGAAGGGAATGGCGCCGGCCATATTGACCGCAAACCCGGTCGGCCCGGTCGAGAACCCGGCGACATGCAGGCGGCCCGAGCGCATCGCCTCGATTTCGGCCGAATTCGACTGCACCGGGTAATAGACCACCCGCTTGGCCGTGCACTTGGCGAGGTAGTCGGTGAAGGGCTTGAAGACGCTCTCGTAGAGGGCGGGGTCCTCGACCGGCGAGTAGGCGAACACGAGCGTGCTCGGGTTCTTGAGCTTCTTGGGGTCCTTCGGCAGGTCGGCGACGAGGTCGTAATTCTCGTCGCAATAGAGATCGTCGAGCTGGCCGCGGTTCCGGCAATCCTCGGCGGCCGCGGCGGGGACGGAACCCGCCACCACCGACAGCGCGCCCAGCGCCGCGGCGCCACGCAGAATTGTCTTCATGCAGTTCATAAATTCCTCCCTGGCGAGCCGGATCGACGAGGCGGCGCGCGGTGGCTGGTGGATGTGGCCGGGCCCCATTAGAACGGCCCGCAGGGGCCGGCGTCAATGGCGTCCGGCCGGGCGGGACGTCAGATTCGGCGGACGTCAGTTCCGGATGCGGAGGGTGGGCGCGGGGGCGCCGCCGGCCGCGGCCGCGTAGGCGGCGAGCGCGGGCGGGAAATCGTCGAAATGGAGCCCGGGCGAAAGGACTTCCTGGGCGATGCGGTGGGCGGCGAACGTCACGGCGGCGGGCGCCCGGCGATTGTCGGCCACCAGCCCCGGCCCGGCGGGGCCGCTTTCGGCCGGCGCGCCCCGCCCGAACCGGTGTTCGGCGCCCGCGCGCAGCCGGTCGCCCTCGGCGATCGGGGTCGCTCGCGGCGCCGGCAGGGCGCGCAGCGGCGCGTGCGACGACAACGAGAGGGCGATGCTCTTGACCATGATCAGCCTGGCGAGTTTGGCGGATGTTTATGGACATCGGGGCAAAAATATTGCAAGAGGAAAACGGCGGATAATCGCAAACCCTACAATATACTGTATAGGCCAATTTACCATGTTGCCCGGCATTGCTTCTTAACCTTGTCGCAAGGTCGCCCAAGCCCGGGGGCGAGGGAAGCGGCGACGGCGGTGGCCGATTTGCGGTTCCTGTCCTTGGCCGCTACCATGGCGGCCTCGCTGTCGCTTTTTTCGGATGGTCAAGATGGACAACCTCGCCCGCCGCGACGTCGAAGCCAACAACCTCGAAGCGCTGTGGATGCCGTTCACGGCCAACCGGCAGTTCAAGCGCGCCCCGCGCCTTTTGGTCGGCGCCAAGGACATGCACTACACGGCGAGCGACGGCCGCCAGATCCTCGACGCCACCGCCGGCTTATGGTGCGTCAACGCCGGCCATTGCCGCGCGCCGATCGTTGCCGCCGTGCGCGAGCAGGTGGCGCGCCTGGATTACGCCCCCGCCTTCCAGATGGGCCATCCCGCGGCCTTCGAGCTGGCCGGCCGGCTCACCGCGACGGCCCCGGGCGACCTCGATCATGTGTTCTTCGTCAATTCCGGCTCCGAGGCGGTCGACACGGCGCTCAAGATCGCGCTCGCCTACCATCATGCGCAGGGGCAGGCGAGCCGGCAGCGCCTGATCGGCCGCGAGCGGGGCTATCACGGCGTCGGCTTCGGCGGCATTTCGGTGGGCGGCATCGCCAACAACCGCAAGAGTTTCGGCGTCGGCCTGCCCATGGTCGACCATCTGCCGCACACCCATGACCTCGCCCGCAACGCCTGGTCGAAAGGCCAGCCCGAATGGGGTGCGCATCTGGCCGACCAGCTCGAGCGGCTGGTGACCCTCCACGACGCCTCGACGATCGCCGCGGTGATCGTCGAGCCGGTGGCCGGCTCGGCCGGCGTCCTGGTGCCGCCCAAGGGCTATCTCGAACGCTTGCGGGCGATTTGCGACAAATACGGCATCCTGTTGATCTTCGACGAAGTGATCACCGGCTTCGGCCGGCTCGGCGCCGGCTTCGCCGCCGATTATTTCGGCATCGTCCCGGACCTGATGACACTCGCCAAGGGCTTGACCAACGGCACCGTGCCGATGGGGGCCACCTTGGTGCGCAAGGGCATCTACGAGGCGTTCATGCGCGGGGCCGAGCGCGCGATCGAGCTGTTCCACGGCTACACCTATTCCGGCCATCCGCTGGCCGCCGCCGCCGCCCTCGCCACGCTCGAGGTCTACAACGACGAGGGTCTGTTCCAGCGCGCCGCCGAGCTGGCCGGCTATTGGCAGGACGGCGCCCATTCCCTCAAAGGCGCGCCGAACGTGATCGACGTGCGCAACCTCGGCCTGATGGCGGGGATCGAGCTCGAACCCCGGCCCGGTGCGCCCGTGGCCCGGGCCTTCGACGTCTTCCTCGACTGTTTCGAGCGCGGGCTCCTGATCCGCACCACCGGCGACATCATCGCCCTGTCGCCGCCCCTGATCATCTCCAAGAGCCAGATCGATCGGATCTTCGAAACCCTCGCGCAGGCACTCAAGCGGGCGGCTTGAGCGCTTCAAGCTTTGTTAAGGACTCGGGGCGCAAATTTCGACCCCGGGGTCGGCCGCCGGGACGGGCAGGGACGCTTTTGCAAGGCGATGGCGCGGACCGGGCCTCGGCCCCTGGAATTGCGGTCTCATGGCCCAAGAACGCGACGAACTCAGCCGATTGCGCGAAGCCCTCTCGGCGTCGGGCGACATCGTCTACAACCTCGACCTGGTCTGTGATCGGCTCGCATGGTCGGGTGGCGCGGCCGAGCTGTTCGGCGCCGGCGCGGGCAGCCCGGCCACGGGCGAGGCGTTCACCCATCGCATCCATGTCGAGGACCTCGAGGCGAGGGGCGCGGCGCTCACGGCGCACATCCGGGAGCGCCGGGAGTACGACTGCGAATACCGGCTGAGGGGCGAGCAAGGGCTGGTTTGGGTCCATGATCGCGGGTCGATCCAGTTCTCGCGCGAGGGCCGGCCGGTTCGTCTATTGGGCGCGTTGCGCGTCGTCACCCGTCGCAAGCAGAAAGAGGCCCGGCTCGAATATCTCGCCAATTTCGACGAGCTCACCGGCCATCTCAACCGCGCGCGGGTCAAGGAGGCGCTGGACCTGGCGATCGCCTATGGGACGCGCTACCAGGCGCCCGGGGCCTATTTGTCGGTCGGCATCGACAAGCTCACCGAGATCAGCGACGGCTTCGGTCACGAGACCGCCGACGTGGTCATCCTCGGGGTGGGCGAGCGGCTGAACCGGGTCCTGCGCGCCTCGGATATCGTCGGCCGCATCGGCGGGGATCGCTTTGGCGTCGTCTTGAGCCACTGTCCCGAGAACGATCTCGCCCGGGCGGCCGGGAAGATCCTGGAGGCCATGGGCGGGACGGCGATCGATACGCAAAGCGGCCCGATCCACGTCAGCGTGTCGATCGGCGCTTGTTCCTTCCTCGATGCCGGGGCGAGCGCGTACGAGGCGATGAGCCGGGCCGATAGCGCGCTGTTGGAGGCCAAGCAGGCTGGGCGCAACTGCTTCGTCCGCTTCGCAGCCTCGGCGGCGCGGCGCGAGCGCCGCCGCCAGGCGGTGACGATCGCCGAGGAGGTCCAGGCGGCCCTCAAGGCAGACCGGCTGCTGCTCGCCTATCAACCGGTCATCGACGCGTGCGCGGGCACCATAGAGCACTACGAATGCCTATTGCGGCTCAGGCGGAGCGACGGTTCGCTGATGCCCGCCGCCATGTTCGTTCCGGTGGCCGAGCAGTCTGGTCTCATACGGATGGTCGATCGCCACGCCCTCGATCTCGCCGTCCACGAGCTCGCGGCGCATGCCGAGCTCAAGCTCGCCATCAATATCTCCGGCCTGACCGCCGCCGACCGGTCCTGGTTCCGCTCGCTCAAGGCCCATACGAGCGGCCGGCCCGAGATCGCCCGGCGGCTGATCGTCGAGATCACAGAGACCGTGGCGCTCCAGGACCTCGACGAGGCGGCGCGGCTGGTGAGCGCGGTGCGCGAGTTGGGCTGCAGCGTGTCGCTCGACGATTTCGGGGCCGGCTACACGTCGTTCCGCAACCTCAAGGTGCTGGCGGTCAACAGCGTCAAGATCGACGGCTCGTTCGTCAAGGACCTCGGGGGGAACGTCGACAACCAGCTGTTCGTCCGCACCCTGCTCGGGCTGGCCGAGGGATTCGGCCTGGCGACGGTCGCCGAAGGCGTGGAGTCGGCCGCCGACGCGGCCGAGCTCACCCGCCGCGGCGTGAGATTTCTGCAGGGTTATTTCTTCGGCCGGCCGATGCTCGAGCGCGCGGTGGGCATGAGGCCAATATTGCCCCACACCGCGGCGGTGCCCGAGCTCGTGCAATGATACCAATATCACGATGCTTTGTGCCGAAGGATAAAGGCGCACGTCCTGTAGGGGCGGGTTTGAAATCCGCCCGCACGGGCGGGTCTTAAGACCCGCCCCTACGCCTTGTCCTTCGACAATTCCTCGAGACGTTTCTGCATCGCCTCGAGCTGCGCCTTGATGTGGTCGAGATCGACCGGCTGCTCCTCGGGCGGCTTGGCGGCCTCGCTCTCCGGGCCTTTGGCCGGGGCTTGGCCGGCCGGAAACTGGAAGGGCGAAAACATCTTCATGGCGTTCTGGAAGAACTCCAGGTTCTGCTTGCTCAGCTCCTCGAACTGCTGGCCCAATGGGAACAGGCCCGTGAAGGCAGCCGGCAGGGACTGGCGCATCCGCTCCTGGTTGTTCGCGAACCAGCCCATCGAATAGTCGAGATAGCGCGGCACCAGGGCCTGGAGGCTGTCGCCGTAGAAGGAGATGAGCTGGCGCAGGAAGCCGACCGGGAGCAGGTTGGGTCCCTTGGCTTCCTCCTCGACGATGATCTGGGTCAGCACCGAACGGGTGATGTCCTCGCCGCTCTTGGCGTCGAAAACCTGGAAGTCGACCCCTTCCTTCACCATCCGGCAGAGATGGCCGAGGGTCACATAGCTGCTGGTGGCCGTGTTGTAGAGCCGCCGGTTGGCGTATTTCTTGATCTTGACCGGCGCCGCCGGCGCGTCAGGAGAATCGTTCATCTCTTAACTCCGGCCCCCCCACGCCCGCCGATGAGCATGCTCGTCCACCATGTTGCGCCTCGCAAGGCGGGCTGGCAAGGCCCCCTTCCGGCGCGCTAGACTGTTGCGACCATGGCCGAGCCGCCCGACCTCGAAACCCTTGCCCGGCGTTACCTCGACCTCTGGCAGGACCAGGCCAGCGCGATGGCCGCCGATCCCGGGTTCGCCGAGACGCTCGGCCGGTTCTTCCAGTTGACGGCCACGCTGGGCCCGGCCGGATGGCTGGCGATGTGGTCAGCCGCGGCTCAAGGTTTCGAAGGGCCCGGCAATCGCAGGGAGGAACATGGCACCACCACCGACGCCCGACCGGCCAACCCGGCAACGCCTCGGGCCGCGGCCGCTGCCGCTGCATCTGGCGGCGGGGCTGACCTGGCTGAGCTCGGCCGCCGCCTTGCCGCTGTTGAGGAACGGCTCGCCGGGCTCGACTCCGCCAGGCTCGAATCCGAACCCCATCGTTCCGGACTGGCAGCCGGAGGTGCGCGCCCAGGCGGAGGCCCTCGCCCGCGACCTCGCGGCCGCCGATCCTGACGCGCTGCGCATCGCGGTCGGGCGCGAGATCCGCCGCCGCCTCGACGAGCTGGAAACCGGTATCCGCCGCTACCGGCGGCACGCCTATGTCCGCGACGTCGCGGAGCCGCCGGTGGCGTGGCGGGAGGGAACGACGCGCCTCCTCGATTACGCGCCGGCGGCGACCTCGGGCCTGCCGCTGCTCGTCATCCCCTCGCTGATCAACCGAGCCTACATCCTCGACTTGACGCAGGCGCGCAGCCTGATGCGCTATCTCGCCGCAGGCGGCTTCCGGCCGTTCCTCGTCGACTGGGACCAGCCGGGACCGGTCGAGCGCGGCTTCGGTTTCGACGAGTACATCGACGGGCGCCTCAACCGGGCGCTCGACCAGGTGCGCGAGCTGACGGGAGAGGCGCCGGCGCTGATCGGCTATTGCATGGGGGGCCTGCTGGCGCTCGCGCTGGCCATCAGCCGCGCCCCCGACGTGCGGTCGTTGGCGCTCTTGGCCACGCCCTGGGACTTCCACGCCGAACGCGCTGAGACCGCGCGCGGGGTCGCGCATGCGATGCGGCCCTGGATGCCGCTCGTCGACCGGCTTGGCGAACTGCCGGTCGATATCCTGCAGGCGCTGTTTTTCAGCCTCGATCCCTTCAACGGGGCCCGCAAATTCCGCGCCTTCGCGCGGCTCGCTGAAGGGAGTCCCAAGGCCGCCGAGTTCGTCGCGCTCGAGGACTGGCTCAACGACGGCGTACCCTTGGCGGCGCGGGCGGCGCGCGATTGCATTCTCGGCTGGTACGGCGAAAACACGCCGGGCAAGGGCGCATGGAAGGTGTCCGGACGCACGGTCAGGCCGCAAGCCGTCGCCGTGCCGACGCTGGTGGTGATTCCGCAGCAGGACCGCATCGTCCCGCCCGGCTCGGCCGCGGTGCTCGCTCGCGCCATCCCGGGCGCCGCCGCGCTCAATCCGCCGCTCGGCCACATTGGCATGGTGGTCGGCGGCCGGGCGGCCGAGGCGCTGTGGAAGCCGCTCGAGCGATGGCTTGCCTCGCCGCTTGGCGCAAGCCTATAACCGTTCGTGAGGGGGGCCGCTCCCCAACCTTCATCCTCGAGGAGACTCCCAATGCCCGAGATCGTGATCGCCGCCGCCGCGCGGACCCCGGTCGGCGCCTTCAACGGCGCCTTGAGTTCGCTCGCCGCCCACACGCTTGGCGCGGCGGCCATTGTCGAGGCGATCAAGCGCGCCAAGGTCGAACCTGGCCAAGTCTCCGAGGTCATCATGGGCCAGATTCTTGCCGCCGGGGCCGGCCAGAATCCGGCACGCCAGGCGGCGATCGGCGCCGGCATCCCGGTCGAGAAGACCGCCTACGGCATCAACCAGCTGTGCGGCTCGGGCCTGCGCGCGGTCGCCCTCGGCTACCAGGCGATCAAGCTCGCCGACAGCGAGATCGTGGTCGCCGGCGGGCACGAGAGCATGAGCCAAGCGCCGCATTGCATGCACCTGCGCTCGGGGGTGCGCATGGGCAACGCCGAGCTCGTCGACACGATGATCAAGGACGGGTTGTGGGATGCCTTCAACGGCTACCACATGGGCAACACCGCCGAGAACGTCGCCCAGCGCTGGCAGATCACGCGCGAGGAGCAGGACAAGCTCGCGCTCGCCTCGCAGAACAAGGCCGAGGCCGCGCAGAAGGCCGGGCGCTTCCAGGACGAGATCGTCGCCGTCAAGATCGCGACCCGCAAGGGCGAGGTGACGGTCCAAGAGGACGAGTATCCCAAGCACGGCACGACGCTCGATGCGCTCGCCAAGCTCAAGCCGGCCTTCGACCGCAACGGCACGGTCACGGCCGGCAACGCCTCGGGCATCAACGACGGCGCGGCGGCGGTGGTGCTGATGACCGCCGCCGAGGCCGCCAGGCGCGGGGTCGCGCCGCTGGCCCGGATCGTCTCGTGGGCGACCGCCGGCGTCGATCCGGCGGTGATGGGGTCGGGGCCGATCCCGGCCTCGCGCGCCGCCCTCAAGAAGGCCGGGTGGACGGCCGCCGACCTCGACCTCATCGAGGCCAACGAGGCCTTCGCCGCCCAGGCTTGCGCGGTCAACAAGGATCTTGGCTGGGATACGGCGCGGGTCAACGTCAACGGCGGGGCGATCGCCCTCGGCCATCCGATCGGCGCCTCGGGCGCCCGGGTGCTGACCACGCTGTTGTTCGAGATGCGGCGGCGGGGCGCCAAGAAGGGCCTCGCCACGCTGTGCATCGGCGGCGGCATGGGCATCGCCATGTGCGTCGAGCGCGGCTAGCTGGCGCGTTCGCGGCAACTCGAAGCGAGGGAGGCCGAGATGGCGGGGCGGGTGGCGGTGGTGACGGGCGGTACGCGCGGCATCGGGGCGGCGATCGCTCTCGCCCTCAAGACCGCCGGGTACAAGGTGGCGGCGAATTACGCCGCCAACGACGAGGCGGCAAGGGCGTTCACCGCCGAGACCGGCATCCCGGCCTTCAAATTCGATGTCGGCGATTTCGCCGCTTGCGAGAAGGGCGTCAAATCGATCGCCGCGGCGCTGGGGCCGATCGAGGTGCTGGTCAACAATGCCGGCATCACCCGCGACGCGACCATGCACCGCATGACCTTCGAGCAATGGAACGCGGTGATCCAGACCAACCTCGCCTCGTGCTTCAACATGTGCCGCTGCGTGATCGACGGCATGCGCGAGCGCAATTTCGGCCGCATCGTCAATATCGGCTCGGTCAACGGCCAGGCGGGGCAGGTCGGCCAGGTCAACTACGCGGCGGCGAAATCCGGGATTCACGGCTTCACCAAGGCGCTGGCGCAGGAGGGCGCCGCCAAGGGGATCACCGTCAATGCCATTGCGCCCGGCTACATCGACACCGAGATGGTGCGCGCGGTGCCCGCCAACGTGCTCGAGAAGATCGTCGCCAGGATCCCGGTCGGCCGCCTGGGCAAGGCCGAGGAGATCGCCCGCGGAGTTCTGTTCCTGGCGGCCGACGAGGCCGGCTTCATCACCGGCTCGACCCTGTCGATCAACGGCGGCCAGCACATGTATTAGGCGCTTCGGCCCGGAGGCTCCATGCCGAGTGTCAAGATGGTCGAGTACGCCGAGGCGAGCGCCGAGGTGCGCGCCGTCTACGACGACATCATGGCGACCCGCAACGTCAACTGGGTCAACAACTTCTGGAAGGTCCTCGCCCACCACCCGCCGACCCTTCGGCGCACTTGGGACAGCGTCAAGGAGGTGATGGCCCCGGGCGCCCTCGATCCCCTGACCAAGGAAATGATCTACGTCGCGGTGAGCGTCACCAACAACTGCGCCTATTGCATCGCCAGCCACACCGCCGCGGCGCGCAAGAATGGAATGAGCGATGCCATGCTGGCGGAGCTGTTGGCGGTGGTCGGCATGGCCAACGAGACCAACCGCCTCGCCAACGGCTATCAGGTCGAAATCGACGCGCAGTTCAAGTCTTCGGCATGAGGTCTAAGGTCTACGCGTGCGTTCGTCGATCACATCATCGGCTTGGCGCCACGGACACACCCATGAAGATAACCGATTTCGAATGCCTGACCCTCGACTGCTACGGGACGATGATCGACTGGGAGCTAGGCATCAAGACGGCGCTGCGCCCGTGGGCCGAGCATCGCCGACTCCCGGCAGCGGACGACCAGCTCCTGGCGCTGTTCGGACAGCTCGAGTCCGAGGAAGAGGCGCGGCATCCCGAACTTCCGTATCCGCATATCTTGCGGAATGCTCACCTGCGGATGGCGGAACGGTTGGGGATGCCCGCCGACGAGACGGCGGCGCGAGAATTCGGAGAGTCGGTCAAGGACTGGCCCGCCTTTCCGGATAGTCCCGAAGCGCTCGCGTATCTCGCCCGGCAGTACAAGCTTGTCGTTTTGTCGAACGTCGACCGCGGTTCGTTCAAGCACAGCAATGAAAAACTCGGGGTGACGTTCTTCGCGGTCTACACGGCGGAGGACATCGGCTCGTACAAGCCGAGCATCGTGAATTTCCGATATGCGCTCGACAAGCTAGCCGCCCGAGGGGTTGGCCACAGCCGCATCCTCCATACCGCACAAAGTCTCTTCCATGACATCGTGCCCGCTAGCCAGGTCGGTCTTGCGACGATGTGGATCGATCGCCGGCATGGCCGGGACGGCTGGGGTGCCACGCCGCCGCCCGGCATCGACGTGAAGCCGAATTTCACGGCCGCCAGCCTGGCCGACTTTGCCGCGCAGCATCGCGCGGCAAGCAGCGGGGATCCGGAGCCGCCTCGTGTAGATCGCACGTGAGTCGAGCGGTTTTCGCCGCTCAAGCCCTGGGCACGGTCTCCATCATCGAGGCCCGCTTGGCGAACGCCTCGTACCAGCGGAAGAGCCGCGGCCGGCCGGCGCGGATGTCCCCGGCCACGTTGCGGAATTCGAGCCAGCCGATCGCCGCGGCGACCGCGATCTGGCCGAGATCGGCCGCTCCCGCGAGCGCTTGCTCGCCCTCGAGGATGTCGAGCCCCTGGACCACCTTCTTGAGCTGGCCCTCGACCCATTCCTTGGACCGCCGGTCGGCGGGCCGCGCCGTTTCCTCGTAGCGGCACAGGATGCCGGCGTCGGCGATGCCGTCGGCGAGGGCCTGCACCCTCAAGACCCGCCAGCGCTCAGGCCCCGCTGGCGGCACCAGCTTTGGACCGGCGTGCAGCGAATCGAGGTACTCGCAGATCACGCCCGAGTCGTAGAGCGCCTCGCCGCCGTCGGTGACCAGCGTCGGGACCTTCATCAGCGGGTTGGCCTTGGCGAGCTCGGCATTGGGTTGGAGGGGCATGACCGCCGTCGGGACCTTCTCGATCCTGGCGTCGAGGCCGGTCTCGATGGCCGTGATCATGACTTTGCGCACGAACGGCGAGGCCGCCGAATAGTGGAGTTTCATCGCTCGAGTCCTCCGGGTTTTAGAATCTGTCCTTGGCGCTGCGGATGGCCGCGAAGATCGCGACCGGGTCGCCCTCGGGGGCGCCGACCCAGCGCGCGAGCGCCGGTTGGTCGGCGCGCAGGAACGGGTTAGTGCGGCACTCCTCGGCGAGCGTGGCGGGGACGGTCGGCAGGCCCCGGGCGCGCGCCGCGTCCACTCGCGCCGCCCGCGCGCGGAGCTCGGCGTTGTCGGGATCGACGCTGAGCGCGAAGCGGGCGTTCGACTGCGTGTACTCATGCCCGCAATAGACCCGCGTCGTGCCGGGCAGTCGCTTGAGCTTGCCGAGCGAGGTCCACATCTGGGCGGGCGTGCCCTCGAACAGGCGGCCGCAGCCGAGCGTGAACAGCGTGTCGCCGCAGAACAGCGCCTCCGCCGCCTCGAACCACAAGGCGATGTGGCCCCTGGTGTGGCCGGGGATGTCGAGCACGCGGGCGATCTCGCGGCCGAACGCATAGCTCTCGCCGTCGGCGAGCGCGATGTCGATGCCGGGAATGCGGGCGCGATCGGCTGCCGGTCCGACGATGGTGCACCCGGTCCGCTCCTTGAGGGCGAGGTTGCCGCCGGTGTGGTCGGGGTGGTGGTGGGTGTTGAGAATGTGGGTGAGTCGCCAGCCCAGCGCATCGAGCTTGGCCTTGACGGGCGCCGCCTCCGACGGGTCGACCGCGGCGACCGCGCCGCTCGCGGGCTCGCGCAACAGCCAGACATAGTTGTCCCTGAGGCAGACGAGGTGATCGATCTCGAGCGTCATGGGGAGTTGTTTAGTCCAGCTTTGCGGAGCTTGGGAAGCGCCGTTTTCGCCGCCCGCTCGAGGCCTCAGCCGCGGCCGAAGAGGCGATGCAGGAGCCGGAGCAGCGGCAGGCGTTCGGCCTGGGGCTCGACATCGAAGCCGACCGTGACGATGCGCTCGTTGTCGATCTCGCGCACGATGAGGTCCACGCCGCCGATCGACACCCGGTCGCCGACCACCACCGCGCTGCCGAGACGGGCAAGGAGGAACTCGCCGAGCGTCTTCTTGCGGTCGCCCGACTCGACGGGCACGCCGTAATGGCCGCCGAGCTCGCCGAGCCGCACTTCGGCGCTGAACACGAAGTCGCCGATCTCGGACGGAGCGCTCCCCTGGACGGGCCGCGCCGCGAACAGCTTGTCGAGGGACCAGAGGTGCTGGGGCGGCGCCAGCGCGATCACATGGTCGCTGGCCGTAAGCCGGTCGAGCGTCCGGCGATCCATCACCGCGCCGTCGCGGATCACGGCGATGATCCGGGTGCGCCAGGGCAGGGCGAGCGCCTTGAAGGGCGTGGCGAGCGCCGGGCTGCCGGGCTCCACTCGCCAGCTCCCCGCCTCGCGATCGGCGGACGGCGGGAGGTCGATCTCGTGGCGTTCGAGCGGCTCGGGCCGCGGCGGCAATTCGAGGCCGAGCAGCCGCGCCGCTTGGGTCACCGTCCAGCCCTGGACGACCAGCGAAGCCAGCACCACGACGAAGGCGATGTGGAAATAAGTCATGCCTCGGGGCACGTCGGCGATCACCGGGATCGAGGCGAGGAAGATCGGCACCGCACCGCGCAGCCCGACCCAGGCCACGAACGCCTGTTCCCGCCAGGTGAAGCGGAACGGGAGCAGGCTCAGCCACACCGCGACGGGGCGTGCGACCACGATGAGGGCCGCCGCGACCGCCAGCTCGCCGCCGAGGGTCGGGACCAGTTCGCGCGGCGTGACCAGGAGCCCGAGCAAGAGGAACATGACGATCTGGGCGAGCCAAGCGAGGCCGTCGTGGAAGCGGAGGATGACCTGCTGGGCGCGGTGGCGGCGATGGCCCAGCACCAGGCCGGCAAGATAGACGGCGAGGAAGCCGCTCGCGCCCACCATGTGCGCGCCGGCGAAGATGACGAGGGCCAGCGAGGCGGCGAGGATGGGGTAAAGCCCGGGCGCAATCTCGACGCGGTTGATGAGGGCGAGCAGCAGCACCCCGCCGGCGAGACCGATGGCACCGCCGCCGCCCATCTGGACGACGAACTGCGCGGCGAGCGGCCATGACAGGGGCAGCTCGGGCTGCAGCACGAAGTCGACGGCGACGATGGTGAGGAACACCGCCATCGGATCGTTGACTCCGGACTCGATCTCGAGCGTCGCGCCGACCCGCCGGTTGAGCTCGGTCCCCCGCGCATGCAGGAGCAGGAACACCGCCGCCGCATCGGTCGAGGCGACGGTGGCGCCGACCAGGAACCCCTCCCGCGCCGACATCTCCATCGCCCACACCGCGGCCGCCCCGGCGATGATCGCGGTTGCGAGCACACCGATCGTCGCCAGGCTCAAGGCCGGCCACAAGGCGATCTTGAAGGCCGCGCGCGGCGTGCGCAGGCCGCCGTCGAACAGGATGATGGCCAGCGCCACGCTGCCGACGAGATAGGTCGCCCGGAAATCGTCGAAGACGATGCCGCCGGGCCCATCTTCTCCGGCGAGCATGCCGAGGCCCAGGAAGACGAGCAGCAGCGGCGCGCCGAGGCGCGAGGAGAGCATCCCCGCGAGGATGCTGAGCGCGACCAGGAAGCCGCCGAGGAATATGAGGTGGTTGACGCTGTCCACGTTGGCGGAGCCTGTCGGCGGGCGCGATGGGTGGGCATCCTATCAAAGACGGGCGCGGGCTGTCATTCGCCATCCGAGCGAGGTTAGAATGCCGGCTTGCCATGTGGACCGACGTCATCGACCTGCGCGATTTCTATGCCTCATCCTTGGGCCAGGCGGCGCGGCGCATCATCCGTCGGCGGCTGCGCGAGATGTGGCCGGCGGTGGGCGGGCAGGCGGTCCTCGGTTTGGGCTACGCCACCCCCTATCTGCGGCCGTTCGAGGACGACGCCGAGCGGGTGTGCGCTATGATGCCGGCGGCCCAAGGCGTCCTCCACTGGCCGAGCGAAGGGCCGAACGCGACCGCGCTCGTCGAAGAAGCCGAGTTGCCGCTCCCCGATCTTTCGTTCGACCGGGTGCTCCTGGTCCATGCCCTCGAGCACAGCGAGCAGCTGCGGCCGTTCCTGCGGGAGATCTGGCGCGTGCTGGCCGGAAACGGGCGCCTGATCGTCGTCGTGCCGAACCGGCGCGGCCTGTGGGCGAGGCTCGACCGCACGCCCTTCGGCCTCGGCCATCCCTATACCGTGGGGCAGCTCTCGCGCCTGCTGCGCGACAACCTGTTCACGCCGCTCGAGGTGCGCACCGCGCTCTACACGCCGCCCTTCGCCTCGCGGCTGTGGCTCACTTCGGCGGGCGCCTGGGAGCGCATCGGCGAGCGCTGGTTCGAGCGGTTCGCGGGCGTGGTGATCGTCGAAGCGAGCAAGCAGCTCTACGCGCCCTCGCTCGCGCGCGTCCCCTTGCGGGAGCGCCGCGCCGCGGCGACGCCGGGGATTGCCGTCCGCCGAAACGTTTAACCGCGCGGCACAAGCTGTCAGCTCGGGGCAGGGCGGCGGCAAAGCAGGAACACGCCCTGTTCGCCCACCAGGTTGGCGAGCGCGCTGGGGGCCCGGAGGCCGCGCGGCCGGCCGAGCGCATCGAGCACCATGCCCGCTTCGATGGCGATCCCGAGCTCGGCGCACAAATCGGCGAAATCGGTGATGGTGCATAGGTGGATGTTGGGCGTCTCGTACCACGCATGCTCGAGCGAGTCGGTGAGCGGCATGCGGCCGAGCAGCAGGAGGTGCAAGCGGATGTGCCAGACGCCGAAATTGCGGAACGAAACGATGGCGCGCCGCCCGATGCGCGCCAGCTCGGAGAGCACGCCCCGGGGGTGGGTCGTGGCCTGGAGCGTCTGGGCGAGGATCACGTAGTCGAAGGAATCCGACGGGTAGTCCTTGAGGTCGGTATCGGCGTCGCCCTGGATCACCGACAAGCCCTGGCTCACGCAGGCATTGACGCCGGCCTGCGAGAGCTCGATGCCGCGGCCGTCCACCTGCTTGACGTGGACGAGGTAGTCGAGCAGCGCACCGTCGCCGCAACCCACGTCGAGGACGCGCGTGGCGGGCCGCACCATGTCGGCGATGACCTGGAGGTCGACACGGATGGCGCCGCGCGGCCGGGCCGCCGCCGCCGGGGCGTCGTTCATGGAAGCTTCAGTCCGCGATGCTCGGCGGCGCCGTTGAGGAAGCCATCAAGCGTGGCGAACAGCTCCGGTTCGTCGAGGAGGAAGGCGTCGTGGCCCTTGTCGCTCTTGATCTCGACGAAGCTCACGTTGGCGGCGACCGCGTTCAAGGCGTGCATGATCGAGCGGCTCTGGGCGGTAGGGAACAGCCAGTCGGAGGTGAACGAAATGATGCAGAACCGCGTCTTCGTGCCGCGGAAGGCGTTGGCGACCGTCCCCCCGTACTCGGCCGCGAGGTCGAAATAATCCATCGCCCGGGTGATGTAGAGATACGAATTGGCATCGAAGCGGTCGACGAAGGCCGACCCCTGGTGGCGGAGATAGCTTTCGACCTGGAAATCGGCATCGAATCCGTAGGACAGCCGGTCGCGGTCCTGGAGCGCGCGGCCGAATTTCCGATGCAGCGCCGTTTCCGACAGATAGGTGATGTGCGCCGCCATGCGGGCCACCGCCAGGCCGCGATGCGGCCGCTTGCCGCAAGACAGGTAGTCGCCGGCGCACCACTCGGGGTCGGCCATGATCGCCTGGCGGCCGACCTCGTGGAAGGCGATGTTTTGCGCCGAGTGGCGGGCGGCCGCCGCGATCGGCACGGCGCAGAACACCCGGTCGGAGAAGTTGGCTGCCCATTGCAGCGCCAGCATGCCGCCCATCGACCCGCCGGTGACACAAAACAGTTGCTCGATGCCGAGGCGATCGACCACGAGTTTCTGGGCGCGGGCCATGTCGGCGACGGTGATCACGGGGAAGGATAGGCCCCAGGGCCGCCCGGTCGCGGGGTTGATCGAGCTCGGGCCGGTCGTGCCCATGCAGCCGCCGAGCACGTTCGGGCAAACGATGAAGTAACGCTCGGTATCGAGGGTGAGACCCGGGCCCACCATGAGCTCCCACCACCCCGGCTTGCCGGTGATCGGGTGCGGTTCGGCGACGAACTGGTCGCCCGAAAGCGCGTGGCAAACGAGGATGGCGTTCGAGCGGTCGGCGTTGAGCCGGCCGTAAGTCTGGTAGGCGACCGTGAATGGCCCGAGCGTGGCGCCGCAATCGAGCCGCAGCGGCGTCGAGGCGGGAATATCGATGCGGTGGCCGGGCAGGGCAGGCGCCGGCGGCTCGGGCGCCGGTGCGGGCTTTTCTACAAACTGCGGCACGTTCATCGCGGCTTGGGTGTCCTTCCCCCGAGTCGTCGGGCGCCACCTTGCATCAGCCATCGCCGGCTTGCAAGACCGCCGATGGCGGGCGGGACGAGCCAGGTTTTACTTTGCATTCGACAAGCTTGGACGGTATCCCTAGGCGGCTTTCGAGCCAGCGAGACAATACCACCATGCCGCCGACCGACAACAGCCTCGAGTCCCTGCGCCACGAGATCGACGCCATCGACGAGGCGATGCACGACCTGTTGATGCGGCGAGTCGGGCTGTTCGATCGCCTTCAGGGTGCGAAGGACAAGGACGACGTGGCCGTCTTTCACGCCGGCCGGGAAGCGCAGATCGTCCGCCGGCTGGTCGCCCGCCACAAGGGGAAGCTGCCGCCCCAGGCCGTGGTCCGGGTGTGGCGCGAGATCATCGCGGCGCTCATCCGCCTGCAGGGGCCGTTCGCGATCGCCGTCTATGCCCCCGCCGGGGTGACGCGCTATGTCGATCTCGCCCACGAGCATTTCAGCAATCTGACGCCGCTCCTGCCCATGGGCGCGCCGGGGTCGGTGGTGAGCGCGGTGACCGAGGGCCGCACGCAGCTCGGCATCGTGCCGATGCCGGAGGACGAGCCGGACGAGGCGTGGTGGCGCCGCTTCGGCGGCGGTGGCCAGACGCTCCACATCCTTGCCCGCTTGCCCTTCGCGCCCTCCCGTCCCGACCCCGGCCCGGCGGCGCTGGTCGTCGGCCGCCAACCCTTCGATCCGACCGGGGCGGATCGCGGCTACCTCCTCATCGAGACCGACCGCGAAGTCAGCCGGGCGCGGATGCGGGCCGCGTTCGACGCCGCCGGCCTGCCTGCGGTCCGCTTTACCGCCGCGGCCGCGGAGAAAGGCTCGCGCGCCGCCACCACCTACCTCCTGCTGATGGAAACCGAGTCGTGGTGCGCGGCCGACGATCCGCGGCTGCAAAATGTCGTCGCCGGGCTGGGCGAGGACGCGGTCCGCCTGCGGCCGATCGGCGGCTACGCCGTGCCGCTCGCCGTCGCCGATCTTTCCAGCCCCAAGCGAACGTCGAACCGATGACCGCGCCCATCCCGCGGCCGGGGATCATGTCGATCGAGCCCTATGTCCCCGGCCGGTCGACCCTGCCCGGCCAAGCCAAGACCATCAAGCTGTCGTCGAACGAGGGGGCGCTGGGGCCGAGTCCGCGCGCGCTCGCCGCCTACACCGCGGCAGCGGCGGAGATCCACCGCTACCCGGACGGGAGTTGCGCCGACTTGCGCGCGGCGATCGGCAAGCGGTTCGGGCTCGATCCCGAGCGCATTGTCTGCGGCGCCGGGTCGGACGAGCTGATCGCGCTCTTGGCCCGCGCCTATGCCGGCCCCGGCGACGAGGTGCTGTACAGCGCGTACGGCTTCCTCATGTACCCGACCGCCGCCCATGGCGCCGGCGCCACACCGGTGGCGGTGCCGGAGCGGGAGTACACGGCCGATGTCGACGCGCTGCTCGCCAAGGCGGGACCGCGAACGAAAATCTGTTTCCTCGCCAATCCCAACAATCCCACCGGCACCTTCCTGTCCGCCGCCGACGTCAAGCTCTTGCGTTCCGGCCTGCCGCAATCCGTCCTCCTGGTCGTCGACGCCGCCTACGCCGAGTACGTGATACGCAACGACTACTCGCCCGGCATCGAGCTAGTGGACGGGAACGACAACGTCGTGATGCTGCGCACCTTCTCCAAGATCTTCGGGCTCGCCGCCCTGCGGCTCGGCTGGGCCTATTGTCCGCCTCCCGTGGCCGAGGTGCTCAACCGCCTGCGCGGACCGTTCAACGTGTCGGCCCCGGCCCAGGCCGCCGGCATCGCCGCGCTTGCCGACCTCGCGTTCCTTGATGCCTGCCGCTCGCACAACGACATCTGGCGGCCCTGGCTGGCCCGCGAGCTCGCGGCGCTCGGGCTCGAGGTAATCCCCAGCGTCGCCAATTTCGTCCTCGTGGAGTTTCCGGCCACTGGGACGAAGACCGCCGTCGACGCCCGTCTCAACGCGGCCGGGATCATCGCGCGCTCGGTCGATGGCTACGGCCTGCCCCGGCATTTGCGCATCACCATCGGCACCGAGGCCGAGATGCGCGCGGCTGTGGCGGCGTTCGCGGACATCCTTGCATGAGGACGCGCCCGAGGCCCCTGTTCGACCGCGTCGCCATCATCGGCCTTGGACTCGTCGGCTCCTCGCTTGCCCGAGTCATCCGGCAACAGCGCCTGGCCCGGCGCGTGGTCGCCTGCGATCGCGCGCCGGGCGTCCGCGCCAGGGTCAAGAAGCTCGGTCTTGCCGACGAGGTCGTGGCCGACCCGGCGGCGGCGGTCGCGGACGCCGATCTGGTCGTCGTTTGCGCGCCGATGTCGACCTATGCGACGCTCGGGCGGGCGATCGCCCCGCGGCTCAAGCCGGGCGCCATCTTGACCGATGTCGGCTCCGTCAAGCAGCCGGTGGCGGCCGGTCTCGGTGGCCATCTCCGGGAAGGGGCGCATCTCGTCCCCGGCCATCCGATCGCCGGCACCGAGCATTCCGGCCCCGATGCCGGCTTCGCGGAGCTGTTCCACGGGCGCTGGTGCATCTTGACCCCGGCGCAGGGGACCGATGCGAGGGCGGTCGCCAGGGTGGCGGCGCTGTGGCGGCGCGCCGGCATGAGGATCGCCACCATGGACGCCGGCCACCACGACCGCGTGCTCGCCATCACCAGCCACGTCCCGCACCTCATCGCCTACACGATCGTCAATACGGTGAGCGACCTCGAATGGCACATGAAGGCGGAGGTGATCAAATTCGCCGCCAGCGGTTTCCGCGACTTCACCCGGGTCGCCGCCTCCGACCCCGTGATGTGGCGCGACATATTCCTCTACAACCGCGAGGCGGTCATCGACATGATGGGTCGTCTTTACGAGGACATCGCCCTCCTGCAGAAGGCGATCCGCTCGGGCGACGGCAAGCGCTTGAAGGCCGTCTTCGCCCGCGCGCGCCGCATCCGCCGCTCGATCGTCCAGGCGAAGCAGGACTGAGCCCGCGCCGCGTCACTCCAAGCGCAGCGGCTCCAGGCGCAACAAGGGGAACCCGGCGACCGACAACCGTCCGTCCTGGGCGGTCACTGGGATGGCGAGCGGCTTGCCGCCGTCCGGCGAGCCCTGGCGGGCGACGAGGTTAAGGCCGATCTTGAGGGCCGCCGCCTCGACCGGCCTCATCAGCCGCGCGGCGGCCATGGCGTCGACGGCCTCGCCGTAGCCCTTCAAGCGCGCCGCGAAGGCGCCGAGCGGGCGGTTGCGCTCGTCGAGCGCCAAGGTGCCGCTGGCCTCGAGCTCGAGCGCGCCCCAGACCACCGCCACCCGGTTGATCTCGATCGTGCCGCCATCCTGGCGCCAGGCGGCAAGCGCGCTCGCCAGCTTCCCCTTGGGAAGCGCGCCCTTGAAGGACGCATCGAGTTCGGCCCGCTCGATCTTCTCGCCGAGGCTGGGAAGGGGGGTCGTGGCCATGACCGCCTCGGCGATCGCGACCGTTGCCTCGAGCGTCTCGGTGTCGTGGGTCGGCGTGGCCGGGCGGTGCAGGCGCAGGCCAAGGGTCGCACGGCGCACCTTGGTGATCGCGCCCGCCGGCGAGCGGGCGAGGTCGAGGTCGCCCAAATCGAGGTGCAGTGCGACGAGCTTGCCCTCGGCCCCCACCACGGCGCGGCCCTGGGACCGCTGGGCGCGGAGCCGGAAGCTTTCCCTCATGCCCCCGGCGCCGACCGAAACTACGTGCTCGCCCGCCAGTTCGAACGGCGCCTCGCCCATCGCCCACGGTATGAACTCGGCGGTCAAGGATTGCCCGCGCCATTCCCAAGCCGTTGGCCCGGCGCCCGCCATCGCCGGGCCGTCGACGGCGATCCGCCAGGCGAGGGGAAACCCGGACACGGCAAGGGCGCGATATTCGACCCTCAGACCCTCGAGGCGTCGCGCCTCGACCCACTGCGTGAACCGCGCCTCGATGCCCGAGGCGATCCACGACCACGCGGCGCCCCAGCCGGCGAGGGCCAGCCCGCAGACGGCGAGGACGACGACGACTCGGCGGCGCATGGCAACCTTTTATATGCCGGCCGCCTTCAGCGGCAAAGCCCGGCCCGCGGACTTCCCTTGGCCGGGCGGGCGCCGCTATGCTGGCGCCCGCCATGTCCGTTCGAGCGATCCTCGCTGGGCTTGCCGCTCGTCGTTCCGGCGCTGGGGCGCCGGCCGGCAGGCGCGCTTGCCCGCGATCGCGCGCCATGGGCCAGCGGGGCGAGCCGATCGGGGCCGGCCAGCCGCCGCCCGCCGACGGCAAGGACGCCTGGGTCTTTGCCTACGGGTCGCTGATGTGGGACCCGGGGTTTCCCTTCGAGGAGGCGCGGCCGGCGCTGCTCCGGGGCTACCACCGCGCCTTGTGCATCTACTCGACCCGTTATCGCGGCACGCCCGACCAGCCGGGACTGGTCCTCGGGCTCGACCGCGGCGGGGCCTGCCGCGGCATCGCCTACCGCGTGGCGGCGGCCAACGTCGCGCGGGTGATGGACTATCTCTGGCATCGCGAGATGCTCAACCGCGTCTACAGCCTCAAGACGCTGCCGGTGCGCATCGCCACCGGCGAGGTCAAGGCCCGCGCCTTCGTGGTCGATCGCCGCCATCGTCAATACGCCGGCAAGCTGGCGCACGAGCGCCTCGCCGAGCTGGTGTGCCAGGGGCACGGCCAGCGCGGTGCTTGCAAGTCCTATCTCGAGAACACGGTCCGGCACCTGGATGGGCTCGGCATCACCGACGGCCCGCTGCATGCGCTCTTGAATCGGGTGCGCGAGACGGCCAGGCGTTGACCCCGTCGGCCGTCAGCGCTCGGCAATCAGCGCTCAGCCCTCAGCCCTCATCGATCGGCAAGATGGCGTCGAGCGTGCGGGAATTTCACGCGCACTTCGAATAGTCGCAGCTCGTGCACGTATCGCAGCCTTCGAGGCGGATCAGCGACGGGCCGCCGCATTTCGGGCACTGGCGCACATAGGCCCGGGGCAGGCTCGCGACCGGGCGCGCGGGCCCCGAGGCCATGGGGTCGTGACCCGCATCGCCGGTCCCGCCCTGCGCCGCCACCAGCAGCCCGGCCTGCGCATCCCGGTGCGTGCGCGCCGCAAGGAACCCGACATCGATCATGTGGCGCTCGATGACCTCGCCGATCGCGGCGAGGAGCGAGGGCACGTAGCGGCCGGCCAGCCATTGCCCGCCGCGCGGGTCGAACACGGCCTTGAGCTCCTCGACCACGAACGACACGTCGCCGCCGCGCCGGAACACGGCCGAGATCATGCGCGTGAGCGCCACCGTCCACGGGTAGTGCTCCATGTTCTTCGAGTTGATGAACACCTCGAAGGGCCGGCGCCGCCCGTCCTGGACCACGTCGTTGATGGTGATGTAAATGGCGTGCTCGCTGTCGGGCCAGCGCACCTTGTAGGTGCGGCCGGGCAGGGCCGCGGGCCGGTCGAGCGGCTGGGTCATGTAGACGACGCCGCCGGCCTCGAACGGGTCGGCGGGACGGGCCGGCGGCCGGCCCAAGGGCAGGGCCTGCTGCACCGGCGAGGCGGCCTTCGTTTTCGCCCCGTCCTTGGCCTCGAGCACCGCCCCGGTCACCGGATTGGGGCGGTAGGTCGTGCAGCCCTTGCAGCCGAGGTCGTAGGCCTGGAGGTAGACGTCCTTGAACGCCGCGAAGGAGAGATCGGCCGGGCAGTTGATGGTCTTGGAGATCGAGGCGTCGCTGTATTTCTGCGCCGCCGCCTGCATGATCACGTGGTCGCCCGGCGTCAGCGCCTGGGCGTCGACGAAGGCCTCCGGCAGCGGCGCCGTCTCGCCCCTGAGCTTGCGGAACAGCCGATAGGCGTAGTCGGTCACCTCCTCGGCTTGGCGCGTGCCGTCGGGCATCAGCACGTTGCGCGTGTACTTGAAGCTGAACACCGGCTCCAACCCCGAAGAGACGTTGTCGGCGAACAGCGAGATGGTGCCGGTCGGCGCGATCGCCGTCAGCGTGCCGTTGCGCATGCCGAGTTGCGCGATCCGCGCGCGCACGTCTTCGTCGAGCCCCGCCACGTTTTCACCGGCCAGGAACCGGTCCCGGTCGTAGAGCGGAAAGCTGCCCTTCTCGGCCGCCAAGTCCGCCGACGCGTGATAGGCCGAGCGCTGGATCGCCTTCATCCACATCTCCGAGAGCGCCACGGCCGGGCTGGAGCCGTAGCGGGCGCCGCACATGATCAGTGCGTCGGCCAAGCCGGTGACGCCGAGGCCGATGCGCCGCTTCGCCCTGGCCTCGGCCATCTGTTGCTCCAGCGGGAACCTGGAAACGTCGACGACATTGTCCATGAGCCTGATGGCCACGGGCACCAGCCGCTGAAGCTCAGCGACGTTGAGCCGAGCGTCGGCGCTGAACGGATCCCTGACCAGCGCCGCCAGGTTGATCGAGCCGAGCAGGCAGGCGCCGTAGGGCGGCAGCGGCTCCTCGCCGCACGGATTGGTCGCGCTGAT
>JBQTIU010000009.1:0-7752 GCA_052387815.1 Pseudomonadota bacterium
GATCCTGTGGGACGTCGACTTCGAGATTGCGCCCGGCGCGACGGTCGCCTGCGTCGGCGGCAGCGGCTCCGGCAAGTCGACGCTCGCCCGCCTGCTGTTCCGGCTCCACGACGTCGGCGCCGGCCGGATCGCGATCGACGGCCAGGACGTGCGTGAGGTCACGCAGCACAGCCTGCGCCGCGCGATCGGCATCGTCCCGCAGGACACCGTGCTGTTCAACGACACGATCTACTACAACATCGCCTATGGCCGGCCCGACGCTTCGCGCGCCGAGGTCGAGGCGGCGGCGAGGCTCGCGCGCATCCACGATTTCGTCATCACCCTTCCCGACGGATATGCGACACGGGTCGGGGAACGCGGCCTCAAGCTGTCGGGCGGCGAACGCCAGCGCGTGGCGATCGCCCGCACGGTCTTGAAGCGGCCGCGCCTGCTCATGTTCGACGAGGCGACCTCGGCGCTCGATACCAGGACCGAGCGCGAGATCCAGGACTCGCTCCGGGCGATCTCGACCGATGTCACGACGCTGGTGATCGCCCACCGCCTGTCGACCGTCGTCGACGCCGACGAGATCGTCGTGCTTGACGAGGGCCGCGTGGCCGAGCGCGGCCGCCACGCCCAGCTCCTGGCGCGGGGCGGGCTCTACGCCGCGATGTGGGCCCGCCAGCTCGAAAGCTCCGACACGCGGGCCGTCGAGGCCGCTCAGCGCAGCTCGATCGCGTAGCTGTCGAGCGATAGCACGCGCGCGATGAGGCCGTGGGCGCGCAGGAACAGGGCGAAGCGCTCCCAGCGCGGTCGGTTTTGCACGGCATGGCGCAAGGCGCGCCCGGCGCGACGCCACGGCCCTTTACGGATCGTTTCGCGCATGTTTCCCTGGTCTTGATGCTGTGTCCCAAATGCAGTTCGCCCAACCGCGAGGGCCGGCGGTTCTGCGCCAAGTGCGGCGCGACCTTGCAAATCGCCTGTCCGGCCTGCGGTTTCGTCAACGAGCCGACGGACGAATTCTGCGGCGGCTGTGGGGCGGTCCTGGCCCAGAGCGCGACGGCCAAGGTCCAGGCGCCCGAAACCGTATCGCCGCCCGTCACGGCCCCGCCCGCGGCCGAGGGCGAGCGCCGGCAAGTCACGATCCTGTTCGCCGACCTTTCGGGCTTCACCAAGCTCAGCAGCCAGCAAGGCGCGGAGGAAACCCATCGCCTCTTGAGCCGCTTCTTCGAGACCGTCGATGGCATCGTCGTCGCCTACGGCGGGACGATCGACAAGCATGTGGGCGATGCGGTGATGGCCCTGTTCGGGGCGCCGGAAGCCCACGGCAACGATCCCGAGCGCGCCGTGCGCGCCGCGGCGGAGGCACACAAAGCGCTCGAGGCCTTGAGCGGCGAATTGAATTTGCCGCTCAAGGCCCATATCGGCATCGCCAGCGGCCAGGTCGTGGCGAGCGGTCTCGGCAGCGAGCGCCACCGCGAGTACACCGTGCTGGGCGATTCGGTCAACCTGGCGGCCCGCCTGGTCGAGCTGGCGCCGGCGGGGGAAACGCTGGTGTCCGACCCCGTGTACCGGGCCGTCTCCGGTCTCGTCGATGCCGACGAGGTCGCCGGCCAGCACATCAAGGGCTGGGACAGGACGGTCAAGGTGTGGCGGCTGAAGGCGCTACGCAAAGAGGCGCAGGCGCGCCGAACCCGGTTCGTGGGACGACGGACCGAACTGCGGCAATTCCGGGGAATTCTCGATGCCTACCGCGAGACCGGCGCCGGCCAGGCGGTCTATGTGCGGGGCGAAGCGGGGATCGGCAAGTCGCGGCTCGTCGAGGAGTTCGCCGCCTTGGCGGCGGAGCAGGGATTCCTCTGCCACACCGGGCTGGTGCTCGATTTCGGCGTCGGCCGGGGACGGGATGCCATCCGCGGCGTGGTGCGCGGCCTCCTGGACTTGCCCTATGGCACGAATAAGAAGGTGCGCGCGCGGACGGCCGAGCAAGCCGTGGCCGTAGGCCTGATCGAGCGCGACCGGCTGGTCTTCCTGCGCGACCTCCTGGACGTCTCCCAGGACAAGGAGATGCGCGCCATCTACGATGCGATGGACAACGACACGCGCAACCGCGGCAAAGAGGATTGCGTCGCCACCTTGCTGGCGCGATTGAGCGAGCGCCGGCCTTTGATGATCGCGATCGAGGACGTGCACTGGGCCGATCCCCTGACGCGGGGGCATCTCGCCCGCATGACCCAGGCGGCGGCCGAGTGCCGCGTGCTCGTGGTCATGACCTCGCGGCTCGAAGGCGAGCCCTTGGACCGGGCCTGGCGCCAGGCCGCGGGACGGACGGCGCTGACCACGGTGGACCTCGCGCCCTTGCGCGAGGACGAGGCGCTGGCGTTGGCCGGGGACTTCGTCGATGCGACGGATCGCTTCGCCCGCAACTGTATTCGGCGAGCGGAAGGCAATCCGATGTTCCTCGAGCAGCTCTTGCGCGGCGCGGAGGCGGCGGAGGAAGAGGACGTGCCGGGGTCGATCCAGAGCATCGTGCTGTCACGGGTCGACCGCCTGTCGCCTGCCGACAAGCTGGCGCTCCAGGCGGCTGCCGTCCTCGGTCAGCGCTTTGCGCTGGAGGTCCTGAGGGTTCTCATCGACGGCAAGACCTACGAATGCGACGGTCTGGTCGAGCATTACCTGGTGCGCCCGATCGGGGGCGAGTACCTGTTTGCCCATG
Source organism: Pseudomonadota bacterium (assembly GCA_052387815.1). Lineage (GTDB taxonomy): Bacteria > Pseudomonadota > Alphaproteobacteria > CACIAM-22H2 > CACIAM-22H2 > JBQTIU01. The sequence goes on from JBQTIU010000009.1 coordinate 2,696, forward strand.
CGCTGATCTGGGAAAGCGTCTACGGCTCGCTGCTGCGCGCTCGGCGCCAGGCCCTCCACCGTCGGGCGGCCGAGTGGTTTGCCACCAGGGATCCGGCGCTGTGGGCCGAGCACCTCGACCGCGCGGGCGATCCGGCGGCCGCCGGCGCCTACCGTGAGGCGGCGCGCGCGCAGATGGAAACGTTCCAGTACGAAAGGGCGTTGCAGCTTGCGGCACGCGGGCTCGAGCTGGGGCGCGAGGGCGCCGACCGATACGGCCTCCTGATGCTGCGGGGCGAATGCCTGCGCGAAATGGGACGCCCGGCGGATTCGATCGCCGTCACCCGAGAGGCGCTCGCCGCCGCCGCGACCGATGCCGAGCGGTGCCGGGCGTGGATCGGCCTGGCGGCCGGCATGCGCGTCACCGACGCCTATGATGAGGCGCTCGGCATGCTCGACCGGGCCGAGGCCGCCGCCAAGGCCGAGCGCCTCGACCGGGAGCTCTCGCAGGTCCATTACTATCGCGGCAACCTCTATTTCCCGCTGGGGAATATCGAGGGCTGCCTGGAACAGCACCGGCTGGCGCTCGAATACGCGGAGCGCGCTGGCTCGCCGGAAGATCAAGCGCGCGCCTTGAGCGGCCTCGGCGATGCCTATTACGCGCGCGGAAGGATGATCACCTCGCTCGACTACTTTCGCCGCTGCATCGCGCTGTGCCGGGAGTTCGGCTATGGGCGGATCGAGGTCGGCAGTCAGTACATGGTGGCGTGGAACCGGCTCTACATGAACGAGGTCGAGGGAGCGCTCGCCGACTGCCTGGAGGCGATCCGGTCGGCTGAGAGGGTCGGCCACCAGCGCGCCGAGATGCTCGCGCGTTTGGCGGCGATCCGCATTCTCGTCGAGAAGGACGACGTCGAGGCGGCGAAGCCGCACTGCGAGCGCGGGCTGGAGCTGGCCGCCTCCTTGGGCGCCAGCCGATTCAAGCCGTTTCTCCTCATCTACCTCGCTCGCATTGAATTGATGCGCAGCGGCCATCGGCCGGAAACGACGGCGATGATGGAAGAGGCGCTGGAAGTGTCGCGCAAGACCGGGATCGGCTTCGTCGGGGCGTGGGTGTGCGGCACGCTCGCCCTGGTCTCGGACGATCCGGCGAAGGCGGCGGCGGCCCTCGCGGAGGGCGAGAAAATTCTTGCCGCCGGCTGCGTCGGCCACAACTATTTCGCCTTCTACCGCGACGCCATGGAGGTGGCGCTGCGCAACGGCGCTTTCGACGAGGTCGTCCGCTACGCGGCAGCCCTCATCGAGTATTCGCGACCCGAGCCGTTGCCGTGGGCCGAATTCGTCGCGGCGCGCGGCAAGGCGCTCGCGGCGCATGTCCGCGGTACCCGCGACGAAAAGACCCGCGCCAGCTTGCTGGCTCTCAAGGCGGAAGCCGAGCGCGTCGGCCTCCTCGCCGCCGTTCCGGCGCTCGATCGGGCCTTGGGGATTTAAGGGCGGGTGGGCCGTCAGGACGCCGCCGCCGGTGGCGACAACGCCGCGAGCTCGAGGTCGACTTGCTGCTTGGCGGCCAGCTCCGATCCGGCCGCTACGTTGAGGAGATAGTGCATCAGGAGGTCGGGCAGCGCCTTGCGCTTGAGCTCGACCTCGCGCCCCGTGCCGGCCACTTCGTAGAGTGCCTGGTGGCGTCGCGAATAGGCCCGGACGTAGAAGAAACTCTTCTTGCGCTCGATCCAGGCGGCGAGCGCCGAGGCGGCGATCCAGTGCACCATGTCGGCCTCGGCGGTACCGGTCGCCAACTCGATGCGCTCCGGGCCGAACTCGAAGCGATACCAAACGGACCCCTCGTCGGGGAACACCACCGCCACGCCATAGCGGGCCCGCTGCCGCCGGTAGAGGGCGACGACCTTGTCGCCATTGCCGTAGCCGGCCCGCGCATAGCCGTAGAGGCCGACGGCGATGAATTCGCCGACCATGCGCGCCAAGTCGGCGCGCGCATAGCCGAGATCGGGGTCGGCGAGCTCGGGAACCGGGGCGGTGGGATCGAAGCGCAGCGCCGCCGTGTCGTCGGCCACGAGCATGGCTACATCCGAAGCGCCGGGGCGAAAATTAACTCTGCCGGCATCGATGTCGAAAACATCTCCGGGGTCCATAACGACCGCGGCGCCGCCGTACCCGACCTTGTCGAGGTCGGCCACGAACCGCTGGCGCGAGATCGGGAACAGGAAGGAATTGAGCCAGGCATGGTCGCCGCAGAACCGGAATCCGGCCGCGCCGGGGGCGACCGTCCGCGGGTCGATGCTCAGTACGTTTTCGAGGTTCCGGCGGTGGGTCTCGTAGGGGAATTCGGCCGCGCGGCTTTCGAAATACTCGAAGTTCTGGCTCGCGTACATGGCGAACAAGAGGTCGATACGGCCGCGCCGCCGCGCCACCTCCTCGATGGTCGCCGCGGACAGGAAGGTATCGACCTGGTTCCAGAACGTGCCGGATTTGTCCTTGAACACCATGCCGAACTCGCGCACCCCGCGCGCCTCCGAGCGGGTGGGCAGGAGTTCGAAGCTCCCCGATCGAATCTCGCCCATGGGATGGACCGCATGGAGGCGGGCAAAGCCCAGCTTTTTGAGGGCGTAGGCGATGAGGGGGTCGGCCGGGATGATCGCATCGGCTGTGCGCGGCACCAGCGCGAGCGAGCGCAGGTCGAAATGGTCGGGGTGGCGGTGCGAGACGATGAGGGTGTCCACCGGGGGCAGGCGGTCCGGGTAGACCTTGCGGCTGGGGCAGGGGGCGACGGCGCCTTCCTCGAAGCGATCGAAGAACACCGGGTCCATGAGGCATACGGCCCCGTCCATCTCGACCAGCACCGAGGCATGGCCCAACAGGGTGACCTTCATCGCGCGTCCGTCACCCCGCGAAGCTTGCGACCAGCTCCTTGAGAGTCGCCTTGGCGTCGCGCAGGATCGAAGCGCCGTCGCCCACCAAGAGGGCGTCGAAATCGAGGTCGAGCAGCCGCCGCACGCTGGCGCGCAGCCGCACCGGGTCGTCCACCACCTTGTCCCGCAGCAGGCTCAGACGGCCGGGCGGATTGCCGATGACGGCATCGCCTACCACCAGGACCCGCCGCTCGGGCCAATGGAACGCGACCTCGCCGCCGGACTTGCCAGGCACGGCCACGACGCGCAGCGGACCGATCTGCTGGCCGGCCTGCAAATCGTCATCGAGCTGGGCCCCTTGGCTGCGCGCATGGGCGGCATCCTCGGGGTGGATGGCGGTGCGCGCGCCGGTTCGCGCTTGCACCGCATTGGCGGCGCGCGAGTGATTGCGGTTCGAAAGCAGGATCCGCGCCACGCCCAGGCGCGCGATTTCGGCCATCGCCTCATCGCCGGCCGGCACCGGATCGATGCACAGATTGCCGCCCGCGGCGCGGATGAGATGGCCGTTGAAATGATAGCCATGCGGTTCGGAGAACCATGGCCAGGTGAAGATTCCCGGCAGAACTTCCTGCAACACCCGCGCCTCCCTCGCCTTAGCGGACACCAGTATTATACACCCGGTATGATACACTGGGCACGGCCGCCGCTGGATCGACGGGGTGGGGCCATGGTACGGTGGCGCTAAGCCCGGCCAGTTCGGCGGGCGAACGTTCGCACGACCAACGGAGGAGGAACCATGCGCAAGAACACCAATTCCAAGCCATCGACCGTGCCCGTCGGCCGGCGACAGGTCTTGACAACGGCGGCGGCCGCGGCGGCCATGGGCGGGCTCGGCTTTCCCGCCCTGGTGTCCGCCCAGCCGGCAACGATCCGCATTGGCCACTTGACGCCGCGCACCGGCTTCCTGGGCCAGCTCGGAGACTACGGCGTCAAGGGGACGGAGATGGCGGTGGACGAGTTCAACGCCGCGGGCGGCGTGCTCGGCCGCAAGGTCGAGCTCATCGCCGAGGACAGCGTCAACCCGGGCGTCGCCGTCACCAAGGTGCAAAAGCTGGTCGAGCGCGACCGCGTCAACTTCCTGCTCGGCGAGATCAGCTCGGCCTCGGCGCTGGCCATCGCCGACCAGGCGCAGCGCTACCGCATCGTCTACTTCAACACCGGCGCCAACTCCGACGAGCTGCGCGGCAAGAACTGCAACCGCTTCATGTTCCACGTCGAGGGCTGCAACACGATGTATACCAAGACCATCGGCCAGTGGCAGCGGGCGCGCAACCAGATCCGCGGCACCAAGTATTACATGCTGACCGCCGACTACGCCTTCGGCCACGACCTCGCCCGCGTCTCGAGCCGATTCCTGACCGAGAACGGCGGCGTCGTGATGACCAACGATCTCGTGCCCACGAACACCCCCGATTACAGCGGCTATATCCTCAAGATCCGCCAGGCGCGGCCCGATTTCGTGTACATCAACCTCGCCGGCGTCGACCAGACGACCTTCCTCAAGCAGTACAAGGAATACAACCTGCCCTTCCCGATCTCGGGCGGGGTGATGGACACTATTCCCTTCTGGGGGGCCGGCATCGATTCGCTGTCGGGATTCTGGCAGAGCCTCTGGTATCACGGCCTCGCCCTGCCGGCGGCCCAGGACTTCACGCGGCGGTTCAGCCAGCGCTTCGGCTTCCCGCCCGACAACCAGGCCTGGGGCGACTACGTCGGGGCCCGCATCCTGCTGGACGCGGTGGCCGACACCAAGGACACCGATTCGGCGAAGCTGATCCAGTATTTCGAGGGCGGCGCGAGCTTCGACATCCTCAAGGGTCGCAAGGGCGTCTTCCGCGCCTGGGACCACCAGCTCCTCCAGGAGATGTACGTCGTCAAGGTCAAGGACAAGGCGGCGATGCGCGACAAGTGGGACATCTTCGAGGTCGTCGAGCCGGTGCCGGCCGCCGGCGATTCCCTCGAGATCATCCAGCCGACGATGGAGGAGAACCGCTGCACCATGCCGGCCTGACGGCACCCGCCGCCAGGTCCCGCCCGGCCCCGCGCCCCGGCCCCGGGGGGGGGGGCGGGCGCCCCCCCCCCCAAGCCCCCGGAAGGCCGCCCCCACACCCCCCTACGGTGTTGGTAATAGACCCCACCCACGTGAAAGGGC
>JBQTIU010000010.1:0-12056 GCA_052387815.1 Pseudomonadota bacterium
CCCCACCGCCCGCGCGGCGGGACAACATCCCGCCGCCGGACGAGTCGGGGATCGAGCGTAGCGCTAGACTTTCTTCATGGCGCCGGAGGTCTTGGTGAACAAGGCCTTTATGTCCTCGCCCAACGCCAAGACGACGGCGATGATCGCCACGGCGATCGCGCCGGCGATCAGGCCGTACTCGATCGCCGTCACGCCCGCCTTGTCGCCGCACAGACGACGCAGGCCGGCGAGCGCCGAATGCTGGAGATTGGAAGCGGCAATATATAGACGCAGCATGGTTCGCTACCCCTTCGGTTGGTTGGCCCCGTCGATCATCGACAGACGGGCCTGGTCGCGAGCCCTGGTCAAGGACCCGATCCCAGACTCTAACGCGCCTTTCTTAACAGATTTGGCCGTTGCATGCAACCCGGACTATATAGCGATTTGTCGCGAGGGGGGCGCCGACCCGCGCGGGCGGGTTAAAAACCTGCCCCTACATCGGCCGAGGCCGCATCGACAGATCACGCGTAGGGGCCGGTTGCAAACCGGCCCGCGCCGCTGCCCCGGGGTAGCTGGAGATGATGGGCAGGGGAAGGGATCGACCGCCAGGGGCAAGCGCCCTCGACCCGGTGCTGGCGCTGTTCGCGGCGACCCTGTTCACGGGCGCGCTGCTGCTGTTCTGGGTACAGCCGATGTTCAGCAAGATGGTGCTGCCGATCTTGGGCGGCACGCCGCAGGTATGGAACATCTGCCTGGTGTTCTTCCAGGCGGCGCTGTTGGCGGGCTATCTCTACGCGCACGCGAGTGTGCGCTGGCTCGGGGTGCGGCGGCAGGCGGCGTTGCACCTGGCGCTCCTAGCGGCGGCGGGCCTTTCGACGCTGCCGATCGCGCTGCCGGCGGGGGCAGGGCCGGACCCGCTGGCCGATCCCTCGCCGTGGCTCTTGACCGTGCTGGCGGCGAGTGTGGGGGCGCCGTTCGCGGTCGCCGCGGCGACCGCGCCGATGATGCAGGCATGGTTTGCGACCACCGGGCACGCCGGCGCGCGCGACCCCTACTTTCTGTACGCGGCGAGCAACCTGGGGAGCATGCTGGCGCTGGTCGGCTACCCGGCCCTCCTCGAGCCGCAGTTCGCGCTGCCGGCGCAGAGCGTCTTGTGGGCGGGGGGGTTCGCGCTGCTGGTGGCGCTGACCGGGGCTTGCGCGCTCGCCGCCGGGCGGGGCTCCGTGGCCGCCGCGGCGCCGGACGTGGTCGCAGAGGGCACGGCGGCGGGCGGGCCGGCGAAGTGGATCCTGCTGTCCTTCGCGCCGTCGAGCCTGCTGATGGGGGTGACCACCCACATCACCACCGACATCGCCTCGGCGCCGCTGTTGTGGGTGATGCCGCTGATCCTCTATCTCGGCAGCTTCGTCTTGGTGTTCAGCCGCCGGCGCCTCCTGCCGCACGCCTTCATGGTCGGGCTGCAGCCGATCCTGATCGTGCCCATTGCCGCCCTCGCCCTGTGGCAGATCGCTGGCGGCCGAACGCCGATCCTGGCGCTGCACCTGTTGGCGTTCTTCGCCACCGCGATGGTCTGCCACGGGGAGCTGGCGGCGAGCCGGCCGCCGGCGCGCCGGCTCACCGAGTTCTATCTCTACCTGTCGGTGGGCGGGGTAATGGGCGGGCTGTTCAACGCCCTCTTGGCGCCGCTCGTGTTCGAAGCCGTGGTCGAGTATCCGCTGGCCCTCATCCTGGCGAGCTTCTTGCGCCCGCCGATGGCGGCCGGGCGCGACGATGCGCCGCGGCGCAAGCTGTACGACGTCCTGGCGCCGTTCGCCCTGCTGGCGGCGCTGCTGGCCGCCGTCCTCGGCTTCCGCGAGGTCTTTTCTTCGGCGAGCTACGGGGCCAAGCTGATCCTCGCCGGCGGCGCGGCGCTCGCCGCCTTGCCGATGGCGCTCCGCCCGCTGCGCTTCGGCCTCGCCGTGGCGGGGATTTTCATGGCCGGCGCGCTGGCGCCGAGCCCCGACGGCGACATCCTCTATCGCGAGCGCAACTTCTTCGGCGTCCTGCGCGTCAGCCACAATCAGGAGCTGGGCGCCTATATCCTCAAGCACGACACGACCATCCACGGCGCCCAGCGGCGCGACGAGGCGGCGCGCCTCGAGCCGCAGACCTACTATCACCCGAGCGGGCCGATCGGCGACGTGTTCCAGGCGCTTGATCGCGCGATCGCCGGCCGGCCGGTGGCCGCGATCGGGCTCGGCGCCGGCTCGATCGCTTGCTATGGCCGGCCGGGGCAGAGCTGGACCTTCTACGAGCTCAATCCGGCGGCCGAGCGCATCGCCCGCGACCCGCGCTTCTTCACCTTCCTGCGCGACTGCCCGCCCGCGGTCGAGGTCGTGCTGGGCGATGCCCGGCGCATGCTGGCGGCGGCCCCTGCCGCGGCCTACGCCGCCCTGGTGCTCGACGCCTTCAGCTCCGATGCCATCCCCTTGCATCTCTTGACCCGCGAAGCCATGCAGCTCTACCTCGACAAGCTGGCGCCGGGCGGGGTCATCGCCATCCATGTCAGCAACCGGCATCTCGAGCTGCGCCCGGTGTTCGGCAATATCGCCCGCGATCTCGGGCTCTACGGCATCACTCGCAACGACCCGGCGGCCGGCTCGGGCCCGGTTGTGTACTCCTCGACCTGGGTGGCTCTGGCGCGCCGCGCGGCTGATCTCGGCCCCCTCGTTGGCGCCGAGGGCTGGACGGCCCTGCCGGTTCGCCCGCAAGCCGGCGTGTGGACCGACGGTTTTTCGAACCTCGTCAGCGCCGCCTGGTGGAAACTCCGGGACTAGGTTGCGCCGGGCTTGGATTTTTTGGATAATCGGTCTAGATTCACGCTCCCGCCTGGGGTTGAATGGCGCTCGAGCTGGTAGGGGTGACGGCGTGGACGACAGTTCCTGGACGCTCGCGGGCATCAAGATCCTGGAGGGTCTGACGCCAGCGGAAATCCGAGAATTGGATACCAAGTGCGTGTGGCGGCGCTTTGCGGCCGACGCCGTCATCGTCGATCGCAACGATGCCACGAGCGAGATGTTCTATCTGATCGGCGGCAAGGCCCGCGTCGTCCACCGGGTCGACGACGGCAGGAAGGTCGAGGAAATCACCTTCGCCACCCTGACCCCCGGCGCCATGTTCGGCGAGATCGCGGCCATCGACGGCCACGGCCGGTCGGCGTCGGTGGTGGCCAACGAGGACTGCGTGGTGGCGACGATGTCGGCCGCGGACTTCAAGGGGCTGCTCGCCACCCACGGCATCGTCGGGGTGCGAGTGCTCGAGCGCTTTGCCTCGATCATTCGGCTGCTCGACAACCGGGTCACCGACCTCAGCCTGCTCACCCCCGATCAACGCATCTACCACGAGGTCATGCGCCTGGCACGGCCGGAGTCGGAGCCCGACGGCGTGTGGGTGGTCGACGAGCTACCGGGCCACCAGGAACTCGCCGACTGGTCGAACACCACGCGCGAGACTGTCGCCTATGCCATCGGTAGCCTGTTGCGGCGCGGCATCGTCGAGCGCAAGCACAAGCGGCTTTACATCCGCGATCCCAAGATGCTGCGCAGCATGTCGCGCTGATGCCTGGTAGGCGCGGGGCCGCGAGGCGTTGCCTCGCGCCCCGCGGGTTTCGAACCGGCCCGCCGGCGGTAAAGACTCGCCCCTACTGGGTCCCGGCGCGCGATACCCAGGCCTGAAACCACAAATATGCAAGGTGCTGCGCCTCGGCGATCTGCTCGGCGGTCATCTGGCGCGCCAGCAGGCTGCGGTCGAGGGTGGCGCGTTGGCGCTCGAGCCCGGTGAGGCGGCTCGCCGCCAAGTCGTAATGGACGAGGGCGAGGATGCGGTCGGGTTCCTTGTTGCCCGAATTCGCGTAAAGCTGGGCGAGCGGCACATGGGCCGCGGGGTAGCCGTTCTTGGCCGCCCGCTCGTACCAGTAGATGGCGTGGGCGAGTTCGCGCGGGACGCCCTGGCCCGACTCGTAGGCCGCGCCGAGCAGGAACTCGGCCTCGGCATCCTGCTGATCGGCCGCCTGGCGATACCACTCCGCCGCCCGCACCACATCGCGCCCGCGGCCGGCGCCGGCGGCGTAGATCTTGCCGATCGCGACCTGGGACCTCGGCTGGCCCTTGATCGCTTCCTTCTCGGTCCTGGTCGCGCGCGTGTCGAACAGCCCGAACGAATAATCGGCAGCCGGCGCGCACCCGGCCACCAGGACCAGGGTCGCGACAACGGCCGGAATTGCAAGCATCCTCATGGGGCGATATCCCGCGCCGACTATATCACGCCCGCGCGCCCTCGCCAGCAGCCCCTGCGGCGTCCCAATGGGTGGCCGACTCTGTAGGGGCGGGTTTATAACCCGCCCGGGCGGGTCGTGAGACCCGCCCCTACACGGGATCAACGCGTTCCTATCAGATCCGCACCAGGCGGGCGGCATAGAAGCCGTCGAGACCGCCCGCGGCCGCAAGCTGACAGGGCAGCGTCCGCAAGTCGCCCGCCGCGCTGATGGCCTCGGCGAGGCCGCCAATCTCGGCCGGCCGGATCGGCCGGCGCTTGACCGGGGCGCCGCGCATGAGCGCCGCGGCGATGCGGGCGGGGCCTTCCTCGGGCTCGAGCGAGCAGGTGCAGTAAACGAGTGTGCCCCGCGGCGCAAGCATGTCGATGGCGGCGTCGAGAAGGCGGTCCTGGACCGCCACCGATCGCGCGACGTCGGCGGAGGATTTGAGGTGGGCGATGTCGGGATGGCGCCGGATGGTGCCGGTCGCCGAGCACGGCGCATCGAGCAGGATCTGCGCGACCCGCCGGGGCGGGCGCCAGCCTTCGGCATCGGCGACGACGGTCTGCGCGGCAAGGCCGAGGCGCCGGAGATTGTCGGCAAGCCGCTGCACTCGCGCTGCCGAACGGTCGACCGCCACGACCCGGGCCCCGGCTGCCGCGAGCTGGGCGGTCTTGCCGCCCGGCGCCGCGCACAGATCGAGCACGGTCCGGCCGTTGACCTCGCCCAACAGGCGCGCCGGCAGCGCCGCCGCGGCGTCCTGCACCCACCATGCCCCCTCGGCGTAACCCGGGAAGTCGGCGATCGCGCCGCCGGCCGGGCGGCGTATGGCGCCGCCGGGCAGCAACGTGCCGCCGAGCGCCTCTGCCCACGCCTCCGGGTGCGATTTCACGGCGAGGTCGATCGGCGGCTCGCGGGCGTGAATTTCGGCGATCGCCCGGGTCGCGGCCTCGCCATAGGCGCCGGTCCACGACCGCCACAGCCACGCGGGCGTGTTGAGCCGCGGCGCATCCTGGGCCGCGATGAGGCCCACGCCCTGGCGCGCGAGCCGGCGCAGGACCGCGTTCAAAAGCCCCTTGTAGCCGGCCTGGCGGCGTCCGCGCGCCAGGCCGACGGTGGCGTCGACCGCCGCATGGGCTGGCGTGCGGAGGAACAAGATTTGCGCCGCGCCAAGGCGCAAGACGTCGCGGATTTGATTCGCCTTGGGCGTCAGCTCCTTGTCGAGGCAGGCGCGAATTGCGGCGTCGATCTGGCCCAACCGGCGCAGCACGGTGGCGACCAACAGGCGCGCGAAAGCCCGGTCGCGCGGCTCGAGATCGGCGAACGCCCGGTGTCGGTCGAGGGCCTCGTCCAAGGGCCGGCGCTGCCCGAGCACCTCGCCCACGAGATCGAGCGCGACCACGCGGGGATCGATGTCGGGCGACCGACCGGCCGAACGTTCCGTCGTCCGTCGTCTGTGTTGCGTCACCCCCACGGCCCGATCGCGCCGGCCAATTCGCGCAAGCGGCGGATGCGCTCGGAGGTTGCCGGGTGGCTCGAGAACAGGTTGTCGAGCGTGCCGCCACGCAAGGGGTTGACGATGAACAGATGCGCGCTCGCCGGGTGTCGCTCGGCCGCCTCGTTGACGATCGCCGCGGCGCCGCGTTCGAGCTTGGCCAGCGCCGAGGCGAGCCACAGCGGCTGCCCGCAGATCTCGGCGCCCAAGCGGTCGGCCTCGTATTCGCGCGAGCGGCTGATCGCCATCTGCACCAGCATCGCCGCGATCGGCGCGAGGATCATGACCAGCACCGCGCCCACCGCGCCCAAGGGGTGCGGATGGCCCTGGGAATCGCGACCGGGCCCGAACAGGAAGACGAAATTGGCCAGCATGCCGATCGCCCCGGCGATGGTCGCGGTGATGGTCATGGTGAGCGTGTCACGGTTCTTGACGTGCGCGAGCTCGTGCGCCAGCACGCCGGCGATTTCCTCGGCGCTCAACAGGCGCAACAGGCCGCTGGTCGCCGCGACGGCGGCGTTGTGGGGGTTGCGGCCGGTGGCGAAGGCATTGGGCTGGTCGCTGTCGACGATGTAGAGGCGCGGCATCGGCAGGCCGGCGCGCTCGGCGAGCCGAGCGACGATCCGGTGGAGGTCGGGCGCGCCTTGGCGGTCGACCTCGCTCGCGCCGTACATCCCGAGCACCAGCTTGTCGGAGTTCCAATAGGCGAACAGGTTCATCGCCAGCGCCAGGCCGAGCGCCACGACCATGCCGGCCTCGCCACCGACCAGGGTGCCGATGGCAAGGAAGAGACCAGTCATGGCGGCCAGAAGCACGGCGGTGCGAGCGTAGTTCATGGCGGAATCCTTATCCTCATGCCCGAGCGCGCCTTCAGTCGACGGGCGCGTGGGCGAGATAGACCATGCGCTTGGCTTCGCGCCGGCCGCGCGCCACGGTGTCGAGCACGAGGCCGCACCCGAAACTGAAGCCGGCGAGCAGCATGATCCCGGTGACCAGGACGGCGGTCGGCAGCCGCGGCACCAGCCCGGTATCGAGATACACCGCCACCAGCGGGGTGGCGAGGGCCACGGCGACAATCGCGAGGGCGGCACCGATCGCGCCGAAGAACCGGAACGGGTGGATGTCCTTGTAGAGCCTCAGGATCATGATGACGATGCGCAAGCCGTCGGCGGCGGTCGACAGCTTGCTGGCCGAGCCCTGGGGCCGCGCGTGGTAGGGCGTGGGCAGCTCCGCCGCCGGCAGGCCCAGCTCGAGGGCGTGAACGGTGAGCTCGGTCTCGATCTCGAACCCGGTGGCGAGCGCCGGGAAGGACTTGACGAAGCGGCGCGAGAACACCCGGTAGCCGGAAAAAATATCGGTGAAACGCTCGCCGAACAGGCCGGCGACGATCCGCGACAGCCAGCGATTGCCCGCTTCATGGCCGGGCCGGTAGGCAGCGCCTTCGTCCCCGGCGACGCGCGTGCCGACCACCATGTCGAGCCGCTCGCGGGCCAGGAGGTCGATCATCGATGGCGCGCTGCCGGCATCGTAGGTGGCATCGCCGTCGGCCATGACGTAGATGTCGGCTTCGACATCGGCGAACATGCGGCGCACCACATGGCCCTTGCCGTGCAGCGTCTCGCTGCGCACGACGGCGCCCGCGGCGGCGGCGACGGCGGCGGTGCGGTCGCTCGAAGCGTTGTCGTAGACATAGATCGTCGCCGCGGGCAGGGCGGCGGCGAAGGAGCGCACGACCTCGCCCACGGCCAATTCCTCGTCCAGGCAGGGCAGCAGGATGGCGATGCGGGGAGCCACGATCCTTGTTAACCCGGCGGCGGCGGCCGGGCAAGCGGTTCATGTCGCGCCTCGCGCCCCGCGCCCGGCGGGCGCCCGGTGAGCCATAGCAGGCCGCCCGGCAGGCCGACCGCGAGGACCGCGAGGCCGTACGACAGCGCCAGCGCCAGCGCGTCGGCCGGCGCCACGCCGGCCAGCCCGAAGCCGACCACCATGGCCCCTTCGCGCACCCCCCAGCCGGCGATCGAGATCGGCAGCATGGTGACGAGCACGATCGGCGGCACCAGCACCAGGCAGTCGACAAGGCCGACGCCCAAGCCCAGCGCGCGGGCGAGCGCGAGCACCGCCGCCACCGACAGGAGATGGATGAGGACGGCCAAGACGACGAGCAGCAAGGCGCGCCCGGGCAGCGCGAACAAGCGCTGGAAATCGGCGGCCAGCTCCGAGAGCGCCCGAACCGCCCGCCACCGGCCGAGCCAGGCGGCGAGGCGCCGTCCGAGCGCCAGGAAAGCGACCAAGGCGCAAGCCCCGCCGACCACCACGCCGGCCAAGCCGTATTTCGCCGCCCGATCGCCGCTCACCGCCTCGAAGAGCGGCAGGGTCAAGGCCACCAGGACGAGCAGCGCCACGAAGCCGAGGACGCGGTCGCACAGCACGATGCTGATCGCCTTGCCGAGCGAAACGCCGGTGAGCGTCACCAGCCACACGCGGACCGCATCGCCGCCGATCGCCGAGGGCAGGGCCTGGTTGAAGAACGCGCCGATGGCGACCAGGCGCAGCGCCGTCCACCGCCCGAGCGCCACGCCCGAAACCGCGGCGACGCGGCGCCAGCGCCAAGCGATCAGGACGAGCTGGACCGCAAGGGCGACGAGCGCCAACGAGGAGAGCGCAAGCGACAGGCCGCCGAGCCGCGCCGCCACCGGCGCGAGTTCGATGCGCGTAAGGAGCCAGGCGACGAGGGCCAGCGAAACCGCCGCTTTGGCCGCCACCGTGAGCCAGGTTCGGCCCCTGCGAGGACGAGGATGCGCGGATGACATCGACGGGGCCCCTGATAGCAGCGTCGGCTCGCGCCGAGCAAGTTTGTGTTTTGGCGCCGAGTTGGGTATAGCCGGGCCTCCGATTCGGCCGAAAATGGGTCATGACGCGTGCGGTAGTAGTCACGGGCGGCGCCGGCTATGTCGGCAGCCATGCCGCGAAAGCGCTCGACCAAGCCGGATACCTGCCGGTCAGCGTCGACAATCTGGCGCGCGGCCATCGCTGGGCGGTGAAATGGGGCCCGCTCGAGACCGGCGATATCCTTGAGCGCGACTTCCTCGACGCCGTCTTCGAGCGCTGGCAGCCGGAGGCGGTCCTGCACTTCGCGGCCTTCGCCTATGTCGGCGAGTCGGTCGCCGAGCCGGCGCGCTATTGGCGCAACAACGTCTTGGGCTCGCTCAACCTCGTCGAGGCGATGCGCGATCACGGCGTGGGCCGGCTGGTGTTCTCCAGCAGCTGCGCGGTCTACGGCGCGCCGTCGGCGATCCCGATCCGCGAGCACGCGCACCTGGCGCCGATCAATCCCTATGGCGCGGGCAAAGTCGCGGTCGAATCGATGCTGCGGGATTTCGGCGCGGCGCATGGCCTGATGTCGATCGCCTTGCGCTATTTCAACGCCGCCGGCGCCGATCCCGGCGGCAGCATCGGCGAAGCGCACGACCCGGAGACGCACGTGATCCCGCTCGCCCTCGAAGCCGCCGCCGGCAAGCGCCCGGCGCTCACCGTCTTCGGCGACGACTACCCGACGCAAGATGGAACCTGCGTGCGCGACTACGTGCACGTCAGCGACCTCGCCCATGCCCACGTGCTGGCGCTCGAGGCGCTCGAGGCGCGTGCGCCGATCCCGGCCCTCAACCTCGGGACCGGCGCCGGGGCCTCGGTCGGCGAGATCGTCGCGGCGGTCGAGCGGGTGAGCGGACGGCGCGTCAGGGTCGAGGTCGGCGCGCGGCGGGCGGGCGATCCGCCGGCTCTGGTCGCCGACGCCAGGGCGGCGCGGCAAGAGCTGGGCTGGACCCCGCGCCTGTCCGACCTCGACAGCATCATCGGCACCGCCTGGGCGTGGGCCGGCCGCGCACCCACGGCGTGAACGCGGGCCGGTCGCCGAGGCAGGCAATGGCCCGCATCGTGATGGCCGACGACGGCCTCGCCTTCGACGGCCGCACGCTCGCCGAGCGGCCGCTGGGCGGGGCCGAGACCGCGTTCATCCTGCTCGCCGAAGCGCTCGCCCAGCGCGGGCACGCGGTGCTGGCCTGCACCAACTGCCTCGGCCCGACCCGCCATAACGGAGTCGATTGGGCGCCGATTTCGGGCGGCGTTCCGGAGGCCGCCGATCTCTACATCGCCAATCGCGGCGACCAGCTCCTTCTCGTGGCGCCGCGCGCACGCGCGGTCGCGTTCTGGATTCACAACCCGGCGGACTATCTTCTCAAATGGCGCTATCTCTCCAAGCTGTGGCGGCGGCGGCCGGTGATCGTATTCTCCGGCCCCGCTCACGCCGCGACCTACCCGCGCTGGGCGCCCGACGGCGGGCGGGCGATCATCCTCTACGGCATTGCCGAGGGCTTGCGCCGGCCCGAGCCGGCGGCGAGCGTGCCGCCGCCGCGAGCGATCTTCACCTCCAATCCCTTGCGCTCGCTCGACTGGCTGCTCAAGGTCTGGCGCGCCCGCATCCACCCGCGCCTGCCCGCAGCGGAGCTCCATGTCTTCTCGGGCGCGGCCACCTATGGCGCGGCCGGCGAGGCCAAGGCCCGCGAGATGGCCCCGATCCTCGAGCGGGCCCGCGCGCTCGGGGGGTGCGGGGTCCGGTTGCGCGCGCCGCTCCCGCGCGCGGCGCTGGCGGCCGAGCTCGGCGAGGCCCGGGTCTTCCTCTACCGCGGCGATCCCGGCGAGTCGTTCTGCATGGCGGCCGGCGAGGCTCAGGCGATGGGGGTGCCGGGGGTGGTGTGCGACATCGCCTGCATGTCCGAGCGGGTCAAGAACGGGGCGAGCGGGTTCGTCGTCCCCGATGGCGATGAGGCGGCGTTCGCCGCGGCGGCGATCGGGCTCTTGAGCGACGACGCGGCCTGGCGCCGCGCCCATGTGGCGGCGATGGACCACGCCCAAGGCTGGACCTGGGCCGAGGCCGCCCGGCGCTTCGAGGCGCTGATCGAGGGCCAACTTCCGCCGGCGTGCGGGGAAGGCGTATAATCGCCCGATGACCGCGATCGGCCGCTACATCCTGCGCCAGCTCGCCCTCGTGGCGTTGTTCGTGACGGTGACGCTCACGCTCGCGGTGTGGCTCGCCCAGTCGCTGCGCTTCATCGAACTCATCGTCAACCGGGGGCTGTCGCTGTCCTCGTATTTCTATCTGACGATGTTGCTGGTGCCGAGCTTCCTGTCGATCCTGCTGCCGGTGGCGCTGTTCGCGGCGGTGCTGTTCACCTACCACAAGCTCATCGCCGACAGCGAAATCGTCGTCCTGCGTTCGATCGGCCTTGGGCCGTGGCGGCTGGCGGCCCCCGCGCTCGTCTTGGCGGGGCTGGTGGTGTCGATCGGCTACGCGCTGTCGCTCCATTTCCTGCCGCTGTCCTACCGCGAGTTCAAGGACCTGGAGTTCGACTTCCGCCACGACTACTCGGCCGTGTTGTTGCGCGAGGGCGTGTTCAACAATGTCAGCGACGGGATCACGGTCTATATCCGCTCGCGGGAGGCCGACGGCGAACTGTTCGGCATCATCGTCCACGACAACCGGGCCAAGGAAAAGCCGGTAACGATCATGGCCGAGCGCGGCATGCTGACGGCGACCGAGGACGGCCCGCGCGTCATCATGATCCACGGCAACCGCCAGCAGGTCGACCGCGAGGGCGGCAAGCTGGCGCTGCTTTATTTCGACCGCTACAGCGTCGATCTCGGCGGCGCCGGCCGCGGCGATGGCCCGCGCTGGCGCGAGCCTCGCGAGCGGTTCCTGTCCGAGCTCATCTCCCCCGCCGACACGCCGGCGGGCTCGCTGCTCGCCCGGCGCATGAGGGTCGAAGTGCACAACCGGTTGCTGTCGCCGCTTTACGCCTTCGCCTTCACCGCGATCGGACTGGCGGCGCTCATGTCGGGCGATTTCAACCGCCGTGGCCAGGCCCGGCGGGTCATGGTCGCCGTCGCCCTGGTGGTTGTCGCCCAGACGCTCGCCGTGGGGGCCGGCAACCTCGCGATGCGATTCCCGCTTTTGACCGGCCTCGTCTACATGAACGTGCTGGCCGCGATCGCCGTGCCTTTGTATTGGCTGCAGCGGACGCCCAAGCGGCGGCGGCTGCCGCCGGCCTCGGCGTGGACGCCGGCGTAAGGGGCGGGTTTGAAACCCGCCCCTACGCGACCGATTGGCGAAGGATGCGTGTCGGGGCGGGGCGGTGACCCGCCCGGGCGGGGTTGTAACCCCCCCAAACCCCATCGATTGGCGAAGGAAGCGGGTGGGGGGGGGGGCGGTTCCCCCCCCCCTGCAAACCCCCCCGC
>JBQTIU010000011.1:0-31524 GCA_052387815.1 Pseudomonadota bacterium
GGTCACCGGATTGGTGCGTTATGTCGTGCAGCCCTTGCAGCCGAGGTCGTAGGCCTTGAGGTAGACGTCCTTGAACGCCGAGAAGGAAATGTCCTCTGGGCAATTGATGGTCTTGGAAATCGAGGCATCGATGTATTTCTGGACCGCCGCCTGCATGACCACGTGGTCGGCGGGGATCAGCCGTTGGGCGTCGACGAACCAGTCGGGCAGCTCGGCGCTGTCGCCGAACAGGCGGCGATAGAGGCGATAGGCGTAATCGCCGACCTCCTCGGTTCGCCGCGTCCCGTCGGGCAGCAGCATGGTGCGCGTATAGGAGAAGCTGAACACCGGCTCGAGCCCCGCGGAGATGTTGTCGGCGAGGATCGAGATCGTGCCGGTGGGCGCGATCGAGGTCAGCAACCCGTTGCGGATGCCGCCCTCGGCGATCGCCTCCTTGACGTCGCGGTCGAGCTCGGCGACCGCTTCGCCGGCCAGATAGCGCTCGGGCTCGAAGAGCGGGAAGGAGCCTTTCTCGCGCGCGAGCTCGACCGCGGCGAGATAGGCCAGGCGCCGCAGGCGGGCCAGCCAGGTCTCGGTCAAGCGCACCGCCGCCTCGCTGCCGTAGCGCGTGCGGCACATGATGAGGGCATCGGCGAGCCCGGTCAGCCCGAGCCCGATCCGGCGCTTGGCCTTGGCTTCGGCCGCTTGCGCGGCGAGCGGGAAGCGCGAGACGTCGATCGCATTGTCCATCATGCGCACCGCCAACGGCACGATGCGGTCCAACTCGGCCTCATCCAACCGGGAGCGCTCCCCGAACGGATCGAGGATGAGGGCGGCAAGGTTGATCGACCCCAACAGGCAGGCGCCGTAGGGCGGCAACGGCTGCTCGCCGCAGGGATTGGTGGCCCGAATGGTCTCGCAGTAATAGAGGTTGTTGCGGCGGTTGATGCGGTCGATGAAGATCACGCCCGGCTCGGCAAAGGCGTACGTCGAGCGCATGATCTTGTCCCACAGCTCGCGCGCCCGCACCGTCTTGAAGCTGGCGCCGCCGAAGGTGAGCTCCCAGGGCGCGTCCTCGCGCACCGCGCGCATGAAGGCATCGCTCGCCAGCACCGAAAGATTGAACATGCGCAGGCGTCCCGGCTCGCGCTTGGCGTCGATGAAGGCCTCGATGTCCGGGTGGTCGCAGGCAAGCGTCGCCATCATCGCCCCGCGGCGGTAGCCGGCGCTCATGATGGTGCGGCACATGGCGTCCCACACGTCCATGAAGGTGAGCGGGCCCGAGGCATCGGCGCCCACGCCTTTGACGGCGGCGCCCTTGGGGCGCAGGGTCGAGAAGTCGTAGCCGATCCCGCCGCCCTGCTGCATGGTCAGCGCGGCCTCGCGCAGATGGTTGAAAATGCCGCCCATGTCGTCGGGGATCGTGCCCATGACGAAGCAGTTGAACAGCGTCACCTGGCGCTCGGTCCCTGCCCCGGCGACGATCCGTCCGGCGGGCAGGAATTTGAAACCCTCGAGCGCGCCGTAAAAGCGCTCCGCCCACCGCCCGGGGTCCTTCTCCGGGACGGCGAGCGCGCCGGCGATCCGCCGCCACGAATCCTCGATCGTGCGATCGATGGGCGCGCCGTCGGCCGCCTTGAGGCGGTATTTCATGTCCCAGATTTGCTGCGAGATGGCGGCGACCGGCTTCATGGCGCGGCATTCCAATCGTGGCCCGAGGACGGGGCTGGGGCGGGCCAACCCCAGAGGTCGCGCCGGCCAAGCCGTCGACCGCATCCGAGGCTACCCTTGAGCGGCCCCGACGTCAACCGATTTGTTCTGGTTATGTTTCCATCCTGCCCGGTCGCCGTCAACCTATTGCAACGCTTTAATTTTACTCACTTATCCACGTTTTTCACGGGCCGTTGCGCGACCGCTCCGTCATGCCCCGGCGATATTATTAACAGCCTGTGGATATGTGGATAACCGGAGCTGGTGACGGCTCGCCTGGCGCCTCGGCAAGCCTGGCGCTCGCGGTTTCAAGCCGCCGCTCGAGTTCGGCCATGAACTCGCGGCGCCCCAGGCCGGCGGGAATCTCGGGCAGCACCTCGACGACGATCCGCCCCGGGCGCTTGAGGAAGGCCCGCCGGCCCCAGAACAGGCCGGAATTGAGGGCCACCGGGACGACCGACCGGCCGAGCTTGGTGTAAAGGGCGGCGATCCCCGGCAGGTAGGGGGCTTGCGTGCCCGGCGCCACGCGCGTGCCTTGCGGGAACAGGACCACCTGGCGGCCGGCGGCGAGCGCCTTCGCAGCGGCGCGCAGCAGGCGGCGCAACGCCGCACCGCCCGCCTTGCGGTCGATGGGGATCATCCCCATCCGGCGGGTCAGCCAGCCGAAGATCGGGATCGCCATCAGCTCTTCCTTCATCACGTAGGCCGGGTCGCTCGCCAGGCAATGGAAGATCATCGTATCCCATGCCGATTGATGCTTGACCGCGAGAATCCCCGGGCGCCGCAAGGCTCCGCGATGGCCGCGGACTTCGTAGCTGAGCCCGACGATCGTCGCCAGGAGTGCGACCACGACCCTGACCCACAGCCGCGCCCACCACGCCAGCGCGGCGCGCGAGACGAGCGCGAAGGCGACGCCGAGGACGAAGACGATCGCGCACCAGGCGAAGAATAGCACGTTGAAAAGGGCCGAGCGCAGAATCGTCATGACGCGAGGGCGCGAGGCGCCGCCGCGCCGGCCGCCAGGTAAGGCCGCGGCAGCGCCGCCAGGTATTTGTGGTACTCGGTGACGATGAGGGACAGCGTGCCGGGCCACTGCCACCATTGCTCGCGCATGAAATTCTCGGGGAATACGGGGTGCGGCACGATCCTCGCCTCCGGCATGGCGCGCCGAAACTCCAACAGGCTGCGCTCGATATGATAGCTCGCGGTCACCAGCCGCAAGGAGCTGAAGCCCTCGCCCGCCATCCACGCGCGCGCTTCGGCGGCGTTGCCCGCGGTGTTGTCGGCCGAATAGCCGAGGACGATGCAGCATTCGACCGCGGCGGGGTCGTGGCGCGCGGCGCGCAACAGTTCCGCCGCGTCGACGCCGCGATAGACGCCGGAGACGAACAGCTTGCGCGCCCGGCCCGCGGCCAGAACCTCGAGCCCGGTTTTGAGCCGCAGCGGACCGCCGGTGAGCACGATGACGGCATCGGTCGGGTCGTCGGCGAGCGCGCTATCGGGGCGCGGGATTCGCTGCGCGAACCAAATGAGGCCGCCGAGCCACAGGGCGATCCCCAGCCCGACCGCCGCCAGCAGTCCGACCAGCCGCCGGCGGATCGGCCACGCCTTCACACCAGGTGCCGAAGCGCCCGCAGGACCGTCCGGCGCGCCGTCGCCATGGCGAGGAGGGCGGTCGCCGCCGGCAGCAGCGCCAACAGCGCCCAATCGCCGAGGCCCAAGCGCAGGCGCGGCAGGAGGAAGGGGTCGATGGCCTGGCTCAAATGACCGAGCGCCAGCAGGATCGCGACCGCGAGCAGGAGGCCAACCAGCCCGCCCTTGAAAGCGAGCCGCAGCGCCTCGCCGGCGAACTGGCGGGCGATGTAATCGTCCTCGGCGCCCATCAAGTGCAAAAGGTCGATCGCTTCGTGGTGGACGGCAAGACCGGCGCGGGTTGCGAACACCACCGCCGCGGCCGCGGCGAGCCCGACCAGGCCGACCACGCCGAGCGCCAGGGCGACCGCAAGCCGGGCGAGCCGCACGAGGCCGTCGCGCCACGACCCGTGATCGTCGACGCTCGCCCCCGGCACGATCACGGCGAGGCGGGCGTCGAGGGCGGAGATGTCGATCGCCGCTCCCGGCGCCAGGCTCACGTCGATGAGCTGCGGGACGGGAAGGTCGTCGCCGAGCCCGCCGCGGCCGAGCCAGGGTTCGAGGAGCGCCGCCATGCGCTCGCGCGACAGCGGCTCGGCCCCCTTGACTCCCGGGGTCGAGCGCAGGAGGTCGAGGGAAGCGGCCAGGCGCTCGGGGGCTGGGGACTCGCCGGCCGGGGCTGGCGCGATCTCGACGGTGAGGCGGCCGGCAAGGCCCGCCTGCCAGCGCGCGGCGGCGGACGACAGCGCCAGCGCCCCGGCGGCGGCGAGCGCGGCGAGGAAGACCATCAAGGCGACGATCGACGGCACATAGGCCCGCGCATCGTCGCGCGCCAGCGCCAGGTCGGTGCGCGGGGCGCGGCGCAAGCGCGTCGCTCGCAGGCCCAGCCTCATGCGGCACCTCGCTCGGGCTCGCCCACGAGATGGGAGTTTTCCAGCCGCAGTTCGGGATGGGGAAAGCGGGCGACG
Source organism: Pseudomonadota bacterium (assembly GCA_052387815.1). Lineage (GTDB taxonomy): Bacteria > Pseudomonadota > Alphaproteobacteria > CACIAM-22H2 > CACIAM-22H2 > JBQTIU01. The sequence continues at coordinate 4,290 of JBQTIU010000011.1, forward strand.
AGGCGCGCGTTGTGGGTGGCGATGACGATCGTCGTCCCCATCCGATTGAGCTCCTCGAACAGGCGGAGGAGCCGGAACGCGATGCGGTCGTCGACATTGCCGGTGGGTTCGTCGGCCAGGATGAGGGAGGGCCGCGTGATGACGGCGCGCGCGATCGAGATGCGTTGCTTCTGTCCGCCCGACAGCGTCAAGGGTTTCGCCTCGAGGTGGTCGCCCAAGCCCACCCAGGTGAGCAGCTCGACGACATGGGCCGTGATCTCTCTCTCGTCGAGGCCGGCGACGCGCAGGGGCAGCGCCACGTTGTCGAGCGCCGAAAGATGGTCGAGCAGGCGGAAGTCCTGGAAGACGACGCCGATTTGGCGTCGCAGCGCCGGCAGTTCGGAGCGCGGGATGGTCGCGATGTCGCGGCCGAACAGAGAGATGAGCCCGCGGCCCGGCCGCCGGGCGAGGTACATGAGGCTCAACAGCGACGATTTTCCGGCCCCCGACGGGCCGGTCAGGAAATGGAAGGATCCGGCGCCGAGTTCGAAGGAGATATCGCGCAGCACCTCCGGCCCGAGGCCGTATCTCAAGCCCACATTTTCGAACCGGACCACCCGTTTCCCCGCTCCGGATAGGCTCTCGAGCCGCCCTCAACATGGCACGCAGCCCGGCGGTCGGGCAAGCAGCGGCGATTGCGAGGCCCCGCGCCTCGTGGGGCCTCGCCTCGGCTTGTCAGCCGGCCGCCGGTGTGCCAATAAGACCCCGGGGTCTTTCGGCCCCGGACCGAGCCGATGATTCTCGTCTGTGAGAACTGCGCCGCGCGCTTCGTTGTCGATCCGGCGGCCATCGGGCCGTCCGGGCGATGGGTGCGGTGCGGGCGTTGCCGGCACGAGTGGCGCGCCAGCCCGGCCATCGACATCCCCGCCGAGGCCATCGACTTCGCCCCGCCGCTCTTCCCCCGTCCGCTGCCGCCGGGATCGAACCTGCCAGCGCTTCGCCACGAGCCCCGCGGCGCCATGGCGGCGGTCCTCGGCTGGGTGCTGCTGATCGGCCTCGCCGCCGGGCTTGCCGGCGGATATCTGTGGCGCGAGGAGATCGTCGCCGAATATCCGGCGGTGAGGCCGATGTACGCCGCCTTCGGCGTCGACGTGTCGTTCCCGGGCGAGGGGCTGCGGATCGAGGACTCCCCGACATTGTCGCGCGTCATAAAGGAGGACGTGCCGACGCTGGTGATCGAAGGCCGCGTCGCCAACCTGTCGGGCGGCGAGCGGCTGGTGCCGAGACTGCGCGCCGTCCTCCACGACACGGCCGGGCGCGAACTCTATCGCTGGGAGTTCGCGGCGGCGAGCGTGCGCCTGGCGCCCGGCGAGTCCGCGCCCTTCCGCACCGAGATCCGCCAGCCTGCCTCGGCCGCGGCCGGGCTGTCGATCAACTTCGCGGACGACTGAGCGCCGGCCGGGCGAGTCCAGGGCTTTCCCAGGCAGACGTCATGGCGCGCATCCTCCTCGCCGAAGACGAAAGCGGGGTCCGCGAATTCGGCATTCGCGCGCTCGAGGGTGCCGGCCATAGCGTGACCGCGGTCGCCGACGGTCAGCGCGCGCTCGAGGCGCTCGCGGGCTCCGAGTTCGACCTCTTGGTGACCGATATCGTCATGCCCGAACTCGACGGCATCGCGCTCGCCCTCAAGGCGGCGAAGGAGCGGCCGCGGATGAAGATCCTGTTGATGACCGGCTACGCCCATGAGCGCCAGCGCGCCCACAACCTCGAGGCGCTCATCCACAAGGTGATATCCAAGCCCTTCAGCCTCGCCGAGCTCATCGCCGCGGTCGACACCGCGCTCGCCTCGGCCGGGCAGGGGGGGTAGTACCGACTTGCGGGTCAAGCGTGTCGTGGCCGCCAAGAGCAAGAAGATTCCGCGCGGGAGGGCGCCGAGAAAATTTTACCGCGGAGGTCGCAGAGAAAGACGCGGAGGACGCCGTAGGGGCGGGTCTTTCGACCCGCCCGCGGGCCGGTTTGAAACCTGCCCCTACGCGCTCTCTGCGAAGCCTCCGCGCTCTCTGCGGTGAAAATCATTCCGCGATCTGCACGGTGAACCGCCCGCCGGCTCCGCCGGTCACTATTCCTTCGCCTTGGCATCGCACCGGCGCCGGACTTGAGCGATGGCAGTGGATGGATCGCGGCTCAGAAGCGCTTGAGCAGCCGTTCGATGTACTCGCGCTCGATCATCGGGCGGAAGCGTTCGCCGGCGCGGCGCAGCAGCTCGTCGAGGATCTCGCGCGAGCGCTGGAGGTCGGCCTCCTCGGGAATGCGCACGTCGCGGCCGTCGAGGCCGCCCAGGCCGTTCAATGGCCGGCCGGCGGGATCGCGATCGCTGGCTTGCTCGGGTTCGCCGTCCAGCATGTCATCGTCGCCCGGCCCCTGGCCGAAGCGCTCCAGCATCTGCTGCATGAGCTCGCGCGCCCCGGCGCGTAGCTGGTCGAGGGCCTCCATCTGGGGCCGCAGCGCCCGGCCCGGGGCGTTGCGGGTCAGCGCATCGATGGCATCGCGCATCGCGCGCTCGGCGCGCCCGAAGCCGCCCGGAATGTCGCCCATGAGCTCGCCGAACTGGCGCATGAGATCGCCGAGCATGCGGCGCAGCCCCTCCTGCTCGGCGCCGTCGCCGGCCTCCTCGTCGCCCTCGCCCGGCTGGCCCTGCTGACCCTGCGGGCCGCGCTGGCCGCGCTGGCCCGATTGGCCGCGCTGGGCGCGCCGGAAGGTGCGGTCGATCAGGCCCTGTTGGCGCTGCATCAGCTCCTGCAAGCCTTGCATGATCTGCTGCCCTTCGCCGCCCTGCTGCTGGCCCATCTGGTATTGCTGGGCGCGCAGGTTCTCGAGGATTTCCTGGAGGCGCGCCAACAGGTCGCGCGCCGCATCGCGCGCCCCGGTGCGGGCGAGCTGGCGCGCTTGGTCGAGCAGCCGCTGCAGGTCAAGGCGCTCGACCCGCTGGGCGTTGCGGTCCATGGGCTGGCGCGCCAGGTCGTCGGGCCGGTTGCGCGCATTTTCCATCATCGCCTCGAGGTAGCGGTCGATCGCCTGCTGGAGCTCCTGGATCAGCCGCTCGATCTCGGCGTCGGTCGCGTTGTTGGCGAGCGCGTCCTGGAGCTTCTGCTGGAGGGCCCGCAACTCGCGCTCGGCAAGCGACAGCTTGCCGTCCTCGATGCGAAGGGCCGCGTCCCACAGCAGCTCCTGGACCGCGTTCACCGCGCCGGCCGAGTGGTCGCGCAACAGCCGCACCGAGGCGGTCTTGAGCGCCAGATAGACGACGACGTCGTCGAAGTAATGCGAGGGCACCGAGCCGATGGCGGCGAGCGCGCGGCTGACCAGGTTGCGCGTGCCGGGGTCGGCGACCAGGGTCTTGCGCTGCTCGACGATGGCGCGCGCCACCGGGTGCTGGAACAGGCGCTCGGGGAGCACGGTGGCGACATCCTCCGAGCGGCCGTTTTGGCCGATCGCATCGACGGCGCGGAGCTGGACCAGCACCTTAAGCCCGGCCCACGGATGGGCGGTCAGGTCGTAGTAGCTCGACCCGCTGGCCTCCTTGAGGCGCTGGCCGGGGACCGGCAATGCGAGATCGATCGGCTGGCCGGGACTGCCCGCGGGCGCCTCGGCGCGCCGGATCGTCGCCGCGACGTTGACGATGCCGTAATCGTCGCTGGCCGCATATTCGAGGCGCAGCGCCGCCCGCCGGGTGCGCGCCGGCGCGGTCGCGAACTCGACCTTGGGCGCATCGTCCGGGATGACCTTGAGGCGCCAGGCGGCGAGCGCGCGGCCGTCCTGCTCGACCGCGAGCCTCGCGCCGGCGTCGATCTCGGCCGCCGCGCGATAGGCGCGGGCCTTGCCGGACGCCCCTTCGACCGACGAGAACACGGCCGTGCGGCCGTCGATGACGAGTTTGGGCGCGCCGCGCCCGCCGGTCACTTGGGCGAGAAGCGCGCTGCCGGCCGGGACGACGAGCTCGCCCTCGCCCGCCTCGGCGCGCGGCAAGAGGGGCGACTGCCCGGTATAGGCGGGCGGCGTGATCCACATATCCAAGACGCCAGGGGGAAGGACCGGCGCGGCGATGCCGGGCGAAAAGGCGCGCGCCAGCCGCGTCCACGACTCCTCGCCCGCGGCGCCCAATCCCACCACCAGCGTCAGGAACAAGACGGCCCGCAGCGCCATGGGGTCGCGGCGGGGGAGGCCGGGCGAGGGCCAGCCGACCCGGATCGCCGTGAGCGCGGCGACAAGGCGGGCGCGGTGCGCCTGCCACAGGGTATCGGCGACCGGGTCGCCGGCCCCGCCGGCGAGCTCGTCCTCGAGCGTGGCGAGCGGCCGGTGGCTGAGGCCGCTGGCGATCTCAAGCCGGCGCCGCCCGGCCGTTAGCGCGGGCACCGCGATGGCGCCGCGGGCCCGATAAAGGGTGAAGCCAAGGACGGCGCCGAACAGGGCGAGCGCGCTGCCATGCAGCCATGCGGGAAGGTGCGGCAGCACGTCGAACAGCGCCACGGCGGCGAAGATCCCGATCGCCGCCAGGCTGGGCCACAAGGCCGGCCACAGCCGCTCCCAGGCGAGCGCCACCCGCGCCAGCCTCAGCCGCCAGCCGACCATGCTCCGGAACGCCTGCGGGTCGAAGGACCGACCCATCGTCCTATCCTCCGCGCCGAACCCCCACGAATCGAGCCAGGCTAGCGCATTTTGCCCGAGACCGGCCCGCCGGTCCATGACTCATCGCTGGGCGGGCCGATGGTTTTCTATAACCAAATACAGCTATATCGCCACCCCTATCGTGCCGTCCTGGCGCGCCCGGGGGGGGCCGCCTCGAGCCACGGCGGCAGCCGGTCGAGGCCGATCAGCGCCGCCGCGCTCTGGCGCGGCCGCACCACGGCGTAGCGCTCGCCGTTGACGAGCACTTCCGGCGCCAGCGGCCGCGTATTGTAGGTCGAGGACATGACCGCACCGTAGGCCCCGGCGAAGCCGACCGCCAAGAGATCGCCGTCGGCGAGCGGGGGCAGCGCTCGCCCGAGCGCAAGCGTGTCGCCGGTCTCGCACACCGGACCCACTACGTCGACCACGACCGGCCGCGCGCCGGATTTGGGCTCGGCCACCGGGCGGATCGGATGGTAGCCATCGTAGAGCGATGGCCTTAAGAGATCGTTCATGCCGCAATCGACAACCGCGAAGCGCTTGGCGATTCCGGCCTTCATGTAAAGGACCCGGGTGAGCAGCACCCCGGCCTCGGCGACCAGGGTGCGGCCCGGCTCCACAACGAGGTCGAGGTCGAGCCCGGACAGGGTGGCGCGGACCGCCGCCGCGTAATCCTCCAGCGCGGGCGGGGTGTCGCGGTCGTAGGACACGCCGAGCCCGCCGCCGAGGTCGAGGCGCTTGAGCTGGTGGCCGGCGGCGATCAGCTCGTGGGCGAGCGCGCGCAGGCGCGCGAAGGCGTCGCGGAACGGGCCGGTCGCGGTCAGCTGCGAGCCGATATGGACGGCGATGCCCTCGAGCGCGAGGCCAGGCAGGCTCGCCGCCAACTTCGCGATCCGCGGCGCGGCGGCGATGTCGATGCCGAACTTGTTCTCGGCCTTGCCGGTGGTGATCTTGGCGTGCGTGCGGGCATCGACATCCGGATTGACGCGCAGCGCGATGGGGGCGCGCGCGCGCCTGGCGGCGGCGAGCGCCGAGAGCAGGCGCAATTCGGGCTCGGATTCGACATTGAACTGGAGGATGCCGGCGGCCAGCGCGGCTTCCATCTCGGCGGCGGTCTTGCCCACCCCAGCGAACACGATCTTGCGCGGGGCCACGCCGGCCGCCAGCGCGCGCCGCAACTCGCCCTCGGAGACGACATCGGCGCCGGCCCCGAGCCGCGCCAGGGTGGCGATGACCGCCTGGTTCCCATTGGCCTTGAGGGAGTAGCAGATCGTCGCCGGCAAGCCCTCGAACGCCGCCGCGAACTCCCGGTAGCGGAGCGTCAGCGCGGCGCTCGAATAGACCCAAGCCGGCGTGCCGAGCTCGGCCGCCAGCCGGGCGAGCGACACGCCCTCGGCGTGCAGCATGCCGCCCTGGTACGCGAACATCGCGCTCAGCGCACCGGGTAGCGCCGCGGCGGCGCCGGGTCGGCGCCCGCGGGCGGCTCGAGGCCGCCCTTGCGGCCGCACGCGGCGAGCGCGAGCCCGGCCGCCATCGCCAACAGCCATCGCCGCGTCGGCGCCGGATCCGCTGCGCCTGGGATCTTTGTAGGGGCGGGGCAATGCGCCCCTAAAACGGGAACATCGCCGGCCGTTCGTAGGGGCGGGTCTGTGACCCGCCCGCGGGCGGGTTTGAAACCGGCGAGGCAACGCCTCGCCCCTACAAGGGTTATCCGCGCGGGTCGGACGGGCACGGTCATCGCTGGCCTCCCGGCTGGCCGAGATAGCGCCGGCGGGCCGCCGCCGCCGCGCGCCGGACATTGGCGGGCGCGGTGCCGCCGAAGCTCGTGCGGCTGGCCAGCGACCGCTCGACGCTGAGGACCGAATAAACGCCCCTGGTGATGCGTTTATCCACCGCCTTCAAGTCGGCGAGCGGCAGGTCTTCGAGGGCGCAACCCCGCGCCTCGGCCAGGCGCACGATCTGCCCGGTGGCCTGGTGCGCGGCGCGGAACGGCAGGCCCTTGTGCCGCACCAGCCAGTCGGCGAGGTCGGTCGCGGTGAGGTAGCCCGAGGCCGCGGCGCGGCGCATCGCAGCTTCGTCGACCTCGAGATCGTCGATCATTCCGGTCATCGCGGCAACACATAGCGCGAGGGTGTCGGCCGCGTCGAACACTTTCTCCTTGTCTTCCTGCATGTCCTTCGCATAGGCGAGCGGCAGCCCCTTCATCACCGCGGCCACCGACAGGAACGCGCCCAACAGCCGTCCGCACTTGGCGCGCACCAGCTCGGCCGCATCGGGGTTGCGCTTCTGGGGCATGATCGAGGAGCCGGTGGTGAAGGCGTCGGACAGCTTGACGAACCCGAATTGCGGCGTGGTCCAGATCACCAGCTCCTCGGCGAGGCGTGACAGATGCAGGCCCGATACGGCCGCCGCCGCCAGGAATTCGAGCGCGAAATCGCGCGCCGAAACGGCGTCGAGCGAATTGGCGCAAGGGCGCCGGAAGCCGAGCGCGCGCGCCGTCGCCCGGCGGTCGATGGGAAACGAGGTGCCGGCGAGCGCGGCCGCCCCCAGCGGGCATTCGTCGAGGCGCCGGCGGCAGTCGGCGAGGCGGCCGCGGTCGCGGCCGACCATCTCGACATAGGCGAGCATGTGGTGCCCGAAGGTCACCGGCTGGGCGGGCTGAAGATGGGTGAAGCCCGGCATGGCGGTGCCGGCATGGGCTTCGGCGCGCTCGATGAGCGCCCGCTGCAAATCCCGCATCCGGGCCTCGAGGCGGTCGATCGCCTGGCGCAGCCAGAGGCGCAGATCGGTCGCCACCTGGTCGTTGCGCGAGCGCGCGGTGTGCAGCCGTCCCGCCGCTGGACCGATGAGCTCGGCGAGCCGGGCCTCGATATTCATATGGATGTCTTCGAGCTCGGTCCGGAAGCGGAACCGGCCGGCCTCGATCTCGGCGCGGATGCGCTCTAGACCGCGGGCGATCGCCCGGCCATCCTTGGGCGAGAGGATCTGGCGCCGGACCAGCATGTCGGCGTGGGCCTTCGAGCCGGCGATGTCTTGGGCGTAGAGGCGCCGGTCGACGTCGATCGAGGCGCCGATCCGCGCCAGCCCCTCCGCCGGGCCCGACGCGAACCGGCCGCCCCATAGCGGGTTGATGGGCGCGGTCCGGCTCGGTTTCGGTGCGCCTGGCTTGGGTTTGATCGCCATGGGCTTGGGTCGCGGGATGGACGGTTTGACCGGCAAAGCGGTACTCGCAGCAGGGCTGGGCGTGGGCGCGCTGGCGATTGTGACGATCTATGCGGCAGGATCAAGGACTTCCGACGGGCCGCCTGCCCGGGCCGCGGCCAGCTCCAGGCATTCCTTGTCCATGCCGAGCCCAAGGCCACGCCGGAGATTCTCTTCCCCGATATCGAGGGCCGAACGCTGTCCCTGGCGGCGTTGCGCGGCAAGGTCGTGCTTTTGAATTTCTGGGCCGCCTGGTGCGCCCCGTGCGTGGAGGAGCTGCCGTCCCTTGCGCGTCTGCGCGTGTGCCTCGCGGAGCCCGCTTTCGCGCTCATCGCGCTGGCCCTCGACCGCCAGGGCCGCGAGCTCGTCGAACCGTTCCTAGGCCGGTTGGGTGTGAGGGACCTGCCGGTCTATCTCGACCCCACGCTGGCCTCGATGCGCGCCGTTTCGCCGCGCGGCCTTCCCATCACGCGCATCCTCGAGCAGGACGGCCGCGAGATCGGCCGCCTCGACGGCGCGGCCAAGTGGGATTCGGACGAGGGGGCGGCGTTCGTCCGGTATTTTCTCAAGCGCCACGGCGGTTCGTAAGGCCCGGTCTCAAGACCGGCCCAGCCAACGACGATGGGGGGTTGGCGTCAGCGGGTCGGCACCGGCTTCGGGCCCGCGTAGTCATAGAACCCGCGCTTGGCCTTGCGCCCGAGCCAGCCCGCTTCGACGTATTTGACGAGCAGCGGGCAGGGCCGGTACTTCGAGTCGGACAGCCCGTCGTAGAGGACCTGCATGACCGCGAGGCAGGTGTCGAGGCCGATGAAGTCGGCGAGCTCGAGCGGTCCCATCGGATGGTTGGCGCCGAGCTTCATCGCCGTGTCGATCGACTCGACCGTGCCGACGCCCTCGTAGAGCGTGTAGACCGCTTCGTTGATCATCGGCAAAACGATGCGGTTGACGATGAAGGCCGGGAAATCCTCGGCCATCGCCGGGGTCTTGCCGAGCTGGATCGCCAGCTCGCGGACGGTCTGGTAGGTCTCCTCGGAGGTGGCGATGCCGCGGATCAGTTCGACGAGCTGCATCACCGGCACCGGGTTCATGAAATGCATGCCCATGAACTTAGTCGGCCGATCGGTCACCGCGGCGAGCCGGGTGATCGAGATCGACGAGGTGTTGGAGGCGATGAGCGCGTGGGCGCGCAGGTGCGGGCAGAGCTTCTTGAACACCTCGCGCTTGATCGCTTCGTTTTCGGTAGCCGCCTCGATGACGAGGTCGCAGTCGTCGAAGATCGCGTAGTCGAGGCCGGTCGCGATCCGCTTGAGGACCGCCTCCTTGTCGGCGGCCTTGATCTTTCCCTTGGCGACCTGACGGTCGAGGTTGGCGGCGATGATGGCAAGGGCTTTTGGCAGCGCCTCGGGAACCGCATCGAAGAGCTTCACCTGGAAGCCCGCGAGCGCAGCGACATGGGCGATGCCGTTGCCCATCTGGCCGGCGCCGATGACGCCGATGGTCTTGATCATGGGAGAACCTCTTTGGCGTGTGGAGCCCGCGCGCACTCAAGTCCTGGGCGGCAGGGCGGCCGTCAATTCGGGGATGATCTTGAACAAATCGCCGACCAGGCCGTAATCGGCGACCTGGAAGATCGGCGCCTCCTCGTCCTTGTTGATGGCGACGATGACCTTGGAGTCCTTCATGCCGGCGAGGTGCTGGATGGCGCCGGAAATGCCGACCGCGATGTAGAGGTCCGGCGCGACGATCTTGCCGGTCTGGCCGACCTGGTAGTCGTTGGGCACGAAGCCGGCATCGACCGCGGCGCGCGAGGCGCCGAGCGCGGCGCCGAGCCGGTCGGCGAGCGCCCCCAGAAGCTTGAAGTTCTCGCCCGATTGCAGGCCGCGCCCGCCCGAGACCACAATGCGCGCCGAGGTCAGCTCCGGGCGCTCGGACCTGGAGAGTTCCTGGCGCACGAATTTCGACCGGCCCGACTCGACGGCCTCGGCGAGGGTCTCGATCGCCGCCGACCCGCCCGCGGCCGGGGCGGCCGGGAAGGCCGTGCCGCGCACGGTGAGCACCTTGATCGTGTCCTTCGACTGCACGGTCAAAAGCGCGTTGCCGGCATAGATGGGGCGCACGAAGGTATCGGGCGCCACGACGGCGATGATTTCGGAGACTTGCGCCACGTCGAGCAGGGCCGCCACGCGCGGCATCAGGTTCTTGCCGAAGGTGGTGGCGGCGGCGAGCACATGGCTGTAGGAGGGGGCGAGCCGGGCGACGAGCGGCGCCAGGTTTTCGGCCAGGCCATGGGCCAAGGCCGGGTGATCGGCGAGCACGACTTTGGAGATCCCGGCGATCTTCGCCGCGCCTTCGCCGGCCGGCCGGCAGCCGGAGCCCGCGACCAGCACCGCGGTCTCGCCGCCGATCTTGAGGGCGGCGGCGACGGCATGGAGGGTCGCCGGCCGGATCGCGGCATTGTCGTGCTCGGCGACGACCAGGTTGGCCATTCAGATCACCTTCGCTTCGTTCCGCAGCCTGTCGATGAGATCCGCCGCGTCCTTGACCTTGACGCCCGATCGGCGCGGCGGCGGCTCCTCGACCTTGAGGGTGACGAGGTGCGGGCTTACGTCGACGCCGAGCGCCGCGGGGGTCAGGGTTTCGATCGGCTTCTTCTTCGCCTTCATGATGTTGGGCAGCGAGGCATAGCGCGGCTCGTTGAGCCTGAGATCGGTGGTGATCACGGCGGGGAGCTCGAGGTCCACGGTCTCGAGGCCTCCGTCGACCTCGCGCGTCACCTCGGCGCGCTCGCCCGCGAGCGTCAGCTTGGAGGCGAAGGTGGCCTGCGGCCAGCCGAGCAGCGCGGCCAGCATCTGTCCGGTCTGGTTGCAGTCGTCGTCGATCGCCTGCTTGCCCAAGATCACCAGGCGCGGGGCCTCCTTGGCGACGATGGCCTTCATGAGCTTGGCGACCGCCAGCGGCTGCAGCTCCGCCTCGGTCTCGACGAGAATACCGCGATCGGCGCCGAGCGCGAGCGCGGTGCGCAGCGTCTCCTGGCATTGCGGCACGCCCATCGAGACCGCGACGATCTCGGTGGCCACGCCCTTTTCCTTGAGGCGGATCGCCTCCTCGATGCCGATCTCGTCGAACGGGTTCATCGACATTTTGACGTTGGCCGTCTCGACGCCGGTGCGGTCGGCCTTGACCCGGATCTTGACGTTGAAATCGACCACCCGCTTGACGGCAACCAGGACCTTCATCGCCATCCCTTGGCCGGGCCCGCGGGCCGGCGCGCGCGCCAACGACTCGATCAGCCGGAATCGCAGGATCGAGGCCGCGAATCCGGCCTCCTTCGCAGGTGCAACATAGGGCGGGGCCGAATCGATGTCAACGACGGGTCAGCGGTTCTGGCCGGGGACCCACAGCACGTCCCGCGCGCCGTCGTCATTGAGGTGGCGGGCGAGGACGAAGAGGTGGTCCGAGACCCGATTCATGTAGGCGATGGCCAGCGGATTGACCGGCTCGCGGGCCGCGAGCTCGGTGGTCAGGCGCTCGGCGCGCCGGACGATGGTGCGGGCGAGGTGCAGATAGGCGGCCGCCGGGCTGCCGCCCGGCAACACGAACGAGTCGAGCGGCTTGAGCTTTCGGTTGATGGCGTCGATCTCGCGCTCGAGGCGGTCGATCTGGGCTTGGACGATCCGCAAGGCGGGCTTGGTGGGCGCCCTCGCGGAGCGGGCTGGCCGGCAGAGATCGGCGCCGAGATCGAACAGGTCGTTCTGGATGCGCGCCAGCATCCGATCCGCCTCAAGCGCGGTGTGCAGCCGGGCGAGCCCGATCGCCGCGTTGGCCTCATCGACCGTGCCGTAGGCGGCGACGCGCGGATCGTGCTTCGCCACCCGCTTGCCGTCGCCGAGCGAGGTTTTGCCGCCGTCGCCGCCGCGGGTGTAGATGCGGGTGAGCCTGACCATGGCGAGGCCCTCAAAAACGGGTCAGAAGGACGTAGAGGATGAACAGGGCTATGGTCGCCGCCTGCAGGGCGACGCGCAGGCGCATGATCTTGTTGGCATGGCGCCGGTTGAACTCGCCGCCCCCGGCCATGCCGCCGAGCCCCACGAACAGCGTCAACAGGACGGCGACCAGGAACGCGCCGATGAGGTACGGCAGGACGGCGATCACATGCTTCATGGGGGGAGAATATATTGGCGCCGGACCCCCGCCCAGGACGAAATCCGGTCACTCGAGGCGGAGCCGGAAATCGGGGCGCGCGCGCTCGACCTCGCGCAAGGTCGCGCACAGCCGGTCGAAATCGGGGCCGAGGCGGGCCCGCGCCGCGTTCGATTGGCGCCAGACGATCTCGACCGGTCCGGCGATATCGGTCGTGAGCGTGTCCCACAGGGCATCGAGATTGGGCCGGAAATGGGCCGGGAAATCGAGGTCGCGGGCGAGCCGTGCGTAAACGGCGGCGAGCGTCGCCAGCGAGGCATCGAGGGTGGCGCGCTTCATGGGGGCCCGTCCGGCACCTTGTGGAAGGTCCGGTAATGATCGACGGTCACGAACAAGAGGCCGTCGTTCGACCACACGAGGCGCTTTCCCCCGCGCTTTCCGCAGGCGTAGTCGAGGTCCGCCTCGCGCCAGCGCCGGCCGGCGGCCTCGGGCAGGCGGCGCTCGCGGTTGGCGAAGCGATCGCCGCCGAGGCTGCGGCCCGGCGCCGCCCGGCAGAGGTCCTCGCCCGGCCGCCAGCCCAAGGCCGCCGCCTGGTCCTTGGTGAGATAATGCTGCGGCAGGCGGCCGTTGGCGCGCACGGCGGCGACGGCGGCGATGAAGCCGATCGTATCGGCGACGGCGAGCCGTTCGGCAAACTGGCGAAGCGCCGGATCGGCGCCGGCCGCCGGGCCGCCCGGGAACGCGAGGGCGACAACAACGATGAGCAGGCGGGCGAGGGCAGCCATGGGGTCAGGTGTCCGGCCGTTGGGACTTGCCATATCCCCCGCCGCCGTGCAAATCCCTACTCTTGGAGCCGCGGCACGGGAGGGGGAGGCCGAAGCGGGCAAGAGGGAACGCATGGACGACCGGGAGCTGATGCGGCGCGCGATCGCGCTGTCGGCCGAGCATATGCGCTTAGGGTCAGGCGGACCCTTCGGCGCGGTGGTGGCGTTCGACGGCGCGGTGGTCGGCGAGGGCTGGAACCAGGTCACGGCTTCGAACGACCCGAGCGCGCACGCCGAGATCGTCGCGATCCGCGCCGCCTGCCGCCGGCTCGGCCGTTTCAGCCTGGAGGGCAGCGTCTTGTATGCGAGCTGCGAGCCGTGCCCGATGTGCCTGGGGGCTATCTATTGGGCGCGAATCGGGCGCGTCTGCTACGCCAACACCGGCGCGCAAGCCGCGGCGATCGGATTCAGGGACGATTTCATCTACCGCGAACTGTCGTTGCCGCCCGCGCGCCGCGCCATCCCGATGCAGCGTCTCCTGGAAGGAGAGGCCCGGGCGGTGTTCGAGGAATGGCGCGCCAAGTCCGACAAGATTCCCTATTAGCGCCGATGTCCTTTCTCGACCGGATCAGGGAATGCAACGCCCACGACCTTGCGCACTTCCGGCCGTTCGTGGTGGCGGGGACGCGAGTGGGCTGGGTGCGCCACGCGCTCGCCCGGCGGCTGGCCGAATTTCCGGCCGTTTTCGAGGTCGCGCACCAGGCGGTCTCGCTGGCTCCGCGCCTGGCCGATTTCGCCCACCGCAGCGCGGCGGTGGAGGACGTCTTGAGGGTCCTCGAGCGCGACGGGCTGATCGCCGGCTGGCGCGACGAGCCCTACCCGGTCGCGACCTCGTTCACCACTCCGCCGCTCCTGCAGATGGAGCGCGCGGCCATCCCCCATTTCGGGGTGCGCGCCTATGGCGTGCACATGAACGGGTTCGTGCGCGGGGCGGGCGGGCTGGAGATGTGGGTGCCGCGCCGGGCCATGACCAAGCCCACCTATCCCGGCCTGCTCGACAACACGGTGGCCGGCGGCCAGCCGATCGGCGTCGGCCTCATGGAAAATCTGATCAAGGAGTGCGCGGAGGAAGCCGATATCCCCGAGCGCGTGGCGCGCCGGGCGATCCCGGTGGGCGCGATCGTCTACTGCATGGAGGCCGCCGACGGCCTCAAGCCCGACGTGCAGTTCTGCTACGACCTCGAGCTGCCGGCCGACTTCACGCCCACCAACCACGACGGCGAGATCGACGAGTTCTTCCGGTGGCCGATCGACAAGGTCGCCGAAATGGTGCGCTCGACCCGCGAGTTCAAGTTCAACTGCAACCTGGTGATCATCGACTTCCTGGTCCGCCACGGCTGGATCGGGCCCGAGCACCCCGACTATGTCGAAATCGCGCGCGGCTTGCGGGTGTGACTGTGACGCGACGGGTGATGTTGTGCAGAGAAGGAACTGGGAAGGCATGGGATATACCTGGAAATAAAGGGATTTTCTAGGGGCCCGCGCGGGGTGCTGCGCGGCCTCAAGGAGACGGGCGAGCATGGCGTCGATCCCGGCCTTACGGGCGAGGAAGGCGTCGAGCGCTTTCGTGTTGTCGCGGCGCTTGGTCATAGCGTTCTCCGTCGTCGATGGCGCACATGAAGGCGCTGCGGGCGCCAAGAGCCAAGCGGATAAGCGGATTATTTGATTGCTTTGTTCGGTGGCTTCCGATCATTCGATGATCGGCAAGGACGCGGGCAGGTCTACCGGATCATTTAGGCGAAGCCTAGAAGAGCGACATCTGCTCGACTTCGTCGAGACGAACAACACCGTTGATCAGCCATGTATCCGGGTACAGCGAATGTGTGCCCATGGCGAGGAGCATCCCCTTAGCAGGATACTCCTCGCCAAACACGCGCCGCATTTCAGCGAGTGCGTGCTCCTCTCCGTAAAGGCGTGTCCACTTGAAGAAGGTAGCTTCAATCTCCCATTCCTGACACGTCCCTTCGCGCAGCCCGTCGTCAGACTGATACCGGTATTTGAAGTGATAGGGACATGGCGGATACGGGATGATCGGCTTGGTGTTGAACAGGTCCTGCTGGGCGTGCAGCGCCTCGAAGCGCTTGCTTTCGCGCCTGAGTTCGTCGCCCTGCTTCTTCTCGACCTTAAATTTCAGGATCTCCGCCTTGAGAAGCGCGAGGCTCCGTCCGACCTCTCGTTCACGGTCCAAGCTGGGGATGATAGCGCTGCCCAGGAAGCGTTGCCGTTCGGATTTCTTCAGTTCACCGACAATTCTGATGCTGTCTTGATCGACGCGACGGCTTTCGGTGCGAGGATCGTCATTCGGCAGCCGCCACTTAAACTGGATGCGGTCCCATCGACCGAATTTCTGGCCATCATCAAGAGTCCGAAACGACACAGGATAGAGCCGCAGCCATTTCCCTTGCAGATCGATGCCAGCGCATCAGACCGTTTCTCCGTGCCGCTGTCCTGCTTGAGGCGCGGCCTTGATGATGACGATCGCTTCGGTTTGACCCGAGCGCAAGCTATCGATCGCTGCTGCGGTCATAGTCGCACCTGCGATGAGATGCAGCGTCCTTACGGACACCGAGATGCCTGATGGCGAAACCCGCTTTTTCGGCAAGCGCCACCGCAACAATTGTCCGGTGGCAATGTTCGTTCGCGCGCTCGAAGCACATCAGGCACGATACCGTCCCGCCTGCCCTTCGTGCAGCATCTTTCAGTGCGGCCTGCGCATCGGGCTCCTTCAGATGCTGATCGTAGATGTTCCGGAACGCGGCGAATTCGCCCCGGCGGGCCGCCTCACGTCCCGGCTTTGGATTGCCGAGCGCCTTGAGATGGACATACGCGATCCCTTTTGCCGCCAGAGCGTCCGAGAGCGCGTTTTTCGAGAAGCCTCGCTTTCTGGAGATCGCAACGTCGCGGATGTCGATGACCTGAGCCACACCCCCTGCGGCGAGCGTCGCAAGGAAATCAGCCAGGTCGGCTCCTTCGTAGCCGATCGTGAAAAGCTGTTTGGCGCGCACGCACTTGTTCCCCGTCTCTTCCGTTGACGACGACAGGACTATTCACTATCAGCGTTAATGGTTGATTTACAATGGTTTTAGAGGCTTGATTGCGATCTTGAGGCTGCTTCGAGTGGGCCGGGCTCCTAAGCCGTTGATGGGACTCGCTTATCAGCAAAACGCTGCCCGTCATCAAGGATTACCTTTGATCCTGTGACCCGCTGCCACCGCTCGATGATCACGTCGCAGTAGCGGGTGAGTCGGACCCGATTCCCTTGGACCCGGATTGGGCTTACTCGATGTGTCCATGTAAATCGGGCCCGACTCACTGGCATTCCGTAAGGGCGGGTCTTGAGACCCGCCCCTACAACTCATTCGATGCCGTGCTTGTTGAGCTCGGCTTGAAGCCGCCCGCTCAAGAACAGCCCGAACATGCGCACATCGCTCAGAAGCGACCACAAGGGATAGGTGAAGGTGGCGGGGCGATTGCGTTCGATGGCGAAATGCGCCACCCAGGCGAAGCCGTAGCCGGCGACGAGCGCCGCCGGCAGCGGCCACCATGATCCCATGAGCGCGGCGGCGAGGAGCAGGCACAGCGCCAGGCCGGTGCCGAGGAAATGCAGCGCCCGCGTCGCCTTGCGGCGGTGCTCGGCCAGATAAAACGGCCAGAACTCCGCGTAGGTGCGGTAGCGGTCCATGGCGGGAGTATAAGCCGTCAGCCGTCGGCCGTCAGCCATACCCCGCCATCGCCCGCACTTGGGCGGGCGTCTTTCCGGCCTCGCGCAGGCCCTTGAGCGTCAGCGCGCCGGAGCGCTTGGCAAGCCGCTCGCCGTCGGGGCCGTCGATCAGCGCGTGATGGTGGTAGGCGGGCCTCGAAAGCCCGAGCAGGGCCTGCAACAGGCGATGGATGTGGGTGGCGGCGAACAGGTCGGCACCGCGGGTCACCAGGGTCACGCCTTGCAGGTGATCGTCGAGGCTCACCGCCAGGTGATAGCTTGCCGGGATGTCCTTGCGCGCCAGCACGACGTCGCCCCAGGCCAGCGGGTCGGCCGCGACCGTGCCGCGCGCCAGGTCGTGCCACGCCAGGGGGCCGCTGCGCGCGACGGCCTTGCGCGTATCGAGCCGCAAGGCGAAGCCGAGCCCCGCCGCCTGGCGGGCGGCCCGTTCGGATGCGCTCAAGGCCCGGCAGGTGCCGGGATAGACCGGCCCGTCCGGTCCGTGGGGCGCGGCGCTGGCGCCGGCGATCTCGGCCCTGATCTCGGCGCGCGTGCAGAAGCAGGGATAAAGGAGGCCATCATCGGCCAAGCGGTGCAGGGCCGACGCGTAATCGGCCATGTGCTCGGACTGGCGGCGGACCGGGCGCTGCCAATCGAGGCCGAGCCAGGCGAGGTCTTCGAGGATGCCGGATTCGAATTCGGGTCGGCAGCGGCCTGCGTCGATATCCTCGATGCGCAGCAGGAACCGCCCGCCCGCCCGGCGCGCTAGCGCGGCCGCGAACAGCGCCGCATGCGCGTGGCCGAGGTGCAGCCGCCCGGTGGGCGAGGGCGCGAAGCGGGTGACGGTGGCACCGGCCGACATCGGCGATGACTTTACCATGCGGCCTGGGCTATCACCGTTGCGATGACCGTGGTGCCGATGCCGCCCTTCCTCGCCCTTTCGGGTCCAAGTTTCGGCCCGTCCGCCGGCGGCGACCCCGGCCAGCTCGTGGTCCTGCTGCACGGGCTGGGCGCCGACGGCAACGACCTAATCGGACTCGCGCCCCATTGGGCGCCGGCCCTGCCGCACGCCGAGTTCCTGTCGCCCGACGCGCCCTTTCCCTGCGACATGGCGCCGTTCGGGCGCCAATGGTTCAGCTTCCAGGACCGCGCGCCGGAGATGGTGCTCGCCGGCGTGCAGGCGGCGGCCCCGATCCTCGACGCCTTTCTCGATGAGGAACTCAAGCGCCGGGGGCTCGGCGACGAGCGCTTGGCGATGGTCGGTTTCTCGCAAGGGGCGATCCTGTCGCTGTACGTGGCGCCACGCAGGCCGAGGCCGTGCGCCGCCGTCCTTGGCTATTCGGGGGCGCTGATCGGCGCCGAGCGGCTCGCGGGCGAGATCGTCTCGCGCCCCCCCATCGTCCTGGTCCACGGCGACGCCGACCCATTGGTCCCCTTCGCCGCCATGGCGGAGGCGAAGGCCGCGCTGGTGGCCGCCGGGATCGCGGTCGAGGCCCACCGGCGGCCCGGCCTCGGCCACGCGATCGACGAGGCGGGCCTTGCCTTGGGCGGCCGCTTCCTCGCCTCCCGTCTCGGGGCCTGACCCGGGCTGCGCCCTGCGGGGCCGGGCGTATTGTGTTTTGGGGTCGTATGGATTATCAAGGCGTTGCTGAATTCCTCGGCCACGGAGGGCGGGGTTGTCTGTGTCGATCGACAGTTGCCCGGCGCTGGTGCTCAACGCGGATTTCCGCCCCTTGAGTTATTTCCCGCTGTCGCTGTGGTCGTGGCAGGACACGGTCAAGGCGGTGTTCCTGGAGCGCGTCAATATCGTCTCCGAATACGACCGCCTGGTGCGCTCGCCGTCGGTCGAGATGCGGCTGCCGAGCGTCATTTCATTGAAGCAGTACGTGTCGGCCTCGCGGCGCCCGGCTTTCACGCGGTTCAATGTCTTCCTGCGGGACCGCTTCCTCTGCCAGTATTGCGGCGACCACCGCCCGACCAACGACCTCACCTTCGACCACATCGTGCCGCGCTCGCGCGGCGGGCGCACGGTGTGGACCAACGTGGTCACCGCGTGCTGCGGCTGCAACCTCGCGAAGGGCAACCGGCTGCCGGGCGAGGCGAAGATCTACCCGCGCCATCCGCCGGTCCAGCCGACCGCCCGCCGGCTCCAGGAGAACGGGCGCGCCTTTCCGCCCAATTACCTGCACGATAGCTGGCGCGATTTCCTCTATTGGGATACCGAGCTCGATCCGGTGTGACGGCTCACAGGCGGGTCGACAGCCAGATGGCGAGCCGCGAGGCGCCCTTCACCGCGGCGGTCATGAGCTCGTAGGCTGGGGCGCCCTGGGCGCCGTGCGCGAGCGCCTCGTCGCGGTGGGCGAGCTCGTCGCGGCGGAAGGACTCGAGGACGGCCCTGAGCTCCCCCTCATCCTCGCCGAGCAGTGCCGCCTGGGCGGCGTAGTGCTCGTCGATCACCTCTTCGACCGCCACGGTCACGGCCATCGCCGCGCGCTCGCCGACCAGCGCGCTGGCGGCGCCAAGCGCGAAGCCGGCCATCGACCACAGCGGGGAGAGCAGGGTGGGCCGCACCCGGCGCGCCGGCAACAGGCGCGCGAAGGCGTCGAGGTGCTGCCGCTCCTGGTCGGCCATGCGGCGGATCGCTTGCGCCGCCGGGCCGTCGCCGAGGACCGCGAGCTGACCTTCGTAGATGCGCACCGCGCCATACTCGCCCGCGTGGTCGACCCGCAGCATGCGCCGGACCCGCTCGGCGCGCGACAGATCGCCCGGCAGGGACTTGGTCGCTTCGCTCATCGCTCGCCTGCTCGGGACGGGATGGCGCGCCCCGCCGCCAGCCCGGCGTAGAGGGCGAGGGCCAGCGACAGGGCGAGATTGTAGCCCGCCATCGACACCCCGAACAGCGACCACGCCACCTCGTCGCAGCGCACCAGCGGCTGGGCGAGCAAGCGGGCGCGCAGCTCCTCGAGGCTGGCGGCGGGCGCCTGGCTGCCGCCACAGGAAGCCGTGCCCTGCCACCACCCCTCTTCGACGCCGACGTGGAAGAAGGCGATGCCGGCCCCCGTAAGCAGCGAGGCGGCCGCCAAGCCGAGGAGCGCTACGGCGGGACCGGGACGGGCGACGGCGAGCGCGAGACCGGCAGCCATGATGGTCGCGCCATGGGCATAGCGCTGCCAGATGCACAGCGGGCAGGGCAACAGCCCGCCCAGGTATTCGAACGCGAAGGTGGCGCCGAGAACGGCGAGGCTGGCGCCAAGCACGACCGCGGCGGCGCTCGCGGGACGGGTCAGGGCACGGGTCACCGGGCAAGGGTATAGGACGGGCGCGCACGCCGCGCAATCGCAGCCCGGCTCACAAATACCCGAGGGCGAAGAACCCGCCGGCGAGGAGGACCACGAAGGCGGTCGTCACCAGGGTGAGATAGCGCTCGATGAAGGCGCGCAGCGGCGGGCCGAAATACTTCAAGAGGCCGGCGACGAGATAGAAGCGCGCCCCGCGCGTCGCCAGCGAGGCCAGCGCGAAGACGACGACATCGAACCCGGCGGCGCCGCTGGCGATGGTGACGAGCTTGTAGGGGATGGGCGTGAGGCCCTTGACCAGGATGATCCACACCCCCCACTCGTTGAACAGTCGCCGGAACTCGTCGAAGGCCGCGCGGTAGCCATAGAAGTCGATGAGCGCGCGGCCCAGCGTCTCGAACATGTAATAACCGATGGCGTAGCCGAAGAATCCGCCCAAGACCGAGGCCAAGGTGCACACCGCGGCGATCGCCCAGGCGCGCTCGGGGCGCGCCAGCACCATCGGGATCAGCATGGCATCGGGGGGGACGGGGAAGAACGAGCTTTCGGTGAACGACACGGCGGCGAGCGCCAGGGGTGCGCGCTGGTGGCCCGCCAGCCGCATCGTCCCGTCGTAGAGCCGGCGTATCATCGGCGGGCGAGCCCCTGGTTGCGCGAGCCATGCGGGGAGGCGCGCCGAACCGGCGCGGGGGAAACGGGGGTGTAACAGCCCGGTGCCAACTTTCGCAAGAGGCCGAGTGCCGACGACGCCGTTCTGATCGGCGACTGGAGGGGCGGGTTTGAAACCCGCCCCTCCAGGGTCAATTGATTGCTACCCGGTCTCCCATTTTCGCGGCTGGCGCTCGAAAACGTGATCCCGGGTACTGGGGGCCGCGCAAGCGCGGGTTGACGGGCGGGCGGCCTGGTTTATGATGGCCCACGAGCACGCGGCCCCTGTGGCGGAATGGTAGACGCGGCAGACTCAAAATCTGTTGCTGGCAACGGCGTGGGGGTTCAAGTCCCTCCAGGGGCACCAAAGATTTCAAAGAGTTAGCCATTGGCCGGTTTTTGGGAGGTCGTGATTTGCTCTTCCGGGGGAGCACGGGGGGAGCTGTCAACGCCGGAGTAAAAATGCATCGGCTGGCCGGCGTAAAAGTGCATCGGTGACGGCGGCGATGTTTGCGGAAATCCGATTCGCCGCCGGATTCGCCGGGTCAGCGGCGAGGTGGCCATTGCGTGTGATGGTCTGGACCTGGGTGTGTCCGAGGAGCTTGTCGATCATGAGCAGGCCTTGGCCGGCGGCGACGGTGGTCGGAGCGAAGGTGTGCGCGGATTGTGAATGCGGATATTGTTGAGGCCGGCGCGCCCGGCACAGCGCGCACGTCTGACAAGACAGATACGCGCTGGGCTCTGTGGACGACTTTCTCCGCCTTTCTCGTGTCTGCGTTGCGCTTGCGCGCGATTACGAAGAGAGAGTTGGCGCTGAGGCCGACTCCCTCCGGCCATCCGGCTTTGCCCGAGAGCCTTGCGCGCAACGCGCACCCTGACCAGGTTACCTGCAGCCGCGTCTTCGGCGGATTGGGACACGCGTATATGACGTCGGCAGGGAGAGAGCGTGGTGCGGCTTAAGCGCCCTGTCCTGGTGGTTCTTGGCTTCCTCGTCCCCGCGTTGTGGGCACAGGCGGCTGTTGGCAGTTCCGGCGACCGGCTGATCTTCGTCACCAGCAACGGCTGGCACAGCGGCATCGTCGTCGCGCGCTCGGACGTGCCCCTCGCCGCCATCCCCGAGGCCGCCGACTTCCCGGAGGCGGCCTATCTCGAATTCGGCTGGGGCGCTGCCGACTACTATCCGGCGCCGCGCCCGACCTTCGGCCTCGCGTTGGGCGCAGCGTTTCCCGGGCCGTCGGTCATACACCTGAGTGGGCTTCCCGATGATCCGGCGAAGGTATTCCCCACGGTCACCGTGCTTACCGTGCCGCTACCGGACGGGGGCCTGCGGCAGCTCATCGCCCACCTCGCCGCCAGCTTCGATCGCGCCGGCGCCGAGCGGGCGCAACCCAGCGCGCGCGGCTTATACGATTTCAGCCTGTTCTACCCGGCGACCGGCAAATTTCACCTCTTCAATACCTGCAACACCTGGACGGCGCGCGCGCTGGCGGCGGCCGGCCTGGCGGTCGAGGCCGACGGCGTTCAAACCGCCGGCGACCTGGTGAAGCGCGTTCGCCCCCTGGCGCAGCGCGATTGACGGTCAGCCCGATTTTGCGGCTGCCTGCGAGGCGTTAGGCTGGCCGCCCATGGGCTTCGGGAGGCTCTCGATGCGGGCGAAACTCGCGTAGCGGCGCTGGGTAGGCAATAGGTAGGCAGCCGCCTCGCTTTCGCGCCCCCTCGCGGCTCGATTCGCTGGATCGAGGCGGACACACGGGCGTTCGACACAGGAAGCATTCGCCAAGGACCGGCGCGCGCCGCGGCGAGGAAGTCGTCCCGATCCGGCGATGCTATGCCGCGCGCCGCGCCTTGATGCGCTTGGCATCCCTGGGCTTCAGGTTGCGGCGCGCCATCTTGAGGTCGTAATGGCTCTGCAAGTTCATCCAGAATTCGGCGCTGTTGCCGAAATAGAGGCCGAGCCTGAGCGCCGTGTCCGCCGTGATGCGGCGCCGGTTATTGACGATCTCGGCGATCCGGTTGGGCGAAGTGCCGATGGCCTTGGCGAGTTGGTGCCGCGAAAGGCCCATTCCGCCAGGAACTCCGCTTTCAGCATTTCGCCGGGCGTGACCGGCGCGAATTCGTCCCGAGCCATGATCCGCTCCCTCAGTGATTGTCCACGAGCGACACCTCATAGGCGTCGCCGTCGCTCCATTTGAAACCCACCCGCCACTGGTCGTCGATCCGGATGGAGTAGAAGTCCTTGCACTCGCCGCCCAGCTTCTCCAGCCGATTCGTTTGCACCCGTTTCTATGTTAGCGCAAGAGGCCCATTGACGGCCCCGATCCTGTCGAGACGACCGCCTGGCAGGCGGCGGCGACCCCGGCAAGTCCATCCCAGCCCGAGCTGTGGCCGATCCCATCGATGGCGGCGAGCGCGGCCGCGAGGCCGGGCGCGCCGGGGCGGGCGAGCGCGCCAAGGGCATCGTGCAGCGCACCGGCCCCTTGCCCGCGGGCGGCGCAGGCGAGGTGCGCGAAGGCGATCTTGCCGGTGCGCTGGCGCGCTAGCCCCAGCCCCCATGCGGCCAGCCGGTCGGCGAGCGCGGGCACCCCCAGGGCGCGCAGCGCGATCAGCGCCCCGCCCACGAAGTCGTCGCCGGCCGGCGTCAGGCCGGGTCCAAGCCCGATCAGCGCCGCGGCATCATCGGGCGGAAGATCGCCGCGGCCTTTGCGCGCCTCCCTCATCCATCGGCACAAGGGCATCGCCGCCGCCAGGGCCGCGCGCACGAAGGGGTCGGGCGTCGCCGCGGGCTCGGGCTCGGCCCGGCGCGTGAGGGCCGGGATCAGGCAGCCGAGGCCCTTGGCGCCGCGCGACCGGGCGAGGCGCGCCAGGTCCTCGAGGCCGGGGCCCAAGTCTCGCGCCCGCCAAGCGGCGAGCGGCGCCGGCCGCCACGCGCGCGCGCCGGCGAGCGCGAAGGCGAGCCGCGAGCCGACATGAAGGAGGTCGCCGTCGCGGCGCACCGGTGCACCCGCCTTGAGGCCGCTCGCCTGCCAGTCGATCCCCGCCGGCAGCGCGGCAATCGCGTTCAAGGGACCCGCCCCGATCGCCGACGGACCGAGGCAGGCGAGGCCGCCCTCGGTTTCGAGGTAGAAGCTGCGCTCGAAGACGGCGAGCACAGTTCCGTCCCCGAACGCCAGCGCGCGCCTGGCCGCGCCGCCGAGCGAGGCTACGGCGACCGTCACGACGGGCGGGGCCGGCCCGGGGAAGACCTGGGTGTCGAGGGCGGTCATGGGCTCTACACGCCGAGGTGGCGCGTCAGGATCTCCGGCTGGGCCGCGAGCTCCGTGGGCGTGCCGGCGAACACGACGTGGCCCTTGGCGAGGATCAGGGTGTGGTCGGCGATCGCCGCCAGCGTGCGCACATCCTTGTCGACGATCACGGTGGCGAGCCCGATCGCCTTGAAGCCGCGGATCACCCGCCAGATCTCCTTGCGGATGAGCGGGGCGAGCCCCTCGGTCGCCTCGTCGAGCATCAACAGGTCGGGGTTGGTCAACAGCGCCCGGGCGATGGTCAGCATCTGCTGCTCGCCGCCGGATAGCTGCGAGCCCAGGTTGTCGAACCGCTCGGCGAGCCGCGGGAAGGTGTCGAGCGCGCGCTTGAGCGTCCACTCCTGCCGTCCGCCGCGCCCGGGCCGGGCGGCCATGACCAGGTTCTCGCGCACCGACAGGTTGGGGAAGATACCACGGCCCTCGGGCACCAGCGCCACGCCGGCCCGCGCGATGCGGTGGGGCGGGGCGCCGGTCATCGCCTCGCCGTTGATGCGGACCTCGCCGCGGCGCGGAGGGACGAGGCCGAGGATGGAGCGCAGCAGGGTCGTCTTGCCCATGCCGTTGCGGCCCATCAAGCCGACCGCCTCGCCCGCGCCGACGCGCAGACTCACGCCCTTCAAGATATGGCTCGGCCCGTAATAGGCGTGCAGGCCGACGGCCTCGACGATCGGCCGCGTCATGGGGCGCCCCCGTCGCCGAGATAGGCCTCGCGCACCGCCGGGCTGGCGCGGATTTCTCCACGGCTCGCGGTCTCCAGCACCTGGCCGTTGACCATCACCGTGACGATATCGGCGACTTCGAAGACGGCGTCCATGTCGTGCTCGATCAGGACCAGCGTGTGGTCGCGCGCCAGCTCCTTCAACAGCGCGATGACGGCCTGCGATTCCTCGCGGCCCATGCCGGACAAGGGCTCGTCGAGCAGCAACAGCTCGGGCTCGGTCGCCAGCATCATGCCGATCTCGAGCTGCCGCTGCTCGCCGTAGCTGATCGTCGCGGCGACGGCCTCGCGGCGCTGGCTGAGGCCGCACACCGCGAGCGCGCGCAGCGCCCGCTCGCGCACCGCCTCGAGCCGCGCCGCCGGGCGGAAGAACCGCAGCGAGGACGGCAGGCGCGACTGCGCCGCGACCCAGCAATTCTCGAGGCAGGTGAAGCTCGGAAAGATATTGGTCTTCTGGTAGGAGCGTCCGATGCCGAGCCGGGCGATGGCATCGGTCGTCGCCCCGGTGATGTCGCGGTCCTTGAACCGGATGCGGCCCGCCGACGGCCGCATCTCGCCCGAGAGCAGGTTGAGGAGGGTGGTCTTGCCGGCGCCGTTGGGGCCGATGATCGCGTGCACCGCCCCGCGCGCGAAGGCGAGCGAGACCTCGCTCACCGCCGCGAGCGCGCCGAAATGCTTGGACAGGCCCGCCGTCTCGAGGATCGGCTCAGGCACGCGGGGTGTCCTCCGCCGGCTCGCCTGCCGCGGCCCGCTTGCCCCGCAGCCGGCGGGCGAATCCGGCGATGCCGTCGGGCAGCGCCAGCACCACGGCGATGACGAAGCCGCCCATCACCAACAGCCAATGCTCGGTCAGCGACGAAACCAAATCCTCGAGCAGCAGCAGGACGAAGGCGCCGATAACCGGCCCGAACAGCGTACCCATGCCGCCGAGGATGACGATGACCAGCGCGTGGCCGGATTCGCGCCAGCCGAGATGGACCGGGTTGACGTAGCCGAACTGGGCGGCGTTGAGATAGCCGGCGAGCCCGGCGAGCGTGCCGGCGATGACGAAAGAGGCGAGCTTGTAGCGGGGCGTCGGGTAGCCGAGCGCCCGGGTGCGCGGCTCGTTGACGCGGATGGCGGCGATCACCCGGCCGAACGGCGAGGCGAGGATGGTCTTTAGGAAGGCATAGGCCGCCACCAGCCAGAACAAGGTGAAGTAATAGAACTGGGTGCGGTCGCCGAGATTGACGAGCTCGATGCCGGCGAGCGCGACCACCGGCTTGTCGTTGATGTACATGCCGTCCGAGCCGCCGAAGCCGCGCGCGTCGTTGAAGAAGAAGTGGAGCATCTGCGCGAAGGCGAGCGTGATCATGATGAAATAGATGCCGGCGGTGCGGATCGAGAACCAGCCGATGACCAGCGCCGCCAGCGCCGAGGCCGCAAGGCAGGCCGGCAGGGTGAGGAACAGCGAGCCCAAGCCGGCGTCGCGGGCGAGGATGGCCAGCACGTAGCCGGCGAGCCCGAAGAAGGCGGCGTGGCCGAAGCTGACCAGCCCCGTGTAGCCGACCAGGAGGTCGAGGCTCAATGCGAAGATCGCCACCACCATGATGCGGGTGACGAGCTGGAGGTAGTAGCGCTCGCCGACCCAGGGAAAGGCGATCAGGAGGACGAGGGCGGCGAGGAGGAGCGCCCAGCCGAGGCGCCGGCTAGTCATATCCGGCGGTCCCGCCGAACAGGCCGCGCGGCCGCCACAGCAACACCATCGCCATCAGCGCGTAGACGACGATGCTCGACAGGCGCGGGATCATCACCTTGCCGAAGGTGTCGGCGAGCCCGATCAGCATCGCCCCGACGAAGGCGCCCTGAACCGAGCCGATGCCGCCGATCACCACCACCACGAAGGAGATGATCAGGATGTGCTCGCCCATGCCGGGATAGACCGAATCGACGGGCGCCGACAGCATGCCCGCGAACGCCGCCAGCGCCGTGCCCAGGCTGAACACCAGGGCGAACAGCCGGCCGATGTCGATGCCCAGGATCTGCACCATCTCGCGGTTGCTCGAGCCGGCGCGGATGATCATGCCGAACCGGGTGCGCTGGATGACCAGGTACATGCCGAGCGCGACCGCGATGCAGGCCGCCGAGATGAACAGCCGATAGACCGGGTAGGACTGGGGCGGGGCGAGCGGGATCGACCCCGACAGCAACGGCGGTATGGGCACGCCGTGGACGTCGTTGCCCCACAGCACGCGCTGCAGCTCGTTGAAGATCAGGATCAGGCCGTAGGTGAGCAGCACCTGGTAGAGGTGGTCGCGCGTATACAAGAGCGAGATCGCCAGCCGCTCGACCGCGAAGCCGAGCAGCAGCGTGAGCGGCAGGCCGAGCGCGATGGCCAGCAGCAGATTGCCGGTCTTGAGGTTGAGCCAATAGGCGAGGTAGGCGCCGATCATGTAGAACGAGCCGTGGGCGAGATTGATCACGCCCATGATGCCGAAAATGAGCGTCAGCCCGGCGGCGACCAGGAACAGCAGGAAGCCGTACTGGACGCCGTTCATGACCTGGATCATGACATACGTCGCGTCCATCGCCGAACCTCCGCTGCTGATACCTGCCGTCAGAAATACGTGATTCGCACGCGCTCACCCTCACCCCGGAGTCTCGCCGCGGCGCGGCTCGACCCCGAAAGCCGGGAGTGGGGGCTTGAAAGGCGTACCGATTAACCTCTCCCGCCGGGGGGAGTGGTCGCGAGCGTGAGCCGAGGGGGTGAGGGCAGCGCCGGC
>JBQTIU010000012.1:0-102747 GCA_052387815.1 Pseudomonadota bacterium
GTCGCCGCCTCGCCAAAGATTGGGAAAACCTCAACCGCAACGCACTCGCTTTCCTCCGCCTCGCCTCCATCCGACTCATGCTCAGAAAACTCTGTAATCCCTCATAAAGTCTCCGGACGGACTCTAATCGGCCGAAACGCCATAATCGATTCGTTTATTTATCAACGAACCCTAACGCCGGTCAGGGCGCCTTGCCGAGCCCGGCCGCCAGCGCCAGGCGCACGATCTCTGAGAGGCTGCGCGCTTGCATCTTTTCCATGACCCGGGCGCGGTGGATTTCCACGGTGCGGGGGCTGATCTCGAGCTCGAAGGCGATCTGCTTGTTGGGCCGGCCGAGCACCAGTTGGTCGAGGACCTGGCGTTCGCGCGGGGTGAGCGCGGCGATCCGCTCCGCCGCCCGGGCGGCATCGGCCGCGGCGCGCCGGGCGCGGGTGGCGCGATCGAGCGCGTGGCGGACGCTGTCCAAGATCGCCTTCTCCGTGAACGGCTTTTCGATGAAATCGACGGCCCCGGCCTTCATCGCGCTGACCGCCAACGGCACGTCGCCATGCCCGGTCACGACGATGACCGGCAATCCCGGGTCGCGGCCGGCGAGCGCGCGCTGCACGGCAAGCCCATCCATCCCGGGCATGCGCAGGTCGATGAGGGCGCAGCCGTGGCGCGGGGGCCGATAGCCGTCGAGAAAGCGCGCACCCGAGTCGTAGGCCTCCACCCGAAGGCCGGCCGCCTCCAAGAGCGCCTGCAGCGAGTCTCTCACCGCCGCGTCGTCGTCGACGATGAAGATCGTCGGCTCAGCTTCCATGGTCGTCCGGCGGCAGGGCCGGCAGGGTGAAACGGAAGATCGTCCCGCCGCCGGGGTTGGGCTCCGCCCACAGCCGTCCGCCGTGGGCCTGCACGATGCCGCGGCTGATCGACAGGCCGATCCCGATGCCCTTCTTCTTGGTCGTGACGAAGGGCTCGAAGAGCCGGTCGCGGATCTCCTCCGCGATGCCCTCCCCGCTGTCGCGGACCGCGATCTCGATGGCGCCATCGCCGGCGCGCGCGGTCCGCACCGCGAGCTCGCGCTTTTCCGATTGCGCCACCGCGTCGACAGCATTGCGCACCAGGTTGACGACGACCTGCTGGATCTGGGTCTTGTCGACGAGCACGGCGGGCAGCCCGGGGCCAAGCTCGAGCGCGACCCGCACGCCATGTTGGGCGACGCCGACCAGCCCGAGCGCACAGGCTTCCTCGACGATCTGGTTGACGTTCTCCCGCAAGCGCTCGCTCTCGCCCTTCTCGATGAAGGCCCGCAGATGGCGGATGATCCGCCCCGCCCGGCCGACCTGATCGGCGGCCTTGTCCATGAATTCGCGGGCCTTGGCGGAGGCGCGATCCTCCGCGGCCGCGATCGTCCGGCGCGAGGCCTGCACGTAGTTCATGATCGCGGCCAAGGGCTGGTTGAGCTCGTGGGCGAGCGCCGAGGCCATCTCGCCCAAGTCGGAGAGGCGCGTGACATGGACGAGCGCCGCCTGCAGCTCGTGCAGCCGCATTTCCGCGTGCTGGCGCTCGGTGAGGTCGCGCACGAAGCCGGTGAACAGGCGCCGCTCCCCGATCCGCGCCTCGCCGATCGCCAGCTCGATCGGGAAGGTCGACCCGTCCTTGCGCTGGCCGACCGCCACGCGGCCAATGCCGATGATCCGCCGCTCGCCGGTGGCGAGGTAGCGGGCGATGTAGCCGTCATGGGCCTCCCGGTAGGGCGACGGCATCAAGATGCTGACGTTCTTCCCCTCTGCTTCCGCCGCGCGATGCCCGAACAGGCGTTCGGCCGCCGGGCTGAAGGACTGGATCCGCCCGCGGTCGTCGATGACGATCACCGCGTCGGGGGCGGTCTCGAGGATCGACCGCAGCCGCGCCTCGTGCGTCTGGAGGGCGTCCTCGGCGCGCCTGCGTTCGCTCACGTCGCGCATGACGCCGACAAAGCGCCGCTCGGCACCGTCCCTGATCTCGCCGACCGACAGCTCCATCGGAAAGGTCGATCCGTCCTGGCGCCGGCCGACCACCTCGCGCCCGATGCCGATGATCTTCGCCAGCCCGGTCTCCCGGTAGCGCTCGAGATAGCGATCGTGCTCGTCGCGATCGGGGGGCGGCATGAGCATGCTGACATTGCGGCCGATCACCTCGCGGCCCTCGTAGCCGAACAGGCGTCGGGCCGCCGGGTTGTAGACAAGCACGGTGCCGGCAGCGTCGATGATGATCACCCCATCGACGACCGTATCGATGACCGCGCTGAGCCAAGCCTGGCTCGGTTGGGGCGGTCGATCCGATCTGCGTCGTTGGCCCAATCCGACGTTCCGGAACGGCGCTAGCGGCCGAACAGCGCGGCGGTCGGAAACGCATAGGTAAGCATCAGCGATTCCTCGCCCGGGTTGCGGTCGTCGAGGCTGGCGTTGGAGCGGTGAGTGAGTTCGAGGCCGAGACGCGAGCGGTCGTCGAAGCGATAGGCGATCTCGATGCCGGAGCGGAACTCGACCGCGTGCCCGAGGTCCTTGCCGTGGCCGCGGCGGTAGAGCCCGGGGGCGAAGCTCGGCCGCAGCACGACGCGCTCGCCGAAGAACAGGTCGAGGCTCACCCCGGCATAGGCATAGGCCGCCTGGTCGGAGGTGGCGCTGGCGCCCAGCATCGGCTGGAAAATCCATAGCTTGAGATCGGACCGGTATTGGAGCCCGAGCTGCGCCGCGCGATGTCGGTCCTCCATGAAATCGAACCCGCCGGCGCCGATGACGAGGAACGAGGGGTCCTCGGCGCGGGCCTGGGCAGCGAGGCCGGCGAAACCGAGGAGCAGACCGAATCCGACGACAAGCCCACGCACATCCCTCTCCTCGCGCAACGTCGCTCCACGAGGCCTATATCAAGCCGCCCCCTGCAGCGCAAGCCAAGGCGAGGGCGATCAAAGCCGCTTCATCTTCTCGGTCGCGGCAATGAGCGCGGCGCGGATGCCGGGTTCCATCGCCGAGTGGCCGGCGTCGGGGACGATCCGATACTCGGCTTCCGGCCAGCCCCGAGCCAATTCGTCGGCCGTCAACAGCGGGCAGATCATGTCGTATCTGCCGTGGACGATCGTCGCCGGGATCGGGCGCAGCCGCCCGACATTGTCGAGGAGCGAGTTCTCGGGCAGGAAGATGCGGTTGCGGAAATAATGCGCCTCGATGCGGGCGAGGCCGAGCGCCATGCGATCCTCGGCGAAGACGCGGATGGTTTCGGGACTGGGCAGCAAGGTCGAGCAGGCGCCCTCGTAAGCGCTCCAGGCCCGCGCCGCCGGCAGGTGCACCGCCGGGTCGGGATCGATGAAGCGCTTGAAATAGCTCTCCAAGAGGTCATCGCGTCGGTCCGCGGGCAGAAACCCGGCGAAGCTCCGCCAGGCGTCGGGGAATACATGCCGCAGGCCGTAAAGGAACCAGTCGATCTCGCTTTTGCGGCACAGGAAAATGCCGCGCAGGACGAGCCCGCGAACGCGCTCGGGGTGGGTCTCGGCGTAAGCGATCGCCAAGGTCGAGCCCCACGACCCGCCGAACACCAGCCAGCGGTCGAGACGGAGGTGCCGGCGCAGGGTCTCGATATCGTCGATGAGGTGCGGGGTAGTGTTGTCGATGAGATCGGCGTGCGGGGTCGAGCGGCCGGCCCCGCGCTGATCGAAGACGACGATGCGATAATGCGCCGGATCGAAGAACCGGCGATGGGCGGGCGTCGCCCCCGACCCGGGCCCGCCATGCAAGAGCAGCGCCGGCACGCCCCGGCGGTTGCCGCATTCCTCCCAATACATGCGGTGGCGGCGGTCGAGCGCCAGCATCCCCGAATCGTGGGGCTCGAGCGGCGCATAAAGATCGGTGCGCGACAGGGATTCGGCGGCGGACATGGACTTCGAGGATGGCCGGTGCGCGCCCCGGCCGTCAACCGGGAATGCCGCTCGGGGACGCGCCGGCCGCGGCGCGCTATATGAGCCCCATGCGAGCGGGCGCGGTCACGCTGTTCCTGTTCGCGGCCACCCTGGCGACGAGGCCGGCCGCCGCACCCATGCCGGCGGGCCTGGAGCCGGGCGGGCACGCGCTGGTCGCGCGGGCCATCGACGGGGAAACCCTCGAGCTCGCGGATGGACGCCGCGTGCGTCTCGCCGGCATCGAGGCGCCCGCCCCGCCGCGCCGTCAAGAGGGACGGAGCTGGCCGCTCGCCGAGGCCGCCCACCAGGCCCTTGCCGAACTTGCCGTCGGACGCCAGCTCGCCCTGTTCTTCGGCGCTCGGCGCGGCGACCGCTACGATCGCCTCCTCGCCCACCTCCTCGATCACGACGGCAAATGGCTGCAAGGGGAACTCCTCGCCCGCGGCCTGGCGCGCGTGCGCACCGTGCCCGACCTCGCGCACGGGGCGCGCGAGATGCTGGCGATCGAAGGCGCGGCCCGAGCGGCGCGACGCGGCCTGTGGGCCCATCCCGCCTATCGCATTCTGTCGCCGATCGAGGCGGGGCGGTTCCTCGACACCTTCCAGCTCATTGAAGGGCGGGTCGCCCGGGTCGAGGCGCGCGGCGGGTACACCTATTTGACCTTCGGCGCCGAGGGGCGGGGCGCGTTCACGCTCGAGATCGCCGCCGCCGTGAAACGAAAGTTTCGCTCGGCCGGCCTTGACCCGGCCGCGTGGCCCGGCGAGAATCTGCGGGTGCGCGGCTTGATCGGATGGCGCAACGGGCCGGCCATCGAGGCGACTCATGCCGAGCAGATCGAGAGGCTCGGACGATGACCCTGCGGGCGTGGTTTGCGGCGTGCTTGCTTTCGCCTGCCGGGCTGGCGCTGTCGGGCTGCACGACCAATCCCGCCACCGGCACGCAGAGCTTCACGGCGTTCATGTCGCCGCAAGAGGAGATTCGGGTCGGCCGCGAGGAGCACCCGAAAATCCTCCGCGAGTTCGGCGGCGAGGTCCACGACCCGGCCATCCGCCGCTACGTGAGCGAGATCGGCGGGAGCCTGGCCCGCCACTCGGAGCTGCCGGGCCTGCCCTTCACCTTCACGGTGCTCAACAGCGACATCGTCAACGCCTTCGCGCTGCCCGGCGGCTACGTCTACGTCACCCGCGGCCTGCTCGCGCTCGCCTCTTCGGAGGCCGAGCTCGCCGGCGTGCTCGGCCACGAGATCGGCCACATCACCGCCCGCCATACCGCCCAGCGCTATAGCGCCGCGCTCGCCGCCAACCTCGCGGTCGGCATCCTGGGCGCGGTGACCGGCAGCAATCTGTGGGGCCAGGTCGGCCAGACCGTGGCCGAGCTGGCGCTGGCCGGCTATTCCCGCGAGCAGGAGTTCGAGGCCGACACGCTCGGCGTCCGCTATCTCGCGCGCGGCCACTACGACACCGGCGCGATGTCCGCTTTCCTCGCCAAGCTCGAGGCCAACAGCGCGCTCGAAGCCGAGCTCGCCGGCCGGCTGGACGCCGGCCGGTTCGACATCATGCAAAGCCACCCGCGCACCGCCGAGCGGGTGCGCGAGGCGATCCAAGCCGGTCGCGGACAAGCCCCGGCCGAGCCCCGAGTCGGCGACGACGATTATCTTTCCGCCATCGACGGCCTCTATTGGGGCGGCGACCCCGCGATCGGCTTCGTCCGCGACCGCACGTTCGTCCACCCGGCCTTGCGCTTCCAGTTCGAGGTGCCGCCGGGCTTTCGCCTGGTCAACGGCGAGCGGCGGGTGGTGGCGCGCGGGCCGGCGGGCGCGCGGATCGTTTTCGACCGCGACGCTGGCGAGCGGGCGGCCAATCTCGGCATGGTCTCGTACCTGCAAGGCGTGTGGGCGCGCGATGCCGGTCTGGCCGGCGTCGAGCGCCTCGACCTCAACGGCTTCGAGGCCGCGACCGGCGCCACCCGCGCCGCGACTCGAGACGGGTCGTCCGAGCTGCGGCTGATCGCCATCCGCTTCGATCCGCGCACCGTCTACAGGTTCATGTTCGTAACCCCCGTCAACCGCTCGGGCGAGTTCAACCTCGCGTTCCGGCGGACGACGTATTCCTTCCGCGCCCTGTCCGAGCGCGAGGCCGCCACCCTGAAGCCCTTGCGCATCCGCGTGGTGCGCTTCGGCTCCGGCGACACCAGCGAGAGCCTCGCCCGGCGCATGGCGGTCGACACAGTCCCGTTGCGCCGGTTCGAAACCTTGAACGGCCTGGCGCCCGGCGAGCGCCCGCGGCCGGGCCAGCGGGTGAAGATCATCGCCGACCACTAGCCTGCCAGCCGCCGGAGCGGCTCGTCGTTGCCGCGCCCGCCACCCGCTCGATGAACGCCAGCACGATCGGCGCGGCGCCATGGGCGTAGAGGTCGTTGTGGCCGGCCTGCGGCAGGAACACCGCCTCCTTGGGCTGGCGGGCCGCGGCCAGGAGCTTGCGCGCCAAGGCGACCGGTATGGTGGTGTCCTGTTCGCCGTGCACGATCAGCAGCGGCCGGTCGATCGCGGCGATCTTGGACAGGCTGTCGAAGCGGTCGCGCGCCAACAGTTTCACCGGCACGAACGGGAAATGCCACGCCCCCGCCTCGGAGATCGACGTAAAGGGCGACTCCAGGACCAACGCGGCGACCGCCACCTCGCTCGCCATCTGCACCGCCACGCCGGCCCCCAGCGACTCGCCATAGAGCACGAGGCGCTTGCCGCTCGCGCCGCGTTCGGCGAGCCAGCCGAGTACCGCCCGCGCATCGCTGTACAGGCCGTCTTCCGTGGGTCGCCCCGGGTTGCCGCCGTAGCCGCGATATCCGGCCAGGAACACGCCCAGCCCGGCGTCGAGAAAGCGCCGGGCCTTGAAGGCGCGCAGGCCGATATGGCCGCCATTGCCGTGGAACAGCACCACGGTCGGGCCGCCATGACGAGCAGGCGGGGCATGCCAGCTCGCGATCTCGAGCCCGTCCTCGGTGCGCACGACGACCAGGCTCATCTCCGGCACGCCGGCCAAGACCGGATCGCCCGGCACCCCGAACGGTCGGTAGATCAGGTCGCGCTGGAAGACGAATAGGGCGCCGATGACCGCGAGATAAGCGAGCGCCCCGGTGGCCAGCAGCGACAGCATCAGGTCGCCGGCCCTGCCGAGGCGGGGATGGGCGTGGCGGAGGAAGGGTGCATCCGCCCCTCACGCCTCGATCGCGTCGAGGATGTCGCCGGCCGGCGAGACGCAGGCGGCGACCAGTTTGCCGCCCCGGCCGCATCCCCCGTCGATGGACACCGAGAACGCCCCGCGGCGTGGGCCAGGCCCGAGCGGGTTGGCGGTGGCGGCGCGATCCCAGCCATAGACGACCAGCTTGAATCCTTCATAGGGGGCGTCGAGCCGCCGGAATCCGGCCGAACCCCACCACAGCGCGTCGCCCTGGGCGGCGAGCGGCCGGGTGGGATCGAGCCCGGCGTGGACGAACAAGAGGCCGCCGTCCTCGGTCCACGCCGCGCGCTTGAGGGCGCTCATCAGCGCCTGATGCCCCGGGCGGGCCGCCAGCTCGGCGCGCAGCCCCGAGGTCCAGCGCGTGATCGCCCGTGCTCCCTCCCGCGCCACCACCCGGCCCCTGGCCGCATCGCCGCCGTAAGCGGCGATGGTCGCCGCCGCCCCATGGCGCAGCATCCATTCGAGGACCTCGCCGGGGTTGACCGCCAACTGGAGTTGGAGGAGCTTGTGCCACATCTCCTCCTGGCTGCCACGCAGGTAGACAACGTCGGAGGCGAACATGCGCGGCCCGGCGATGATCTCGCGCCGGAAGCGCAGCAGCTCGTCGACCGTATCGAGGATGCCGGGGCCGAGGCCGAAATAGTTGCCGAGATAGACCAGCCGATCGCCGGGACGAAAGCGCCCGCCGAGCTCCCCGTGCAGGCGCGCCAGCGACCCGCCCGCGCCATGGATCGACGCCACGGCCCACACGCGAGAGGCGCGGCGCAAGACGGCGAATTTCTCGGCATCGCGCATCACCGCCGGCAAGATAGCGCCGGCGGGCGGCGGCGCGCCATCCTGTTCTTGCGCGCGGCCGGCGGCGAACGAGGCGCGCGCGCAGGCCGTTAGGCCGCCTTCAGCATCGCCTCGAGGCGTTCGGTCGCCGTCTCCTCGGAGATACGCTCGACCGCCGCGAATTCGCGGACCAGTCGGTCGAGCGCCGCCTGGTATATCTGCCGCTCGCTGAACGACTGGTCGGGCTGGTCGGCGCCGCGGTGCAGGTCGCGCACCACCTCGGCGACCTGGCGCGGGTCGCCGGAGTTGATCTTGGCCTCGTATTCCTGGGCGCGCCGGCTCCACATCGTGCGCTTGATTCGCGACCTCGCGCACAGCGTGGTGAGGGCGGTGTGCATCTCCTTGCGGCTGCACAGCCGCCGCAAGCCCGAACTCTTGGCCTTGGCGACCGGCACGCGGAGCGTCATCCGGTCCTTGTCGAACTGGATCACCAGCAGCCGAAGCTTCTGGCCGATAATCTCCTGAGTCTGGATGCCGGTGATCTTGCCCACGCCGTGCGTGGGATAGACGACATGATCGCCGGCGCCGTACTCGAGCCGGTTGTTCGCTCGCGACAGATTGCGCATCCCCGAACCACTCCTATGCGTTTTTTTGACGGCAACAGCGGTTTGGCTCGCCGGCGCTCGATCTCGAGGCTCCAGCGGCAACGACGACCCCCATGATGGCGGGCTTGGCTCGCCTGGCCTGGCTCGTTCCCGGCCAGCCGGCGCCAGGATGTCCCTCGCCCAACGGATCCAATCATACCATAATTCGAGAAAAATGCACCCTGCACCGGGCGCTGATCGGGCCAGGGTTTGCCGATCTGGGAAAGTAATCCTATTTACTGGCTGGCTTAGGACTGAAGTGCAGTTTGAACTTGTCCGCCTTGCCGTTCCAATCGTCGGCGTCGCCGGGTGCCTCGCCTTTGCGGGTGATATTCGGCCACAATTCCGCGTATTCGGTGTTGACCCCGACCCATTTCTCGGCCCCCGGATCGGTATCGGGAATGATCGCCTCGGGCGGGCATTCGGGCTCGCACACCCCGCAGTCGATGCACTCCTCGGGCTTGATGACCAGCATGTTCTCGCCCTCGTAGAAGCAGTCCACCGGACAGACTTCCACGCAGTCCATGTACTTGCACTTGATGCATGCCTCGGTGACGACGTAGGTCACGCTCGGGGCTCCAGCTACGATCCTCGGGGACTAAAAGGTGGGGTAACATGCCCTCGCCGGCAAGTGCAACCCCAGCCGAAATGTGGCTGAAGCCGCTTTCTCGCCTACTTGACCAGCGTCACCGGCAGCTCGGCGAGTTGGATGACTTGGGTCGCGGCCGAACCCAACAGGAGGCCAGCGAGCGCCCCGCGACCGTGCGTGCCCATGAGGATCTCGTCGACGCCGAGCCGGCGGGCGAATTCGGCAATGGTTTCACCCACCGCCCCCACCCCGATGTGCATGGTGTAGGAGATCCGGGCTTGGTCGAGGATGGCGCGCGCCGAAGCGAGCGCCTTCTCGCCCTCTTCGCGGTGGAAATCCTTGACCGCGCCCGAGCCCACGAAGGCGCTGACATCGCCGCCAAGCGCGGGCTGCACGTTGAGGAGGTGGATCTCGTAGGGCGCGCGGTGCTTGACCAGCTTCATCGCGTGGCGCACCGCGCGATCGGAGTACGGCGAGCCGTCGACGGCAACGAGGGCCTTGAGCATGGGACTTACTCTCCTTCGGCGCGCGCGCTCGGCACCTCGCGCGCTTCGACGTCGCGCGCCGGCGCTGGCCGAGCGATCAGCCGGCCGATGATCACCACGATTGCCGCCCCCGCCACCGGCGCCGCGTAGTGCAACCAGCTTGCATGATCCTCGACCCATTGCGCCCACACCGGATCGCCGACCATCACGTCGCCGGCGATATAGCCGATCAACGCCGCCCCCAAGATGACGATGATCGGAAAGCGCTGCAGCAGTTTGATCATCAGCGTCGCGCCGTAGACCACCAGCGGTATGCTGACCGCCAGCCCGAGGACGAGCAACACGATGTCGCCCTTGGCGGCCGCCGCGACGGCGATGACGTTGTCGAGGCTCATCACCGCGTCGGCGATCAACACCGTGCGCACGGCGCCCCACAACTGGTGCGAGGCGTGGACCTCCTTGTCGCCCTCTTCCTCGGGCTGCAGCAGCTTGCAGCCGATCCAGAACAACAGCAGCCCGCCGACGATCTTGAGCCAGGGGATGCTCAACAGATAGACGACGAACACCGTGAAGACGATCCGCATCACCACCGCGGCGGCGGCGCCGAGCAGCACGCCGATGCGCTGCTGGCGCGGCGGCAGGGTGCGGCAGGCGAGCGCGATGACCACGGCGTTGTCGCCCGACAGGATGATGTTGACGCCGATGATTTGGAGCAGCGCGGTCCAAAACTGCGGCCCAAAACCCAGGCTGCCCAGCTCGACCATCTTCCCTCACTCCTCGCCCACCAGGCGATCGAGGGCGCGCCGCTCGGCTTTGGTCGGCCGTCCCGCCCCCGGCTCGCGCCGGCCCGTCACGGCGTCCCCCGAGGTCGGCGAGCCCGGCGGCGGGGCGAGATCCTCGTAGAGACCGCGCGCTTCCCGCGCCGGTCCGCGCCGCCACCCGAGCGCCGCGACTCGCACCACCCGAATATGGGGTCCTTGCGGGAAGGTCAATACATCCCCCGGCCGCAAGGCGTGATGCGCCTTGCCGATGACCTGGCCGCGGACGCGCACGCGGCGGTTCTTGCACAGGTTCGCCGCCACGGCGCGGGTCTTGAAGAACCGCGCGCACCACAGCCATTTGTCGATGCGCTGGGTGGGTTCGCTCAACCCGGGACCAGCCGGCCGAGACCGGCGAAGGGCGAGCCTTCGAAGGCGGTCGACTTGCTCCGGTTGCCCGCGGCGCGCCGACCGCCGGTACGTCTCACGAAGGCGACGCCATCGCCGCTCGCCACCGGCCGATACCCGAGCGCCGCCAGCACGCCGGCGAGGTCGCCCGGCCGCGCCCCGATGAGGGCGGCAAGCTCGGGCGTCGCCGCGAAGGGCCCGCCCCGCGCCCGCTCGCGCGCCGCCGCGGCCAGCCGCTCCAGCCGGTCGGCGCGCACCAGCAGCGGCCCGGCGGGAAGATACATGCAGGCGGCATGGAACTCGGCCGGTACCGAGGGGTCGGCGGGAAAAGACGGGCGCTGGGGCGGGACCGGCGTCGGGCGGCCGCGGAACACCGACCACAACAAGGCCCTGAGCGCCACCGAATCGTGGCGCTTGAGCCGCGGCAGGAAGACCGCCACCGCGCCCAGCCGCACGGCGAGCGCCGACAGTCTGGCGCGGTCGGCTTTCAAAAGCCCGGCCAGCTGGTTCTCGACCCGGGCGCGGGGCACCGTGCCGAGCGCCGCCGCGAGCTCGAAGGCGAGGCCGCGCGCCGGACCCTCGAGGGCGGCCGCCCCCAGGCGCACGAGCGGCTCGAGATGTCGCTCGAGGGTTCCTTGGAGCCACGCCGCCAAGCGCCGGCGAATCGCCTCGCGATGCTGGGGTTCCAAGAGGTCGGCCGGCAGCGTTTCGACCCGCGGGGCGAGCGCCGTCTCGCCGGGGATGAGCCGCGCCACGGCGCTGTCCCGCCACAAGATGCGGCCGCCCTCGGCGAGCGCGAATCGATCCTCGCCATCGGTCTCGAGGCGCCGGACCCGCTCGCCCACGTCGCGGCGCAGGGCCTTGTTGGCGGCGGCCAGCAACCGCCTCGCGCCCTCTCTTGCGCCCGGATCGGCGACGAAGTTGAAGCCCTGAAGGCGGCCGACGAACTGGCCTTCGACCAGCACCTCGCCCTCGCGGGTGACCGCCGCCAGCAGCTCGTCGCCGGCACCGAGCTTGCGCGCCGCCGCAGCGGCGCGCCGGTCGACGAAACGCTGCCGCAAGCGCTCGTGGAGGGCGTCGGAGAGCTTGTCCTCGACGGCGCGCGTCCGTTCCTGCCAGTGCGCCGCCGCGCCCAGCCAGGCCGGCCGGTACGAGACGTAAGTCCAGGTGCGGATATGGGCGATGCGCTGGAGCAGCGAATCGATGTCGCCCTCGGCATTGTCGAGCCGCGCGACCTGGCGGGCCACCCAGTCCTGGGGCAGTTGGCCGGCCACGCGCAGGTGGCGGAAAATCTGAGCGAGGAGCCGCGCGTGCGAGTCGCTGAGCGCCTTGCGGAAGTCGGGGATCTGGCACACCTCCCACAGCAGCTTGACCGCGCTCCGCCCGGCGGCCAGGGCCATGATCTGCGGATCGCTTGCGAGCACGGCCAAGGTCTGATGATCCTCGGCATCGCGCTTGCGCACGAGCTCGGGCGATGGCGGCCGGCGCTCGAGGCTGGCGAGGAGATCGGCGGGCGAGGAAAAATCGAGGTCCGGATTGCGCCAGTAAAAGGCCTCGAGGGCAGCGAAGCGGTGGTCCTCGATCGCCTCGATGAGGGCGGGCTCGAGCGTGCCCAGCTCGGCGGTGGTCCCGAACGTGCCGTTGCTCATATGGCGGCCGGCGCGTCCCGCGATCTGGGCGAGCTCGGCCGGCGACAGCCGCCGCGGGCCGCGCCCGTCGAACTTCGAGACCTGGGCGAAGGCGACGTGGTCGATATCCATGTTGAGACCCATGCCGATGGCGTCGGTCGCCACCAGGTAATCGACCTCGCCCGCCTGGTACATCGCCACCTGGGCGTTGCGGGTCCGGGGGCTGAGCGCCCCGAACACCACCGCCGCCCCGCCGCGCTGGCGGCGCACCAGCTCGGCGATGCGGTAGACCTCGGCGGCCGAGAAATCGACCACCGCCGAACGGTGCGGCAGGCGGGTGATCTTGCGCGCTCCGCTGTAGGTGAGCGTCGAGAAGCGCGGCCGGGCGATGTGCTCGGCCTCGCGCACCAGCTTGCGGATCAGTTTCTTCGCCGTCTCGGCGCCGAGGAATATGGTCTCGGCATAGCCCCGCGCATGCAAGAGCCGGTCGGTGAAGACATGGCCGCGCTCGCGGTCGGCCGCCATCTGGATTTCATCGACGGCGAGGAAGGCCACCTCGCGCTCGAGTGGCATCGCCTCGACCGTGCACACGTACCAGCGTGGCGCCTTCGGCAGGATGCGCTCCTCGCCGGTGACCAGCGCCACCGAGGCCGCCCCCTCGAGCTTGACGATGCGATCGTAATTCTCGCGCGCCAGCAGACGCAGCGGAAAGCCGATCATGCCCGAGCGGTGGCCCAGCATCCGCTCGACGGCGAGATGCGTCTTGCCGGTATTGGTGGGCCCGAGGACCGCCACGACCCGCGGCCGGTCAAGCCCCAGGGGCGTGGGCGGGCGATCGTCTGCCGAACGCATGGCGACCCTTAGCTTGGGGTTTTTCGCCGGTCCGCGCAAGCCTGGAGTCACCCCCTGTCGGTAGCACATCATCTGTCCGGGGGAGGTCGCGCGCCGCCGATGCCGATTGGTGATTGCTTCGATAGACGGCGCGCATCGGGCCCAAGCGCCGACGCCTCACCGCTGCACGTCCGCCTCCGCGCCCGCCGCTGCCGAGCCGTCCTCGACGCCGCATTTCGGGCAGGCGCGCGGATGGCAGGCCCGACAGTAGGGCCTGCCGCAGCCGGTGCACGCGCCGCAGGCCGGCGGGCCCACGAGATGCAGCGCGTCGTCGCAGACGTGGAGCGCGCGCAGCGGCAGGCCGCTGTGCGCGCAGGGCGCCTGATCCAGCGCTCGCGTCGCCGGGTTCCAGTCCAAGGCGATCGCGCGCTCGCCCTTGCGGCGCCTGACCAGCACCTCGAAGCGCTGCACGGGCGTCGCCACCTCGAGGGTCTGCAGCCACTCGATCGCGACCTTCATCGCGTACTTCTGCCGCAGGTCATCGGTCTTGGCGCGGTATTCGCGCAGGATCGAGTCGAGCCGCAGGGCAAGTCGCTCCCTCTCCGCCTGGCGCTTGGCCGTCGGTCCGCCGGGGGCATCGAGCGCGGCGAGGCGCGCCAGCGCCTCGCCGCGCAGCTCGCCGAAATAGGCGCCAAGGCGGCTGTGGTCGCGCTCCTGCCGGCGGCGCATGCTGTTGAGGAACGGCTCGATCTCGCGGCCAACCCGCGCCGGCAGGACGCGTTCGAGGGCCACGCGCGTCCGTCCTGCGTCCCACGGCGCGGGCAGATCGGCGGCGGCGGGCGCGGCTGCATCCGGCACCGCGTCGGGGCCGACCGCGCGCACCCATAGCCGGTCGAGCCCCTCGCCGAGCGCGGCGCCGTTGGCCTCGTTGAATCCGATGCGCAGCACGCCGTCCCGCCGCTCGTCGGAGCGCGCCGAATAGCGGAAGCTCAAGATGAGATAGCGCGTCCAGGCCGGTCGAACCGACAGCAATCGATAGGTCGCGTTGAGGAGCGCGAAACCGCCGTCCAGGATCCGCTCGGGATTGCCGAGCGCCGGATTGTCGAGCCCGAGCGCGCGCCGGAACCGGCGACCGCGCTCGCCGACGAGCGCCGCGAAGCGGTCGAGCCAGTCGGACTCGAGGCCCACGCGCTGCGCGCCCGTCGGCCCCGCCGCGCCGAAGGCCAGCTGCGACCATTCGGGCAGCCCGAGCGCAAGCTGCACGCGGGGCGGCGCCAGTACCGCCAAGCCTTCGGGCTCAAGCGGCTCGATGACGGCGCCGTCGCGCGCGAGGAGCGCGCCGACGAATCTCTGCAAGCGATCCACCTCGCCCCCTCCTTGCTTCAGGCGGTCTCGAAGTCCTCGCCGAACAGCGTGTCGTCGAGCTGCTTCGCCCCTTCGTAGCTCTGCCGCGCCGCGACGAGCCGGGCGCCGAGCCCCGCGAGCGCCGCCGCGCGGTCGTGCTCGGTCGTCTCGAGCCAGGCGTCGAAGACCAGCTCGGCGAACTCCTCCTGGTCGTCGATCTCCCCCAGGATGGCGCCGATCTCGCCCACGACCAGTTCGAACATGTTGATCTTCTCGTCGAGGATGCGCAGCACCTCGTCCTCCAAGGTCCCGCGCGTCGCGAGGTTGAAGACGAACACGTCGCGCTCTTGTCCGATGCGGTCGATGCGGCCGATGCGCTGCTCGATCGCCATCGGGTTCCAAGGGATGTCGAAGTTGACGAGCGTGTTGCAGAATTGCAGGTTGCGGCCCTCGCCGCCCGACTCGGTCGCCAGCAGCACGGGCACGAGGTCGCGGAACGCGGCGATCGCCGCATCCTTTTCGGGCCCCGACATGGCGCCCTCGAAGCGCGCGAAGGCGATCGTGCGCTCGGCCAGCAGGGCGTCGAGCCGGTCGAGCGTGTCGCGATAGTGGACGAAGACGATTTTCTTCTCGGCCGGGTTGCGCCGAAGCAGGTCGACCAGCGCGTCCTCCTTGGCGCCCGCTTCGAGCGCGCGGTAGCGCTCGTGCAGGTCCTGCCAGCGCGGATCGCTCCCCGCGCGCGCGGCGAAGCGGCCGGCGGTCGAGGCCGCCGTCGCCGGGGACGAGCCGGC
This sequence comes from Pseudomonadota bacterium, assembly GCA_052387815.1. Taxonomy (GTDB): domain Bacteria; phylum Pseudomonadota; class Alphaproteobacteria; order CACIAM-22H2; family CACIAM-22H2; genus JBQTIU01. Next base: position 15,405 of record JBQTIU010000012.1, read on the forward strand.
GGCGCCCAGGAGATGACGCAAGGCCAAACGCGATTGGCCGGGCGTGCCGGACCGCGTGTTGCGCGCGAGCTCGCTTAGGTCGCGGTAGCACGCGGCCTCTTGCGGGCCGGCGTCGACCCGCAGCGTGACGGCGTGGCGCCGGGGCAGGCGCACGGCGACCGTTGCACGCGTGTTGCGGATCATGGCATCGCGCATGAGGTCGCGCAGGCGATCGCTGTTGGCCGGCAGCCGCGGGTTGCCCGCCACCATGTAGGCCGCCCGAAAATCCCGCTCGGTCCGGAAGATGCCGGGCTTGAGCAGCGTCAGCAGGTTGAACAGCTCGATCAAGTTGTTCTGCACCGGCGTCGCGGAGAGCAGCAGGAGGAAGCGCTTTTGCAGGGCGTCGACCAGCTTGTAGTTCTGCGTCCGACGGTTCTTGAGATGGTGCGCCTCGTCGACGATCACCGCGTCCCAGGTCCGCTCGGCAAGCCGCGCGGCGTGCTCGCTCCGCCGCGCCACCGCGATCGAGGCGATGACGCGGGGTTGGGCCCAGAAGCGCCCCGCGTCCTCGCGCAGCAGCGGCGAATGGGTGGTCGCGAAGCCGATGTCGAACTTCGCCGCCATCTCTTCCTGCCACTGGCCGACCAGGGAGGGCGGCGTCAGGATCAACACCCGCTCGGCCATGCCGCGCAGCATGTACTCCTTGACCACCATGCCCGCCTCGATCGTCTTGCCGAGGCCGACCTCGTCGGCCAACAGCACGCGGCCGCGGAACTGGCGCAGCACCTTGCGCACGGTCTCGAGCTGATACCAATAGGCCCGCACGTCCCGCAGGTGCGGCAGGCAGACGAGCTCGTCGAACCCCTGCACCAGGCCGAGCTGGGCCAGCTCGGCGCGCAGATCGAACCAGGCGCCGTCCTCCGGGCTCGACGCCGCGCCGTCGACCTGGATCGCCCCCGCGTTCGCGATCTCGACGTCGAGCGGGACATCGAGGGCGACCGCGGGAAGGTCGGGCACCGCGGCCCCCGCTCGCGGCGGCGCGCTCTCGGCGGTCGCGGGGCGCGATGGCGGGCGCGCTCTCCTGGCCGGCGCGGTCGGCTTCGCCGCGCTTACCGGCGCGCGGCCCCCTTTGGCCGCTGCGGTCTTCTTCGCCGCGCTTACGGGCGCGCGGGTCGATCGTCCCTTGAACAGCGATCTTCTCAGCGCGCGGCTGACCGGCGGCCGCGCGCTCCGAATGGCGCTCAGCCAGCCCCACAGCCAATTCCCGAGTGCGCGATCGGAAACCGGCAGGCAGTCCGCCGCCGCCATGAATCCGTCGAGGCGGTGTTGCTTCAGGATATCGGCCGCGGCGGAGCGGCGCCCGAGCTGTGCGAGGGCGATCGCGTGAAACAGATGGTGGCGCGCGTCCGGTATGTAACGCTTTCGCACCCGCTTTAGGAAGACGAGGCAGCGTTCGGGTTGGTTCTCGAGGAGCGCCGCGAGAGCGCCGAGCGCCAACAAACGCGAATCGCCGGGACACGCTATAAGCGCGCGCTCGGCGATGTCGAGCGGAGAAGACGTACGCTCGCGCAGCGCCCGCAGCAGGTTGGCCGCCCAAGCCTCGACGTCGCCGGACGGGACGCTGGTGTTGGGAAGATCGTCCATGGTCCGTTGCAGCGCCTCCGGCGCCCGCCGCCCGGCGTCCGTCCCGAGTCGGGGTCCCGAATCATGCTGCCGATCGGCGTTCGTCGCAAGCGGCCTGTTGCGCGCTGTCCCTGGCAAGTTGAAATGTCCGGGTTTTGCAGCATTTGATAGGTACGCTTTTTTGAGCCGCGACGGCCACGCAATAAGGAGCCGGGCGGATGGCCTTGCGAAGCGGACGGGGGCGGGCCGGAAGTGGCCATGGATCGACCCCCTTCCCGCCGGCCGTGTTTGGGCCGGGTAGGGGGTTGGGGGCGGGGCGGCGAGGCCGTGCTGGCTGGTGCCGGCGCGTTGTGCTCTTAGTGCTGACATTCCCTTGTTCGACGGCGACCGCCATTTCCCCGTCCCGGCCGCGGATCGCTTCGAGCGCCGCGCGCAAGCGCCCATCCAGGCTGGCCGCAGGCCACCGGCGAAGGCGGCGCGTAGCGGCCGGACCGATGGGGCCGCCTTGCGCGAGCCTTCCGGTTAGGCGAAGCTCCCACGCCATGAGGCTGTGGGACATCAGCCCGCCGATCCGGGTCGGCATGCCGGTGTGGCCGGGGGATACGCCTTACGCCGAGGCGCGGACCTGGACGCTGGCGCCGGGCTGCCCGGTCAACGTCTCCAAGTTCACCATGTCGACCCATACCGGGGCGCACGCCGACGCCCCGTTCCACTACCACGCGGGGGGCAAGCGCGCCGGGGCGTTCGACCTGTCCCGCTACCTCGGGCCCTGCCGGCTGATCGATGCGCGCGGCGCCTTGCCGCTGGTCGAGCCCGATCACCTCGCTCCGCATCTCGGCCCCGGCGTCGAACGGGTGCTGGTGAGGACCTATGCGCGCGCCCCGCTCGAGGCCTGGGACCGGCATTTCGCCGCCGTCGCGCCGGCCACCATCGAGCTCCTGGCGCGCGCCGGCGTGCGCCTCATCGGCATCGACACGCCCTCGCTCGATCCCCAGGACTCCAAGACCATGGATGCCCATCGCGCGATCCACGCCCACGACCTTGCGATCCTCGAAGGCCTGGTCCTCGACGGCGTGCCGGCCGGCGACTACGAGCTGATCGCCGCGCCGCTCAAGCTCGCCGACCTCGACGCGGCACCGGTGCGCGCCGTCCTGCGCGAGCTTCCGCGATGACGCTGGCGCGCGCCGATCTCGAGGCGCTCGACGCCAAGGATCCGCTCGCCGCCGCCCGCGCGGCGTTCGAGCTGCCGCCGGGAACCGTCTATCTCGACGGCAATTCGCTGGGCGCGCTGCCGCGCGCCGCCGCCTCGCGGCTCGCGGAGGTGGTCGCGGGCGAGTGGGGCCGCGACCTCATCGGCAGCTGGAACCCGGCGTCGTCCGGCGGGCACGGCTGGATCGACATGCCGGCCCGGGTGGGCGACAAGATCGCCCGCCTGATCGGCGCCGAGGCGGGCGAGGTCGTGGTCGCCGACTCGACCTCGGTCAACCTGTTCAAGGTACTCGCCGCGGCGCTGCGCCTTGTCCCTGAGCGGCGGGTCGTGCTCTCCGAGCGCGACAATTTCCCGACCGACCTCTACATCGCCCAAGGCCTGATCGACCTGCTCGGCAAAGGCCACGAATTGCGCCTCCTCGAGGGCGATGAAATCGAGGGTGCCATCGACGCCCGGACCGCGGTCGTCATGCTGACCCACGTCAACTACAAGACCGGGGCCATGTTCGATGTGGAGCGGCTGACGCGGGCGGCGCGCGCGCAGGGCGCGTTCATGCTCTGGGACCTCGCGCACAGCGCCGGCGCGGTGCCCGTCGATCTCAATGCCGCCGGGGCCGATTTCGCGGTCGGCTGCGGCTACAAGTATCTGAACGGCGGGCCGGGCGCGCCGTCCTTCGTGTATGTGGCCCGCCGCCACCAGGCGGGGCTCGATCAGCCGCTGGCGGGCTGGCTCGGCCACGCCGCCCCCTTCGCCTTCGAACCGCGCTACCGGGCCGCCGAAGGCATCGGTCGCCTGCTGTGCGGCACGCCGCCGATCCTGTCCCTGGCGGCGCTCGAGGTCGGGGTCGATGTGGCTCTCGGCGTCGAGCCCGGGGCGCTGCGGGCCAAGTCCATGGTGCTCACCGATCTGTTCATCCGGCTCGTCCGCCAGCTTTGCGCGGGGTTCGCTCTCACCCTCGTCTCGCCGCGGGAAGCCGCGCGGCGCGGCAGCCAGGTCTCGTTGCGTCACGACGAGGGCTGTGCGGTCATGAAGGCGCTGATCGCGCGCCGGGTGATCGGCGATTTCCGCGCCCCCGATATCCTGCGCTTCGGCTTCGCGCCGCTTTATGTGCGCCACGTCGACGTGTGGGACGCCGTCGCGGTGCTCCGCGACATCCTCGAGAGCCGCGCCTGGGAGCGGGCGGAGTTTCGCCCTCGCGAGGGCGGCGACGTGAGAGCCAAGGGAGGCGGGCGATGACGGACCAAGCCGGTTCGGCCCGGCCGGAGGCGGGCGCGCACACCGATTTCGCGCACGAGATGAGCTACGCCGACTATCTCGGCCTCGACCGATTGCTCGCCGCCCAGTATCCCCTCTCCGACAACCACAACGAAATGCTGTTCATCATCCAGCACCAGACGAGCGAGCTGTGGTTGAAGCTGATGCTGCACGAGCTCGGGGCGGCGATCGACCGGGTGCGCCACGACGACCTGCGGCCGGCCTTCAAGATGTTGGCGCGGGTGAGCCGGATCATGGCCCAGCTCATCCAGGCCTGGGACGTGCTGTCGACGCTCACCCCCAGCGAATATCTCGACTTCCGGGACCGGCTGGGCCACGCCTCGGGCTTCCAGTCGCACCAATACCGGCTGCTCGAGTTCAGCCTCGGCAACAAGAACCCCGCCATGCTCGACCTCCACCGCCATCGCAAGGACATCCACGCCACCCTCGAGGCGGCCTTGCGCGCGCCCTCGCTCTACGACGAGGCGATCCGGCTCCTTGCCCGGCGCGGCTTCGCCATCGCGCCCGCCGCGCTCGAGCGCGACTGGAGCATTCCCTACGCGGCCCAGCCCTCGGTCGAGGCGGCCTGGACCGCCATCTATCGGGCGACCGACCGCTACTGGGATCTCTACGAGCTCGCCGAGGAATTCGTCGATCTCGAGGATTACTTGCGGCAATGGCGCTTCCGCCACGCGACCACGGTCGAGCGCATCATCGGTTTGAAGCGCGGCACCGGCGGCACGGCCGGGGCCGCATACCTGCGCAAGGTGGTCGACCTGCGCCTGTTCCCCGAACTCTGGGACGTGCGGACCGCGCTCTAGTGTCGGGCCGCGGCTTCCGGTATGCTGCGGGCGATTCCGGGCCGGGCCGCGAACCTTGCGTTCTTGAATCAACCGCCACCAGGGAGGGCAACCGCCATGACCAAGATCGAGGGCAAGACCGCCCGGCTGTCACGCCGGGAGTTCGTCACCGCCACGACCGCAACCATCGTCACGGCCGCGAGTACGTTTCCGGCGCCGGCGATCGCGCAAGCCCGCGCGCCCTACGCGCTGCCGCCGCTGCCGTATTCGGACACGGCGCTGGCGCCGGTCATCTCGGCCCAGACCATGGGCTTCCATTACGGGCGCCACCACAAGGGCTATGTCGATAACATCAACCGCATGGTCCAGGGCGACCCCGTGGGCGATCTGTCGCTCGAGGAATTGATCAAGGCCAGCGCCGTCAATCCCAACCGCGTCGCGCATTTCAATAACGCGGCGATGGTCTGGAATCACTCCCTTTACTGGAACAGCTTGAAGCCCGGCGGCGGCGGGCCAGCCACCGGCGCGCTCAAGGACAAGATCGACCAAGACCTCGGCGGCTACGACAAGTTCAAGGCCGACTTCGCCGCCGCCGCCAACGGCCAGTTTGGCAGCGGCTGGGCGTGGTTGATCGCCGACAAGGGCAAGCTCGCCATCACCCGTACCGGCAACGCCGACACGCCGCTGGTCCGGGGCGCCGCGTGCCTATTGGTCATCGACGTGTGGGAGCACGCCTATTACCTCGACTACCAAAACCGGCGCGCCGACTACACGGCGGCGGTGATCGACAAGCTGCTCAACTGGGACTTCGCCAACGAACAGTTCGCCAAGGCGCCCAAGAGCTGAACGGTCTAGCCCGCCGGCGAGGCTGCCGGCGGGCTCGCTTTCGCGGGGGACCGTCCGAAGGCCTCAGCCCTTCGGCAGGGCGAAATCGATCGCGGCGAGAATCGGCCCGCTGCCATCGGCCTGCACGAGGATCGCCACGCGGTCGCAAGACGCGGGGATGGTGGCGAGGTCGAGGGCCAAGGCGACCGGCGATCCCGCGAAGGCGCCGAGCCGGCGCCAGACGCGCACGACGTTGTAGTTGGCGAGGCGGCGGCCGCGGTTCTCCCCGCGCGTGACCGCGGTCAGGTGCGCGCGATCGTAGGCGGCGATCCACACGCTGGCCTGGCCGCGGAACGTGCCGCCTTCGACCCGCACCTCCGACGCCGCCCCCTCGAGGCGGAGATCGATCCGCGGCCGCTCGGCGCTCGTAGCGGCCTGATCGCGCGCCGCGCGCGCGATCAACCGTTCGATCGCCGCCCGCTCCGAGCCCACGTCCTGGAAGCGGCCGTCGATCACCATCTGCGGCGTATAGACATAACGCTGGGCGAGCGCACGGGCATACTGGCGCTGGCGTTCGGTATGGGCGGGCTGGGCGTAGGGGTCCTTCCAGCCGATGTAATCCCAGTAGTCGACGTGGAGGCCGATGGCGAGGATGCCGGGGCGCGCGGCGAGCTCGCCCAAGAAGGCATCGGCCGGCGGGCAGGAATTGCAGCCCTGGCTGGTGAACAACTCGACCACCACCGGCGAGCCGACCGTCGCTCGAGGGGCGGGCTCGGCGCGCTGGGCGGCGGCCGGGCGCACCGCCCAGCCGGCCAGCGCGCCGACGCCGAGACCCAGGATTTGGCGTCGCGTGGACATGGTGGGCCTATTCTAGGAACGCCGGCCGGGACGGCGCCAATCACCTTTGGGTGAGGCGGTTCACCGCCGTGTGAAACATGGGAGAATAATCCGCTTGCCGCCGCCGTTGTCGGGGCGCAGCATGCCCCGCAGGACAAGTGAGACAGGAAGGAGTTTCGCCATGGCAAAGCCGGCGTCGAACATGGTCATCGTGACGAGCCTCGCCGCCGGTCTTGCCGGGCTCGGTCCGATGCCCCTCGCCATCGCCCAGAGCCAACCGTCCCCGCGCTCCGACCTCGCCGAGGCCGAGGCGTTGGCCCGCGAGGCGATCGAAAAGATGGTCCGCGCGCTCAACCTGGCGATCAAGGGCCTGCCGCTCTATGACCTGCCGGAGATCAACGAGCGCGGCGACATCATCATCCGGCGTCTCAACCCGGCCGCCAAGCCGCCCGCCGAACACCCGCCCGCCGGCCGGTCGGGGAACTGAGCCCGCGGCCTTGACCGGCGCAGACCAATGCAGGCGCGCCGCTTCTTGACCTGTTCTTGACCTGGTTTTGCAGTTCGGGCTAGGTAGGGCCAGCACGCGAGGCCGAGCCCAAGACGCGGGCGCCGGCCCAGCGAACGGGTGCGAACTGGGTGTGGAGCTGTGGCGGAGGGTCCGGATGGGCACAAGGATGACGGCCCCAGGGCGGGCGGGTCGCGATGGCTGACGCGGGTGCCATGGGCCCGGTCGCGGGGCGCGCCGGTCTCGAGGCCGCCGATACCTTTCCCAAGCTTCTGATCGCCAACGCCAAGAGCCGCGCCGAGCGGCCGGCGATTCGCGAGAAGGACTACGGCATCTGGCAAACTTCGACTTGGTCCGAGGTGGCCTCCGAGGTCCGCCGCATCGCTTGCGGGCTCGCCGAACTGGGCTTGAAGCGTGGCGACAAGCTCGCCATCGTCGGCGACAACCGGCCGCAACTCTACTGGGCGATCGGGGCGGCGCAGGCGCTGGGCGCCGTCCCGGTGCCGGTCTACCAGGACGCGGTCGCCGACGAAATGGCCTTCGTCATCGACCATGCCGAGGCCAAGATGGCCATCGCCGAGGACCAGGAGCAGGTCGACAAGCTGCTGGCCATTCGGCGGAAAAATCCCCGGCTCGGGGCCATCGTCTACAAGGACCCGCGGGGCTTGAGGAATTATCGCGATCCAGGCCTGATGAGCCTCGACGCGCTCGAGGAGATGGGCGGCCGGCGCGACCAGGCCAACCCCGATTTCTTCCTGGGCGAGGTGTTCAAGGGCCGCGGCGCCGATGTGTCGATCATGCTCTACACCTCGGGCACGACCGGCCAGCCCAAGGGCGTGATGCTGACCTACGACAACGTCATGACCACCGCCCGCAACGCCGTCGCCTTCGACCGCGTGGGCGAAAACGAGGAGGTCCTGGCCTACCTGCCGATGGCCTGGGTGGGCGACCACATCTACTCCTACGCCGAGGCTTATGTCGCCGGGTTCTGCGTCTCGTGCCCGGAGAGCGGCGCCACCGTGCTCAACGATCTGCGCGAGATCGGCCCGACCTATTTCTTCGCCCCGCCGCGCATCTTCGAGAATATCCTCACCACGGTCTCGATCCGCATCGAGGATGCCGCCTGGTGGAAGCGCAAGATGTTCCATTACTTCATGGATGTGGGTCGTCGCGCCGGCATTCCCCGGCTCGACGGCAAGCGGGTGGGACTCGCCGATCGCCTGCTTCTGTGGGCGGGCGAGATCCTGGTCTACGGGCCGCTCAAGAACATGTTGGGGTTGAGCCGCATGCGTCTCGGCTACACCGCCGGCGAGGCGATCGGCCCGGACATCTTCGACTTCTACCGCTCGCTGGGCCTCAACCTGAAGCAGCTTTACGGCATGACCGAGACCTCCGTGTTCATCTGCATGCAGCCCGACGGCCAGATCAAGGCCGACACCGTCGGCACGCCCGCCCCCGGAGTCGAGATCAGAATCGCCGAATCGGGCGAGGTCATGGTCAAGAGTCCGGGCGTGTTCCTGTCCTACTACAAGAACGACCAGGCGACGGCCGAGGCCAAGACCGCGGACGGCTGGGTGCGCACCGGCGATGCCGGCTTCTTCGATCCGGACGGGCACCTCAAGATCATCGACCGAGCCAAGGACGTGGGCCGGCTCGCCGACGGGACGCTGTTTGCGCCCAAATACCTCGAGAACAAGCTCAAGTTCTTCCCTTACATCAGGGAGGCGGTGGCCTTCGGCGACCGCCGCGACTACGTCGCGGCGTTCATCAGCATCGATCTCGAGGCGACGGGCAACTGGGCCGAGCGCCACGGCCTCGCCTATGCGAGCTACCAGGACCTCGCCGCCAGGCCCGAGATCTACGACCTCGTCCAGGGCTGCGTCGAAAAGGTCAACCGCGACCTCGCCGCCGACGCCAAGCTCGCCGGCTCGCAGATCCGGCGGTTCCTGATCCTGCACAAGGAGCTCGACGCCGACGACGGCGAGCTCACGCGCACGCGCAAGGTGCGCCGGGGTTTCATTGGCGACCGCTACGCGCCCTTGGTCGAGGGCCTCTACGGCGCCGCCGAGCGGGTCCATATCGAAGCCCAGGTCACGTTCGAGGACGGGCGCAAGGGAACGCTCAAGGCCGACCTCGCGATCCGCAACGCGGCCTTGACGCATCCACCCGAGCCCTTGCGCAAGGCCGGCTGAGGCCTCGCCCCATGTCGCCGCGCGAGGGCGCCGCCGAAGACATCGTGCTCAGGGTCGACAACATCAGCCTGTCGTTCGGCGGCGTGAAGGCGCTCTCGCACGTCTCGTTCGACATCCGCGCCCACGAGCTGCGCGCCATCATCGGCCCCAACGGCGCCGGCAAATCGTCGATGCTCAACTGCATCAACGGCTTCTACCACCCGCAAGAAGGGACGATCACCTACAAGGGGGTGGTCCGCCAGCAGATGCGCCCGCACGAGGCGGCGGCCCAGGGGATCGCGCGCACCTTTCAGAACATCGCGTTGTTCAAGGGCATGTCGACGCTTGACAACATCATGACCGGCCGCCTGCTCAAGATGAAACGGGGCTTCCTCGCGCAGGCGATCTATTGGGGCCCGGCGCAGAAGGAAGAGATCGAGCACCGCGCGCATGTCGAGCGGATCATCGACTTCCTCGAGATCCAGGCGATCCGCAAGACTCCGGTCGGGCGGCTTCCCTATGGGATGCAGAAGCGGGTCGAACTGGGGCGCGCGCTCGCCGCCGAGCCGGATCTCTTGCTGCTCGACGAGCCGATGGCCGGCATGAACGTCGAGGAGAAGGAGGACATGTGCCGCTTCATCCTCGACGTCAACGAGGAATTCGGCACCAGTATCGTGCTGATCGAGCATGACATGGGCGTGGTCATGGACATCTCGCAGCGCGACGTGGTGCTCGATTACGGCCGCAAGATCGCCGACGGCATGCCCGACGAGGTGCGCAACGACCAGCGGGTGATCGACGCCTATCTGGGAGTGGCCCACTGATGGACCCCCTGTTCGTCCTCGAGGTGACGATCGGCGGGCTGTTGTCGGGCGTCCTGTACTCGCTGGTCGCCCTCGGCTTCGTGCTGATCTTCAAGGCCTCCGGCGTGTTCAATTTCGCGCAAGGGGCGATGGTGCTGCTGGCGGCGCTCACCTTCGTGCGCCTGCTCGAGATTCTGGGCAGCAACGAGCCCGGCGATGCCATCTTCTGGCTCGCGCTGGTCATCACGCTCGGTGTCATGCTGGCGCTCGCCTACGGCGTCGAACGGCTGGTGCTGCTGCCGCTGGTCAACCAGCCGCCGATCATCCTGTTCATGGCCACCATCGGGCTCACCTTCCTGATCGAGGGCCTCGCCCAGGGGGTGTGGGGCAGCCAGGTGCACCGCTTGCGGCTCGGCATCTCCGAACTGCCGGTCGAAGTCGGCGGCATCCTGCTGAGCCAGTTCGATCTGTTCGCCGCGGCCACGGCCGGCCTCCTGGTCGCCGGCCTAGCGGTGTTCTTCAACCGCACGCGCATCGGCCGCGCCCTGCGCGGGGTCGCCGACGATCACCAGGCGGCGCTGTCGGTCGGCATCCCCTTGGAGCAGATCTGGTTCATCGTCTGGGCGGCGGCGGGCGTCGTCGCCCTGTTCGCCGGCCTCATTTGGGGATCGAAGCTCGGCGTCCAGTTCAGCCTGTCGCTGGTGGCGCTGAAGGCGCTCCCCGTGCTGATCCTCGGCGGCTTCACGTCGATCCCGGGCGCCATCGTCGGCGGGCTCATCATCGGCTCGACGGAAAAGCTCGCCGAGGTGTTCATCGGGCCCTATCTCGGCGGGGCCATCGAAAACTGGTTCCCCTACGTGCTGGCGACGGCGTTCCTGCTCGTGCGCCCGCAGGGCCTGTTCGGCGAGAAGATCATCGAGCGGGTTTGAGCCATGATCTACCGCGAGGCGGGGCAGTTCAAGACCAGCTATGGCGCCGACGAGGCGCTGCTGCCGATCGCCCAGGATCGCGTTGTGGTCGTGGCGCTCGTCGTCTTCGCTTTTCTCCTTCCGGCCTTCGCCAGCGAGTATTGGCTGGCCTCGATCCTGATCCCGTTCCTCATCTTTTCGCTGGCCGCGCTCGGCCTCAACATCCTCACCGGCTATGCGGGCCAGCTGTCACTGGGGACCGGCGGGTTCATGGCCGTGGGCGCGTTCACCGCCTACAACCTCGCCATCCGCATTCCGGAAATTCCGTTCGTGTTCGATTTTGTCATCGGCGGCGTGATCGCGGCGCTGGTCGGCATGGTGTTCGGGCTGCCCTCGCTGCGCATCAAGGGCTTCTATCTCGCGGTCACCACGCTGGCCGCGCAGTTCTTCCTCGAATGGCTGTTCAACCGCGTCGGCTGGTTCACCAATTACTCGCCCTCGGGCGTCATCAGCTCGCCGCCGATGGTCATGCTCGGCTATACGTTCCGCAGCGCCGAGGCCCGCTACTTCTTGATCCTGGTCATCGTCGTGGTGATGACGCTCGCCGCCAAGAACATGGTGCGCAGCGCGGTCGGGCGCGCGTGGATGGCGGTGCGCGACATGGACGTGGCGGCCGAGATCATCGGCGTCCCGATGCTCAAGACCAAAATGCTCGCTTTTGCGGTCAGCTCTTTCTATTGCGGGGTCGCCGGCGCCTTGTGGGCCTTCGTCTACCTGGGCACGGTCGAACCCCAGGCCTTCGGCATCGACCGCTCATTCCAGATGCTGTTCATGATCATCATCGGCGGGCTCGGCAGCATCCTCGGCTCGTTCTTCGGCGCCGCCTTCATCGTCCTCTTGCCGATCGCCCTCAACAACGCCGCGCAACTGTTCGGCGGCGCGCTGCAGGCCGACGTGCTCACCAACCTCGAGCTCATCATCTTCGGCGGGCTGATCATCTTCTTCTTGATCGTCGAGCCGCACGGGCTCGCCCGCCTATGGCAGATCGGCAAGGAAAAGCTGCGCCTGTGGCCCTTCCCGCACTGAGGCGGGCGCGGTGGCCTATTGTAGGGGCGGGTCTGTGACCCGCCCGTTTCGCACGGGGGCGGGTTTCAAACCCGCCCCTACAAAACGGGAACGGCGACCCGCCCGGCCGCAAAATCCGCTTTGGCGCAGGGTCCGGATGTTGTAGGCTTGGACCCAGTCCAGGCCGGTCGGCTGTTTCCTGGGAATCGGCCTGTCGAAAAAGGGAGGCTATCGATGCGTTTCAAGACAGTAGCGACCACCATCCTTGGCGCCGCGGTGCTGGCGGCGCTGGCAGCGCCCACACCGGCGCTCGCCCAAGCCAATGAGCAGTTCATTCCCATCACCATCTACCGCACCGGACCCTATGCCAACACCGGCGCGCCGGTGATGCAGGGCTTCATGGACTATATGGCGCTGCTCAACGAGCGCGACAGCGGCGTCGGCGGCGTCAAGCTGGTCTGGGAGGAGTGCGAGACCGCCTACCAGCCCGACCGCATGGTCGAGTGCTACGAGCGCCTCAAGGGCAAGGGCCCGACCGGGGCCTCGTTCTTCAATACGCTGGGTACCGGGCTTGCTTACGCCGTGCTCGAGCGGGCGCACAAGGACAAGATCCCGATCATCACCCTCGGCTACGGCCGCACCGATGCGACCGACGGCCGGGTCTGGCCCTACGCCTTCCCGCTGATCCAGAACTACTGGAGCCAGAGCACCGCCAAGATCAAGTTCATCGGCATGAAGGAAGGCGGGATGGACAAGCTCAAGGGCAAGAAGATCGCCAACGTCCATCACGACAGCGCCTACGGCAAGGAGACCATTCCGGTCCTCAACAAGCAGGCGGAGATGTACGGCTTCGAGGTCAAGCATTACTCCGTCGCCCACCCCGGGATCGACCAGAAGGCCACCTGGTTGCTGGTCCGCCAGTCCCGTCCCGATTGGGTGATCGTCCGCGGCTGGGGGGTGATGAACCAGGTGTCGATCAAGGAGGGGGCCGCGGTGGGCTTCCCGCGCGAAAAGATGATCGGCGTCTACTGGAGCGGCTCGGAACAGGACACGGTGCCGGCCGGCGACGCCGCCAAGGGCTATATCAGCGTCGCCATGCACGCCCCCGGCAAGGACTTCCCGGTCATCCAGGAAATCCTCAAGCACGTCTACGCCAAGGGCAAAGGCACCGGCGATCCCAAGGACATCGGCACCGTGATGTGGAACCGGGGCGTCATCCACGGCCTGGTCAACCTCGAGGCCATCATCGTCGCCCAGGGCAGGTACGGCAAGAAGCCGTTGACCGGCGAGCAGATCCGCTGGGGGTTCGAGAACCTCAACTTCAGCCCCGAGCGCGTCAAGGCGCTCGGCGCCGACGGCCTGCTGCCGCCGTTCAAGACCTCGTGCCTCGATCACGAGGGCCAGGCGCCGCTGAAGTTCCAGCAGTGGGACGGCACCAAGTGGGCGATGATCACCGACTGGATCACCACCGACCAGAGCATCGTCCGGCCGATGATCGAGGAATCGGCGGCGGCCTATGCCAAGGAGAAGGGCATCACCCCGCGCGATTGCGCGAAGGAGAGTTGATCGACAACGAGAACCTTCGACAGCCTGACGTAGGGGCGGGTTGGAACGGGCAGGGCGATGCCCCGCCGGTCACGGACCCGCCCCTGCGAAGATAACGGCGCTGGCCTTTCGTAGGGGCGGGTTTCAAACCCGCCCGGGCGGGTCATGGGAGCCGCCCCTGCATTACCGCCGCGCAAGATATAGGCCATGACCGCTCCCGCCCTCGCTCCACAGCTCGCCAACCGGCCGCTGCTCGAGGTCAAGAACATCGAGGTGATCTACGATCACGTCATCCTGGTCTTGAAGGGGGTGAGCCTCGAGGTGCCGGCGGGCGGCATCGTGGCGCTGCTGGGCGCCAACGGCGCCGGCAAGACCACGACCTTGAAGGCGATCTCGAACCTGCTGCGCGCCGAGCGCGGCGACGTGACCAAGGGATCGATCGAATATCTGGGCCAGCGCGTCGATGCGCTTTCCCCCACCGAGCTGGTCCGCCGGGGCGTGATCCAGGTCATGGAGGGGCGCCATTGCTTCGGCCACCTGACGGTCGAGGAGAACCTGTTGACCGGCGCCTTCACGCGGCGCGACGGCGCCAAGGCGATCGCCTGGGATCTCGACCTCGTCTACGGCTATTTCCCCCGCCTCAAGGAGCGCCGCAAGGCGATGGCGGGCTACACCTCGGGCGGCGAGCAGCAGATGATCGTGATCGGGCGCGCGCTGATGAGCCGGCCGAAGATGATCCTCCTCGACGAGCCCTCGATGGGCTTGGCCCCGCAGCTCGTCGAGGAGATTTTCGAGATCGTCGTCAAGCTCAACGTCCACGAGAAGGTGAGCTTCCTGTTGGCCGAGCAGAACACCAACATGGCGTTGCGCTTCGGCCATTACGGCTACATCCTCGAGAACGGCCGGGTGGTGCTCGACGGCACCGCCGCCGAGCTGCGCCAGAACGAGGACGTGAAGGAGTTCTACCTCGGGCTGTCGGCCGCCGGCCGCAAGAACTACCGCGACGTCAAGCATTACAAGCGCCGCAAGCGCTGGCTGGCGTGACCAACGACTATTTCGACGAACTCGAGACCCGCGATCCGGCCCGGCGCGAAGCGGCGTTGTTCGAGGCGCTGGTGGAGCAGGTCGCCAACGCCAAGGCCAACGCACCGGCGTTCGCCGAAACCTTGGCCGGCGTCGATCCCGGCGCGGTCCGCGAGCGCTCGGCGTTGGCGCGCCTGCCGGTGATCCGCAAGTCGGAACTTATGGAGCGCCAGAAAAAGGCCTACCCCGGGCGTGGGCCGTTCGGGGGCTTGACCGCGGTTCCGACCGGCCATCTCCTCCGCATCTTCCTGTCGCCCGGGCCGATCTACGATCCCGAGGCCTCGCGGAGCGACTACTGGCGGACGGCGCGCGCGCTGTTCGCCGCCGGCTTTCGGCGCGGCGACGTGATCCACAGCTGCTTCGCCTACCACATGACGCCGGCCGGCGCGATGCTGGAGACCGGCGCCCATGCGCTTGGCTGTCCGGTGGTGCCGGGCGGGGTGGGCAATACCGAGCTCCAGGTGCGCGCCATCTCCGACATCCGGCCGCGCGGCTATGTCGGCACGCCGTCGTTCCTGAAGATCATTCTCGACAAGGGCCGCGAGCTGGGGGCCGACCTCTCGAGCCTCGCGCTGGCGCTGGTCTCGGGCGAGGCGCTGCCGGGCAGCCTGCGCGCCGAAATCAAGGACCGCGGCATCGACATCCGCCAGTGCTACGCCAGCGCCGATCTCGGCCTCATCGCTTACGAATCCGTTCCCGGCGAAGGGCTGATCCTCGACGAATGGATCGTCGTCGAGATCGTCCGGCCGGGCACCGGCGACCCCGTCCCGGAGGGCGAGGTCGGCGAGGTGGTGGTGACCGCGCTCAACCCCGATTATCCGCTGATCCGCTTCGCCACCGGCGACCTGTCGGCGATCCTGCCGGGCTACAGCGCCTGCGGCCGCACCAACATTCGCCTCAAGGGCTGGCTGGGGCGCGCCGACCAGACGACCAAGGTGCGCGGCATGTTCGTCCACCCGAGCCAGGTCGCCGAAATCCTCAGCCGGCACCCGCAGGCGAAGAAGGGCCGCCTCATCGTCGGCCGCGAGGGAGCCAACGACACCATGACGCTCAAGCTCGAAATCGATGGGCCCGCCCCGGAGGGGCTCGCCCAGGCGATCCTCGAGTCGATCCAGGCCGTCACCAAGCTGCGCGGCGAGGTGGCGTTCGCGCCCGCGGGCAGCCTGCCCAATGACGGCAAGGTGATCGACGACGTAAGGAAGTACGACTGACCCTTCGCCCGATCGCTGGCGGCTGGTCCAGATTTCACGGTCTTGCCACGATTTGGCGAAAATGACGACACAAAAGCCGGGTTTATCGACAGCGGGGCGGCAGGCGGCATCGCGCCGGCCGGCCGCCTTCGATCCCTCCCCCGTCGGGGCGCCTTGGACTCCCTTCCCGACGGCACCTCGCGCGATGGCGGGTCGGCGGACTGCACAGCCTTTGGGGTCCGCCGGCCCGCCCGTTTTTCCGTTCCGTGGTTGAGACGCCGGCGGTCGCGTTCGCAGGCCGGGCGCTCGCTTGCCGGCGCAGTGAGCGGCTGGTGTTCCAGGGTCTCGATTTCAAGCTCGAGGCCGGCCAGGCGCTAGCCGTGGTCGGCCCTAACGGCAGCGGCAAGTCGAGCCTCCTGCGCCTGATGGCCGGCCTCGCCCGGCCGGAGGCCGGTGCGCTTACCTGGGGCGGCGAGGCCCTGGACCCCGAGGCCCATCGCGCGCGACTCCATTACGTGGGCCATCTCGATGGGCTCAAAGCCGCCTTGAGCGTCGCCGAGAACCTCGCCTTCCACGTCAGCCTGCGCGGCCGGCGCCCGCGCCCGGCGGCCATCGAGGCGGCGCTCGAGGCCGTCGGTCTGGCCGGGCTTGCCGCCCTGCCGTGCCGGGTTCTCTCCCAAGGCCAGCAACGGCGCGCGGCGCTGGCTCGGCTGCTCGCGGTCGAGGCGCCCTTGTGGCTGCTCGACGAGCCGACGGCCGCGCTTGACGCCTGGGCGGTCGAGCGGATGAAGGCCGCGCTCCAGCACCACCTTGCCGCTGGCGGCAGCGCGGTGGTCGCCACCCATCACGCCTCCGAATTCGGTGCCGGCGCGATCCTCGATCTCGCCCGAATTCCCGCCGTCGCATGACCGCCTTTCTCGCCATCGTCGGGCGCGATCTGCGGCTTGCCTGGCGGGCGCCCGGCGACAGCCTGACCGCGGTGCTGTTCTTCGTCCTCTGTGGCGTCATCTTGCCCTTGGGCGTCGGCCCCGAACCCGAGATGCTGGCCCGCATATCGACCGGCATTGTGTGGGTCACGGCGCTACTCGCCTGCCTGCTGTCCTTGGACCGGCTGTTCCAGCAAGAGGCCGAGGACGGCAGCCTCGAGCTGATCGTGCTCGCGCCGGCGCCGCTCGAACTCCTGGTGCTCGGCAAATGCCTCGCGCATTGGATGACCACCGGCCTGCCGCTGATCGCCGCCTCGCTGCCGATGGGCCTGCTGCTCAACCTGCCCGGCGACGGGTACCTGATGCTGTGGCTGTCGCTCTTGCTCGGCACGCCGACCTTGAGCCTGATCGGCGCCGTCGGCGCGGGGCTCACGCTGGGGGCAAGGCGCGGCGGCGTGCTTCTGCCTCTGTTGGTGTTGCCGCTCTACATCCCGGTCCTGGTTTTCGGTGTCGCCGCGGTCGAGGCGGCGATAACCGGGCTTGCGGCCCGGCCCCATCTCTTGGCTCTGGGCGGACTGTTGGCGCTCGGCCTGCCGCTCGCCCCCGTGGCGACCGCGGCCGCGCTCCGCCATGGGGTGTATTGTGGGCTGGGTTTACAGTAGCAACGTAAGGGCCTTTCGTCGGGGCGGGTCTTAACACCCGCCCGCGGGCCGGTCTGAGACCGGCCCCTACACATTGTGCGCATGCTATAAGCGCTCGCCAAGCCCATGCATGCTTACGCCAACCCTGCCCGTTTCCAGCGCCTGGCCGCCGCTGTCCTGCCGTGGAGCGCGGGGCTGGCGGCGGCCTGTCTGAGCGCCGGCCTCTACCTCGCGCTGTTCGCCTCGCCCCCCGACTACCAGCAGGGCGAGGCCGTCCGCATCATGTACGTCCATGTGCCCGCGGCGTGGATGGCGCTGTTCGTCTACGCCAACCTGGCGGCGGCAAGCGCCGTGGCGCTGGTGTGGAAGCACCCGCTCGCCGACGTCGCCGCCAAGGCGATGGCGCCGATCGGCGCCAGCTTCACCGCGGTGTGCCTGGTCACCGGCTCGCTGTGGGGTCAGCCGATGTGGGGCACGTTCTGGGTGTGGGACGCGCGCCTCACCTCGGTCCTGATCCTGTTCTTCCTTTATCTCGGCCACATCTCGCTCGCCAACGCCTTCGACGACCCGACGCGCGGCAGCCGGGCCGCCGCCATCCTCGCGCTCGTGGGCGCGTTCAACCTGCCGATCATCAAGTTCTCGGTCGACTGGTGGAACACCCTCCACCAGCCGGCCTCGATCACCCGGCTTGGGCTTCCGGCGATCGATGCCGCGATGCTCTTACCCCTCGTATTGATGGCGGTGGGGTTCACGTTCTATTTCGTGGCCGTCCTCCTCCTGCGCATGCGCGCCGAGCTGCTCGCTCGGCGCCTGCGTGCGCTCGGCATCGCCGCCGGCACCGCGGCGGAGGCCGTGGCCCGAGGTCGCGCGTGATGGTCGCTGTCGCCAAATTCCTCGACATGGGCGGCTACGCCCTGTTCGTGTGGCCGAGCTACGCGATCTCGGCGCTCGTCCTGGCGGCCCTGGCGATCGCCAGCTGGCGGTCGTTGCGGGCCCGCGAGGCCGAATTGGCGGCTTCCGAGGCGCCGGGCAGCGCGCGGCCGGACCAGCGGCCGTCGCGCCGCGGTGGGGCGACATGACCCGCCAGCGACGGCGGCTCTACTTGCTCGGGCTGTTCCTGCTCGGCGTCGGCACGGCGACGGCGTTGGTCCTGACGGCGTTCCAGGATAACCTGGTCTTTTTCTACAGCCCCTCGGACATCGTCGGAAAACCGCAGCCGCTCAACCGGCCCTTCCGCATTGGCGGGCTCGTCGAGGAGGGCTCGGTCAGCCGTGGCTCGGTCGCCGGCACGAACCGTATCGAAGTCCGCTTCCGGGTGAGCGACCTCGCCCATGCGGTGCCGGTGATCTTTGGCGGCATCCTGCCCGACCTGTTTCGCGAGGGCCAAGGGGTGGTGGCGCTGGGCCGGCTGGGCGAGGACGGCGTGTTCCGGGCGAGCGAGGTGCTCGCCAAGCACGACGAGACCTACATGCCGCCCGAAGTCGCCGAGGCCTTGAAGCGCGCGGGGCGCTGGCAAGCGGGCAACAAGGCGGCCGGCAAATGATCCCCGAGATCGGCCATTACGCGCTCGTCCTCGCGCTCGGGGTGGCGCTTGTCCAGGCCTCCGTGCCGCTGGTCGGCGCCAACCGCGGCGAGGCGCGGCTCATGGAGATCGGGCGGTCGGCGGCTTTGGCCCAGTTCGGATTCATCGCGCTCGCCTTCGCCTGCCTCATTTACGCCTATATCGTCTCCGACTTCACGGTCCAGAACGTGGTCGCCAACTCGCACTCCGCCAAGCCGCTTCTCTACAAGGTGAGCGGGGCGTGGGGCAACCACGAAGGCTCGATGGTGCTGTGGGTGCTGATCCTGGCGCTGTTCGGCGCCCTGATCGCGGTCTTCGGCGCCAACCTGCCGCTGCCGCTCAAGGCCCGGGTGCTCGCCGTCCAGGCGATGCTCGGCGTCGCCTTCCTCGCCTTCATCCTCTTCACCTCCAACCCGTTCTGGCGCGTGGACCCGCCGCCCCCGGACGGCAACGATTTGAACCCGCTGCTCCAGGACCCCGGTCTCGCTTTCCATCCGCCGTTCCTTTACCTGGGTTATGTCGGCCTCTCGACGACCTTTTCGTTCGCGGTCGCCGCTCTGCTGGAGGGCCGCGTCGATGCCGCCTGGGCGCGCTGGGTGCGGCCGTGGACGCTCGCGTCGTGGTCGGCGCTGACGCTCGGCATCGCCCTGGGCAGCTGGTGGGCCTATTACGAGCTCGGCTGGGGCGGCTGGTGGTTCTGGGACCCCGTCGAGAACTCTTCGTTCATGCCGTGGCTGGTCGGCACGGCGCTCCTGCACTCGGCGATCGTCGCCGAGAAGCGCGATGCCTTAAAGGCGTGGACCATCCTGCTCGCCATCCTCGCCTTCGCGATGTCGCTCATCGGCACCTTCCTCGTCCGCTCGGGCGTGCTGACCTCGGTCCATGCCTTCGCGGTCGACCCGGCGCGCGGCGTGTTCATCCTGGCGATCCTGGTGGTGGCAATCGGCGGCGCGCTCGTCCTCTATGCGATCCGCGCGCCGGCGCTCATGCCGGGCGGCCTGTTCGCGCCGATCAGCCGCGAGGGCGCCCTCATGCTCAATAACCTGCTGCTGACCACTGCGCTCACCACCGTGTTCCTCGGCACCTTCTACCCGCTGGTCCTCGAGGCGATGGGCAGCGGCAAGGTGTCGGTCGGGCCGCCCTACTTCAATGCCACCTTCGTGCCGCTGATGGTACCCCTGATCGCGGCCATGGGCGTCGGTCCGCTGCTCCACTGGAAGCGCGGCGACCTTGCCGGCGCGCTCGGCCGGCTCAAGGGCGCGGGGGCGTTCGCCGCCGCCGCCGTCCTCGCCACGCTCTATTGGTACCACGGGCGCCCGGCCCTCGCCCTCCTCGGCATCGGTCTTTCGGCCTGGCTGGCCGGCGGCACGCTCACCGAGCTCGGCGAGCGCATCGCTTTGTTCCGGGCGAGGCCCGCCGACAGCCTGCAGCGCGCCTGGCGCATACCGCGCGCCGCCCTGGGCATGACCGTCGCGCATCTTGGCGTCGCCATCGCGGTCGCCGGCATCACCGCCTCTTCGGCCTGGCAGACCGAGAAAATCCAGTTGGCGCGCCCCGGCGATACCATCGAGGTGGCCGGCTACAGCTTCGCCTTCAAAGGCGTGGACGAGGTGCCGGGGCCGAACTACATCGCGCGGCGCGGGACGTTCGAGGTGACGCGCGACGGCCGTCCGGTCGCCATGCTCTTTCCGGAAAGGCGCTTCTTTCCCGTCCAGCGCACGACGACCACGGAGGCGGCGATCCACACCACTTGGTTCGCCGACCTGTATGCGGTGATCGCCGACCCCGACACCGAGCCGGTGCCGGGCGGCACACCGCGACCTCAGGTCCAGGCCGTCGGCGCCGAGCCCGCCTGGCCAGTGCGTATCTATCACAACCCGCTGGTCCCCTGGATCTGGGTCGGCGCGGTGGTCATGGTCTTGGGCGGGCTGGTGTCGCTGTCCGATCGCCGCCACCGAGTGGGCGCACCCGTCCGCCGGCGGGTCGCCAAAAGCGCCGCACCCTTGCCCGCCACCGGCGACTGAGCCCAAGGAACAAGCGGGTGGCCTGGCGACAACTGATCTTCGTGGTGCCGCTCGTGGCCTTCGCCGCCGTCGCCGCCTGGTTCGCCTTCGGCCTGACCCGCGATCCCAGCGTCCTGCCCTCGGCGCTGATCGACCGGCCGATGCCCGAATTCGAGCTTCCCGCACTCAAAGGCAGCGGCGTGCCCGGGTTCTCCGACAAGACCGTCAAGGGCCGGGTGGCGCTAGTCAACGTGTTCGCCTCGTGGTGCGTGCCGTGCAGGATCGAGCATCCGATCTTCATGCGCCTCGCCGCGGAAAATCGCGTGCCGATTTACGGCATCAACTACAAGGATTGGTGGGAGAACGCCCGCGACTGGCTCACCGAGCTCGGCAACCCCTATCTCGCCATCGGCTATGACGAGTCGGGCCGGGTCGGCATCGACTGGGGCGTCTACGGGGTGCCCGAAACCTTCGTCGTCGATCGCCAGGGCCGCATCCGCTACAAGCGGGTCGGGCCGATCACGCCGGCGGTCTTGAACGACGTCCTCCTGCCGCTGATCGACAGGCTCGAGAAATGATCCGCGCGCTGGCGGCCATCGCTCTTGCGCTGGCGGTGCTGGCCGCCGCCCCGGCCGGGGCCGTCCTGCCGTCCGAGATTCTGGCCGACGAAGCCCTCGAGGCCCGCGCGCGCGCGCTGTCGCGGCAGATCCGATGCCAGGTCTGTCAAAACCAGTCGATCGACGATTCGAATGCGCCGCTCGCCGCCGACCTTCGCCGCCTGGTGCGCGAGCGCCTGGTGGCCGGCGATTCCGACCCGGCCGTGCTCGAGTTCATGACCCGGCGCTTCGGCGACTATGTGCTTCTCAATCCCCCCATGAAGCCCGCGACATGGCTACTGTGGTTCGGGCCCTTGCTCGTCCTCGCCCTCGCCTGTCTGGGTATCGCGGTCTATTTCCGCCGGCGGCGCGCGGCCGAGGCGCCGGCGGCGCTGGCGCCCGAGGAAGAGCGGCGGCTGGCCGCGCTGATCGGCGAACCCGATCGCCGGAGCGGCTGACGCGATGCTGTGGGCGATCTTCGTGGCGATGAGCGCGGCGGCGGTTGCCGCCCTGCTGGTGCCGCTCGTCTCCCGGCGCGGCGCGGCGGCGGCGCGCGCCGCCTACGACCTCGAAATCTATCGCCACCAGCTCGTCGAGCTCGAGCGCGACCGCGCGCGCGGCGCCCTCGGCGAGGCCGAGGCCAAGGCGGCGCGGGCCGAGATCGCGCGCCGCATGCTGGCGGCCGCGGATGTCCCCTCGGGCGAGGCGAGCCCGGCGCCAGACACGCCGTCCATTCGCGCAAGCTTGGCTGCGGTCGCCGTGGCGGTCCCCATCGCCGCCTTCGCGCTTTATCTCGGGCTCGGCTCGCCCGGCCTGCCCGGCCAGCCCTTCGCCGAGCGCCGCCAATTGGAAGCCCAAGCCGGCGAGCGCGAGCAGGTTCGCCGCATGGTGAGCCGGCTCGCCGAGCGGCTGCAAGCGGCCCCCGACGACCTCGAGGGATGGACGCTGCTCGCCCGCTCGCTCTCGGCGCTTGGCCGCCACGCCGAGGCCCTGCCCGCCTGGCGGCGGGCGGTCGCGCTGGCCCCCGATTCCCCCGAGCTCTTGGGACCGTTCGGCGAAAGCCTGGTCGAGGCGGCAAGCGGGGTGGTCACGCCCGAAGCCCGCGCCGCCTTCGAGCGCGCGCTGGTCGCCGAACCCGGCGATCCCCGCGCGCGGTTCTATATCGGGCTGGCGCGCGCCCAGGAAGGGGCGAGCCGCGAGGCCATACAGATGTGGACCGACCTCGTCGCCGTCTCGCCCGAAGACGCGCCCTGGCTGGCCCTGACCCGCCAGCAAATCCACCATACCGCCGCCGCGGCGCGGATCGATCCCGCGACCATCCGGCCCTCGGCCGCGGCGCTGGCGCCGAAGGCGGCCCCTGCCGCGCCCCGCGGCCCCGGCGCCGCCGAGATCGAGGCGGCCTCGCGCCTGCCGCCCGCCGAGCGCGCCGCCATGATCCGCGACATGGTCGAGCGGCTGGCTCGACGGCTCGAAAGCGAGCCCGGCGATCTCGAGGGCTGGCGGCGGCTCGGGCGCTCGTGGCGGGCCCTCGGCGAGGCCGAAAAATCGCGCGCCGCTTATGGCAGGGCCGCGGAGCTCGCGCCGGAGCGCGCCGACGTGCTCGCCGACTACGCCGGCACGCTCATCGACGGTGTGAGCGAGGGACAGAAGCTGCCGGCCGAGTTCGTCGCCGTGATGCGCCGCGTCCTGTCGCTCGATCCCGACCACGCCGACGCTCTGTGGTTCGTCGGCCTCGCCGAGGCCGAGGCCGGCCACCGCCAGGTTGCCATCGCCCACTGGCGCCGGCTGATCGAGCGCCTGCCCGCGGGCTCGCCCGCGCGGGCCGAGATCGCCCTGCGCCTGCAGCGGCTCGAGGCGGGGAATTGATCGACGGCCGGACGTAGGGGCGGGTCGTTGCTCCGCCGGTTTCGAACCGGCCCGGGCCGGTCGCGATCAGCGATGACGTCTCGCGTCGCACGACGGCGCACCATCGCGCACCGCCAGCCGCTGCCGGATAGCCTTGCGCACGCCGGCGTGGAGCGAATACTTGCGTTCGGCGGTGATCGTCATGCGCCCACCAAGCCGCCAATGGTCCGCATTGCCACGACGAGGCGCATCGAGTCGGGCAGCCGCACGAAGCCGCGCGCTTCGTAGAATCGGACCGCAGCTTCGTCGATCGCGTCGACGACCACCATCGACGATCCGACGACGGCTGCGCTCTCGTACGACTTGCTCAGCGCATCCGCGAGCAGCAATGCGCCGAGACCCTGTCCCTGACTCTCTCGCGCGATCGCCAGGCGACCGATCAACGTCGCACTCACCAGCGGATACCGTGGGACGTGCTTGCGCGCCGCCTCGGGCACGTCGCCTTGGGCGAGCGAGTAGGCGCACAGCGTGTAATACCCGAGGATCCGGTTAGGCGCGTCCGGATGCACGAGGACGAAAACGGCGTTCGCCTTGCGCCGCACATCCTGCGAAGCCTGGGTCTCGAGATAGGCGTCCAGGCTCTCGACGCCGCAGGAGAAGTCCACGCGGTCGTGCCCGGAGCCGAGCGGCGCAATCCGGAGATCGGGATGGGCGCGCCGCGCCATTCACGAGCCGACGCGCCGGCGATAGGCCTTGAATGCCCGCTTTAATCGCTCGTTCGGGGCCGGCGGGTTGATAAGCGTCTCGAAGAATACCTCGCGGTCGCGGTCCGAGAGCACGATCGTCTCGTGCCACTCGATCGTCTTACGCGCGGCTTCGGTCAACACCGTCACACAGAAATCCGTCATTTTTCGCCGCTCGAGCTGCGCCGCCCGTTCGACTAACGCCTTGGTCTGGTCGTCGACCCGGAAGCCGAGCCGCTGCGCCCGAGTTCGCTTCTCGGTTCGCGCCGCTTCGCTACGCACCATTGCCGCCTCCATCCTGCAGTCCACAATCGTGATTAATGTACGGCCATTGGACTACCAAATCAATGGCCTTTCGCGAGCACCTGCCATGCACGGATCAGGCATGTTGTCGGTTCGCTTGTGGATGCGCGACTCGCGATCGCGAGTCGGGCTTCGGTTGGTTCGGCAGGCACAGCCGCGCGGTCAACCCGGCCTGGGCCGGGCCCGTATTGGGGTTGACCGCCGCGGCCCCGCTCTTCGCCGCCTGCGCGGCGGTAAGCCGCAATCTCCCGCCGTCGGATTCGACCTTCTGGCGGCGCACCGGGCCGCCCACGACCGTGCTCTGCTCGAGCCCGATGGTCACCACGCCGCCCGAGGCGGCCTCGCGCCTGCACGAGCGGATATAGCCGAGCGTCAGCACATCGCCGGGGCCGAGCCGGCTCGTCCGTCCGGCGATCAAATAGTCCATGAACTCGACGCCGGCCGGACGCCCGACCATGTCCTCGACGATCGCCGCGGGCCCTTCGGCCGGGGCCCGCCCCTCGGCCGCGGCCGGCGCGGGCCCGAGCGCGAGCACGGCACCAAGGAGTAAGGTAGCGCGCTTCATGGGTCGGAGGCCCCCGCACCTCCGAGTTGGCTCCCGGATATCATACCACCGACGCCGGCAACGCATGTGAGCCGAGACACAGTTCCACGGTCGGTCCCGGGGCGGCCGCCCGGTATGCGGATCGCGATGGGCGTTGCGCTCACGCGACAGCTTCGCACCCGCTCACTCGCCGTCACCGCTCCGGTTAGGCTTAATACCCAAACCTGAAACTGGACATTGCCCCCCACTTGACCGCGCGGCGGTGCACAAGCCGAACCGCCGGTCTCGATCGGTGCGCCCGAATCCACGGCGGATTTCCAGAATTAGGGCGCCCCGGATCGCGCGCGCAACCTTAGCGGGATACTACCTGGAGCAGATCTCACATCGTTTCGGAGACTGCCTGGTGGCCAGCGGAGCCAGCGGGGGCGAGTCTTTCGAAGCTCAGGGCCGCATTACAGGCCGTACCATAGCCTCTTTTTGTCATCGAGACGCTGATTGGCTTCCACCTCGGAAAGAATCTCGGTGACCACTTGGATTGCCCGGGCAATAGGCTCGATACGAACGAAACCATCGGCTTCTTCAGGAAACTGGGCAATCTTTGTTTTCAGGAGTTCCGCGGTCATATCAGGAGATGCGCACGGCTCAAAAGCTAACAGCATGAACCGGCTTTCCGGATAGAGCTTTCCAAGCCGCGACAGCACCTCTTCCCGAGAAAGATCGGTCACGCCAAAGCGAACGACTGGCTTGCTCTTGAAGACGACCGCGCAAATTGCCGAACCCGCAACGGAGCCAGCCGAATAGCCATTTTCGTGTGCTCCGTTTTCCAGCAGAGCCTTGACCTTCCTGACTGCAGCAACAGCATCGTCTATAGACAGCTCGAAAAACTCTTTATTGTAGCGCTGCTTCGCAAGCACGGCATGGATCACCGATTCAGCGTGATGACAGTCGGTAAACCGCATTTTGAACGCACACGAAAACTCTTCCGGGACGCCGAGTCCGTGCGATATTTCGGCGAGGCGCTCGTCCGGGTCGCGGGTCGTCTTCCCAATCTTCACGAGTTTGGGCATCGCCGACATCACAGCCACATAAATGAATCCATCACTTGGCGTCATTTTTCGCTCGCCCGGCCGGGCGGGTGGTGGAGCCGAGGGGAATCGAACCCCTGACCTCCTCATTGCGAACGAGGCGCTCTCCCAACTGAGCTACGGCCCCGGCCGACCGGAGGGGCGATCATGGGCGGCGGCCCAACCGCCTGTCAAGCGCAAGGCCGGCGGAGTCTGTCCTGCGCGTGCCTCGAATTCGCCTCGCTGCCGCAAGCACTTGCACGGGTCCGCGGGGCTCGTGTAGGGTTCCGACTCGCCTGGGCCCCTCGCACCCGCGGCCCCACCCGCACGCCGATGCTCTCGCTCATCAGCCTCCTCGACACTGTCATCTCGCTCTACATCTGGGTGCTCATCGCCTCGGCGGTGCTCTCCTGGTTGCTCGCCTTCAACGTGCTCAACACCCGCAATCGTTTCGTCTACATGCTCGGCGATTTCCTCTACCGCTTGACCGAGCCGGCGCTGAGGCCCATCCGCCGCTACGTGCCTCTCCTCGGCGGGGTCGATATCTCCCCGGTCGTCCTCATCCTGCTCCTGATCTTCGTCCGCAACCTGATCACCGAGTACCTCGCGTGAAGCCAAGCGTTCCGCTGCCCGCCCCCGCCACCTCGCTGGGGCCCGCCGACGACGGCATCCTGTTGAACGTGCGGGTCACGCCCGGCGCGCGGCGCGAGGGCATCGAAGGGCTGGGGTTCACGCCGACGCCGGCCGGCGAAAGGCTCGTCCTCGAGGTCAAGGTGCGCGCCCCGCCCGAGGCCGGGCGGGCCAACGCGGCGCTCATCGAACTCCTCGCCCGGGAACTGGGCCTGCCCAAGGGCGCGCTGTCGATCACCGGCGGCGCCGCCTCGCGCGTCAAGCGCGTCCACATCCGCGGGCGGACGGCGGCGCTGATGGCCAAGGTCGCGGCGACGCTCACCGACCAGCGATGAGTGGCTTCGCCGACCTCGCGGCCGCCGCGCTCGCCTTCGTGGGCTCGCATTTCGCGCTGTCGGCGCCGCTCCCGCGCACTTGGCTCGCAGGCCGGCTCGGCGAGCGGGCCTTTGTCGGCCTCTATTCGGCCGTGGCGCTGGCCGCGTTCGCGTGGCTCGGGATTGCCTATGGGCGCGCGCCCACGGTCGAGCTGTGGGCGCCGCCGGCGTGGATTCGGGGTCTGCCGGTTATCGTCATGCCGCTCGCCGCCCTGCTGCTGGTCTGTGGCACTACGCAGTACAACCCGACCGCGGTGGTCCGGGGCTTCGACCCGCGGGCTGCGGACCCGGCGCCCGGCATTCTCAAGGTCACGCGCCATCCCATCATGTGGGCGATCGGGCTGTGGGGACTCGCCCATCTGCCGGCCAACGGCGATATCGCGTCGGTCATCCTGTTCGGATCGCTGGCGGTGCTCGCGCTCTTGGGCACGCTCGCCATCGACGCCAAACGGCGGGTGCGCGACCCGCAAGGCTTCGCGCGCTTGGCCGCCGCTACCTCGAACCTGCCCTTCGTCGCGCTCGCCACCGGCCGCGCCGGCTTAAGGCCCGTCGACATCGGCTGGTGGCGCGTCGGGCTCACGGCGCTCGTCTATGTCGGGCTGTGGGCGGCGCACCCCTGGATCGCCGGCGTGCCGGTGCGCTGACCGGTCGCCGGACCGGCTTTTAGCCCCGCCTCGCCGCCAGCCGCAGCCGCAGCGCGTTCAACTTGATGAACCCCTCGGCGTCGCGCTGGTCGTAGGCGCCGCGGTCGGCCTCGAAGGTGACGTGGGCGAGGCTGTAGAGCGAGCGCGGCGACTTGCGGCCGACGACGCGCACGTGGCCCTTGTAGAGCTTGAGGCGCACCGTGCCGGCGACGTTGTGCTGGCTGTTGTCAATGAGGGCCTGGAGCATGTCGCGCTCGGGCGAGTACCAGAAGCCGTTGTAGATGAGCTCGGCATAGCGCGGCATGAGCTCGTCCTTGAGGTGGGCGGCGCCGCGGTCGAGCGTGATCGACTCGATGCCGCGGTGGGCGGCGTGCAAGATCGTGCCCCCTGGCGTTTCGTACACGCCCCGCGACTTCATGCCGACGAAGCGGTTCTCGACGAGGTCGAGGCGACCGATGCCGTGCGCCCCGCCGATCTCGTTCAAGCGCGCCAGCAGGCGCGCCGGCGACAGGGGCTCGCCGTCCACCGCCACCGGGTCGCCGCGCTCGAACTCGATCTCGACATAAGCCGGTCGGTCGGGCGCCTTTTCGGGCGCCACGGTGCGCGAATAGACGTGGTCCTCGGGCTCGGCCCACGGGTCCTCGAGCGCCTTGCCCTCGGCCGAGATGTGCAGGAGGTTGGCGTCGACCGAGAACGGCGCCTCGCCGCGCTTGTCCTTGGAGATGGGAATCTGGTGCCGCTCGGCGTAGTCGAGGAGCTTCGAGCGCGAGTCGAGGTCCCATTCGCGCCACGGCGCGATGACCCTGATCTCGGGCGCCAGGGCATAATAGGCAAGCTCGAAGCGGACCTGGTCGTTGCCCTTGCCGGTCGCCCCGTGCGCCACCGCGTCGGCGCCCACTTGGCGCGCGATCTCGATCTGGCGCTTGGCGATGAGCGGGCGCGCGATCGAGGTGCCGAGCAGATAGGCGCCCTCGTAGAGGGCATTGGCGCGGAACATCGGCAGCACGAAGTCGCGCACGAACTCCTCGCGCAGGTCCTCGACGAAGATCTCCTTGACGCCCAGCATCCGGGCCTTGGCGCGGGCGGGCTCGAGCTCCTCGCCCTGGCCGATATCGGCGGTGAAGGTCACGACCTCGCAAGCATAGGTCTCGGCGAGCCACATTAGGATGACCGAGGTGTCGAGGCCGCCCGAATAGGCCAGCACCACTTTCTTGACGTCGCCGAGCCTGGGGCCTGCCATGGGGATCTCCCTTCCGCGCTAAGAGGCGGGGGAGTATAGGGACGGAAGGTGGGCCCGAAAAGCTTGCCCCTCGGGCCGCCTATTTTTTTCGCCGCCTTCCTGCACCACCCAAAAAGGACGACCCCGATGATCGATGTCTACACTTGGCCCACCCCCAACGGTTACAAAATCTCGATCATGCTCGAGGAGACCGGGACGCCGCACCGGGTGATCCCGATCGATATCCAGCGCGGCGACCAGTTCAAGCCCGAGTTCCTGGCGATCAGCCCCAACAACAAGATGCCGGCGATCGTCGATCCGGCCGGCCCGGACGGCAAGCCCATGTCGATCTTCGAATCGGGGGCGATCCTGCTCTACCTCGCCGAGAAGACCGGCCGCTTCCTGCCCACGCACACGCGCCCCCGCTTCAAGGTCATCGAGTGGCTGATGTTCCAGATGGCCAGCGTCGGGCCGATGCTGGGCCAGGCGCATCATTTCCGCGCCTACGCGCCCGAGCCGATCCCCTATGCCATCGCGCGCTATACCGACGAGGCCGGGCGCATTTACAATGTCATCGACCGCAGGCTGCGCGAGGCGCCGTTCCTGGCCGGCGACTACTCGATCGCCGACATGGCGGTGTTCCCGTGGCTGCGCGGCTACGAACGCCAGGGCCAGAGGCTCGAGGACTTCCCCAGCTTGAAGCGCTGGTACGAGACCATCGACGCCCGCCCCGCCGTCCAGCGCGGCTTGACCCTGCTCGCCGACCGGCGGCGGACGGGTCCGATCGACGACCAGGCGCGCGAGGTGATGTTCGGCAAGGTCCAGTACGCGCGCCGCTAACCGCCGACCGCCGGCGGCGCGGCGAGGCGGCGCCGGCCGCGCCGCTCGCTCGCCGATTTGAGCTGGCCGCAGGCAGCCATGATGTCGCGCCCGCGAGGGCTGCGCACCGGGGCGACATAGCCCGCCTTCATCAGCACCTCGGCGAAGGCCGCGATCGCCGCCTCGCTCGAGCATTCGAAGGGCGCCCCCGGCCACGGGTTGAAGGGAATGAGGTTGACCTTGGCCGGGATGCCGTGGATGAGGCGAACGAGTTCGCGCGCCTCGGCGGGGGAGTCGTTGACCCCCTTCAGCATCACGTATTCGAAGGTCAGCCGCCTGGCATTCTTCAAGCCCGGATAGGCGCGGGCCGCGGCGAGCAGCTCGGCGAGCGGGTATTTCTTGTTCAAAGGCACCAGGATGTCGCGCAGCTCGTCGCGCACGGCATGGAGCGAGATCGCGAGCATGACGCCAAGCTCCTCGCCGCAGCGCCGGATCATCGGCGCCACGCCGGCGGTCGACAGCGTGATCTTGCGCCGCGAGATCGCGAGGCCCTCGCGGTCCATGACGATCTTCAAAGCGCGCGCCACGTTGTCGTAATTGAACAAGGGCTCGCCCATGCCCATCAGCACGAGGTTGGTGAGCCTGCGGCTGGCCCCCGCCGGCGCCGGCCATTCGCCGACCGCCTCGCGCGCCGCCATCACCTGGACGACCATCTCGGCCGGAATGAGGTTGCGCACCAGGCGCTGGGTCCCGGTGTGGCAGAACTTGCACGACAAGGTGCAGCCGACCTGCACCGACACGCACAGCGTGCCCCGGTTCTCCTCGGGGATGTGCACGCACTCGATCTCCTGGCCGTCGGCGAAGCGCAGCAGCCATTTCTGCGTGCCGTCGAGAGAGACCTGGTGGCGGGCGATCGCGGGGCGCGCGATGACGAAGCGCTCGGCGAGCTTGGCGCGCAAGCCCTTGGCGAGATCGGTCATGCCCTCGAACGTGGTCGCGCCGCGCACGTAGATCCAGTTCCACAGCTGGCGGGCGCGGAAGGCGGGCTCGCCGAGCGTGGCGAGCTCGCCCGCCAGCTCCTGGCGCGACAGCCCGACCAGGTCCACCCGGCCGCCGGGATGCGCGGGCGCCGGCAGCTCGGTCTTGGCGGGCTCGCTCATGGACATCGATGTCGGCGTCGAGGACAAAGGCGTCACTCCGCCGCGGCCAAGGCGTGCTCGACCGCCGACGGTTCGCGGTCAATGACGAAAAGATAGGCGCGCGCCGGCGCATCCGGCTGGACGCGGCCCTGCTCCCAGTCTTGGAGCGTGCGCAGGTTGAGGGCATAGCGGGCGGAAAACGCCGCTTGCGAGAGACCGCGGCGCTTGCGGATCGCCTTCACCTCGGCGGCGGACAGCGTTATGCGCCGGAATTCCTTGCGCGCCTTTGGCGAGGGGGGAGGCGCATCGGGGTCCGACCGCGCGGCGGTCGCAACCTCGGCGCTCGTCATCGCCTCGAGCCGCCGCCTATCGGTCTTGCCGCGCAAGGTCTGCGGGCGGCCACCGGCGCCGCCCACGACCCGAATCGTCGTCTCGCCGCTCATCGTCGCTGGCCTTCCGCCGTGAACTCGCTCGCGTGTTCTTATACGGGAAATCCGTATAGATATCAACCGGTCCGGCGCCTGGCTTTATTTCCGAGGCGATGGAGGCGCTCGGAGGCGATGGCTCTAGCCGATCGAGACGGCGGCGCCGAGCCTCACGACTCCTCGCCGCGGGCCGTCATCCCTTCGTCGTCGGCGCGGCTCAGGGCCTCCGCGTCGAGGGCGTATTGCTCAAGGAGGTGTTTGTGAAGATCGGTGATGCTGATGAGCCCGACCACCTTGCCCTCCTCCGCCACCGGAATGTGCCGGAAGCGGCGCTCGTTCATCACCTTGAGCGCCTCTTGGGCCGGCGTGTGCGGCTTGCAGGTCACCACTTTCCGACTCATGAACTCCTCGACCCTCATGGTGGGCGCCATCTTCCCGTGGCTGCCGACCGCTCGGACCACATCCCGCTCAGAGAGCACCCCCCGGAGCTGTCCGGCGGAATCGGATACGACGACGATCCCGATCCGGCGCTCGGCGAGGACGCGGGCCGCCTCGGTGATGGTCGCATCCGGCGCCACGATCACCACCTTGCGGCCCTTGATCGTGAGGATGTCGTCGACGGTGAGAACTTTTTCAGCCATGGCGCTCCCTATCCCGCCGAGGATAACACAACCACGCTTTCCGTGCTTATAGGCTCACAACTTGACTCAAGGGCGGCCCGCGTGATCCGCTTTCCTGCCAATCGCTAGAACGGGGGAAACCATGAGCGGCCGAGGGAAAGCGAGCGGGATCAGTCTTTCCAATAAAGATGCGTCCATCGTTTTGGGGATGGTCTTACGCGGAGATCGCGATCACGATATCGCAGGTTGGTTTGGCGTAAACCTAGGCCGAATTGCCGAGGTGAAAGACGGAAAATTTGGGTCAATAAGTGCGGCCGCATCGGCAGATTTGCCGCCGAAGGGGCCTCCGGGTCCTAAGGGCCAAAGGCTGCGCGGGGCCATCGGCAAGGCGCTTGATTTGTTAGCTACGAAAGGCGCGGACGGACTGGCGGAGGCTACGGGTATCCTGAAGGATGCGCAGGCACGGTATGACACTAACGAAGCGTAGCTAAGTCATGTCCTGCGGGTAGCGGGACGTAGACGGGATAATCGGCTGCGCGTTCGAGATGCTTTCGACACGGTGGCACCCACATCAGCCTAGACGTGGTGCTGTCACATTCTTTCTCCCACACCAACCAAGCGTAGCTGGTTGCCGTGACCGCCTTTCCATCCAAGCGCCCCTTCACCATGGGAACACGCTCGGTGAATTGTGCAAATTTGGTTGGAGGCGTTTGCACAAACAGGTTGCGGTAGCGACCGACGCTTTCAATAAATACGGTCCGAGCTAGTATCGCGACACCTTCCTTGGCGACCTTAAGAGCACGGATCACAAACTCCTCGCTTAGGCGGAATGGCGGGTTGGTAATCACCCAATCAACGGAGTTCATTTCAAAGGGATATGTGAGGAAATCACGCACGGGGCCGTATCCATAGTCGTAGGCATCCGAATGCATAACCTTGCCGAAGTATTCCTTGAGCACCCGCGCCATATGGCCGGCCCCACAGGCTGGCTCAAGGCAACTCTTCTTAGATAGCGTCTGCCGATTATCCAGGATGTGCTCGATCAAGGCGCGGGTGGCCCAAGGAGGCGTCGGGAAATCGTCGTGGCTATCCTTAGCCTCGATCCTCTGCGCCATAACTGCGTGAGTTTTATTCTGCATCCTGATTTCCCCGGCTCGACGCGACAGCGTTACGCCGGGAATCATAGATTCAGGAGATATCAACTCTGTCAAGCTGGATCAGTAATCCAAACTGACCCACTACCGGCGCCTGGCTTTATTTCCGAGGCGATTTGCCCCGCGTGTCCGTTCACCGAGGCCTTCCGCCAGCAGCGCGATCGCCAGCGCATTGAGGCTGACGCCTTCGACGGCAGCTTGCTGGGCCAGTTTCATGTGCAGGCTCTTGGGCACCCGGATGACCCATTTGCCGCTGAAGTTTTCGGCACGGGAGGGTTGGGGAACGGGGTCTCCGAACTCTTGCGCCGTCTTGATCCACGACGGAATGGCGTCCTCGACGTTCTCGATGGCCTCCGCGATCGTCTTGCCGTCCGACATGCAGCCGGGCAGGTCGGGCACCTGCGCGACGTAGCCGCCACCGTCTTCCTTCGACAGCGGGCGAACCAACACGGCATACTTGCTGGTGTCCATAGGTGAATCGTGCCCCACGGCCCTATAGATACTACCGCCGTTTCCCTATGTAGGGGCCGGTTTCAAACCGGCCCGTGCGGGCGGGTTATAAACCCGCCCCTACGAAATGCCATCGGTAGTATCACCTTTCAAGACCAAGGGACGTTGGCTTCGTGAGTCGCGCCCGCCTATTTGACCTCGCAGGCCTTGCCGATTTCGGCGTAGGCGCGCGAGAAGCCGGCGAGCGGGAAAATATCCAGGGTCTCGGTGTTGCGGGCCGAGACGCCCTTGACCGCCAGCGCGCGCCCGACGCGCATCGCCTCGATGAGCGCCTTGTCCGCCGCCCCGTCGCGCGCCCACGCGGTTTCCGGATCGACGTCGGGTCTCGCCAACAGCTCGAACTTCTTGCCGTCGATGTCGACCATCACCGGCGCCCCGTCCTTGAAGGGATAGCCGGCCTGGAAGCTCACCTCGCCGCGGACCTTGGCGGCCGGGCGATGGGCGACCGACACCGACACCTCGCCGCGCCTGGCATATTTGCCCTCGGACTGGGCCGGCCGCGCCGCCATGTAGCAGACCTTGCCGCCGCGCTCGGCAACCTCGATGGCCGTCCACGCCTCGAACGCGCCGAGCGCCTTGGGTTCGGCGGTGGCCGGGCCGCTTCCGACGAGAAGCAGAAAGAGGGCGCGCGAGAAGCGGGTCATGGCCCGCCTATGGCAGGGGGCGCCAAGCATCCTCACCTGAGGGCTTTTTCGCTGCCTGCCTTGCGGCTGCGGCGCGGCGGGCCGAAGGCGGCGGGCGCCAGCGGCTCGGGTCGGCCGCCGGGGACGAGCGGGCGGCCGGCGAAGCGGCCAAGCGTCAGCAGGCGGTCGTACATGACGATGGCGCCGGCCAGCGCCAGGTTGATGGCGAACCGGGTCGGGATCTTCACGACGTGCTCGCACAGCCCGACGAGGAGCGGCGACAGCGCGCCGCGCTCCGGCCCCAGCACATAGGCGGCGGCGCGCGGGTGGCGGAAGCTCGGCAGATCGACGGCCCGGTCCAGGAGCTCGACGCCAATCAGCGCGCAATCCCTGGGCAGCAACAGCGAGCCCGCGTCAGCGAACTCGTAGAGCGGCAGGCTGGCCGGCGCATCCGAGGTATCGGCGAGCCGGCCATCGGCGCGCCCGTAGGCGGCGCCGATGGTGAACACGAAGCTGGCGCCGAAGGCATGGGCGGTGCGCAGCAGGCTGCCGAGGTTCATCGGCTTGCTCACCCCTTCGACGCCGATGCCGAAATAACCGCGCAAATCGAAGCTCCCTTGGCCGCGGGCAAACCAACCTTGCCTACCGCGCCCGGCCGGGGCAAGGTGTTCGTCGCGCCGAATCCAGGATGCCCGGGCCATGCCGCACGAGAAAACTCCGCCGATGGCACCCTCCGAAACCGTCCCGCCGGTCCTGGTCGAGGTCCGGCGCGGAGCAGCGCTCGAAAGCCGCCACCGCGGCGCGGTCGCGGTGGTCGATAGCGTGGGCCGGCTGATCGAGGCGCATGGCGATATCGACCGGCCGGTCTATCCGCGCTCGGCGATCAAGCCGCTCCAGGCCTTGGCGCTGATCGAGACCGGGGCCGCCGCCGCCTTCGCGGTGAGCGAGCCCGAGCTGGCGATCGCCTGCGCGAGCCACGCCGGCGAGCCCGCCCATGTCGCCGCCGTCGCCGCTTGGCTCCAGCGCCTCGGCCTCGCACCCGAGGACCTCGAATGCGGCGCCCATCTGCCCTACCACGCCGCTTCGGCGCACGCGCTGATCCGCGCCGGCCAGGCGCCCACGGCGCTGCACAACAATTGCTCGGGCAAGCACACCGGCATACTCGCCACCTGCCGGCACTTGGGCGAGGCCACGCGCGGCTATATGGCGCCGGACCACCCCGCGCAGCTTCGCGTCGCCCGGGTCATCGAAGAGATGTGCGGGGTCGATCTCGCGGCCGCGCCGCGCGGGGTCGATGGCTGCGGGCTGCCGCAGTTCGCCATCCCACTGCGCTCGCTCGCCCTCGGCTTCGCCCGTTTGGCCTCGCCCGACGCACTAGCGCGCGCGCGGGCCGCTTCATGCCGGGCGATATCGCGGGCGATGACGGCGCATCCGTTCATGCTCGCCGGGACGGGGCGGTTTTGCACGCGGGTCGCGGAGATCGCGCGCGGGCTGGCGCTCGTCAAGACCGGCGCCGAGGGCATGTATCTGGCCGCCGTCCCGGGGCGCGGGCTTGGGCTCGCGCTCAAGATCGAGGATGGGGCCGCGCGCGCCGCCGAAGTCGCGCTGGCGGCGCTTCTTGCCCGCTTGGCCGGCTTCGACGAGGGCCAGCGCGCGGCCTTGCGGCCGCTGATCGAGCCGCCGCTCACCAATGTTTCCGGAGTCGCCGTCGGCGTGCTGTCCCCGGCGCGCGTGCTCGATGCGAGGTGAGACCATGCGCGCGGTCATCTGCAAAGCCTTGGACGGGCCCTCGGCCCTAGCCGTCGAAGAGACGCCCCCGCCCCCGCTGGTGCCGGGGTCGGCGAGGATCGCCGTCAAGGCCGCGGGGCTCAACTTCGCCGACACCCTGATGATCCAAGGCCGCTATCAGATGCGCCTCGAGCCCCCGTTCACGCCCGGCTTCGAGGCGGCGGGAGTGGTGCGCGAAGTCGCGCCCGATGTCCGCGGACTCGAAGCAGGCGACCGGGTCATCGCCGTCCCCGGCCACGGCGCCTTCGCCGAGGACATCGTGTGCGCGGCCGCCGAGTTGTTCGCCTGCCCGGACGACATGGATTTCGTCGCCGCCGCCGGCTTCCCGGTCGCCTACGGCACGGCGCATCTCGGCTTGTGGCGGCGGGCGAACCTCGAGCCCGGCGAGACCTTGCTGGTGCTCGGCGCGGCCGGCGGGGTCGGGCTCGCGGCGATCGAGGTCGGCAGGGCGATGGGCGCCACCGTCATCGCCGCGGCGCGCGGCGAGGACAAGCTCGCGCTCGCCCGCGCCCACGGCGCCGATCATGCCATCGACTACGCGCGCGAGGACCTGCGCCAGCGGGCCAAGGCGCTCGCCGGGGGCAGCGTCGACGTGGTGTTCGATCCGGTCGGCGGGGACGTCTTCGACGCGGCGCTCAGGACGCTCGGCTGGGAGGGCCGGATCGTCATCGTCGGCTTCGCCGGCGGACGCATTCCGCAAATTCCGGCCAACCTGCTGCTGTTGAAGAACATCGCCGCCACCGGGCTGCACTGGGGCGATTACCGGCGCAACAACCCGGACCTCATGCGCACCTCGTTCACCCGGCTGTTCGCGTGGTGGCGCGAAGGCAAGCTCAAGCCGCACGTCTCGCACCGCTTCGATCTCGCCGCGGTCGCCGCGGCCATGGACCTCCTCTTGGCCCGCCGCTCGACCGGCAAGGTCGTGCTGACCACCGACGATTCATGACCGATCCCGACCCCGTCGCGGCGCAATACGAGGCCTATCCCTACCCGAGCCGCGACCCCGAGGACGAGCGTCGACGACTCGTCACCGGCTCGCCCAGCCATCTCGACGAGGTCAACCATTACGTGTTCGGCGGGCGGCGCGATTTCCGCGCCCCCTTCCGGGCGCTGATCGCCGGCGGCGGGACCGGCGATGCGACGATCATGCTCGCCCAGCAACTCACCGACCGCGGCGCGCCCGCCGAGGTGGTCTACCTCGACCGCTCCACTGCCGCCCGCCGGGTCGCCGAGGCGCGCGCCACGGCGCGCGGCCTTGCCAACCTCAGGTTCGTGACCGCCTCGCTCCTCGATTTGCCGGCGCTCGGGCTTGGCGCCTTCGACTACATCGATTGCTGCGGCGTGCTCCATCACCTGCCCGACCCCGGCGCCGGCCTGGCGGTGCTCGCCCGCAGCCTCGCCGCGGGCGGCGGGCTCGGCGTCATGGTCTACGGCGAATACGGGCGCACCGGAATCTACCCGGCGCAGGAGATGCTGCGCATGATCGCCGGGCCCGAACTGCCGCCGGCCGAGCGCCTCGCCGTGGCGCGCCGGCTGGTCGACGGCCTGCCGGCCGGCAACTGGCTGAAGCGCAACCCGATCATGGCCGAGGCGCGGACGGGGGACGCGGCGCTGTTCGACCTGCTCTTGAACGCAGTCGACCGCGCCTATCGCGTCGAGGAGGTCGGCGCGCTGGCCGCGCGGGCCGGCCTGCGCATCGCGGCATTCGTGCCGCCGGCGCTCTACGAGCCCGAGACCTGGATCGAGGATCCCGTGGTCCGCGCCCGCCTCGCCGGGCTCGACGCGCCCTCTCGCGCCGCCTTCGCCGAGCAGGCGAGCGGGGCGATCAAGGTTCACATCTTCTACGCCGTAGCCGCCGACAACCCCGTCGCCCCGCCGGCCGCCGACGATCCCGCGGCGGTGCCGCGCTGGTGCGAGCCGGTCGCCGGCAACCCCGACGCGCCGGCGCGCGGCCGGCCGACCCTGGCGGTCGAATTGGGCGGCGCCACGCGCCGGTTCGAGCTGCCGCCGCTCGGGCCCACGATCATCGGCCGCATCGACGGCCAGGCCACGCTCGCCGCCCTCCACCGCGGCCTGGCGGCGGGCCCCGCCCCGGGGCTGTCGTGGCCGGGGTTCCTTGACGCGTTTCGCGCCACCTACGGCCCGCTCCATGGGCTCGGCAAGCTGATGCTCGCCCTGCCGCCGGCCTGACGGCCTCGGCGGTCAAGCCGGCGGCGCCTCGCGCAAATAGAAGAGCAGGTCGAGCGGCGGCGGGTCCGCGCCGGCGTGCGACAACAGCCCGTGGACCTGGCCACGGTGGTGGGTCTGGTGGTTGAAGAAATGGGCGAGCACGAACCGCATCGGCGTCGCCTGCGACTCGCCTTTCATGTTCCGATAGCGCAGCGTGGTGTTGAGGGTCGGCGGATCGAGGCCGTCGATCAAGTTGATGATCTGCGCGTCCTCCGCCTCGCGGGCCACGCGCAAGCCCACCAAATCGCCGTAGAGGATCTGGTCGAGCGACTTGATGCCGTGGTCGTGAGCAGCAATGCGGCTGAGCCAGATGCGGTCGCCGACCAGGATGTGATTGAGCGTGGCGTGGATCGAGCCGAAGAACGACGGCCGCACCTTCATGTACGCGGCCTCGGGCAGCGCCGCGCAGGCGCCATAGAGCCGCCGGTTGGCCCATTGGTTGTAGCGGGCGAGCGTGCGGAAATAATCGTCCTTCATCGGCTATCTCCCCTGCCTCCGAGGCGAAGATTGCGCTCAGGCACCCGCACCGGTCAACCGCCGCCGCCCGCGGGCCGGTTTGAAACCGGCCCCTACAACGTCATTCGGGTGTAGGGGCGGGTCTCAAGACCCGCCCGTTTCGACCCCCCCGCCCGCTGGCGGCCGGGCGGCCGGGCCTGTAGGGTGCCGCCCGGGGGGACTTGATGTTCAAGTCGAATCTTTACGGCTGGCTGGTCGCTGGCCTGTGTTTTCTGGGCCTCGCGCTGACCATGTCGGCGCGCGCCGGGCTTGGCCTCGTCATGCCCGTTTGGGAGGCCGAGTTCGGCTGGTCGCGCAGCTTCGTTTCGAGCGGCGGGGCGCTGGCCCTGATCGTCATCGCGGTGGTCGCGCCGATCGCCGGCAACGCGCTCGATCGCTTCGGCCCGCGCCTGCTGCTCGTCTTCGGGCTCATCATGGCGGGCATCGGCCTTTCGCTCACCGCCACCATGCAAGCCGCATGGCAATTCATCCTGTTCTTCGGCGTCATCTCGGCGGTCGGCTTCGCGATCATGGCCAACCATCTCGTCAGCTCGACCGTGGCGCTGCTGTTCACCGACGATCGCGGGCTGGCGACCGGCGCGGCCACCGCCGGGTCGACCGCGGGTCAGCTCCTCTTGGTTCCCCTCCTCGCCCTCGTGTTGTCGACGGCCGGCTGGCGGCCGGCTTTCGCGGCGCTCGGCCTCGGCGCTTTCGCGCTCGCTTGTGTCATGCTGTGGCTGCTTCGTTCGCGCCCGGCCGGCGGCGGACGCGGCGGCGAGGGCGGCCGCGAGAAGCTGGGCGCGCGGCTCATGTTCCTCGTCCGCAGCCGGGTGTTCCACGCCCTGTTCTGGAGTTTCACGATCTGCGGCTTCACCACCGCCGGCGTGATCGAGACCCATCTCATTCCCTACACCATCGCCTGCGGATTCCCGCCGCTCCAAGGGGCGACGGCCTATGGGGTGCTCGCCGCCTTCAACATGCTCGGCATGCTGGCCTCGGGCTATCTCTCGGACCGCATGCACCGGCCGCTGCTCCTGGGCTCGATCTACGTCGGCCGCGGCCTCACGTTCCTTCTGCTCATGCACATCACCGGCGACGTGCAGCTTCTGTTCATCTTCGCCGTCGCCTTCGGGGTGGTCGACTATTCGACCGTGCCGCCGACGGCGAGCCTCGTCGCCTCGCACCTCGGCCTGCGCATCATGGGGCTGGCCATGGGCATCCTCGCCGCCGGCCACGCGCTGGGCGGCGCGCTCGGCGCCTTCCTGGGCGGCTATCTCTATGACCTGTTCGCCCGCTACGACCTGGTGTGGACGGCCTCGGTCGCTCTCGCGCTGTTGGCCGGCTTGATGTGCTTCACGATCCGCGAGACCCGCCAGCCCCGCCGCCTCGCCCCGCAGCCGGCGTGAGGCGGTGGGACGTCTCATCACGCCGCAAGCGCTTATCGCACGGCCTTGGGTTCGCGATCGATGATGGTCATCCGGGCTCGCACCGGGCCCTCAGGGATCGCCCGCCCGTGCTCCCATTCCTGGAGCGTGCGCAGATTGATGCCGAAACTCGCTGCGAACTTGGCCTGGCTCATGCCGAGCTTGCGGCGCATGGCGCGTACATCGACGCGCTCCGGCACCATGACGACCCTCACCCGCGCGCGGCCCTTGTCGCCGCGCAGGAACGCAAGCGCGTCCTCGGCGCCGCGAATGACGCTCTTGCCCGCCGTGCTCATGCCCGCGCTCCCTTTCGTATCTCGGCTTCGATGGTCGCCGCCTTACGTCCTGAGCTCCGGGCGGTCGCGGTAGAGCGCGAGGGCCTCGGGGTTGGCGAGCGCCTCGAGGTTCTTGATCGGCCGGCCGGCGACCGCGTCGCGCACCGCGAGCTCGACGAGCTTGCCGTTCTTGGTGCGCGGGATGTCGGCGACCTCGATGATCTTCGCCGGCACGTGGCGCGGGGTCGTATTCTTGCGGATGCGGTCGCGGATCTTTTGCTCGAGCTCGGGCGTGAGCTCGAGCCCGTCGCGCAGGCGCACGAACAGCACCACCCGCACGTCGCTCTCCCACTCCTGGCCGACGGCGATGCTCTCCAGCACCTCGTCGAGCTGCTCGACCTGGCGGTAGATCTCGGCGGTGCCGATGCGCACGCCGCCGGGGTTCAAGACCGCGTCCGAGCGGCCGTAGATGACGATGCCGTCGTGCCCCGTGATCTCGGTCCAGTCGCCGTGGCACCACACGCCGGGGAAGCGCTCGAAATAGGCGGCGCGGTACTTGTTGCCGTCGGGGTCGTTCCAGAACCCGACCGGCATCGAGGGGAACGGCTTC
This sequence comes from Pseudomonadota bacterium, assembly GCA_052387815.1. GTDB lineage: Bacteria > Pseudomonadota > Alphaproteobacteria > CACIAM-22H2 > CACIAM-22H2 > JBQTIU01. The sequence continues at coordinate 56,407 of JBQTIU010000012.1, forward strand.
ACGCACACCAGCTCGCCCTTGGCCCCCCGCACGCCGCGGCCCGCTTCGTCGAACACCTCGACCGCCATGCCGAGGCCGCGCGCCTGGATCTCGCCGCGCCACACCGCTCCGATGGGGTTGCCGCCGACGAAACAGCCGACGATGTCGGTGCCGCCCGAGATCGAGGCGAGGTGCAGGTCTTTCTTGATCTTCGCGTAGACGTAATCGAAGCCCTCGGGGACCAGCGGCGAGCCGGTCGAGGTGAGGGTGCGCAACGCCGCCAGCTTGTGGGTGCGCTCGGGCTCGATCTTGGCCTTGGCGCAGGCGTCGAGGAACTTGGCCGAGGTGCCGAGCAGGGTCATGCCGGCCGCATCGGCGAAATCGAAGATCACGTTGCCGCTGGGATGGAACGGCGAGCCGTCGTAGAGCAGGACCGTCGCCTCCGAGGCGAGCGCGGAGGCGAGCCAGTTCCACATCATCCACGAGCAGGTGGTGAAATAGAACACGCGGTCGCCCGGCTTGATGTCGCAATGGAACCGGTGCTCGGTCAAGTGCTTGAGGAGCGTGCCGCCGGCGCCGTGAACGATGCATTTGGGCACCCCGGTGGTGCCCGACGAATAGAGGATGTAGAGCGGGTGATCGAAGGGCAGGCGCCGGAAGCCGATCGGAGCCACGCCGTAGGGCGCGATCAAGTCGGCGAGCGCGACCGCGCCCTTGATTCGGGCGAGGCTGGGCGCGGCGGCCACATAGGGGAGGACGACGATCTTGGCGAGCGCGGGCAGGCGCAGGGCGATGTCCTCGAGCTTGGCCAGGCAGTCGTGCGCCTTGCCGTTGTAATAGTAGCCGTCGACCGCGAACAGGACCTTGGGCTCGATCTGGCCGAAGCGGTCGATGACGCCCTGGACGCCGAAGTCCGGCGAGCACGACGACCACACCCCGCCGAGGCTCGCCGACGCCAGCATGGCGATCATCGCCTCGGGCAGGTTGGGCAGGTAGCCGGCGACGCGATCGCCGGGTCCCACGCCCAGCGCCCGCAGCGCTTGGCTGAGCCGCGACACCGCGGCATGAAGCTCGTCCCAGCTGAACTCGCGGCGGACCTTGTCCTCGCCCCAGAACACCATCGCCGGGCCTGGGCCCTTCCGGCGCAGCAGGTTTTCGGCGAAGTTGAGCCGCGCCCCAGGGAAGAACCGCGCGCCCGGCATGCGATCGCCATCGACGATCGCCGCCGCGCCTTGGGTGTCGGCGATCACGCCGCAGAACGACCACACCTGGCGCCAGAATTCGGCCGGCCGGTCGACCGACCAGCGCCACAAATCGCCGAAATCCTCGAGCCTCACCCCGTGGGCCTGCTCGGCCGCGCGCATGAAGGCGGTCAGGTTGGCGGCCGCGACGCGCGCCGGCGAGGGCTGCCACATGGGCGCGGCCGCGCCGGAGGCTTGACGCATGGCGATGTCCTCGGTCGAACGCCGTCCAGCCAAGACGGCGCGGCGATTTAACCCCATTCCGCGAGCCAAGGACAAGGCCGGCGGCCCGGATGCCCCGGCGCCGGCGATCTGCTAGAACCGCCCATTCGGAGGGGCTTGCGGATGCAACTCAAGGGCCAGGCGGCGATCGTCACCGGCGGCGGGTCGGGGCTGGGGGCGGCGGCGGCCCGCGCGCTGGCCGGCGCCGGGGCCAAGGTCGCGGTCTGCGACATCAATCCCGATGCCGCGGCCCAACTCGCCGGCGAGTTCGGCGGCCTGGCGGTGGTCTGCGACGTGGCCGACGCCGGTGCTGCCGAGGCCGCGCTCGGGGCGGCGCGGGCCGCGCACGGCGCGGCGCGGGTGCTCGTCAACTGCGCCGGCATCGGGCCCGCCCAGCGGATCGTCGGCAAGGACGGGCCGATGCCGCTTCAAGATTTCGCGCGCGTCATCGACGTCAACCTGATCGGCACCTTCAACCTGATGCGGCTGGCCGCCGCCGACATGGCAGCCCTCGAGCCGCTCGCCGACGGCGAGCGGGGGGTGATCGTCCAGACCGCCTCGGTCGCCGCCTACGAGGGCCAGATCGGGCAAGCCGCTTATGCGGCATCCAAGGGCGGCATCGTCGCGCTGACCCTGCCGGCGGCGCGGGAGTTCGCGCGCTTCGGCGTGCGGGTGATGACCATCGCGCCCGGCCTGTTCGCAACCCCGCTCCTCTTGGGCATGCCGCAGCCGGTCCAAGACAGCCTGGCCGCCAGCGTCCCCTTCCCCGCCCGCTTCGGGGCGCCCGAGGAATACGCCAAGCTCGTCCTCCACATCGTCGACAACGTCATGCTCAACGGCGAGGTCATTCGCCTCGACGGCGCGCTGCGCATGCCGGCGCGATGACGCCGGACCGAGAGCCTGTCCGCCGCCGGCCGTCGGACCGCCGCCCGCCTCAGGCGATGCTGTCGATGAACGTCGCGAGCCCGATGTCGCGCTCCGACAGCCCGCCCACATCATGGGTCGAAAGCGTGATCTCGACCCGGTTGTAGACGTTGAACCATTCGGGATGGTGGTCCATTTTCTCGGCCATCAGCGCGACCCGGCCCATGAATCCGAAGGCGGCGTTGAAGTCCTTGAACCTGAACTCCTTCGTGATGGCGTCGCGGCCCGCCACCGCGGCCCAACCGGCGAGCTCGGCGAGCCCCCGGGCCCGCCCCAGGCCTTCCAGTTTTTCGACCATGCACCGCCTCCCTTGGGACCGATGATCCGACCGCGAGAGCTTGGACCGGCTTTCCCCGCCGATCAAGCCGACGTATGGTGGGCGCCATGAGCAAGCGTTCTATCCTCGCCCCCGATCTCGCCGACCTCGAGGGGCTGGCGCGCGAGGCGCTCAAGACCATCCCCGAGGTCCTGCGCCGCCATGTGCGCGACGTGGTCATCCGGGTCGAGGAATTCCCCGACGAGGAGACCGAGCGCGAGATGGAACTCGACAGCCCGTTCGATCTCCTCGGCCTCTATCGCGGCATCGATCTGACGCGCAAGAGCGTCGCCGATGTCTCGCAGGGACCGGACATGATCTTCCTCTACCGCCGGCCGCTGCTCGACTACTGGTGCGAGAGCGGCGAGGACCTCCAGCACGCGGTCCGCCACGTACTGATCCACGAGATCGGCCACCATTTCGGCCTTTCGGACGCCGACATGGAGGCGATCGAGGCCGAGGAGCGGGACTAGCGCCATGCGCAGGCAGACCGTAACCAAAGCGGACCTCGAGCTCATCGAGGCCGCCCGGCGCGTCATCAAGGCGCTGTATGCCGAGAACCGCCATCACATCGGGGCGGCGGCGAGGACCCGCTCGGGGCGCGTCTACACGGCCGTGCATCTCGACACCTATGTCGGCCGCGCCTCGGTGTGCGCCGAGGCGATCGCGATCGGCAAGGCGCTCGCGGAGGGCGACCGCGACATCGAGTGCCTGGTGTCGGTGCGCCATCCGCGCCCGCGCGAGAAGAACCGCGAGATCGCGGTGGTCTCGCCGTGCGGCATTTGCCGCGAGCTGCTGGCCGATTTCACCCCCCATTGCACGGTGATCATTCCTGCGAACAGGGGTCTCGCGCGCGTGCCGGTCATCGACCTCTTGCCGAGCAAATACGTGCGCTTGACGTGAGGTGAGCGCACAACCCCCCGCGCTGCCATGCTTTTCAGGGCGGCGGATAAACGGCCAGGTCGGTGAGCACCGGGCGCATCCGCGCCGCGCGCCGCTCTCACGAGCGCCTCCTCGAGGGTTGCGATGGGCAATGCCCGGCCCTGCGCCAGCTCGACGTAGGCGGCGTCCTAAGGTGGTGAGTTGATACTGAGCGGCGACGCGCGCTGATGTCGAGGAGCGAAACAAGCTGCGTGTCGACCGCCAGCGGCAGGCGGCTTGCCTGGTCGAGAATTTGCCGAACGGCGCGCGGCGCGGATGCGCCCGCGGCGTTCGGCGAATAAAAGCGCGTTGGCGAACTCCAGGCGCCACAGCGCCGGCACCCACAGTTCCGTATCGGCGACCCGATCGAGCAGGCTTTCGGCGAAGTCGGTCTTCTCGTCTTCGAAATACGAGGGCAGAGTAACCGAGCAGTCGAGCACCATCCGTAATTGCGCCCGGCATTGACAAGGTCTTCGACGGTCATGTCGGCAAGCCTGGTGCCCTTGCGGGTCGCGCGGATTTCATTGAGGAGGGCGCGCACGGTCGTCTTATCGCTGACGGTTCGTGCGGGGATCAGGATCGCAACCGGCTCGCCATGTTGCGTGATGGTGATTTTCTCGCCCGTCGCCACGCGGTCAAGTAATTTAGAAAAATGGGTTTTTGCTTCGAACGAGCCAACGGTTGCCATCACGTGTCTCCAGACTGGTCAACCAGTCTAGCCATCATAGCGCAAAAATAGTTCGGCGGGTAGATCCAGATAAGCGCGGAACTTTCCTCGCGCATCCCTTTTCGTCAATAGCTCTCGCGTGGTGCCCGTTCGTGCTGGAACGACCGCCCGCGAACGCCGGCTACATCACGATGGCGCACGGCGCGCCGCGTCACCTCAAGGCCAGCCGTTGGCCGCTTGTTGCCTCAAAAACGCGGCGCACATCGATCGAGGAGATCGCGAAGCTCAACCCTGATGCTCCGGGGAATGTGATCCGGTTGGTGACCATGCCGATGACTTCACCGTTCAGGTTTAGGAGCGGGCCGCCGCTGTTGCCTGGATTCACGGCTGCGTCGAACTGCACGAAGAACACCTCGCGCACCGGGCGCAGGCTACTCACGACTCCCGTGGTCAATGTTCCTTCGAGCTTGCCGAGCGCGGTGCCGATGGCAAGAACTTGAATACCCACGATAGGTAAGTCTATCGCCAGCTTTAACGGCTTTTCGTTGATCGAACTCGCAAGGCGGATGAAGGCGATGTCGAGGGCGGCATTGTGCAGGGTCACGCGTCCCAGCAACCGAGCGCCGTGAACGCCGTCAACCGTGACATCGTTATTCGGCTCGACCACATGCGCGCTCGTGGCGATGTACTGCGGCGCTATTAGGAAGCCCGTGCCGGACCGTCCGCCGGCGCGCACTGTAAAGACGCTGTCGATCGAAGAACGATAGACGCCCGCGATCGATCCTGGTCCGCCGGCTTGCGGCAACGTTCGCGTGATATTGGCCCTGACGTAATCCGGTGTCCGGGCTGGCAAGTCTGCGAAGTACGCGGCGGTCTGAGGCAGCGCCGCCAACGTCTTGCTCGGTAGGCGATCGCGGCTAATGACCTCCTCAACAGCGAACCTCCATTTGTAATTGAGGCCAGTGAATGGGTCGATCAAACTTTCAATGTATATTCGTGCGCCGGACCCTTGATCGATGAATTGACCGAAACCGGAGACAAGAATGAACTCGTTATTCCTTTCAAACACGCTGCCGCGTACGCGGACGTCCATCCGGATCTCCAACTGTGTGCCGGAGAGCCGAGTTTGAACGGCATTTCTAATTCCGCGCTCCATGGCGTCGGGACCGAAAGTTAGTAGCCCACGGACATCGCCAGCTCCTGGCACTGCGATTCCGCCTCGCATGGCCGCGACGACGCATTGGTAGTACCGGACAAAGAATTCCTCAGTGTTCGCTGGCCACATCGGCTGATGCATCGACACTTGGAGGCGCGGGAATCGCAGGACACCGACGCAGCCATTGACTACTTGCTCGGGGTTCGTGAAACTGTCGATGATGCCCTGACGCAGGGAACGCCACTCGGAATCGGGCAGGTTCCGGATCGGGTTCCGATCAGCAATCTCGACAAGCGGCTTGAAAATTTCTCGTACTGTGCCGTCTTGTTCGATTGTCATTTCTTGGCGGAGCTTGAGCGGAATTCGGGCGACCGCGCCTCGATTCTCGAAATCCATTGCCGCTACTTCGATGATCTGACGCACGCCGTCGGCGGACGCTTTGTCGTGCCGGATGGTACCGGAAAGGCGCCCTCGACCTCCCTGGAAGACGCCGAGCCACTCGTACGGCACGGGCGCGTGAGGGCGGTACGATACTTGCACGGGCGCCGGCAGTGGGACCGGATCGGCTTTGAAACCCGAGATCAGCTCCTGCGTTTGCGATCGCAGGGCGAGCGATCCCGGTTCGCCGACGGTCTCGCAGCCCGCACTCAGCGCGGCGACGCAGAAGGCAAGTTGGAGGAGCCGTCCCGGTTTCACACTCCTAGACTACACGCAATAGGCGGCGAGGACAAGCTTGGCCGCATACGTGTGTCGGTGACGCACGAGTTGTCCGCCTTGTAACTGCTCAACCCCGTCGGGGGGAGGCGGCGAGGAGGGTAATTGCTCACGCGGGGAGGATTGGTTGAGTAGGCCGGTGGGACCGGGGTTTGGTGCTGGCTTATGTTCGGTGGAACCGGGCGGCGAGCGTCGCATCGGCGATTTCGACGGCGAACTCGTCCGGACCGAACTCTTCGCCGATCCACTCCCTCTGGTCGGTGTGCTCCGGATGGGTGGGATCGGCCAGGACGGCAAGGAGGTGCTGGTAGCCCCAGGGACCTCCGCAATCCTCTGGCGGACAGTTGCGCTTTCCGGCGATGCAGACGGGGTAGCGGCTTGTGTCGAGCGGCGGCCGGTTTCGCTCGATCACCACCGAGTGCTCCCATTTATCGCTGAAGTCATAGGTGTAGGCGAAGCGGGTGACGCCGGATTTCAGCAAGCCGTTCAACGTCAGCCGCTCCTCGTCGGCGACGTCGTCGACGGTGTGCCGATGACCATACTGCCGGCCGTCGATGTCGAACGCATGGAGATGGCAATCTTCCCAACCCATGGACGCCTGGATCGCCTGGTGCAGATCACCCAGCGTCATTCCGCCTGGCATCAGGAGACGGCGCCAGACCGGCGGCTTCGTGCCGCGCAGAGTCACCTTCAGACCGACGATGGTTGTGCTGACGCCGCCCCCGGATCGGGTCCGGGGCAGGCTCTTCGGGTTGGTGGTCTTGGCCATGATCCTTGCCTCCTGTCGCCTCGGGCATCGAGCGCGACGCCCTCCATCATCATTTTCCGCGATGCTCCTCCCGATAGCAAGCGTCAGGAAGCCGGTGCCCCGCCCGTCACCTCGGACAGCATCCGCATGATGTTCGTCTCGATGCCGCGGATGTCGGTTAAAAGCGCGTTGGCGAACTCCAGGCGCCACAGCGCCGGCACCCACAGTTCCGTATCGGCGACCCGATCGAGCAGGCTTTCGGCGAAGTCGGTCTTCTCGTCTTCGAAATACCAAGGCAGAGTGACCGAGCAGTCGAGCACCATCCGTAATTGCGCCCGGCATTGACAAGGTCTTCGACGGTCATGTCGGCAAGCCTGATGCCCTTGCGGGTCGCGCGGATTTCTTTGAGGAGGGCGCGCACGGTCGTCTTATCGCTGACGGTTCGTGCCGGGATCAGGATCGCAACCGGCTCGCCATGCCGCGTGATGGCGATTTTCTCGCCCGTCGCCACGTGGTCAAGTAATCGAGAAAAACGGGTTTTTGCTGCAAAGCCACCTACGGTCGCCATCCAGCGCCTCCGGACCGGTCAACCAGTCTATCGAGCGTAACCCAAAAGCAGTCGGCCGGTCGCTGTTGTTCGTGCCACTCCGCGGAAGGCCCCCTTGATGACCAACCCACTCGCTTACCCCTTCCCAACCAGCCGCCGCGCCCGGCGCCGCAATTCCGGCACCACCTCGGCTTCGAACCACGGGTTGGCGGCGAGCCAGCCGAGGTTGCGCCACGAGGGATGGGGCAAGGGCAGGAAGTGGGGGAGATAATCCCTGAAGGCGCGCACGGTGGCGGTCAGGCTTGGGCCCCGCCGCTCGCCCAGATAGAAGGCGTGGGCGTAGCTGCCGACCACAAGCGTGAGCGCGACCTTCGACAGCAGCGGCCGGATGCGCGGATGCCAGGTGGGCGCGCAAATCTCGATCGGCGGCTTGTCGCCGCCGTGGCGATCGCGGCCGGGATAGCACAGGCCGACCGGCAGGATGGCGATGGCGGGATCGCCGTAAAACGTGGCGCGGTCGACGCCGAGCCAGCGGCGCAGCCGATCGCCGCTCGCATCGTCGAACGGCAGCCCGCTCGCATGCACCCTGGTCCCCGGCGCCTGGCCGACGATGAGGAGCCGCGCCGCGGCCTCGACCTGGAACACCGGGCGGGGCCCGAGCGGCAACTGCCCTTCGCACAGGCGGCAGGCGCGCGCGTCGGCGAGCGTTCGGGCGAGCGCCCCCGTCCCCTTCATCGCCGCCCGCCGATCATCCGCTCGACCCATTGCGGCACGATCCGCCCCGCCTCCCCGTAGATGCGCTCGGCGAACAGCGAATGGCCGGCCGAGGGCTCGAGGTTGAGCTCGACCGTGTGCGCGCATGCCGAGCGCGCCTCGTCGACGAAGCCGGCCGCCGGATAGACGTTCCCCGAGGTGCCGATGGCGACGAACAAAGCGCAGCGCGACAGCCGGCCCGAGATCTCGTCGAGGTCGAACGGCAGCTCGCCGAACCACACCACATGCGGCCGCAAGGCGGACGCGGCGCCGCAGGCCCGGCACACGGAGGCGGTGTCGAGATCGGTGGCCTGGGGCGTCACATCGCCGCAACTCGTGCAGCGCGATTTCAGGAGCTCGCCATGGAGGTGGCGGAGGTTGCGCGTTCCCGCGCGCTCGTGCAGGTTGTCGATGTTCTGGGTCACCACCAGGACCGGGCCCGACCACTCGGCCTCGAGCCGTGAGAGCGCCGCGTGCGCCGCATTCGGCGCCACCTCGGGCCCGAGCAGCGCGCGCCGGCGCGCGTTGTAGAAGGCGTGCACGCGCGCCGGTTCGCGGGCGAAGGCCTCGGGCGTGGCCACGTCCTCGATCCGAACGCGGGCCCAGATGCCGCCGGCGTCGCGGAAGGTGTCGAGACCGGACTCCTTGGAGATGCCGGCCCCCGTCAGTACGACGATCGCACCGCCGGGTGCGGGAATAACGGGATCGGGCATCGGGCGGAGGCCGAGGGCCGCGCCTGAGCTCAGGCGGCGGCCAACGGGTAATCGGCCTCAGGGTGGTGGATGGCACCCGAGGCTTGGAGGAAACTCGAGTACAGCGTGAACCTGTCGACCGGGACCGGGCCGGCGCGCAGCAGCGCATGGTGGGCGAGGAAGGCGGAAATGCGCGCGCGCGGGGCATCGCGCAGCCTGGCGAGCGTGACATGGGGAAGGAAGCGCCGCCCCGCGGGCGCAAGCCCGACCCGCACCAGGGCCGATTCGACGCGGCCGCGCAGCGCCATCACCTCGGCATTCTTTTCGACCCCGACCCACAGCGTGCGGACTTGGCCGCCGCTCTCGAAATGCCCGACCCCGGCCAGCGTGAGTTCGAAGCGCCGGGTGCGGACCGCCGCCAGCGCCGCGTCGATGTCCTCCGCCTCGCCCTCGCCGACCTCGCCGATGAAGCGCAGGCTCACATGGAGATTCTGGAGCCCGACCCATTTGGCGCCCGGCACCCCGGCGCACAGCCCGGAAAGCCGCTGGCGCACGTCCTCGGGCAGTTCGAGACCCACGAACAAGCGAACCATGGAGCCACCCTTGTCGGTTCCGCTTAGCCGATTCGCGGCCGCAGGACAAGGTCGACCAGCGAGCAAACGGCCGCGCGCTCAGAGGGTCAGAGGAAGAGCGCGAGCACCCCGGTATAGCCGTAAAGCCGGTTGTGCGAGATCTCGCCATTGCAGAACATGCCGACCAGCGGGAACTCCCCCAGCTCGCGAGCCAGAATGCCGAGCTCGGCCGAATCGGGGCCGAACAGGTTGGGCCCCCGCGCCACGCACGAGAAATAAAGCCCGGCCTTGGGCGCGGCCGTGGTCCGCCGCTTCAAGCCCGCCAGCATGCGCGCCAGGTCTTTTTCGGCCGCGGCGCGGTCGCGGCGGACGAACAGGATCGGGTCGCCCGGCTCGACGCGCGCACCGATCGCCAGCCAGCCACGCTCGGGATCGATGCCGATCAGGTTGCGGACCAGGTAATCGCCGATGTCCGAGCCCGGCACCGGCAGGGCGGCATGGATCAGCCCCGCCACCCGCTCGAGCCGGCGGGTCGAGGGTTCGCCGATATCCTCCTTGAGCACGTCGAGCGCTGGTCGTCCGTCGATCTCGAACAGCACGTTGGCTTCAGCGGCGGTGATCTTGCGCAGCGGGCCGATCGGCGAGCAGCCCTGGGAGAGGCCGGTCGCCACCGCCACCTCGGGCGCGAACAGCACGCCCGAGACCCCGCCGCGCACTGCCACCCCGGCGACCTGGTCGAGGGCGCCGCGCGAGGACGCCAGCCCGCCAACCAGGAACCCCGACGTCGCCTGCGCCAGGTCTTCGAGCAGACGGGCGAGGAGCGGGTTGCGTGGGTCGGCATGCACCACCCCGAGCCGCGGGCCGTCAAGGGAATCGCCGCCCTTCGCCCACTCCCGCGTCGCGCCCAGTTCCTCGACGCCGCGCGTCAGGTTGGGTATGAGCCGGTAGGAGTCGGCGGGCAAGGCCACGGTCATGATCGCGAGCGCCGGTTCGTCGAAATATTCGCGCCCGCCCGCGGCGATGCCAATGCCGACGCTGCCGACCCAATCGTCGATGTCGAGCCGGTCGCGCAACAGCGCGACGATGGCGTCGAGGTCGGCGGCAAACGCGTCGGTGGCGTAAACGAACCCGAGGGTGGCGCGCCGAGCGGCGGGGTCGAGCCGGTCAACGCACTCGCTCACCGCCTGGCGCCATCCGGTGCCGGGGGGAAAGGCGGCATGGAAGGAAGTGAATTCCGGCTCGGCGGTCATGGCCGCTTCCTTGGGCGGGCTTTCCGCCGCCTTCACTCTAGCGCAAATCGGCTGGGGCGCCCATCGCCGCAAGGGCGCGCCATGGAAGAAGACGCCAGGCATCGCGGCCTTCGCCCCCTGGAACAAAGAGCGAATCTGCCGGACAACTCATGTGCTACCAACAATTTTGGAATTGGTCCTTGGAATTTCCCGCCATCGCGCCTATATTTGTCGCGCCTAAAGAAACGGGCGAAGCCGCGGCAGGATCTGCGGGATCGGTAGCCTTGCTAAGAGGACCGAGCCCAAAGCGTGATTGCGTCGGCGACCCGATGGTTGGTCCGGCGTTCGCGCCTTCCAATCCTGATCAGGCCGGTAATCGCCAGCCCTACCGTCGTTGGGCTGGCTGTCCTGCGTAAGACCTTGAAAATCAGGGCTCCGCGCGCGTTTCGGATTCGATGGCCGGTGATCTCGGTTGATGTGCGAGCGGGTGTTCTGGCCGTTGCCGCCAGTGGTGGCAGCGGGCAGTTCCGTTCGTCTTCGAGGGGCTCTCCTTCCGCCGCCATCCGATGGACGATGTTAGACGATCGCCTGCCCAGGCGATCTTTCTTGGAAAGGAAAAGTTGATGGCTAATAAGAAGCTCTATGTCGGCAACCTGCCGTTCACGTTGACCTCGGCGGATCTCGAGGCCCTGTTCGCGCCCTACGGGACAGTCACTTCGGCGCAAGTGGTCCTCGACCGCGCGACCAACCAGTCGCGCGGCTTCGGCTTCGTCGAGCTCGAATCGGCCGAGGCAGCCGACAAGGCGGTCAACGAGGTCAACGGCAAGGCGGTCTCGGGCCGCACGCTGACCGTCAACGAGGCCCGCGAGCGGCCGATGGGTATGGGACGTGGCCCGGGCGGCGGCGGCGGCGGCGGGGGCGGTGGCTACGGCCGCGGCCCGCGCGGCCCCGGCGGGCCGGGCGGCGGCTACAGCAGCCGCGGCCCGCGCTACTAACCCGCCACGAACGACACGCCAAGCCGAGGCGGGGCGGCGGTGCGGGGCAACCCGGACCGCCGCCTCTGTCTTGAGGGCCCCTCTAAAACCCACGGACCAGGCGCTTGACGTGGGGCGCGATGCGCTCGACGATCACCTCGACGCCAGCCGCATTGGGGTGGAGGCGATCGGCCTGGTTCAGGCGCGGGTCGGCGGCGACGCCATCGAGGAAGAAGGGATAGAACGCCACGCCGTGCTTTGCCGCCAGGGCTGGAAAGACGGCGTTGAATTCCGCCCCATAGTCGCGCCCGAGATTGGGCGGCGCGTACATGCCGGCCAACAGAACCTTGATGCCGCGCCCTTTCATGCGGGCGATGATGCGGTCGAGATTATCGAACACGAGGCGGGGATCGAGGCCGCGCAGGCCATCGTTGGCGCCGAGCTCGACGATCGCGAACTGCGGGTTTTGCGCGGCAAGCAGCCAGTCGAGCCGGGCCAGCCCGCCCGCCGTGGTATCCCCCGACACCCCGGCGTTCACGGCCTCGAGCGCCAGTCCCTCTTTGGCGAGCGCCGCCTCGAGGCGGGCCGGAAAGGCCTGGCTCGCCGCCAGGCCGTAGCCGGCGACCAGGCTGTCGCCGAGCACGAGCAGCTTGGCGCGCGGGTCGGCCGCGGCCGCGCCCAGCGAAAACCATAGCGCCGCGGCGAGACCCAATTTGACAAGCCCCGCGCCCCTGCCGTATCCCCGAACGGCCCACCCGACCCAATTCATGACCGCTATCCCACCCTCCGCGGAGCCGATCGTCGAGCTTGCCGACTTGCATCTCACCCTGGCAAGCGCGGCGGGCGAGGTCAATATCCTGCGCGGCCTCGATCTCGGCATCGCGCGCGCCGAGACGGTGGCGGTGGTCGGCCCCTCGGGGTCGGGCAAGTCGACCATGATGATGGTGATCGCCGGGCTCGAGCGGCCGACGGCGGGCCGGGTGCGCGTCGCCGGCATCGACCTCGCGGGGCTCGACGAGGACGGGCTGGCGCTGTTCCGGCGCGACCATATCGGCATCGTCTTCCAGTCCTTCCACCTCATCCCGGCCATGACCGCGCTCGAGAACGTCGCCGTGCCGCTGGAATTCGCCGGCCGCAAGGACGCCTTCGAGCGCGCCCGCGCCGGCCTGGAGGCGGTCGGCCTCGGACATCGGACCGGTCATTATCCGGGCCAGATGTCGGGCGGCGAGCAGCAGCGCGTGGCGCTCGCCCGCGCCTACGCCGCCGAGCCCGCCTTGCTGCTCGCCGACGAGCCCACCGGCAATCTCGACGCCGCCACCGGGCACGCGATCATCGATCTATTGCTCGATCTGCGCACGCGCCGCGATTCGACGCTCGTCCTCATCACCCACGACCCGGAGCTCGCCTCGCGTTGCTCTCGCATCGTGCGGCTCTCCGACGGCCGCATCGTCGCCGGCGGGCTCGACCGCGCCGCGGCGGCCCCGTCCGCGGGTCGGGCGGCGCGATGAGCTCGCTGCCGCTCGCCCTCGGCCTGGCGCGCCGCGAACTGCGCGGCGGGATCGCGGGGTTCCGCGTCTTTCTCGCCTGCCTGATGCTGGGGGTGGCGGCGATCGCCGCCGTCGGTTCGCTCGCCGCCAGCCTGCGCGCCGGGCTCGAGGGGGATGCGCGGCTCCTGCTCGGCGGCGACGTGGACGTGGCGCTCACCCATCGTCCCGCGACCGCGGTGCAACGCGCGTTCCTGGCGGCGGGCGGCGAGGTGTCGGGCGTGGTCGAGCTGCGCGCCATGGCGCGGACCCAGACCAGGCGTGAGCTCGTCGAGCTCAAGGCGGTCGACGACGCCTATCCGCTGGTCGGCGCGGTCCGGCTGTCGCCGGGACCGGGCGCCCCGCTGCGCGATCTGCTTGGCCGACACGGCGGCGCTTTCGGCGCCGCCGCCGAGGCGGCGACGCTCGCCCGCCTCGGGCTCGCGCCGGGCGAGCGGCTCCAGGTCGGCGATCAGGCCTTCGTGGTGCGCGCCGTGATCGAGAACGAACCCGACCGCACCGCCAACGTCTTTACCCTGGGCCCGCGGCTGATGGTGTCGATGGCGGGCCTGGAGGCGACCGGGCTCGTCCAGCCCGGCAGCCTGATTCACTACCACTATCGCGTCAAGCTGGCGGGCGGCGTCGACCCGCGCGCCTGGACCCGTGAGCTCAGGGAGCGGTTCCCCGATGCCGGCTGGCGCGTGCGCGGGCTGGCCGAGGCTGCGCCCGGCGTCCAGCGTTGGCTCGAGCGCATTGCCATGTTCTTGGGCCTGGTCGGGCTGACCGCGCTCCTGGTCGGCGGCGTCGGGGTCGCCAACGCGGTCCGCAGCCACCTCGACAGCAAGACCGCGACCATCGCCACGCTCAAATGCCTCGGCGCGCCGGGGCGCCTCGTGCTCCAGATCTACATGGCCCAAATCATGGCGATGGCGGCCCTCGGCATCGTCGCGGGCCTGGCCGTGGGCGCGGCGGCGCCGTCGGTCATCGCCCCACTGATCGCCGACCAGCTGCCGGTCGCCGCGAGGATCGGGGTCTACAAGCTGCCGCTGGCCCTCGCGGCAGCCTTCGGCATGCTGACCGCGCTCGCCTTTTCGCTGTGGCCGCTCGCCCGCGCGGCCGCGGTGCCGCCCGGCGCGCTGTTCCGCGATGTGGTGGCGCCGGTGCGACGCCGGCCGCCGCCGGTCTACAGCGCGGCGAGTGGGTTGGCACTCGCCGCCATCGCCGGGCTTGCGGTCGCCACCGCGCCCGACCGCCAGTTCGGCCTCGGCTTCGTGGTCGCCGCCGCGCTCGCCTTCCTCATCTTCCGCCTCGCCGCCTTCGCCATCGCGTGGGCCGCCAGGCGCACGAGCCAGGTGCGCCATCCCGGCCTGCGCCTGGCGCTAGCCAACCTCAACCGGCCCGGCAGCCCGGCACCGGCCATCGTGCTGTCGCTCGGGCTGGGCCTGTCGGTGCTGATCGTAGTCGTGCTCGTCCACGGCAATCTCGCCCGCCAGTTGCGCGAACAACTGCCGGAGCTGGCGCCGACCTTCTTTTTCATCGACCTGCAGGCCGACCAGGTGGCGGCCTTCGATGATCTCATGGCCGCGCTCGAGGGGGTGGGCGAAGTGCGGCGGGTTCCTTGGCTGCGCGGTCGCATCGTCAAGCTCGCCGGGATCCCGGTCGAGGCGGCGCGGGTCGCGCCCGAGGCGCAATGGGCGATCGGCAGCGATCGCGGCCTGACCTATGCCGCGCATCCGCCGCCCGGCACGCGGCTCGTCGCCGGCGCGTGGTGGCCGGCCGACTATCGCGGTCCTCCGCTCCTCTCCTTCGACGCCCAGCTAGCGCGCGGCATGGGGCTTGGCGTCGGCGACACCATGACGTTGAACGTGCTCGGCCGCGAGATCGAGGCGCGCATATCCAACCTGCGCGCCATCGACTGGACGACGCTCGGCATCAACTTCACCCTCGTGTTGGCGCCGGGCGCGCTCGAGGCCGCGCCGCAGACCCACATCGCCACCGCCGCGGTGACCCCTGGCGCAGAGGACGCGGTCGAGCGCGCGGTCGTCGAGCGCTTCCCCAACGTGTCCTCGATCCGCGTGCGCGAGGCGCTGGCCACCGTCGAGCGCGTGCTCGGGCACATCGGGTTGGCGGCCGGCGCCACCGCCACCCTCACGCTCCTCGCCGGCACGCTGGTCCTGGCGGGCGCGGTCATCGCCAGCCACCGGCGGCGGATCTATGACGCGGTGGTGCTCAAGGTGCTGGGGGCGCGGCGGCGCGACGTGGTCGGCGCGTACCTGATCGAGTTCGGGCTCTTGGGCCTCGCCACCTCGGCGATCGCCGCCGCGGTCGGCACCGTGTGCGCCTACCTGCTCATGAAGATCTACATGCAGATCGATCTCGTGTTCCTGCCCGGCGCGGTCGGCGCGACCGCGATCGCCGCGACGCTGGCCATCCTCGGCCTCGGGCTCGCCGGCACCTGGCGAGCGCTCGGCCACAAGCCGGCCCGGCTGTTGCGCAACCCCTGAAGGCCGCTGCCCCGGGGGCATGCCCGAAAACCGTTACTTTTCAATGGTCGCGGGTCCAGTCTGGCGGCGGCCGGCCGGCGAAAAGGGATTGAAACTTGCCCGGCCCTGGGCCATATACTGGCTCGTGTCATCCCAATCCCTTGAGGGGGAGCTCGCCCAGATGATCGAATCCGAGAACCGATATTTGACCCGCGGCGCGGCCGAGCAGATCGCCATCGATGTCGGCCTGCGCCAGCACATGCTGCGCGTCTACAACTACATGGCGTCAGGCCTGCTGCTCACCGGCATCGTCGCCTACGCGATCGCCAATACGCCGGCGGTGGCCGAGGTCGTTTTCGGAACGCCGCTGGTGTGGGTGGTGATGCTGGCCCCGCTGGCCTTCGTGTTCGCGCTGAGCTTCGGCATCCACCGGATGTCGTTCGCCACCGCGCAGGCGCTCTACTGGGTCTACGCCGCGGTGATGGGCGCCTCGCTGGCCTCGATCCTGCTGGTGTTCACCGGCGCCAGCGTGGCGCGCGTGTTCTTCATCACCGCCGGCACCTTCGCCGGCATGAGCGTCTACGGCTACACGACCAAGGCGGATTTGTCGAAGTTCGGCTCGTTCCTGTTCATGGGGCTGATCGGCCTCATCCTGGCGATCCTCGTCAACTGGTTCCTGGCCAGCTCGGCCCTCCAGTTCGCGATCTCGGTGATCGGCGTGCTGGTGTTCGTGGGCTTGACCGCTTACGACACCCAGCGGATCAAGGACATTTACCTCGAGCATGACGACAGCGAGACGGCGGGCAAGAAGGCGCTGATGGGCGCGCTCGCCCTCTATCTCGACTTCATCAACCTTTTCGTCATGCTGATGCAGCTCCTGGGTCAGCGGCGCTAGCCCCTACGGAAGGGCACCGAATTTCCCGTTGTAGGGGCCGGTCTTAAGACCGGCCCGCGGGCGGGTCTTAAGACCCGCCCCTACCTTCACCGATCCAAACGGCGCCCGGTCAGCGGAACGCCGGCTCGTCGAAGGAGCGCAGCTTGCGCGAGTGGAGCTGCGCGCCGACCGAATCGCGCAGGATGCGCAGGGCCTCGATGCCGATCTTCAAGTGCTGGCTCACCCGCGCGCGATAGAAGGCGTTGGCCATGCCGGCGAGCTTGATTTCGCCGTGGAACGGCTTGTCCGACACGCACAACAGCGTCCCGTAGGGGACGCGGAAGCGGAAGCCGTTGGCCGCCACCGTCGCCGATTCCATGTCGACCGCGATGGCGCGGGCCTGGTTGAGCCGCGCGAACAGCTCGGCATAGCGCAACTCCCAGTTGCGATCGTCGGTGGTGGCCACGGTCCCGGTCCGCATCCGCGTCTTGAGATCCATGCCGGTCAGCCCCGTGACCCTGGCGACCGCCTCCTGGAGGGCCACCTGGACCTCGGCGATCGGCGGCACCGGCACGAACAGCGGCAGGTCGCGGTCGAGCACGTGGTCGTCGCGGACATAGCCGTGGGCCAGCAGGTAATCGCCGAGAAACTGGCTGCGCCGCAAGCCGGCGCAATGGCCGAGCATCAGCCAGCAATGCGGCCGCAGCACGGCGAGGTGATCGGTGATCGTCTTGGCGTTGCTGGGGCCGACCCCGATGTTGACGAGCGTGAGCCCCCGCCGGTCCTCGCGGACCAGGTGATAGGCCGGCATCTGCGGCAGATGACGGGGCGGCGTGCCGCCGGCGGGGGGCTGGGGAAGCGCCGGGTTGGGCGTCACGACGTCGCCCGGCTCGACCAAGGCCGTGTACTCGCCGCCCGCCGCCATCTCGGCGCGCGCGTAGTCCCTGAATTCCTCGACATAGCGCTGGAAATTGGTCAATAGGATGAAGCGTTGGAAGTGCTCGGCCGCGGTCGCCGTGTAATGGGCGAGTCGGTGCAGCGAGAAATCGACGCGCTCGGCCGCGAACAGAGCCAGCGGCCTGGGATCGCCCGCCGCCGCCCGGTGAGTCCCGTTGGCGATGCTGTCGTCGGTGACGCGCAGATCAGGCAGCGCGAAATGCGCCTGCAACACCCGAATCTGGGCCTCGGAGACGTCGGCGGTCGTGCCCTCGACGACGAAGGGAAGCGGGATCTCGCGATCGCTCACCCCGACGACGACCGGCACGCGGTGGCGCTCGAGGAGCAGCGCGATCTGCCCCCGGTAGTAATCGGCGAAGATATCGGGCCGGGTGAGCGTCGTCCCGTAGACCCCCGGATCGAGCAGCACGCCGTAGGACAGGCGCTCGTCGATGCTGAGATCGGCCGGGCCGACGCCGATCCCGAGATAGGGATAATGGCCGCCGGCGCGGCCGGCGAGCCGCTCGCGGTTGCCGCCGGCAAGGTCGGCGAAGCCGCGGCGGATCGCCTCGGTGCCGCAGCGATAGATTTCGCCGATGCGCTCGACGGCCCGATCCGCGTCGGTGAACGGCTCGAGGTCGCTTACACGCCCGTGTCCGGAGTCTTGCATCGCTGGCTCGTTTCGCTCCTCGGCCGCCCGCGCCCGCGCCGTCCTTGCGGGAGGGGGTGGCCAACGGTGCACATGATATCCGATCGCGGCGCGGGTTGGGACGGGTGATGACCGGCGCCCGTCCCGCCCTCGCCAGCCAACGGCAAGTCTGATGGATGTGCGGCCTCGCGGACCGCGGCTTCGTTCCCGGTTCGGCGGCGAGCGCCAAAAGGCGACATGACGAGAGCGGCGGCAATCGAACGGGAGTTGCGGTTTTTCGATGACGGCCACTTCCTGGACGTGCTCGGCCGGCGGGTCGCGGTGCCGACGGAAAGCCAGAATCCCGACCGCCTCGCCGATCTTCGCCGCTACCTCGTCGCCGAGATCGCCCCGGCCTTCGAGGCCATGGGCCACACCTGCGCCATCTTCGAAAACCCGATCGCCGGCGGCGGCCCGGTCCTGCTCGCCTGGCGCATCGAGGACGTGCAGCTGGAGACCATCTTGGGTTATGGCCACGGCGACGTCATGCGCGGCTACGAGGGCCAGTGGCGCAAGGGGCTCTGGCCGTGGCGGATCGTCCGCGAGCGCGACCGGCTCTACGGCCGGGGCACCGCCGACAACAAGGGCCAGCACACGCTCAACATGTGCGCGATGGCGGCGGTCATCGCCGTGCGCGGTTGGCTCGGCTTCAACTCGAAGTTCATGGTCGAGATGGGCGAGGAGAAGGGCTCGGCCGGCCTCGCCGTGGTGCTCGAAGCCGATCACGACCGCTTCGGCGCCGATGCGTTCATCGCCTCGGACGGTCCGCGCGTGGCGCTGGATCAGCCGACCATTTATCTCGGCGCCCGTGGCGCTAAGAATTTCGACCACGTGGTCCAACTGCGCAAGGGCGGCTACCATTCCGGCAACTGGGGCGGGCTATTGGCCAATCCCGCCGTCATCCTCACCCACGCCATCGCCAGTTTCATTTCAGCGACCGGCCGCATCGTGATCCCCGAATGGCTGCCGCCGCCCGTTCCCAAGTCCATGCGCGCGATGCTTGCGGATATCGAGATCGACGGCGGCGACAACGCGCCCAAAATCGATCCCGACTGGGGCGAGCCCGGCCTCACGCCCGCTGAGCGCGTCTATGGCTGGAACAGCTTCGAGATCCTGGCGTTCAAGACCGGCAATCCCGAGCAGCCGGTGAATGCGATCCCGCCGCGTGCCTGGGCGCACTGCCAGATTCGGTTCATCCAGGGCTCGAGGCCGGACGAGTTCCTGCCGGCCCTGTGCCGGCACCTCAATACGCACGGCCTCCGGCCGGTCAAGATCGCGCCGCCGCCGCCCGGCAATGTCATCAACTTCAAGGCCACCCGCACCGAACCCGACCATCCCTGGGCGATCTGGGCGGCCGCCGCGATCGAACGGACCACGGCCAAGAAAACCGCCGTGATCCCCCAGCTCGGCGGGTCGATCTGCAACGACCTGTTCACCGACACGCTCGGCCTGCCGACCATCTGGATTCCGCATTCCTATGCCGGGTGCTCGCAGCACGCGCCCAACGAACACATCCTGTTGTCCGAGGCGCGCGAGGCGATGGCGATCATGGCCGGGGTCTACTGGGACCTCGGCGAGCCCGGGACGCCGGGAAAAAGGAAGCCACGCGCCTGACGCGGGCGCCCCGCGCCTTGCGAGGGGACCCGTGGGTGCTATGATGGCGCGCACCCGCGTCGCTGCCCGTCGGTCCGGAGGTCGTTGTCGATGCCGCAAACGATCAAAGTGATTGTCGAACGCCACGAGGACGGCTATGTCGCGTATCCCGTAGGCCTTAAAGGCATTGTTGTCGGACAAGGGGACACGTACGAGGCAGCGCTGGCCGATGTTACATCCGCGATCCGCTTCCATATCGAAACGTTTGGACCTGAGACCCTCACCGACGAGTCGCCCGTGCTTGAAGTTTTCGTAGCCGAAGCAAGAGTCGTGGCCTAACGCGCTGTCCGAAGCCGCATTAAACCGCTTCGAGCATATTTGGCCTGATCTACAGGGGCGATAGATCTATCAGGATTGAGCCAGCGCTAATTGGCGCAACGGCCCCTTAAGCCGGGACGGCGATCGCCGACTGCGGAGCAACCGCTCGATGCCGAAGTTCCCTGTCGACGCCCCGAAGACGCAGGTGATCCGCGCGTTCGAAAAGCTCGGGTTCAGGGTCGTCCGGGAACGCGAGCACGTCGCGCTTGCCCGCAACAACCTGGACGGCTCGAAGACGACGATGACGATTCCAAACCACCCGCGTATCAAGCAGTCGACGCTGCGGACGATTTGCACGCAGGCGGGTATCTCACGGGCCGATTTCTTGCGCGCTTACGACAAGACCTAACGGTTGCTCTCAAGACCCTAAAACACCACGATCGAGGAGTTTCTCGCCGCGCTCCGCGGATGACCCCACCCTCAGAACACCACCACCTGGCGGATGACCTGGCCGGCGGCGAGGCGGTCGAAGCCCAGATTGATGTCCTCGAGCGCGAGGCGGTCGCTCATCAGCCGGTCCACGGGCAGCCGTCCCTGGCGGTAGAGCGCGATCAGGCGCGGGATGTCGCGGGCCGGCACCCCGCTGCCGAAATAGCTGCCCTTGACGGTGCGCTCCTCGGCCACGAGGTGGCTATGCGGCACGCTAAAGACATGGGCGGGGTTGGGCAGGCCGATGCTCACCGTCGTGCCGCCGCGGCGCGTGATCTGGTAGGCGAGCTCCATCGCCTTGACCGAGCCCGCCATCTCGAAGGCGTACTCGACCCCGCCCCCAGTGGCGGCGCGGACCGCTGCGGCGCAATCGGGCGCCCCGGCGTCGAAGGTCTGGGTGGCGCCGAGCTGGCGGGCGAGCCCCAGCTTGTCGGCGGCGAGGTCGAGCGCGACGATCTGGCGCGCGCCCACCAGGAGCGCGCCCAAGAGCGCGTTGAGCCCCACCCCGCCCAAGCCGACGACCGCGACCGATGACCCGGGCGGCACGCGCGCGGTGTGGACCACCGCCCCCACCCCAGTCAACACCGCGCAGCCGAACAGCGCCGCTTCGGCGAGCGGCAGGTCGGGGTCGATCTTGATGAGCGAGCGGCGCGACAGCGTCGCGTAGGTGGCGAAGGCGGAGACCCCGACGTGATGATGAAGCAGAGTCCCGGCGCGCTGCAAGCGCCGCACGCCGCCGACCAGCGTGCCGGCGGCGTTCGCGGCCGCCCCCGGCTCGCACAGCGCCGGGCGTCCCTCGGCGCACGGCAGGCAGTGGCCACAACTCGGCACGAACACCATGACGACATGGTCGCCCGGCTTGAGGTCGTCGACCCCGGCGCCGGTCTCGGCGACGATGCCGGCGGCCTCGTGGCCGAGGACCATGGGCAGCGGCCGCCCCCGGTCGCCGTTGATCACCGACAGGTCGGAGTGGCACAGCCCGGCCGCCGCGACCTTGACCGTGACCTCGCCCGGGCCCGGCCCCTCGAGCTCGAGCGTCTCGATCGACAATGGCTTCGAGGTCGCATAGGGCGGCGGAGCGCCCATTGCGTTCAAGACCGCGGCCTTGATTTTCATCGCGGCTCTCCCCTCCCGGCGGTTGGCCCGAACTCTAGCCGGCCGTAGGGGCCGCTTACCAGCCGATCGCGCGCGGCAGCCAGAGCGCGAGGTCGGGATAGAGGAACACCAGCAGCAGCGCCAGAAGCTGCATCAGCACGAACGGTACGATGCCGCGGTAGATATCGCCGGTGGTGATCTCGGGCGGCGCCACGCCGCGCAGGAAGAACAGCGCCCAGCCGAAGGGCGGGGTGAGGAACGAGGTCTGCAGGTTGATGCAGATCAGGGTGGCCAGCCACACCAGGTCGACGCCGGCCTGGATGAACACCGGCAGGAACAACGGCACCGCGATATAGGAGATCTCGATCCACTCGATGAAGAAGCCGAGCACGAAGATCACCGCCATCAGGAACCAGATGTCGGCGTTCACCCCGCCCGGCAGGAAGGCGAAGAAATCGTGCACCAGTTGCTCGCCCTGCAGGCCGCGGAAGGCGAGGGCGAAAACCTGGGCGCAGATCAGGATGAACATCACCATCGCGGTGATCCTGGTCGTGCTGTAGACCGTGTCCCTGAGCACGGCCCACGACATCCGCCCGCCGATCGCGGTGACGGCGATCGCACCCAGCGCGCCCATCGAGGCGGCCTCGGTCGGTGCCGCCACCCCGCCGATGATCGAGCCCAAGACCGCGCCGACCAGCGCCAGCGGCGGCAGCACGACGCGCGCCAGCTTGGCGCCGAGATCGGCCCACGACACCAGGGCGCGCTCGGCCGCCGGGATCGCCGGCACCATGCGCGGCCGCACTAGGCCCAGGAGGATGACGTAGACGCAGTAGATGCCGGCCAGCACCAGGCCCGGGACCAGCGCCGCGGCGAACAGCGTGCCGACCGACTCGTTCAAAATGTCGGCGAGCAGGATCAGGATCAGGCTCGGCGGGATGATCTGGCCGAGCGTGCCCGAGGCGCAGATCGTGCCGCAGGCCAGCCCCTTGTCGTAGCCGCGGCGCAGCATGGCCGGCAGCGTCAACAGCCCGAGCGTCACCACCGTCGCCCCCACGATGCCGGTGGTCGCCCCCATCAGCACGCCGACCAGGATGATCCCGAGGCCGAGCCCGCCGCGCATGGCGCCGGCCAAGTGGCCGATCACGTCCATCAGCTCCTCGGCCAGGCGCGACTTCTCCAGCATCACGCCCATGAATACGAACAGCGGGATGGCGATCAGCGTGTAGTTGGTCACCACGCCGAAGATGCGCAGGGGCAGCAGATTGAACAGCAGCGATCCGAAGCCGAGCCAGCCGAAGACGAAGCCCGAGATGGCGAGCGTGAGCGCCACCGGCACGCCGCCGATCAAAAGGACGAAGAAGCCGGCCAGCATGCCGAGGGCCAGGAGCTCGTTGGCCGGCATGGCTCACCCGCCGCGCAGCGCCATCAGGCTGCGGATCGCCCAGGCGAGCGATTGCAGCAGGAACAGCGCGAAGCCGACCGGGATCAGCGCCTTGAGGAGGTACCGGTACGGGATGCCGCCGGGGTTGGCGGAGCCCTCCCCGATGCTCCACGACTGGGCGATATAGCCCCACGACAGGTGGATGACGACGAGCGCGATGGCGACCGCCGCCAGCGCCGAGAGAAGGTCGATCGCCGGCTTGGCGCGCGCCGAAAGGCCGGCGTAGAGGATATCGACCCGCACGTGCTCGCCGTGGCGCAGCGCGTAGGACATGCCGATCAGGCAGATCGGCGACATCAGGTGCCATTCCAGCTCCTGCGACCACACCGAGCCGGTGCTGAAGACGTAGCGCAGCAGCACGTTGCCCGCCATGACGAGCACGAGCGCGAAGGTCGACCAGGCGGAGACCCGGCCGACGGCGTCGACGAAGGCGTCGATGCCGCCGGCCAGGCGGCTCAGGCGCTCCACGCGCCCTCAGCCCGGAATGCGGATCTTGGCGTGATAGACGGCCTCGCTGTAGTCCGACCAGGCGTCGAACTTCGCCTTGTAGGCCATGTAGGAGTCGTGGACCTTCTTGGTCAGGGACTCGCGCGCCACCGCCTCGGCCAGAATACGGTTGGTGGCCTCGCGCAGAGCCTTGACCACCGAATCGGGCAGCGGCGCGGCGATCGTGCCGTGGTTGCGGATCAGGTCCTCCATCGCCTCGGCGTTGTTCTTCTGGCACCACGCCTCGCTGATCACGTTGCAGGCCGCGCAGGCGTTTTCGATGATCGCCTTGAGGTCGGCGGGAAGCCGGTTCCACGCCGCCTTGTTGACGATCAGCTCCGAGGCGGTCGCCGTCTCGTGCCAGCCGGTGGTGTAGTAGTATTTGGCGGCGCGATGGAGGCCGAGCTGGCGGTCGAGGAACGGCCCGACGAACTCGGCGGCGTCGATGACGCCGCGCTCAAGCGCCGGGAAGATTTCGCCCGGCGGCAGCAGGCGCACGTCGACCCCGAGCGCCTGATAGACGCGCCCCGCCAAGCCGGGGATGCGCATCTTGACGCCGCGCATGTCCTCGGCCTTCTCGATCGGCTTCTTGAACCAGCCGGTCATCTGGACCCCGGTGTTGCCGCACAGGAAGGGGACCAGGTTGAAGCGATCGTAGACCTCGCGCCACAGATCCAGCCCGCCGCCGTCGTACATCCAGCCGTTGAGGCCCTGGAAGTTGAGGCCGAAGGGAACGGCGGTGAAGTACTGCGCGGCGAAGCTCTTGCCGGTCCAGAAATAGGCGTTGGCGTAGTTCATCTCGACCGTGCCGGTCGAGACCGCATCGAACCCTTCGGCCGCCGGGATCAGCTCGCCGGCGCCGTAGAATTGGATCTTGAGCCGACCGCCTGACATCGCCTCGATGCGCTGGACGAGATCCTTGGCGCCGCCCGGCCCGGTCGAATAGAAGGCCGCGTTGGGGCCGTAGAAGCTGGTCATCCGCCAGTTGAAGGCGGTCTGCGCGCCGACCACCGCCGGCGCGGCCAGCGCCCCGCTCGCCACACCGGCGGCGCCGGCAAGGAACTTGCGACGTTTCATGGCATACCCCCCGTTGCACCGGAAAGCGACGGCCCCGACCCGACGGGCCGGGCCCCTTCCGTTGTCGTCGGCATGAGGTTACAACCTTCGCTCGCGGATTGGAAGCCGGCCGCCGGTCGGGTGGCTATATGCAGCGCCCGCCATCGACCTCGAGGCACACCCCGGTGATGAACTCGGCCTCGTCGGAGACCAGGTAGAGCGCGGCGTTGGCGACATCTGTGGGCGTCGACAGCCGGCCGAGCGGAATCGAGGCCGTGAACCTGGCCCGGTTCTCGGGCGTGTCGGCGCCCATGAAATCGGCCAGCATCTTGGTCTCGCCGGCCACCGGGCACAGCGCGTTGACGCGGATGCGGTCGGGGGCCAGCTCGGCCGCCATCGACTTGGTGAGCGTGATCACCGCGCCCTTGCTGGCGTTGTACCAGGTCAGCCCCGGCCGCGGCCGCACGGCCGCCGTCGAGGCAGTATTGAGGATCACGCCGCCGCCCTGGCGGCGGAACACCGGTACGACCTCGAGCGCGGCAAGATAGATCGCCTTGACGTTGACCGCGAAGATGCGGTCGAAGACCGCCTCCTTCACCTCGAGCATCGGCTGGTTGGGGTGGGTGGTGCCGGCGTTATTGACCATCACGTCGAGCCGGCCCCAGGTCCGACACGTCTCGGCGACCAGCGCCTTGACCTCGGTCGCATTGGCGACATCGGCCTTGACGAAGATCGCCTGCCCGCCGTCGCGCACGATCGCCTCGGCGACCTGCCGGCCATCGATGGCCTCGAGATCGGCGATGGCGACTTTGGCGCCCTCGCGCGCGAAGCGACGGGCCATGCCCTCGCCGAAACCCGATCCGCCGCCGGTGACGATCGCGACCTTGTCCTTGAGCCGCATGACCCGCTTCCCCCGCCAGGTGGCGAAAGGTTCAGCCGTGGCGCAGGGCCACGGTCTTGAGCGCGCTCATGGTGTAGAGCGCCTCGAAACCCTTTTCGCGGCCGAAGCCCGAGCGCTTGACGCCGCCGAAGGGCAGCTCCACCCCGCCGCCGGCGCCGTAATTGTTGATGAACACTTGGCCCGCCTTGAGCGCGCGGGCGACACGATGCTGGCGGCCGCCGTCGCGCGTCCACACGCCGGCGACCAGGCCATAGGGCGTGCCGTTGGCCACCTCCACGGCCTCGGCCTCGCCCTTGAACGGGGTCGCCGCCAGGACCGGCCCGAACACTTCCTCCTGCGCCAGCTCGTGGGCGGGCGGCACGTCGGTGATCAGGGTCGGCGCCACGTAGTAGCCCCCCGGCGGCGCGTTGGCCGCGATCTTGCCCGTGGCGCGGGCCGCGAGGCCATCGCCGGCCGCGCGCTCGAGGAACCCTTCGACGCGGGCCTTCTGGGCGCCGTTGATGAGCGGCCCGCAGTCGAGGTCCATGTCGGCGGCGCCGGCGCGCAATTCCTCGAACCGCCGCGCCAGCGCCGACAGGACATCGTCGTAGATTCGGGCCTCGACCAACAGGCGGCTGCCGGCCGAGCAGGTCTGGCCGGCATTCTGGATGATCGCCGTGGTGATGTACGGCAAGGCGGCATCGAGATCGGCATCGGCGAAGACGAGCTGCGGCGACTTGCCGCCGAGCTCCATGACGACCGGCCGGTTGTTGCGGGCGGCCGCCGCCTGGACGAGCGCCCCGGTCGCGGGCGAGCCGGTGAACGAGATGTGGTCGATGCCGGGATGGGCGGCGAGCGCCGCGCCCGCCTCCTCGCCGGTGCCGGTTACGATGTTGATGGCGCCGGGCGGAAAGCCCAGCCCGAGCGCCAGCTCGCCCAGCGCGAGCACGGTCAAGCACGCCTCCTCGGCCGGCTTGACGACCGCGGCATTGCCCATGGCGAGCGCCGCGGCGAGCGTGCGGCCGACGATCTGCGCCGGATAGTTCCACGGAATGATATGGCCGGTCACGCCCAAGGGCTCGCGCAACGTGATGACCGTATAGCCGTCGAGGTAGGGCAGGGTCTCGCCGTGCACCTTGTCGGCCGCCCCGCCGTAATACTCGAAGTAGCGGGCCAGCGCCGCGATGTCGGCGCGGGCCTGGGTCAAGGGCTTGCCGGTGTCCCTCGCCTCGAGCCGTGCCAGTTCGGCGTGGCGATCCTCGACCGCGCGGCCGAGCCGGGTCAAGAGTCGGCCGCGCTCGAGGGCCGGCATCCGCCCCCAGGGACCGTCGCGCGCGGCCCGCGCCGCGCGCACCGCGGCGTCGATATCCGCCGCGCGGCCGCGCGCGATGCGCGCGAACTCCTCGCCATCGCTCGGGTTCAAGACGGCGATCGTCTCCCCGCCCTGGGCCGCGCGCCAGGCCCCGTCGATGAGCAGGCGCGAGGGCGGCAGGAATGCGGCGGCGGGCCTGGCGCTCATCGGTGAACCTCCGGCATCGCGGATCGGGATCCTGGCATGAAGCTAGGCCGGCCCGGGGCGCAAGCCAAGCCCCCTTGCCCTTTGCCCCGCCTGTGCTAGTAGGGGCGGGTCTTAAGACCCGCCCGCGTGGGCCGGTTTGAAACCGGCCCCTACGAAACACCGCTCGCAGCCGAGATTGATCCCTGTGCCCGACGACATGAGCCCCGCCATTTCGGTCGTCGTGCCGGTGCGCGACGAGGCGGACAACATCGATCCGCTGATCGCCGAGATTTGCGCCGCGCTCGCCGGCGAGGATTTCGAGATCGTCTATGTCGATGACGGCAGCCGCGACGGTACCGCGGAGCGCTTGCGGGCGGCGCTCTCCCGCTATCCCAAGTTGCGCGTCGTGACCCACAAGACCGCCGCCGGGCAATCGGCGGCGCTGCGGACGGGCGTGGCGGCGGCGCGCGCGAGGTGGGTCGTCACCCTCGACGGCGACGGCCAGAACGACCCGGCCGACATCGAGAAGCTGCTGGCCATCGCGCGCCAGCCCGGCGCCGGCGCGCTCGGCATGGTCGCCGGCATCCGCGGCGAGCGGCGGGATCGTCTTGTAAAGCGCCTCTCCTCGCGCATCGCCAACGCGGTGCGCATGCGCCTGCTCGGCGATGCGACGCCCGATACCGGCTGCGGCCTCAAGGCATTCCGGCGCGAAACATATCTCGCGCTGCCACGCTTCGACCACATGCACCGCTTCCTTCCCGCGCTCATCCAGCGCGAAGGGCTCGAGGTGGCGCTGTGCCCGGTCTCGCATCGCCCCCGCCGCGCCGGCCGCACGAAGTACGGCGTCCCCGACCGCCTGTTCGCCGGCCTCGTCGACCTCATCGGCGTCCTGTGGCTGAAGCACCGCGGCAAGCGTGCGGACATCGTCGAGCCCGAGGACTCGTGAGCCGGCCCGGCCTGTTCGGCTTCGCCGTCGTCGGGTGGGCCGTCGTCGTCGCGGCCGGGCTCGCCAGCCGGCCGCTGCTGCCGGTCGACGAGACCCGCTACCTCGCGGTCGCCTGGGAAATGTGGAGCAACCGGGAATTCCTGGTCCCGCATCTCAACGGCGCTGCCTATCACCACAAGCCGCCCTTGCTGTTCTGGCTGATGGCGCTGGGCTGGACGGTGTTCGGCGTCAGCGAGACCTGGGCCCGGCTGGTGTCGCCGCTGTTCGCCCTCGCCAGCCTCGTCCTCACCGCCCGCCTCGCCTCCCTCCTGTTTCCGGATACCCCGCGCGCCGCCGGCCTGGCGCCGGTCATCCTCATGGGAACGGCGCTGTTCGCGGTGTTCGCCTCGCCCGCCTATTTCGACACCTTGGTCACGTTCTTTACGCTTGGGGGCCTGATCGGCGTAGTCCTCGCCTGGCGCGGGCGGCCCCGTCTGGGCTGGTTGATGTTCGCGGCCGCGCTCGGCCTCGGCGTGCTGGCCAAGGGGCCAGTCGTGCTTTTCTACCTCGTGCCCGTGCCGCTATCGGCGCCGGTGTGGATGGAGCGCGTTCCCTCGTGGCGGCACTGGTACGGCGGGCTCGGCTTGGCGGTGATCGGCGGCGCGGCGCTGGCGCTCGCCTGGGCGGTGCCGGCGGCGATCGCCGGCGGCGAGGCCTTCGCGCGCATGCTGTTCGTGGGTCAGCATGTGGGGCGCATCGCAGAGTCGTTCCAGCACGGGCGGCCGTGGTGGTGGTACGGGCCGGTCATGCTCCTCGCGCTCTATCCGTGGCCGCTGTGGGGTGCGGTGTGGCGAGCCCGGCCGTGGCCGGCATGGTCCGAGCCGGGCTTGCGTTTCTGCCTCGCGCAGATCGTCCCGGCGTTGATCCTTTTGTCGGCGATCAGCGGCAAGCAGCCGCACTACCTCTTGCCGCTATTCCCGGCCTTGGCGCTGATCGCGGCGCGGATCGTCGCCGGCGAGGTCGGAGACCGGCGCGGCGATCGGCTGCCGGCGACGGCGGTGCTGCTGGCGGCCGGCATCGCGCTGGCCGCTCCTTTGCTCGCGGCCTCTCTTTCTGGCTTCACTGCCCCGCCGTGGGTCGCCGCCATCCATCCCTCGGGCGGGGCGGCGCTGGTCGCGCTCGCGCTCTGGCTGGCGCTCGATCGCGCCCGCTTGTCCTCGACCCGCGCGGCCTCGCTCGCCGCCGTGGTCCCGGCGATACTGGTCGCGGTCCACCTCGCCGCGTTCGGGCCGGCGATCCGGCCCTACTACGATACGGCGCCGGCGGCGGCGGTCCTCGCACGCGCCGAGCAAGCCGGTCGGCCGATCGCGCATGTGGGCGACTACCACGGGCAGTTCCACTTCGCGGGGCGCTTGCGCCGCCCGCTCTCCGAGATCACCGCCGACGACGCGGCAAGCTGGGCGAAGCGCCACCCGGACGGGATCGTCATCGCCTACCGTCGCGACGACCCCGCCGCCTTCGCCGAGTGGCCGCTGTTCTGGCAGGTCTATCGCGGCCGCCATGTGGTGATCTGGGAGGCGCGCGACGTCGCCGAGCACGGGCCCTACATTCTCACCGACCGGGGGCGCTAGGAGCCGGAATCGCGTTTTCGCCCTGGCGCGTCGCTTGCGTCGGTCCCTCTATCCGTACATATTTCCGGAATGCGCGAGGTTCCGCCCGGGTGCCGATCATGAGCGAAGCGCAGAAACTTGCCGTGCTCAACCATCGCCGCCGGCTGAAGCGGTGCGGCTTGGTCCGGCTCGAGGTGCAAGCTTCGAGGCCGGATGCTCCCCTCATCCGCGGACTCGCCCGGGCGCTGCGCGGCCACGCGAAAGAGGCTTCGGTTCTGCGCGCCCGGCTGCGCGCGGCGATGGCCCGACCCGGCGGGCCCAGCCTCAAGGCGCTCCTCGCCGCGGCGCCGCTCGAGGGCATCGACCTGACGCGGGCCCGCGACCGCGGGCGCGACGTCCGCCTGTGAGCTTCCTCATCGACACCAACGTCATCTCGGAAGTCCGCAAGGGCGAGCGCTGCCATCCCAATGTCGCACGCTAGTACGCCAAGCTGGACGAGCGTGACATCTTCTTGAGCTTCCTCGTTCTCGGCGAGATTCGCCGGGGCGCGGAACGCGTCCGGCGGCGCGATCCGGCCAGGGCCAGGAGCATCGACGCTTGGCTTGCGGCCGTCACCGAGGGCTTCGCCAACCGCATCCTCGACGTCGACCGCGTCGTCGCCGATGAATGGGGCCGGATCGCGGCGCTCAGACCCGTTCCGACCGTCGACGCGCTGCTCGCCGCAACCGCCACGGTGCACGGGCTCATACTCGCGACCCGCAACGTTGCCGATGTCAAGGGAACGGGCGCGCAGATCGTCAACCCGTTCGATCCGGGATCGGCATAGGGCGGCGCTAGCCCTCCGTCTTCGGCCCCTCGATCTCGGCCAGGCGCCGGCGCGCGATTTCGCCGACCTGCTTGGCGAGCGCGGGGTTGGCGTCCATGAAGGCGTGGAAGTCGCTCTTCTGCAAGACCAGGATCTTGCAGGGTGTGGTCGCGGTGACGGTGGCGGTCCGCCGGCGGTCGGCGATGAGCGCGATCTCGCCGAAGAAGTCCCCGGCGGCGAGCCCGACCTTGCGCGGCGCGAGGTCGACCTCGACCTCGCCGGCGACGATGAAGAACATCGAATCCGCCACGTCGTCCTTGCGCACCAGGCGCTCGCCGGGCGCCGCCTGGCGGGTCCGCAGGAGGCCGGCGATGTCGGCGATCCGCTTGGCGTCGAGCACGCTGAAGAACGGCACGCTCGCCACCAGGTTCCAGGTGACGACGAACTCGCGCCGGCGGACCGCCTCGACGAAGGCCGAGGCGAGGATGCCGACCGGCAGCGCGAACATGGCGAGGCCGAGCACCGCCGTGATCCCGCCCACGAGCTTCCCCCAGCCGGTCACTGGCGTCACGTCGCCGTAGCCGACCGTGGTCAGGGTCACAATCCCCCACCACATGGCCTCGGGGATGCTCGCGTACTTGTCCGGTTGCGCCTCGCGCTCGAGGAGATAGACCACGGATGACTGGAAGACGAGGAGGACGAACATCAGCACGGCGGCGCTCGCCAGCATCCGGCGCTCGGTGCGGATCGCCTCGATCACAATCTCGAAGGCCGTCGAGAACCGCAGCAGCTTGAAAATCGGCACGATGTGGAGCCAGGCGAGATCGTACCCGAGGACGGCCTCGAGGAAGAACGGCGCGCAGGACAGGACGTCGACGATCCCCGCCACCGACACGAGGTAGGCGAATCGGGCGGCGCGCGGGCCGCGGCGCGCGTAGCGCTCGTCCTCGGCGGCGAGCCACAGCCGCAGGCCCCATTCCAGCGCGAAGCAGAAGGCGGCGAACAGCAGGATGCGGGCGAAGGCGGCGCGGTGCCAGTCCGACAGGCCGGGGAATGTTTCCACGACGGCGACCGTCACGCTCGCCAGTATGAGGGCGATCAACCCGGCCTCGAAGGCGGCCTTGGCCCGTCCCCCCTCGGCGGTGAACAGCGCCCGGTAGGCGCGCCGGCGCCGGCTTGTCCTCTCGCCCGGCATCAGGGGCCCACGCCCGGCGATTGCCGCCGCTCGCCGGTCGCGGCCCGTTCCAGGAGGGCGAGCAACCCTTCGAGAAGCTGGACCGGTGTTGGCGGGCAGCCGGCGATCTTGAGGTCGACGGGAATGGCGTTCTCGACCGCGCCGAGGCAAGCATAGCTGCCGGCGAAGATACCGCCCGAGCAGGCGCAGTCGCCGGCCGCCACCACCCATTTGGGTTCGGGCGTCGCCGCCCAGGTGCGCTTGAGGGCCTCGGCCATGTTGCGAGTCACGGGGCCGGTCACCAGCAGCACGTCGGCATGGCGCGGCGAGGCGACGAAGCGCAAGCCGAAGCGTTCGAGATCGTAATAGGGGTTGTGAAGCGCGTGGATTTCGAGCTCGCAGCCGTTGCACGACCCGGCGTCGACGTGGCGGATCGACAGCGATCGGCCGAGCCGCGCGCGCGCTTCGCCCTCGAGGCGGGCGGCGAGCCCGGCGAAAGACGGGCGGGGCCCGCGCTCGGTCAGCGGCCCGCCGAGGACCGAGGCGGCAAGGATCTTCCACATGCCGGCGTTCGCCTCTCTAAAGATCGTGCCCCGAATAGGAGCAGTTGAACGACTTGTTGCACAACGGGAAGTCGGCGACGATGTTGCCCTCGATCGCCGCCTCGAGCAGCGGCCATTGCAGCCACGAGGGATCGCGCGCATGGCAGCGCGCGATCGCGCCGTCGTCGTCGAGCCGCACCCAGGTGAGGATTTCGCCGCGGAAGCCTTCGACGAGCGCCATGCCCTCGCCGCCATCACGAAATAGACGAGGGCCGCGCGCGCGTTGTCCGGTTGGCGGTGATGGGCGAGCACCAGGAGCCACGACGACAGCGACATGAACTCCCAGGCGAGTAGGAACATGGAGGCGTCGTCGGCTACCAGCACCAGGTTCATCGCCGCAAGGAAGACCGGGAAGAAGGGTATGGCGCGCTCCGGCTCCGCGAGGTGGCGCACGTAGCCCAGCGCGTAGACCGCGGCCGACCCGCCCACGAGATTGACCACGAGAAGGAACCAGGCGGAGAGCGCATCGAGGCGGAAATTCGCGGCGAGCCACGGCAGGCCGAGCGGCAGGGCGAGGCCGGACCCTTCCGATGGACCCGCCAACAGGAACCAAAGCCCCGCCGCGCCGGCGAGGGCGGAGGCCGCCAGGGCGCCGACATGGACGGCGTCGGCAGCGGCGCGGCCGCGCGCCGCGCCAACAACGCCCAACGCAAGAAAGAGAACGATTGCCGCGAGAATGGCGGTCAGCATCCGCGACCCTCGCGCGCGCGGCCCGCCCGGCTGGATGACAACTCGATCCCTCGATCCCCCGCTGGTGGGCGAGGCACTGGACATCCCGGCGCCGCCCCGAAAGCGGCGGCGATGATATCAGGGAGCGCCGGCCGAGGGGAAGCCAGGCGGTCCCGCGACCGACGTCCCTTCGTAGATCGCGGCAAGCCCGATCTCGACATCGATCGCCGTCAAGCGGAGCGACTGTCCTGGATCGGTGAGCACCGCGTAGTCCCACCCCGCGGGGCGGCGCGTGTAAATCTCGACCCTTGGCTCGTCCTGCGAGACCAGGACGTAATGCGCGAGGCTCGGGATCGACTGGTAGTAAACCCACTTGCGGCTGCGGTCGAAATCCGCGGTCGAGCGCGACAGCACTTCGACGACGATCACGGGCTCGGGTACGGCATCGGCCTTCGGCGCCACCTCGGCGCAGGTCACGACCAAGTCAGGATACATGATGGCGTCCGCCGCCACGACCTTTATGATCTCGAAAAACACCCGACAGCGCCCGCCCCGCAACGCCGCGTGCAGCGCCGCGAAGAGGTTGCCCGAAATCGCGTTGTGGTCGGCCGTGCCGCCGACCATCATGCGGACGAACCCGTCCAGCCACTCGTAGCGGTCTTCCTGCGTCCTCTCCCAGGCGAGGAAGTCGGCGACCGACCAGGGTTTGGGTGCGACGTCCGGCATGCCCGCATAATAGCCGAAAAAGGCGCCGCCCGAAATGGGCCTCAAGCCTTAGATCCGGCGCCCGGTCCCCTGCCAGTAGGGCTCGCGCAGCAGGTTCTTCTGGATCTTGCCGACCGCGGTCTTGGGCAGGCGATCGGCGAGCTTGACCAGCCGCGGCCGCTTGTGGCGGGCGATTGCGCCGGCGACGAACTCGATCAGCTCCTCGGGCGTGGCCGACAGCCCGTGGCGCAACACCACATGGGCCGCGGGCACTTCGCCCAGGCGCTGGTCGGGGATGCCGAACACGGCGCATTCGGCGACCGCCGGATGCCGGAACAGTACGTTCTCGATCTCCGACGGGTAGATGTTCTCGCCGCCCGAAATCAACATGTCCTTGGAGCGGTCGACCAGGGTGATGAATCCGTCGCCGTCGCGAAATCCGAGATCGCCGGTCGCCAGCCAGCCCTCGCCGATTCTGAACAGGGCCGCGGTCTGTTCGGGCTCGCCCCAGTATTCCTTGAGGAGATGCGGGCCGCGGGTCACCACCTCGCCGACCCCGCCCGCCTTGACCTCGCGGCCCTGCTTATCGACGATCCGAACCTCGACATTGTGCGCCGGCCGGCCGACGCTGGCGCGCTTGTCGTGGGGATGGAAGGGGCGGCGGACGGTCATCGGCCCGGTCTCCGAGGAGCCGTAATTCTCGGTGAACGCGACGTGCGGCAGGGCCGCGCGCAGGCGGTCGTAAAGGGCGACCGGCATCGGCGAGGCGGCGTAATGGATGTGCCGCAGGCTCTTGAGCCGTTCGGCCGCGAAGGCGGGATGGACGAGGAGGTCGGAGAGCTGGGTGGGCACGAGGAGCGCCGCGCTCGCCCCGTGGCGCTCGACGAGCTCGATGAACCGTCCCGCATCCCAGCCCTGCAGCAGGACGCAGGTGCAGCCGAGCATGATCGAGGGTTGCAACCACACGAACAAGCCGGCGGCGTGGAACAGCGGGGTGGCGACCAGCGACACATCGCGCTCGTCGAGCCCGAACTCGACGGCGCAGGTGACGGCGGTCGCATAGCGGGCCCGGTGCGTGACCAGCACCGCCTTGGGAAACCCGGTCGTGCCGCCGGTGAAGTTCATCGCCTGCGGATCGGTGTCGGCGAGGTCGAGCGCGGGCGGCCGCCCGGCCCCCAGCGCCATGAAATCGTCGAAGGAGATCGACCCCGGTCCGGGCTCGCCCGTGACGGGACCGAGGGCGACCAAGTGGCGAAGCGAAGCCTGCCGGCGCGCCAGCCCGACCGTGGTGCCGGCCTCGCCCCAAAAGACCAGCGCCTCGGCGCCGGTCTTCCCCAGCATGTAGGCGACCTCGCCGGGCGTGGCGCGGGTCGAGACGGTGGCGAGGATCACGCCGGCCCGCGCCGCGCCCCAATAGACGATCGGAAACTCGAGCAGGTTGGGGGCGAGGATCGCCAGCCGCGCGCCCTTTTCCAGCCCCAGGGCGGCGATCGCGCCGGCGCACGAATTGGCCCGGCGGTCGAGCTCGGCGAACGAGAGGCGCCGGCCGCCCTCGATGAGCGCGGTTTTGTCCGGCAGCCGCGCCGCGGCAAAGCGGAGGATTTCGCCGGCCAGCATCGCCTTCAGCCGGCGGCGACCCGCGCCAGCAGGGCCATCAGCGCGCGCCGCTCGGCCGGCAAGAGCCGGGCGAGGATGCGCCGCTCGTGGGCTTGGACCCGCACCCCCAGCCGGTCGAGGAGCGCCCGGCCCGCCTCGCTCAGCTCCAAGGCGTGCGCCCGGCGGTCCCGCGCGCAGGGCCCGCGGCGCACCAGCCCGTGCCGCTGCAGCCGGTCGACCAAGGGCACGACCGAGGAGCGGTCGATGCCGAGCGCCCGGCCGAGCTCGGTTTGACTCAAGCCGCGGTTGGCCGCGATCAGCACCAAGGCGCCGAACTGGCCGGGCGTCACGTCGAGGCCGCGCATGGCGGCGGCGAAATCCTGGAATACGCGGACCTGCGCCCGGCGCAACGTGTAGCCGAGCAGGCCCGGCAAAAGGTCGAAGTCGAGCCGCCTCGGCCCGGCCTGCCGCAAGCTGCCGTCGGATTTGCGCGCGATGCCGGCCCGGGGAGGAACAGTCATGGGGGTTGCGCGGCCGATTGTTTGAGTGGCAAACAATTTGACGAGCCAACAAATTACCCCATATCCTGATCGGGCGCCACCAAGAGCGGCCCATGAGTTTTTCCGTCAGCCTCGGCCAATTCGGGACGACGCTCGCGCTCGAGATGGGCGAGACCATCCTCGAGGCCGCGCTGGCGCGCGATCTCCCCTTCCCGCATGGCTGCCGGTCGGGGAATTGCGGCGCCTGCAAGTCGGAGCTGATCTCGGGCGAGGTCGAGATGTCGCCCTATTCCGAGTTCGCGCTCACCGAGGCCGAGCGGGCGGGCGGGCTCATCCTCGCCTGCCGGGCGGTGCCGTGGAGCGACTGCGAGGTGCGGTTCCTCGAGGCCGATGAAACGGTGGCCCACCCGCTGCGCCATCTGGTCTGCGAAGTCATCGGGCTTGAGCGCGCGACCCACGACATCCGCGTCCTAAGCCTCCGAATCCGGTCCGGTGGGCCGTTCAGCTTTTCGGCCGGCCAGTACGCCAGCCTCGAATTCCCTGGCCTGCCGCCGCGCGACTTTTCGATGGCCAACCGTCCCGACGTGGAGGAGCTCGAATTCCACATCCGCCTCCTGCCCGGCGGCGCGGTGACGCCCTTCATCGCCGACCGGCTCAGGCGCGCAGACCGAGTCAAAGTGGTGGGTCCCTACGGCACCTCGTATCTTCGCGACCAGCACACCGGGCCGATCGTGGCGCTGGCCGGCGGATCGGGCTTGGCGCCGATCAAGTCGATCGTCGAGACGGCGCTGGGGCGCGGCATGCGCCAGCCGATGAAGCTCTATTTCGGCGTCCGCGCCGAGCGCGACCTCTACCTCGAGGACTATTTTCGCGCGCTCGCCGCCCACCACCCCAATCTCGCCTTCGTGCCGGTCCTGTCGGAGCCCGACGCTCCGACCCGACGCCGGACCGGATTCCTGGTCGATATCGTGCGACAGGATTTCGCCAATCTCGACGGCGCCAAGGCCTATCTCGCCGGCCCGCCGATCATGGTCGAAACCTGCGTGCCGGCGCTCTTGAACCTCGAGGTGCGCCAGCAGGACTGCCACGCCGACGCCTTCTACACCGAGGCCGAGAAGGCGCGGCTTGGGGCGATCTCGTCATGACCGGGATCGGCAGGACAGGAGGGCGGGCGTGAGCGGCGCGCTCGCGGGCCATGTGGCGCTGATCACCGGCGCCGCCCAGGGCATCGGCCGCGCCATCGCCGAGGAACTGGTGTGCGAGGGCGCGCGCGTCGTGCTGGCCGATCCCGGCACCGGCATCGACGGGCTGGGCGCCGACCCCCGCCTCGTCCACGCGGCGGCCGCCGCGCTCGGCGAAGCCGCCCTCCCCTTCCCCGACAGCATCGCCAGCCCGTCGGCCGCGCACGCCGCCGTCGGCCTGGCGCTGACGCGCTTCGGCGGGCTCGATATCGTGGTCAACAACGCCGCCATCCTGCGCGACGCCTTCATCTTCAAGCTCGATCCCGGCGACTTCGAGGCGGTGATCCGCACCGACTTGACCGCGGCGGCATTCGTGACCGCCGCCGCCTGCCCGATCCTGCGCGAGCAGGCCAAGAGCGGGCGCGGCGCCGCGCCGGGCGGCGCCTACGGCTGGGGCCGGATCGTCAACATCATCTCGACCGCCGGCCTCTACGGGAATTACGGGCAGGCGGCCTATGCCGCCGCCAAGGCCGGGCTGGTCGGCTTGATGCGCGTGACCGCGCTCGACATGGCGCGCTCGGGCGTCACCGCCAACGCCGTGGCACCTTTCGCCGCCACCCGCGTCACCCGCTCGATCAAGCCCGCCAACGAGGCCCAGGCCCTCTACAGGGAGCGGGCGATGAAGGTGCCGGCGGCGCCCGTGGCGCGCTTCGTCGCCTATCTCGCTACGCCGGCGGCCCACGGCGTCTCGGGGCAGGTATTCGGCGTGCGCGGCCGCGAGGTGTTCCTGTTCTCGCAAAGCCGGCCGATCGCCCGCGCGCAAAGCGCCGAGGCGACGACCGAGGCGATCGCCGCCCTGGTGGAGCGCGAGTTCGCCCCTCAATTCACCCCCTTGTCGACCGACCTCGAGGCCTTCAGCACCGAACCGATCGTCTGACCGGAGAGACCCCATGACCATTCACCCCAAACCGCACGTCAAGACGTGCGCCGAGCTCAAGGACCAACCCGAGGAATACCGCATCGCCTGCGAGAAGCTGGTGATCAGCCACGCGATCAACGAGCTCTATGGCGCGCGCACGTTCGACGAGCCGGCCGTGGCGCTCGCCCCCAGCCCCTACGCCAAGTGGCAGACCTGCCGGGTGGCGATGGAAGAGTTCGGTCACCATGTCCGCTTCTTCGACCTTGGCCGCGAGATGGGAATCGCGGCCGAGCGCATGCTGCCCGAGAAGACCGCCAAGCGGCCGCTGTCGATTTTCGAGCATCCGCTCAAGACCTGGGAGGAGTTCGTCGCCATCAAGCTCCTCGGCGACCTCGCCGAGGTCCTGCAGGTCGAAGACCTCTTGCATTGCAGCTTCCACCCGTTGCGCAACCTCGCCCGCATGACCATGCCCGAGGAGCGTTTTCACGCCCAGTTCGGGATCGATTTCGGCCGCGAGCTCGTCAATACGCCCGACGGCAGGAAGCGCCTGCAGGCGGCGGTCGATCGCATCTTCCCGACCCTGCCGGCCTTCTTCGGCGCGCCGCGTTCGAAGAACAACGAGATTTTCCGCAAATGGGCGCTCAAGGTGCGGACCAACGAGGAGATGCGGGCCGACTACATATCGCGCGCTCACCAGGCGGCCGCCAAGCTCGGGCTCACC
This sequence comes from Pseudomonadota bacterium, assembly GCA_052387815.1. Lineage (GTDB taxonomy): Bacteria > Pseudomonadota > Alphaproteobacteria > CACIAM-22H2 > CACIAM-22H2 > JBQTIU01. The sequence continues at coordinate 94,829 of JBQTIU010000012.1, forward strand.
TTGCCGAAGCTCGCCGCGGCGACCTGACACGAATTTTTCCGTTCGGCGGGGCGTCCGCACGACTTCGCTTCCGGCCCAAGCCGGGATCGGGTGTATACTGTCGCGGCGCGGCCGCAAGGAGGATCGAGCGATGGAGCAGCAACCCACGGCAACGCCGGAGCGTGCCGCCTACTACCGGCGCATCGGCGAGCACAACCTGGCGCCGCTGTGGGAGGTGCTGCGGAGCCTGATCCTCAAGGAGCCGCGCTCGCCGGCGCTTCCTTATGTCTGGCATTACCAGCAGGTGCGGCCGTTCATCCTCGAGGCCGGCACGCTGATCACCGCCAAGGAAGCCGAGCGGCGCGTGCTGGTGCTCGAGAACCCGGGGCTCAAGGGCCAGTCGCGCATCACCAACACGCTCTATGCCGGGCTCCAGCTCATCCTGCCGGGCGAGGTCGCCCCCGCGCACCGGCACTCGCAATCGGCGCTCAGGTTCATCGTCGAGGGCGCCGGCGCCTTTACCGCCGTCGACGGCGAGAAGACCATCATGGAGGAGGGCGATTTCGTCATCACGCCATCCTGGACCTGGCACGACCACGGCAACGAAAGCGACCGGCCGATGGTGTGGATGGACGGGCTCGACGTGCCGCTCGTCGGCATGCTCGACGCCACCTTCGCCGAGGCCTATCCCGCCGACAGCCACATGCTGTCGCGCCCGACCGGGGATTCTCTGGCGCGCTACGGCTCGGGCCTCATGCCGGTCGGCTTCGAGCGCAAGTCGTTGACCTCGCCGGTGTTCAACTACCCTTACGCGCGCACCCGCGAGGCGCTGTGGACCATGCGCCGGGCGGGCGAATGGGATCCCTGCCACGGCCTCAAGGTGCGCTACGTCAACCCGGTCGACGGCGGCTATGCCATGCCGACCATGGGAACCTGCATGCAGCTGTTGCCCAAGGGCATGACCACGGCGCCCTACCGGTCGACCGACGGCACCGTGTTCGCGGTCGTCGAGGGCCAGGGCCGGACCGTCGTCACCGACGCCGACGGCAAGGACGTGGTCCTCGACTGGGGGCCGCGCGACACCTTCGTGGTGCCGAGCTGGCTGTGGCACCGCCACTCGGTGGACGGCGATGGGGTGCTGTTCAGCTTCTCCGACCGCCCGGTCCAGGACAAGCTCGGCCTATGGCGCGAGATGCGCGGCAACCGGGCCTGATTGCAACCGACGCTGACGCCTCCCGAGCGCCACATGCCGCACGTGCTGCGCGACGCCGAGGGCCGTATCGTGGCCGTCCTCGACCGGCCGAGCGCCGGCGGGACCGAGGAAATCCCGGCCGACCACCCCGACCTCGTCGCCTTCCTCGGCGGCAAGGATCAGGCGGCGCGCCGGGACTTCGTCGCCGCCGACCTCCAATTCATCCGCGTCCTCGAGGACGTGATCCAGGCGCTGGTCTCCAAGGGCGTGCTCCTGTTCACCGACCTGCCCGCGGAGGCGCAGAAGAAGCTGTTGCGCCGCTCGGGCCTGCGAGCGCGCTGGCGCGAGAGCATCGGCATCGTCGGCGAGGACGACGACAAGGCGATCTAGGCGGGCGGGCGCCGCCCGGGTTCACATGTGCTTGGGATCGAGGGCATCGCGCAGGCCGTCGCCCAACAGGTTGAAGCCCAGCACCACGACGAAGATGCACAGGCCCGGCCATACCGCCATCCACGGCGCCTGGCTGAGGAAGTTCTTGGCCGTATTGAGCATGCTGCCCCAGCTCGGGGCGGGGGGCTGCTGCCCCAAGCCGAGAAACGACAGCGAGGCCTCGGCGATGATCGCCGCGGCGATGGCGAGCGTCGCCTGCACGAGGAGGGGCGCGACGATGTTGGGCAGGATGTGGCGCAACGCGATGCGCAGATGCGGGTTGCCCACCGCCTTCGCCGCCTCGATGTAGTCCTCGACCTTGACCGCCAGCACCTGGCCGCGGGTGAGCCGGATGAAGATCGGCGTCGCCGAGATGCCGATGGCGATCATGGCGTTGGTGAGGCTCGGCCCCAGGAAGGCGGCGAGCGCGATGGCGAGAATGAGGAACGGGCAGGCCAGCATGGCATCCGTGAAGCGCATGAGCAGGCCGTCGATCCAGCCTCCCCAATAGCCCGAGACCATGCCCAAGGGGACGCCCGCCGAGACCGCGATCGTCACCGACACCACCCCGGCCAAGAGCGAGGCGCGCGCGCCCCAGATCACCCGCGAGAGCACGTCGCGGCCGATGTCGTCGGTTCCGAACCAGTAGAGCGCGGACGGTGGCTTCCTCACCGCCAGCCAGTCGGTGGCGATCGGATCGTAGGGGGCGAGGAAGGGGGCGAGGATGGCGACGGCGATGAAGATCAGCACCACGATGCCCCCGAACACCGCGCCCTTGCGCCGCAACAGTCGCCGCAAGGCCTGGCGGACGGGGCCGAGCTCGGGTGCGGCGGCAAGGGCGAGCGCGGTGGCCACGGGAGCGCCCCTCAGCCGCGCAGGCGCGGGTTGACAAGGACGTAGGCGATATCGGCCACCAGGTTGAGCACGATATAGGCGGTCGCGGTGCACAGCACGACGCCCTGGACCACCGCGTAGTCGCGGTTGAACACGGCATCGACGATCAGCTTGCCGAACCCCGGGATGGTGAACACCTGCTCGGTCAGGACCGCGCCGGACAGCAGGGCCCCGAATTCGAGCGCGCCCAGGGTGATGATCGGGAACAGGGCGTTGCGCAGGCCGTGGCGCAGCACCACGACGCGCTCGGAGAGGCCCTTGGCCCAGGCGGTGCGGATGTAGTCCTGGCTCAGGACCTGGAGCATGGCGCTTCTGGTGTGGCGCATCATCACCGCCGCGATCGCGTTCCCGAGCACGAAGGCGGGCATGACCATGGTGCTGAGATTGGCGGCCAAGTCCTCGCCCGGCCGCACGTAGCCCGAAGCCGGCAGCAGGCCGAGCTGGACCGAGAACAGCAGGATCAGCATGATGCCGAGCCAGAAGTTCGGCGTCGACAGACCCCACAACGCCACCACGTTGGCGGCGTAATCCCACGCGCTGTCCTTCTTGACCGCCGAGATGACGCCGGCCGGGATGCCGATCACGAACGCGATCGCGATCGCCATCAGGGCGAGCTGGGCGGTCACCGGCAGCTTTTCGAGCACGAGGTCGAGGACCGGCTTCTTGATGCGGATCGACTCGCCGAGATCGCCTTGGAGGACCCCCCTCATCCAATAGAAGTACTGGACCGACACGGGCTCGTCGAGGTGGTACTTGGCGCGCACGAAGGCGATGAAGTCGGGGTCGCGTTCCTCGCCCGCCAAGGCGATGGCCGGATCGCCGGGCAGCATCTGCTGCAGCCCGAAGATGATGATCGAGACGAAGAACAAGGTGGGCAGGATGATCAGGATGCGGCGGACGAGATAGGCGAACATGGCGTCACGCGGGCCGTCCCATGTAGGGGCGGGTCTCACGGCCCGCCCGCGGGCCGGTTTGAAACCGGCCCCTACGCGACCGATATCGCATGGATCGCCGCAGGGGCGGGCCACTGGCCCGCGCGCCCCGCGGCCGGGCAATTACCCGAGCTTGAGGCCCTGGACCCGCACCAGGCCGTCGGGGATGACGCGGAAGCCCGACAGGCGCGCGGTGTGGGCGTAGAGCCACCGGCGGTGATGGATGTAGACGATCGGCAGGTCGCGCTGGAGGATCGCGTTCATCTCCTCGTAGACCTTGAGCCGCTCGACCGGCGCGCCGATCGTGCGCGACTTGTCGAGCAGGCGGTCGACCTCCGGGTTGCAGTACTTGGCGTAGTTGAGCGGCCCCTTGCAGGACACGAAGGTGTGGATGTTGCCGTCGGGATCGGACCGCCCGCTCCACCCGAGAAGATAGGCTTGGAAATCGCCCTTCTCGGCGATCTGCAGGGAGGTGGCGAACTCGGTCGCCCGCAGCCGGACCTCGAACCCGGCCTCTCTGGTCAGCGCCTGGATGACCTCGCCGACCCGCATCTGGTCGGGGTTGTTCGGCACCATCAGCTCGACGACCGGGTTGGGATGCCCGGCCTCGCGCAACAGGGCCCTGGCCTGCGCCAGGTCGCGTTTCGGGATCGGCGTGTTCTTGGTGTAGAAGGGGTTGTTCGACGCCACCCACTGGTTGCCGGCGAAGAACTCGCCGTTGTAGACGACCTGGTTGATCACGTCGCGGTCGAGCGCCAGCTCGAACGCCTTGCGCACCCGCGCATCCTGGCCGAGTGGGGTCTTGGCCGGGTCGCCGGTGCCGACATTGATGGTGATGCCGTTGTAGCCGAGCTCGACCACGTTGGCGAGCTTGAGCCGCGGGTTGGCGCGCACCGCCGGCAGGTCAGTCGCCGAGACGCGCTCGATGAAGTCGAGGCCGCCCGACTGCAGGTTGGCGAGCCGCACGGTCGAGTCGGGGATCGGCAGATAGACGATGCGGTCGATGAAGATCTGGTCCTTGTTCCAGTAGTTGGCGAATTTCTCGAGCACGATGCGGTCCTGGGCGACGCGCTCGACGAACTTGTAGGGGCCGGCGCACACCGGGTGGGCCCCGAAATTGGCGCCGGCGGCCTGGGCGGCCTTGGGCGAGACGATCATGCCGGATCGGTCGGTGAGCTGGGCCAGGAGCGGCACGAAGGGCGCATCGAGGTTGAGCTTCACGGTCAAGTCGTCGACCGCCTCGACGCCCGAGACCGAGGAGAGCTCGCCGCGCCGGGTCGAGCCTGGCAGGTTCTTGTGGCGCTCGATGCTGTACTTGACCGCCGCGGCATCGAGCTTCTCGCCGTCGTGGAAGACCACGCCCGCGCGGAGCTTGATGAACAGCGAGCGGTTATCCCCCGACCACTCGTGGGCGATCGCGAGCTGCGGCACGAGATTCAGATTCTCGTCGATGTCGAACAGCTTGTCGCACAGGGCGGCGAACACGATGCGGCCGACGAAGGTGCGCGCCTGGGTAGGATCGAGGACGTCGGGATCCTCGGCCAGCCCGATGCGAAGCGTGGTCTGGGCCGCGGCCGGCCCGGCAAGGGTCGCGAGCGCGACCGCCGCGACAATCGAAATCCTGGATGATTTCATGGCTCGGGTCTCCTCTCCTCATCGCTCGTTGTGAGTACTTGGTACACCGTATTCTACACCGTTATTCCCGCCCGGCGCCCGTGAAAAACGCCTGCAGGCGCAGGAGGCGGGTGTCGGCCTGGCGGGGCGCCGCGCTTGGCGCCGGGCCCGCCTCGCCCGCGATCTCGGGCCAAAAATGGCACGCGGTCCGGTGCCCGGCGCCGTCGTCGGCCAAGGGCGGCGGCTCCGTCCGGCAGCGCGCGCGCGCGTGCGGGCAGCGGGTCTGGAAGTGGCAGCCGGGCGGGGGGGCGAGCGCCGAAGGTACGTCGCCCTCGAGGACGATGCGCCGCCCCCGCGGCGCGGGATCGGGGACCGGAACCGCCGCTAGAAGCGCCTGGGTGTAGGGATGGCGCGGCTCGGCGAACAGGCGGCGCGCGGGGGCGATCTCGACGATCCGGCCCAGATACATCACCGCCACGCGGGTGGCGATGTGCTTCACCACCGCGAGGTCATGGGCGATGAAGACGTAGGCGAGGCCGAAGCGGCGCTGCAAGTCCATGAGCAGGTTGACGACCTGGGCCCGGATCGAGACGTCGAGCGCCGAGACCGGCTCGTCGCAGACGATGAGGCGCGGCTCGACCGCGAGCGCGCGGGCGATGGCGATGCGCTGGCGCTGGCCGCCCGAGAACTCATGCGGATAGCGGCGCGCATGATCGGGCGCCAGCCCGACCAGGCCGAGGAGTTCCCGCACCCGCGCCTCGCGGCCGCCCGGGCCGGCGAGGCCGTGCAAGGCGATGGGCTCGGCCAGCATCGCGCCCACCGTCATGCGCGGGTTGAGCGAGCCATAGGGGTCCTGGAAGATGATCTGCAGCGAGCGCCGGAGCGCGCGCATCTCGCCATCCGAAAGCGCGAAGATGTCGGTCCCTGCGAACCGGACCAGGCCGGCGCTGGGCTCGAGGAGGCGGAGGATGAGCCGGCCCAGCGTCGACTTGCCGCAGCCGCTCTCGCCGACGATCGCCAGGGTCTCGCCGGGGCCGAGCTCGAAGCTCACGTCGTCGACCGCCTTGACCGCGCCCACCCGGCGGCCGAACAGCCCCTTGCGCACCGGGAAATGCTTGACCAGGCGCTCGACCGCGAGCAGGGGCGCGGGATGTAGGGCAATGGCGGTCATGCGAGGAACCGGTCGAGCGGCGCCTTCCAGCAGGCAACGGCGTGGCCGGGCGCGATGGCGGCGAGCGGCGGCTCCTCGCGCCGGCACTTAGCGTCGGCGAACGGGCAGCGGGGATGGAACCGGCAGCCCTCGGGGAGCGCGGTCGGGCTCGGGACCATGCCCTCGATGGCGGCGAGGCGCGGTTGCTCGAGATCGAGCTTGGGGATCGAGCCCAACAGCCCTACGGTGTAGGGATGCTGCGGGGCGCCGAACAGCGCCGACACGCTTGCCCGTTCGACGATCTTGCCGGCGTACATCACGGCCACGTCATGGGCGAGCTCGGCGATGACGCCGAGATCGTGGGTGATGAGCATGATCGCCATGCCGAATTCCTCGCGCAAATGGCGCATGAGCGAAAGGATCTGCGCTTGGATGGTGACGTCGAGCGCGGTGGTCGGCTCATCGGCGATCAGCAGCTCCGGATCGCAGGCGAGCGCCATGGCGATCATCGCCCGCTGGCGCATGCCGCCCGACAGGCGGTGCGGATAGTCGTCGAAGCGCTGCTCGGGCGAGGGAATGCGCACGCGGCGCAGCATCTCGAGCGCGCGCGCGCGGGCCTCGGCGCGGTCAACGGCGCGGTGGCGCTGGATGACCTCGACGATCTGGGCGCCGATGGTGAACACCGGATTGAGCGAGGTCATCGGCTCCTGGAAGATCATCGCCAGGCGATTGCCGCGCAGCGCGCCGAGCGCGCCGCGGTCGAGCCGCAGCAGATCCCTGCCCTCGAACAGCACCTCGCCGGCAGCGATGCGGCCGGGTGGCTGGGGGACGAGGCCCATGATCGACAAGGCGGTGACGGTCTTCCCGCAGCCGGACTCGCCGACGAGCCCGAGCGTCCGGCCGCGTTCGAGCGCAAACCCGATGCCCTCCACCGCCCGGAACTCGCCGCCCTCGCCGGCGAAATGAACCTCGAGGTCGCGGACCTCGAGGAGGGGCTGCGAATCGGCGGGTCGGTCCATCCTTACCCCGCTCCGCCGTCCTCGGCCTGGGTCAAGCGGGCGATCCCGGCCTCGATGACCTGGCGATCGGTGACCCCGGCCGGGTTGGCGCGGCTCGGCAGGAAATGCTTGAACGGCGTGTAGCGCTTCTTGCTTTCCTCGTAGAGCCGGGCGAGCTCCAAGAGCGGCTCGGGGTGGTCGTCGACCCGGAGGTCGAGATCGGGATATTCCTCGCGCCCGTGGATGAGCAGGGCCGCCGACTGCTTGCCGCGCTTGTCGCCGCCCGCCGCCTCGCCCGCGCCGAGCGCCCGGATGAGGCGCAGCGCGAAGGGGCGGTCCAAGAGCGCCTCGTAGGTCCGGGCGGTGTCGTCGATCACCAGCCGCCCGGCCAGCATGTTGCCGGCGACGGAGAACCCCTTGCCGACGAAATGGCCGCACCAGTCGACGCACTCGGTCCCAGTATGGACGGCGATGCCGCCCTCGGAATCGATGAGATGGAGCTGGCGATGGGCGCGCCCTTGGTCGGCGGCGAGCAGGATCTCGGCGACGGCCTTGGCCGGCACGCCCTCGGCGAGCAGGCGCAGGCCGCGCCGCCCGTAGGTCGGATTGACGAGCGCCTGGGTGGCCAGCGCCCCCACCGCGCTCATCGCATACGGGCACAGCGAGCCGACCGCGAAGAACTTGGTGGATATGGCGACGCCGAAGGCGCCGGTCGAGGGATCGCGGGCGAC
>JBQTIU010000013.1:0-131715 GCA_052387815.1 Pseudomonadota bacterium
CGCGCGGTCATGGCCGAGGCCCATCGCGGGCTGCCGGCGCGCCCGCTCAAGGGCGCCGCGCCGGCCGCACGGCTCGAGGCGCCGATCGGAGCCGGCTTTCAGGCGTCGCCGGAACGCTGATCGCGCCAGGCGGCGCGGCGGGGCCGCAGCGCCACGAAACTCGCCAGCATCGCCGTGGCCATGAGGGCGATGAGCAAGGCCATCGGCAGCGCCGTGCCGTCGTAGAGGCGGCCGAAGACGCCGCCGACCGCCGCGGCCAGGCTCATTTGCAGGAATCCGAGCAAGGCCGTGGCGGCGCCGGCCATGTGCGGGAACGGGCCGACCGCCCCGGCCTGGGCGCTCGGCGCCGCCACGCCGGCGCCGATCATCAACCACGCCATCGGCGCGACGATCGCCGCCGCGCCCCACGCCTCGCTCCTCGCCAAGCCGAGCGCCGCCAAGACCGCCATCGCCACCCCGCCGCTCATCGCGAAGCCGCCGCCGGTCAGCATCATCCGCTCGATGCCGAGCGGCAGGACGAGCCGGCGCGCGATCCGGGTGCCGATGAAATAGCCGCCGACTACCGCCGCGAAATAATATCCGAAGCGGTCGGGCGCGACGCCCAGCAGGTCGATGAGGACGAAGGGCGAGCCCGACAGGAAGACGAACAACCCGGCATACAGGAAGGCGGCGGAAACGGCGTAGGCGAGGAACGTCCGCTGCGCCAGCAGGTGGCGATAATTGGCGAGCATGCGGACCGGATCGAGCGCGCTCGCGTCGCGCCGGAGGTTGGTCTCGGCAAGCCGGGCGCCGAGCGCGAGCACGAGCGCCCCGCCGCACAGCGCCTGGAGCAGGAACGTCCATTGCCAGCCGAACCACACCTGGACGGCGCCGCCGACGATCGGGCCCATGGCCGGGACAACCGACATCGCCGCGCTCATGTCGGCGAGCCGGCGCGCCGCCCGTACCGGCTCGTGGAGGTCGCGGACGATGGCGCGACCGAGCACCGCGGCGGCGCAACAGCCGGCCGCCTGGAAGGCGCGGGCCGCGATCAAGCCCTCGATCGAGGTCGCCAGCGCGCACCCCAGCGAGGCGAGGGTGTAGAGCGCGAGCGAGCCGATCAGCACCGGACGCCGGCCGAAGCGGTCGGAGAGCGGCCCCAAGACGAGCTGGGCCAAGGCGAAGACGAGGACGAACACGCCGAGCGTGAGCTGGAGCTGGGCGACGTCGGCGTCGAGCGCCGCCCCGATCGCCGGCAGCGCCGGCAGGTAGAGGTCGGTCGATAAGGGTTGCAGCGCGATCAGGCCGACCAGGATCGCGGTCGTCGCCGCCGAATGCGGCCGGAAGTCCCGGGGCCCGCTCACGCGGCCCGGCCGGCGCGCCGGATGAGGCGCCAATGCGCGAGGGCGCCGAGCGCCGCCATGAACAGGATCGTTCCCGCCATCGGCAAGGCCGTGCGGTCGTAGAGCGCCGCCAGGCCGGCGCTGCCGGCCGCCGCCATCGTCATCTGCGCGAAGCCGATGAGCGCCGAGGCTGCCCCGGCGATGGCCGGAAAGGCCGCCATCGCGCCCACCAGCAAGCTCGGCAGGGCGAGGCCGAAGCCCACGAAATAGACGACCATCGGTCCCACGACCGTCGCCGGGCTGAGGTGGCCGGCCGCGACCAGGCCGAGCATGAGGCTGGCGCCTGCCAAGGACAGCCAGACGCCGATGGCGACCAGCCGCTCGCCCGGCACCCGGCCCGCCGCGCGCGAGGCGATCATCGACCCCGCGACATAGCCGAGCGCGGTCAACAGGAACACAAAGCCGAACAGGTCGGGGGACATGCCCAGGAGTTCGATGAGCACGAACGGGACTCCGGTCGCGTAGGCGAACAGAGCGCCGAAGAAACCGGAGACGATCAGAAGGTGACCCCAGAACGCGCGGCTGGCGAGCAACACGCCGTAGGTGCGAAAGAGCGACATGGACCGGGTGGCGACGGGGTGGCGCAAGGATTCGGCGAGGCGGCGATCGACGGCCACCATCACAACAAGGCCGAAGGCCACCAGCGCCACGAAGCCCGCGCGCCAGCCGAACCACACTTCGAGCTGGCCGCCGAGAATCGGGCCCAGCGCCGGCCCGAGGGTCAAGGCGACGCCGATGAGGGCGAGTGCCCGGGTGGCCTCGGCATGTTCGAAGCGGTCGCGGACCACGGCCCGCGTAATCGTCATCCCGGCGCAGGCGCCCATACCCTGGACCAAGCGCCCGGCGATCAGCGCGCCAATGGTCGGGGCCAGCGCACAGGCGAGGCTGCCGAAGATATAGAGGGCGATGCCCGCGAGCAGCACCGGCCGGCGTCCCAAGCGGTCCGAAACCGGTCCGTAAACCAGCTGGGCCACCGCAAAGGCAGCCAGGAAGGCGGTCATGGTGAGCTGGACCGACGCGGGATCGGTGGCGAGCGCTGCGGGCAGCGACGGCAGCGAGGGCAGATAGAGGGAGGTCGACATCTGCCCGAGCAGGACGAGCGAGGTGAGCAGCGCGATGGTGCCGCCGCTGGCCCTTGCCGCGACCGGATCGTGGCGGCGTTCAGCCATGACGCAGGAGGCGCGGGCCGTGGCGCCGGAGCCAGGCGCGGGGGGCGTCGATGTCGGCGACGAATTCTCCCACCAGGCGCCAGAACCGCATTCCGTGGTTGGGCTCGACGAGGTGCGCGACTTCGTGCGCGACGACGTAGTCCATCACCCAAGGCGGGGCGAGAACGAGGCGCCAGGAATAGGCGAGACCGCCGGTGGCCGAGCAGCTGCCCCAGCGGCTCTTGGGATCGCCCAAGCGGACCCTGCGCACCGTGCGGCCGAGGCGCTCGGCGAAGGCCCGCGAGCGCCCCGTGAGCTCGCGCCGCGCCTCCCTCTTGAGCCAGTCGCGCACGCGCCGCGCCACGTGCTGGCTGGCGCCGGCGACGCACAGCTCGTGGTCGATCCGTCGGCTGGGGAGCCGGGCGCCGTGGACCTGCCGGATGGTCAGCGTCTCGCCGAGGAACGGCAACAGGGCGCCGTCGGCGAAGGGTGCCTGCGGCGGGATCGCCTGCAGCCGCCGGGCCACCCAGAGGCGCTGGTCGCGCGCGAACCGCAGCCCCTCGGCGAGGCTGACGTGGCGTGGCAGGACGAGCACGACGCTCTCGTCGATGGGATCGACCCGCAGGTACAGCCGCCGCGCGCGGGCCGAGCGGCGGACCGCCAGCGGCACGACCCGCCCGTCGATCTCGAGCGCGGGGGCGGGGGCGGCGGGCATGGCGCTCGCCACCAGGGACTCGAGACGACGCATCGTCTCGTTGATACGTCGGAACCGGCTTGCCGGGCAAGCTTTGAGCCGGGCCGATGTTCGGCCCGGCGAGGGTGGCGCGAGCTCGCGTTGCCCGCTAGCGGCGTCCGGCCGGCTGATCCGAGAACTCCCGCGCGCACGAACGGGTCGTATCAGCGCCTGAACACCCCGACCAGTTCGAGGTGCGGCGACCACAGGAACTGGTCGATCGGCTGGACCTCGATGAGACGGTAGCCGCCGTCGATGAGCTGGCGCGCATCGCGCGCGAAGGTCCCGGGATCGCACGAAACGCCGACCACCACGCTGACCGCCGCGCGGGCGAGCTCGCGGGCTTGCGCGGCCGCGCCCTCGCGCGGCGGGTCGAAGACCACGGCGTCGAAGGGCTCGAGTTCCTCGGCCCGCAACGGCCGCCTCGAAAGGTTGCGAGCCTCGACCGTAAGGCGCGGAGCGAGGCCCGCACGGCGCGCACCGGCGAGCATTGCCCCCACCATGTCGGCGTCGATGTCGAGGGCGTGGACCGGCGCTTGGTGCGCCAGCGCCAGGGCGATCGTCCCGCAGCCGGCATAGAGGTCGGCGACTCGCGCGCATGCCCCTGTCGCCTGGCGGACGGCGGCGACGATCGCCCGCTCGGCCGCTTCGCTCGGCTGCAGGAAGGCGCCGGGCGGCAGGTCGACCCTAATGCCGCCGAATGCGGCCTGCGGGGCCCGGGCTTGGACGATGATCTCGGGCCGCTTCGTCGGCGCCGCGCGCCAGGCGATGCGGGCGAGATCGGCCGCCGCGGCGAAGGCGGCGACGGCCTCGCGGCGGCGCCGGTCCGGCGGCGGCAAGCCGGTGAATACGAGGTCGAGGCCCGAGGCGGTCTTGGTCGCCAGAATGTCGGCCCGCCCGCCGTCGTCGAGGAGGTCGAAAAGCGCCTCGTGGAGGGCCGGCAGCAGGCCGACCAGCGCCGGATCGAGAATCGGACAGGGACCGATCGGCACCACCTCGTGGCTCAAGCGGGCGTGGAACCCGACGGCGAGCTTGGACCCGCGCCGGTGGGCGGCGAACTCGGCCCGCCGCCGGCCGCCGGGCGGGGTGCGCAGGAGGGGAGCGAGCCGGTAGCCGCGCAGGCCGCGCCGCGCCAGCGCCCGGGTCGCCCGCTCGCTCTTCCACGCCTGATAAGCCCCATCGTCGAGATGCTGGAGCGCGCAGCCGCCGCAGGCGCCGAAGAATGGACACGGTGGCGCCGCGCGCGCGCTCGCCCGCGCGCGCCATTCGAGGGCCAGCGCATGGCGTTTCCCGATCCGGCGCGCGAGCACGCGCTCGCCCGCCAGCGTGAAGGGAACGAACACGGTTTCCTCGCCATGCCGGGCCTCGCCGTCGCCCTCGGCGCCCAAGGCTTCGATGACCAGCTCGATGAGTTCGCCGCCTTGCCCATGGCCGGCCGAGCGGGGTTGGTGGCATTCCATGGCTGTGTCCCTCATCGCCGGCGATCACCGCCGGACATATTACGCAGACCACGAGCGCCTCAAAGGCGCACCCCCACCCGATGTCAATGGACATCGCTTCCCCCGCCTTGGGCGCGGGGGATCCGGCTCGGCTCATCTCTACCCCAAAATCCAACAGACAAGGGTTAGCGAGGGGGCCGGCGAGCGATGGTGGCTTTACCGCGCCTTGACGCGAATGCATACTCTCATCCGGGAGGGAAGCCGGCCATGGACGACAGCGCCAAGCATCGGCCGCGCGCGCGGGGTTCGCGACCCGCCGAGGCCCGCTCCGAGGTCAAGACCATAAACCTGGCGCTGCAGGGCGGCGGGGCCCACGGCGCCTTCGCCTGGGGCGTGCTCGATGCCCTGCTCGAGGACGAGCGCCTGGCCATCGAGGGCATCAGCGCGACCAGCGCCGGGGCCATGAACGCGGTCGTCCTCGCCCACGGGCTCGCGGTCGGCGGGCGCGAGGGGGGGCGCGCGGCGCTCGCCGATTTCTGGCGGGGCGTCAACCAGTCCGCCGCCTATAGCCCCCTGCAGCCGTCGGTCTTCGACCGGATGGCCGGCAACCACTCGATGCAGAACTCGCCGGCTTTCTTTGCTTTCGAGATGCTGACCCGCCTGCTGTCGCCCTACCAGTTGAACCCCTTCAACCATAATCCGCTCAGGGGCGTGCTCGAGCAGGTGGTCGACTTCGAGCGCCTGCGCCAGGCCTGCCCGGTCAAGCTCTATCTGTGCGCGACCAACGTGCGCACCGGCAAGGTCAAGGTGTTCGGCAACGACGAGATGTCGGTCGATTCCGTCCTCGCCTCGGCGTGCCTGCCGTTCATGTTCCAGGCCGTCGAGGTCGAAGGCGAGCACTATTGGGACGGCGGCTACATGGGCAACCCGGCGATCTTCCCGCTGATCTACGGTTGCGCCTGCCGCGACGTGGTGGTCGTCCACACCAACCCGATCACGCGCCAGGAGGTGCCGCGCAGCGCGACCGAGATCATGAACCGGCTCAACGAGATCAGCTTCAATTCCTCGCTCATGCGCGAGATGCGCGCCATCGCCTTCGTCACGCGCTTGATCGACGAGGATGTGGTCAAGAGGGATCGGCTGCGCCGCATCTTGATCCACGCCATCGAGGCGGAGGAGTTCATGCGCGAGCTCAGCGTGGCGAGCAAGCTCAATCCCGATTGGGAATTCCTCACCTCCCTGCACGACATCGGGCGGGAAAAGGGGGCAGCCTGGATCGAGGCGAACTTCGCCCGGCTCGACGTCGAATCGACGGTCGATATCCGCGACAAGTACCTGTGAGCGAGCGCGCCGCCAATACCAACCTCACCACGCCTTGAGCCACGGTGACCGGATCCTGTGTCTTGTAGGCGCGGGGCCGCGAGGCGTGGCCTCGCGCCCCGCGGGTTTCAAACCGGCCCGCGGGCGGGTCTTAAGACCGGCGAGGCAACGCCTGGCCGCTACGCACGGGCCCCGCGGCGCACGATGATTTGAAGTGTCCATCGGGGCCGCGGGGCTATCATGCCGCCGGCCGGGGCCACGAGCGGCCCGCCCGGAGGTGAGCATGGCCGGATTGTTTGAGACGCTGCGCAATGTCGTGCCCGCCGATGGGGCGGCGCTGCCCGAACGCGTGCGGCGCGCGATCGCCGTCGAACAGCAGCGCGGCGAGGTGCTGATCGGCTGGGTGCAGATGGGCGTCGTCGTGACCTTCGCTTCGCTCTACGCCTTCGCCCCCAAGACCTTCAGCCCCGACGCCCCGTTCGCGCCCGTGCCGTGGGCGCTCGGCGCGTATTTCTGCTTCACCGTGCTGCGCCTCGCGCTGGCCTACCGGATGCGCCTGCCGGGCTGGTTCCTCGCCGCGTCGGTGGTCATCGACATGGGCCTGCTGCTCGGCACCATCTGGAGCTTCCATCTCCAGTACCAGCAGGCGCCGGCGTTCTATCTGAAGGCGCCGACGCTGCTCTACGTGTTCATCTTCATCGCCTTGCGCGCGCTGCGCTTCGAGGCCGGCTACGTGCTGCTCGCCGGCTCCGTGGCGGCGGCGGGCTGGCTCGTCCTGGTGGCCTACGCCGCGGCCGATCCAGGCGGCATGCCGGTGACCCGCGACTACGTCAAGTACATGACCTCGGCGAGCATCCTGTGGGGCGGCGAGGTCGACAAGATCGTCTCGATCCTGATCGTCACCTTCGTGATCGCGGTGGCGATTACGCGGGCCCGGCGCATGCTGGTTCGGGCCGTGAGCGAGGGCATGGCGGCCCACGACCTCGTGCGCTTCTTCGCGCCCGAGATCGCGCGCAAGATCACCGGCGCCGAGCGGGCCATCCGGGCGGGCGAGGGCGAGGTGCGAGCGGCCGCCGCCCTGTTCGTCGACCTGCGCGGCTTCACCGCGCTCGCCCGCACCCTCGATTCGAACGGGCTGGTGGCGCTGCTCGCCGAGTACCAGGCGCGGATGGTGCCGGTGATCGGGCGCTTTGGGGGCAGCATCGACAAGTTCCTGGGCGACGGGATCATGGCGAGCTTCGGGGCGGCGCGCCCGTCGGCGACCTACGCGGCCGACGCGCTGCGCGGCGTCGATGCCGTGATGAAGGAAGCGAAGCGCTGGCGGCGGGAGCGGCGCCTATGCGGCCTGCCCGCGCCCCGGGTCGGGGCGGCGGTGGCAACCGGGCCGGTGCTGTTCGGCGCGGTCGGCGACGACACCCGGCTCGAGTACACGGTGATCGGCGAGGCAGTCAACCTCGCCGCCAAGCTCGAGAAGCACACCAAGGTCGAGCAGGTCCGCGCGCTCGCCTCGGCCGCGGCCTACGAGCTGGCGCTGGGCCAGGGCTACGCGCCGGCGGCGCCGAAACAGTCCCTGCCCGCGGCCACGGTCGCCGGGGTCGAGGCGCCAATCGACCTCGTGGTGATGGCCTGAAGCCGGCGCACCGCGACGGAGTGCAATGTAGGGGCGGAAAACCCGCCCCTACCCGCGCTCTTCGGCGAAGAAGGCGAGGATTTGGCGCGCCAGTTCCTCGGGCCGTTCCTCGGGCACGAGGTGGCCGCAATCCTCGATAACGCCGCCGCGCACGTCGGCTGCGACCCGACGCATCGACTCGAACGTCTCCAGGCCGCGGCCCCAGCCGGTGGCGCCGCCCAGCGCCAGGACCGGCATGGGAAGCTTCATGCGCTTGACGACTTCGCGGTTGTCGGCGGCGTCCTGCAGCAGCGCGCGGTAATAGGCGAGGCCGGCGCGAGTCGCCCCGGGCTCGGCGTAGGTGCGCAAATACTCGTCGACGTCGGCTTCGGCGATGGCGTCGGGCCGGGCGGCCCAGTTGCGATAGAACCAAGCGTAGTAGATGCGCTCGCGGCCGGCGATCAGCGCTTCGGGCAGGTCGAGGATCTGGTGGAAGGCGTGGTGCCAGCGGCGCCCGCCCTGGGAAAAGGTGTCGCCGCCGTCGCCCGGGATGACGACGTCGACGATCACCAGCCGGCGCACCGCGCCGGGATCGGCGGCGGCCAAGGCGTAGGCCACCGGCCCGCCCCAGTCGTGGCCGACCACGAACACCCGGTCGAGCCCGAGGTGGTCGGCGACGAGCCGCCGGATATCGCCGGCGATGATGCGCTTGGCATACCCGCCTTGCGGGCGCGAGGAATCGCCGAGCCCGCGCAGGTCCGGGGCGATCACCCGGTAATGCGGGGCGATGAGCGGAATGACGCGGCGCCACTCGTACCAGCTCTGCGGCCAGCCATGCAGGAGCACGACCGGCTCGCCCGCGCCGGCCGTCACGTAATGGAGCTTCACCTCGCCGAGATCGGCGTCATGGTGGGCGAGATCGAGCGCGACCATGGCCGTCCAGGTTGCCGGCGGTCAGGCGGCGCGCGCCAACCAGACCTAGATCGCGCTGAGATCGGGATAGGTGAGGTCGGCGATGGCCTGGAGCTTCGCCAAGTCGAGCTTGCCGACTAAGGCATAGGCATAGCCGTCCTTGCGCCAGTGCACGATATTGACGCCGGCGCGGCTTTCCTGCTGGGCGATCTGGTCGGCATCGTCGGTGAAGGCGATGACCAGGCCCAAGAGGGCGCCGCCGTCGCCGTAATAGAGGAACTGCGCCGCCGGCCGCCCGTTGATGATCAGCAGCCGCCCGCCCTGCGTGGTGAACCCGTTGGCGGACAGGTCGGGGACGGACAGCTTGCGCTTGAGCCGGGCACTGAACCATTTTTCGAGCTCGGGGATGGCATCGGCGTTGAAGTCGACGAGCAGGCGATCGTCCTTGTCCAGCTTGTCGGCAAACACGTTGTAGAATCCGGCGACGTGGTCGAGCCAGCGGTTCGAGGAGGCGGCATGCAGCCCTTCGGGGGCGGAGGTCTGCAGTTTCCCGGTTTCATAGAAACCGCCGACGCCGATCGCCAGGGCGGCGAGCGAGGCGGCCATCGCCCAGGCGAGGACGCGCGCCGTGGGCCGGCGCAGCGTCAGCCGGACGATGGGCGCCGCCGATGGGCCCGGCCGGGCGCCCGTGGCCACGGCGGCGAGGAGGCGGTGGGGGACCTGCTCGTGCAGCACGTCGGCCAGCGCGGCTCGGGCATAGGCGCTGGCGTCGCGCATCGCGCGGGCGCGCGCGCCGAGCGCGGGATCGGCGGCGATTGCCGCCTCGATCTCGCGCGCCGTGGCGGCATCCACTTCGCCGTCCACATACGCCATCAGCAGGATGTCGTCGGTCTGCATTCTTCCCACACCCGACTCAACCAAGACGCACCACGTTGGCGGCGGCGGCGATGCCCGATTCGCCGAATTCCCGGGCCAGCGCCATGCGGGCGCGCGCCAGACGGCTCATCACGGTGCCGATCGGGATCGACAAGGTCTCGCTCGCCTCCTTGTAGGTCTGGCCCTCGACGCAGACGAGGACCAGGACCGCGCATTGCTCGTCCGGCAACTTGTTCATCGCCCGGCGGACGGCATCGTAGGTCAAACGCGCCTCCATACGCCGCACGCCATCGACCGTCAGCTCCGCCTCCGCCGCCTCGGGGTCGATCCGCCCTTCGCCGCCCCGCACCTTCGCTGCCCGCCGCTCGTCCAGCCAGATCGTCTGGACGATGCGGAACATCCAGCTATCGAGGCGCGTGCCCGGCGTCCATTGCGCGATGCGCGCCAGCCCCCGCTCGCAGGCGGCCTGCACCAGGTCGTCGGCCTGGTCGGTCGCGCCGGCAAGGCCGCGTGCGAAGCGGCGCAAGCGCGGCAGCAGCGCGATCAGCTCGGCCCGTACCCGTTCGTCTAGCACCGCTGGCACGGGCATAGCCCCCAACCGCGCCCGACAACCAGAAAACGGCCGGCGGCGGGGTTTATTCCCGGCCACCACCAGCCTCGCGCCCGATCGGTCGAAACCATTGAAATCTCCCACAAATCTAACGGCGGGAATATTGGCGCGACGTCGTCCGTTGTGTTGCCCGACACCCCAATTCCGCCACCATCAAACCCCAAAACCGCGGACCTGTCATGAAAAACCTTGCCCTGGGGCTGGCGGCCCTCGCCGCGCTCGCCGTGCTCGCCGGCCCGGCCCGGGCCGGCTGCGCCAACGAGCTCCGGGCGATCGAGGCGAAGGCCCGCGAGGTCGGCGATGCCCGCAAGCGGGCGATCATGGAAAATGCGCTTGACCGGGCCCGTCAGGCCTTGAGCGAACGCCGCGAGGTCGCGTGCATGACCGCTGTCGACCAGGCCCGCGCGCAGCTCAGGCTCTAACTTTCGTCAGCGCTGCGGCGGCACGCGGGGCAGGGCCTCGGGGATTTCGGGCGCCGTATCGGGCTCGCCGTCGCCGCGCCAGGTGACGATCTTCCACCGCCCGCCCGCCGGGCCATCGCCCAGCGGCCGCGCATAGATCTGGGCCTCCTCCCAGCGCTCCTGCGCGCAACTCTCCTGCTCGGCCGGGCAGGACCGGCGCAGGATTTCAATCAGCGCGTAGCCGGGCCTGAACCACTCGAGGTCGCGCAGATCCTCGGTCACGTCCTCGGGCCGGATCACGCTCACCCGCTCGATCACGTATTCGATGAGCGCCGGGGCTGCCGGCACGCCCGGGTCGGCGACCCCCACGCGCCGGCACAGCTCGCGCTCGGCGCGCGCGAAACAGGCGAGCAAGGTCAAGGCCGCGCAAACCGGCGAGGCCGGCTCGCCGATGCAGGCGCTGGTCGAAGTCTTGAGCGCGATGCGGCCCGCTGCGTCCTCGGCCGTGGCCGGCAGGACCGGCGCGGCCAGCGCCAGGGCGAGGTACAACCGGCGCCGCCACGCTGGCGCGCTCACGCGGGTGGGACCCGGTTGGCGGCGAGCGCCGAAAGCGCCGCCTTGACCTCGGCGAACACGCCGTCCCAGTCGCCGGGCTGGCTTTGCCGGAACAAGCGCATCGACGGATACCAGGGCGAATCCGCGCGGCCCGTCAGATAGAGCCAGTAGGGCAGGAAGGGGAGCAGGATCCATACCGGCTTGCCGCGCGCCCCGGCCAAGTGCGCGACCGCGGAGTCGGTCATGACCACGAGGTCGAGCGCGTCGATCGCCGCCGCGGTGTCGGCGAAGTCGTCGATGAGGGGGGCGAGGTCGATGACCACCCGGCTCGCCCCGGCGGTCGCCAGCTCGTCCCGGCGCGGGCCCTTTTGCAGGCTGAAGAGCTGGACCCCCGGCACCTCGGCGAGGCCGAGGAACCGATCGAGCGTCGTTGCGCGGAGACGGTTGCCCTTGAAGGTGACGCTGCCCGACCACACGATCCCGACCTTGAGACGCTGGCCGGCCGGCCGCATTGGGCCCGCAAGCTTAGCTTGCGCGGCCTCCGGGACGGCAAAGCGCGGCGCCGGCGGAAGGTTGCCAAGCTTGGTGCCGAGCAGGGCCGGCAGGCTCATGAGCGGTGCCTGCACGTCGTAGAGCGGCAAGGCCTCGCCGTAACGGATGACGCGGTCGACGCCGTCGAGCCCCTGGAACAGTCGCTCGAGCTCCGGCTGGCAGCCGACCACCACGCGCTCGACCCGCTGCTTGACGAGGGGCGCGAAACGGACGCCGAGCATGGTGTCGCCGAAGCCCTGTTCGGGCCACAACACGATCGTGCCCTTGGGCAAGGCGCTGCCGTCCCAGCGCGGCTTCCGGAACGGCGGCGCCTTCATTTCCTTGGTCTGCCAGCGCCACTCGAAGCGCGTCCAACCGCGCGTGTAGTTGCCGAGCATGAGCTCGACTTGCGAGCAATCCACCTGCGCGGAGACGTTTTGCGGGTCCAAGGATATGGCCCGCCGATAGGCCGCGAGCGCCTCCTTCAATTTACCGCTTTCGCGCAATCCGACGCCGAGATTGCTCCAGAACATGCTCGAGCGCTTGTCGAGTTCGACCGCGCGGGTGAGCGCCGCCACCGCCTCCTCCAGGCGCCCTGCGTCCTTGAGCGCGTTGCCGAGATTGGTGAAGACATCGGCCGCCTCGGGTTTGATTTCGAGCGCCCGGCGATAGGCGGGGATCGCCGCCGCGGCTCGCCCCGATGCCCGGAGCGCGACGCCGAGCGCATTCCAGGCCGCGGCGGTGGCGGGCAGGTCGGCCACGAGCTGCTCGGCGCGGGCGATCGCGGCGGTGAAATCCTTCGCCCCGATCGCCGCCTCGATGGCGGCAACGGCCTCCTTCATTCTGAGGTACACCGGCAGCTCTCGCGCCGGGCGGTGGGTGGCCAAGGTCAACATCGTTTCCGGGACTCAACGCCGCAGGATCGAGCCGAGGACGCCGCGCACGGTCTGGGTCCCGATCTGCCGCCCGATCCGGCCGGCCATGTTGCGGACCAGCGAATTGACCACCATTTCGGTCATGGTCTGGCCGCCCGCGCGCCGTGGCGCCCCGGCCGGCGCGCCACCGCCCAACAGGCCGCCGAAAGCCCCTCGGCAAGCACCTTGAGCGTGACCGACTTGCCGGTCCCGGTCGCGCCGGCGATCAGCCCGTGGCGGTTGGCCAGTGCCAGATCGAGATCGAGGCGGGACTTGCCTTTGCCAACCGAAATCGCGCCATCCGCCATCGATGTCGCCTGGCCGTGTCGAGGTAAGGCTTCACTGCGGCGAGGCGACCCGCTTGCCGCACGTCAAGCGGCCTCGCCTGCCTTCGCCTTCACCTTAACATAGGCCATGGCGGCGTGTTCGGCGCAATAGGGTTTTCCGGCCAACGCCAGTTCGCCGCAAAAGAAAAACCCGGGCTCGCCGGGGTCTCCGATCGGCCAGCGGCAGGAATGGGCGGACAGCTCGACCGGCCGCTTCGGCGGCGAACGCAGGGCGATCTGCGCCTGAATCGCCACGGTCGGGAGAGCCGCACGGAACAGCTTCGGCCGGCCGCTATGCTTGATCGGCGAGGGCCGCGCCGACAGGTGCAAGCGATGCGCCTTGCCGACCACGGCATTCTTTGAAATGCCGAGCCTTTTGCCGATTTCCGAGGTGGTCAGACCCTCTTTCCACAGCCGCGTCAATTCGGCGATCTGTTCCATGGTCCAGTCCATTGGACACCCCCTCGCTTACCCAAACTGTTGTGGATAACTTTTCTTGTTATACTATATATAGTGCCAGGCGCGGAATGCCGAGTCAAGTCCTGAAGACCGTCATCGACCGCCGAGCGAGGCGCCCGGCCGGGCGGCGCGATCGGGTTGGCGGACCCGGAAATATCCGTTGCTTCGCGCCGGGGTCTTTGGCAGTAAGAGCGGCAAGCAAGATCGAACCAGGGGATGGGGGGGCAATATGACGGAGGATGGGCTGCGAGCAGACGAGCACGCGACCGGTCGTCGGCGCTTCATGGCCCTCGGGGCCGCGGCGTCGCTGATCTTGCTGGTGCGGCCGGCCGGCGCGCACGTCATCCCCGCACGCCGCCTGTTCCTCACCAATCTGCACACCGGGGAAAAGTTCAACGACGTCTATTGGGCGAACGGCAACTACATTCCCGACGCCATGTCGCGCCTCGACGACCTGCTCCGCGATCACCGCACCGGCGAGGTGCGCGAAATCGACCGCGGCCTCATCGATTTGCTGTCCCGTCTGCGAAGCCGGCTGGCGATCGGTCAGCCCTTGCAGGTGATCTCCGGGTTCCGGTCCGCCCAGTCGAACGCTGCCGCCCGCAAGACCAGCCGGGGGGTGGCGCGCAACAGCTTGCACATGCACGCCAAGGCGGCCGACATCCGCGTACCGGGGTTCGACCTCGCGAGCTTGAGCCGCGCCGCGGCAGCGATGAAGGTGGGCGGCGTCGGCTTCTATCCGCGCGGCCCGCATGTCCACTTGGATGTCGGCCCGGTCCGGATCTGGTAGCAGCGATCTCGTTGCCGCCGCCGGCCGGCGGCGACCCGCGTCTTAGTGAAGCGCGCCAGGACGACCGCCGATGATCTTCGCCTACGTTCCGCGCGCCGGTTTCGTCGACCGCCTTACGGTGGCGGGACATGTCCCCATACCCACGCCGGTCCTCTGGTACGATGTGTTCGATCCGACGCCGGAGGAGAAGGCGCGGATGGATACGGCGCTTGGCATCCAGATCCCGACCCGCGAGGAGATGCGCGAGATCGAGACCTCGAGCCGCCTCTACCTCGAGGGCGAGGCGGCTTACATGACGGCGACGTTCTTCGCCGGCGCCGATACCCCGGTGCCGGCGAGCGACGAGATCACCTTCATCCTGACGCGCCGCAGTCTCGTCACGCTGCGCTATTCCGATCCCAAGCCGATCGCGACCTTCACGCAACGCCTGACGCGTCAACCCGGAGCCTATACGTCCGCCGCGGATGCGCTCACCGGTCTCCTCGACGCCTTCATCGACCGCATCGCCGACATCCTGGAAAAGCTCGCCACCGATCTTGACGCGCTGTCGCGCTCGATCTTCGAGGACCACTCCGCGAGCGCATCGGGAGGCGCGGGTGGGCGGCGCGATCTGCAGGCGATCATGCGCAACCTCGGCCGCGCCGACGAGCTCGCCTCGACCGGGCGGGAGAGCCTCCACTCGCTCAATCGCCTGTTGCGCTTCCTGTCGCAGGGTCTCGTCGCCAACCCGGCCAAGGAGGCGAAGGAACAGCGGGCGCGGATCGAGGAATTGGCCCGCGACCTGACCTCGCTCACCGAGCACGCCCTTTACGAATCGCAGAAGGTGAACTTCCTGCTCGACGCCACGCTCGGCATGATCAACATCGAGCAGAACCGGATCATCAAGATCTTCTCGGTGGCGGCCGTGGTGTTCCTGCCGCCCACCCTGCTTGCCAGCGTATTCGGCATGAACTTCCGCTACATGCCGGAGCTCGAGTGGCCGTTCGGCTACCCGCTGGCGGTCGGCCTCATGGTCCTGTCGGCCGCCCTGCCTTACCTCTATTTCAAGCGCAAGGGGTGGCTGTGAGGGACGGGTAGGTCCGGCCGCCCGCGGACCGCCCTCCCTAGCGCGCCAGCGTGCGTTCAATGAGCCGCGCCCAGTAGCTGGCGCCCAAGGGCAGGATCTCGTCGTTGAAGTCGTAGCGCGGGTTATGAAGCGGGTCGCTCGCCCCGTTGCCGATGAACACGTAGCAGCCGGGCTTGGCTTTGAGCATGAAGGCGAAATCCTCGGCGCCCATGGTCGGCTCGATGTCGCGCTTGACGTCCCCTTTGCCCACCAGCTCGACGAGCGTGGCGGCGGCGATCTCGGTCTCGGGCTCCGCGTTGACGACCGGGGGATAGCGTCGCTCGTAGCGCAGCTCGGCCGTCGTGCCATGGGCGGCGGCGATCCCGTCGACGATGCGGCGGATATCCCGCTCGATCGCGTCCTGCACCGCGGGCTCGAAGCTGCGCGTCGTGCCGCGCATCACCGCCTGGTTGGGGATCACGTTCCAGGTGTCGCCGGCATGGATCTGCGTCACGCTGACCACGGCGGCATCGAGCGGATTGGTGGCGCGGCTGGCGATGGTCTGCAGCGCCCCCACCATCGCGGCCGCCGCCACCACCGGATCGATGCCGCGATGGGGCATCGCCGCGTGCGTGCCCTTGCCGGTGACGACGATCTCGAAGACGTCGAATGCCGCCATCATCGGGCCCGCCCGGGCGCCGAACTGCCCGGCCGGCATGCCCGGCCAGTTGTGCATGCCAAAGACCGCCTCGACCGGAAACTTCTCGAACAGGCCCTCATCGACCATTACCCGGCCGCCGCCCTCGTTCTCCTCGGCGGGCTGGAAGATGAAATGAACGGTGCCGTCGAAGTTGCGGGTCTCGGCGAGATAGCGCGCCGCGCCGAGGAGCATCGTCGTGTGCCCGTCGTGGCCGCAGGCATGCATCCGGCCCTGGTTCGACGATTTGTGGTCGAAGGCGTTGAGCTCATGGATGTGGAGGGCGTCCATGTCGGCCCTCAAGCCGATGGCGCGCTTGCCCGCCCCCGCCTTGAGCGTGCCGACGACGCCGGTCCCGGCCAGCCCGCGATCGACCTCGATGCCGAACTCGGCGAGCCTGGCGGCGACGAAGTCCGAGGTGCGCTTCTCCTCGAACGCGGTCTCGGGATGGGCGTGCAGGTGGCGGCGCCAGCCGGTCATGTCCCCATGAAAGGCGGCGATGCGGTTGATGATCGGCATGGGTCGAACTCCCCCTGATGGCCCACTCTATCGCCGGCGCCCGTCGTGGCGCAACCCGCGTGGGCGCTAGGGCGGCGGGACCGCCCCGGTCTGGGTGGCGATGAGGCCGTAATGTTCGATGCGCCGGTGCTTGGCGAAATTGAATATCGTCTCCTTGCCCACGACCGTGAGCTCGAGGTCCAGGTCGGCGACGATCAGCTCGTCGGCCTGGCTCAGCGCGATGGCCACGATCTCGCCCGAAGGCGCGATGATGCACGAGCCGCCGATCAGCTCCGAGCCCTCCTCCATCCCGGCCTTGGCGACCCCGACCACGAAGGTGCTGTTCTCATAGGCCCCGGCCTGCATGACGAGATGGTTGTGGAACATCCGCAGGTGGGCCGGCTCGTCGGCGCCCGTGCGCACCAGCACCGAGCCGTTGATCTGCGGCGTGTTGTAGCCGAGCAGCACTAGCTCGACGCCCTGCAAGCCCATCACGCGGTAGGTCTCGGACCAGCGGCGGTCGTTGCAGATGCACATGCCGACCACCGCCCCTTGGCTCCGCCACACCGGGAACCCGAGGTCGCCGGGCTCGAAATACCGCTTCTCGAGATGCTGGAAGGGGCGCAGCGGCTCGTACTCGGCGTGGCCCGGCAGGTGGATCTTGCGGTACTTGCCGGCCATCCGGCCGGCGGGATCGACGAGGATCGAGGTGTTGAAGCGGCGGGTCCGCCCGCCCTCGTGCGCCAGTTCCGCGTAGCCGAGGCAGAAGCCAATGCCGAGGCGGGCCGCCTCCGCGAATAGCGGCCTCGTGGCCGCGCTCGGCATCTCGCGCTCGAAGAACGAATCGATCTCGGCCTCATCGGTCATGAACCAGCGCGGGAAGAACGATGTGAGCGCCAGTTCCGGGAACACCGCCAGCTTGCAGCCCTTGGCGTGCGCTTGGCGCAACAGGTCGATGAGCCGCGCGACGACCCGCTGCCGGCTGTCATTGCGGGCGATGGGGCCGAGCTGGGCGCCGCCCACCGTGAGAATGCGCGACATGGGGTCTCCTGTTCTCAACCGGCTGGGGCCGGCGCCCGACATCGTTTGGGCGCCGGGGCGGATCGATTATACTCGCCGCCAGTCGCGCTCGCCACGATCGGACACCGGGACGCCTCGCCCCTACAGTCGCCGATCCGAAGTGCTGTATCGCGACTCGCTGTTTTGCGAAGGTTGGCACTCGGCGGAAGGACGGGGGATGCCATGGCGGACTTCGATCTCGTCGTAAAGGGCGGCGTGGTGGCCACCGCGGCCGACGCCGTCAAGGCCGACATCGGCATCAAGGACGGGCGGATCGCGGCGCTGGCCGAGCGCCTGGCGGGCGGCGCCCGGACCATCGACGCCACGGGCAGGCTGGTGCTTCCGGGCGGCGTCGACGGGCACTGCCATTTCGACCAGCCGATGCGCGACGGCTCGGTGATGGCCGACGATTTCACCTCCGGCTCGCGCGCGGCGGCCTGCGGCGGGACGACCACCATCATTCCCTTCGCCTGCCAGGTCAAGGGCAAGAGCCTGCGCGAGGCGGTCAAGGATTACCACGCCCGGGCCGCCGGCAAGTCGCTGATCGACTACGCCTTCCACCTCATCGTCTCGGACCCCAGCCAGCAGGTTCTCGGCCAGGAGCTGCCGGCCCTCATCAAGGACGGCTACACCTCGTTCAAGATCTACATGACCTACGACGAATTGAAGCTCGACGACCGCCAGATCCTCGACGTGCTGGCGGTGGCGCGGGCCGAGGGCGCGATGGTGATGATGCACGCCGAGAATTCCGACTGCATCGCCTGGCTCACCCAGAGGCTCGAGCTCGCCGGACGCACCGCGCCCAAGTACCATGCCGCCTCGCGGCCGATGGCGGTCGAGCGCGAGGCGACCCACCGCGCGATCGCGCTCGCCGAGCTCCTCGACGTGCCGATCCTCATCGTCCATGTCTCGGGCCGCGAGGCGGTCGAGCAGATTCGCTGGGCGCAGGCGCGCGGCCTCAGGATCTATGCCGAGACCTGCCCGCAATACCTGTTCCTGTCCGAGGACGATCTCGGCAAGGACGGGATGGAGGGCGCCAAGTGCATCTGCAGCCCGCCGCCGCGCGACAAGGCGAACCAGGAGGCGATCTGGGACGGGCTGACGGGCGGCGTGTTCCAGATCTTCTCCTCCGACCATGCGCCGTTCCGCTTCCGCGACCCCAAGGGCAAGCTACGGGCCGGCGCGAAGGCCCCCTTCCGGCAGGTGCCGAACGGCATTCCCGGGGTCGAGACGCGCCTTCCCCTCCTGTTCTCGGAGGGCGTGGGCAAGCAGCGCCTCACGCTCGAGCACTTCGTGGCCTTGACGGCGACCACCCCCGCGAAGATGTACGGGCTCCATCCCCGCAAGGGCACGATCGCGATCGGCGCCGACGCCGATCTGGCGATCTGGGACCCCGAGCGCAAGGTCAAGATCGCCAACCGGAACCTCCACCACAACGTCGATTACACGCCGTATGAAGGCATGACGGTGACCGGTTGGCCGGTCACCACCTTGTCGCGGGGCGAGGTCGTGTGGCAGGACGGCGAGGTCAAGGGCACGCCCGGCCACGGCCGGTTCCTGTCGTGCGACCCCCCCGCGCCGGCCGTCCCCAAACGCCGCGCCATCGTCGATCGGGCGCTCATCTAAGGGGGCAGCGGCGCCGGCCCCGGGCGTGGCCGGGCAAGCGGGCGCGAAGCCGCGGCCGGTCATGCCCGTCGGTGGAAAAGCTCCCTCCGCCATCCCCCGCGGCATCTGGGCGCTCGGCTTCGTCAGCTTGTTCATGGACCTCTCCTCGGAGATGATCCATGGCCTGTTGCCGGTGTTCCTGGTCGTGGGCCTGGGCGCCAGCGCGCTCGCCGTCGGCCTCATCGAGGGCATCGCCGAGGCGACGGCCTCGATCGTCAGGATTTTCTCCGGCGCGCTCAGCGATTATCTCGGCCGGCGCAAGGCGCTCGTGGTCCTGGGCTACGGCCTCGCGGCGGCGACCAAGCCGCTGTTCCCGCTCGCCGCTTCGCTCGAATGGGTGTTCGTGGCGCGTTTCCTCGACCGCGCGGCCAAGGGCATCCGCGGCGCCCCGCGCGATGCGCTCATAGCCGACCTCGCGCCCGTGCCCTTGCGGGGCGCCGCCTACGGGCTGCGCCAGTCGCTCGATACGGTGGGCGCCGTCGCGGGGCCGCTCATCGCCATTGCGCTGATGATCGTTCTCGACGGCGACATCCGCTTGGTGTTCTGGATCGCCGCCGTGCCGGCGATCCTCTCGGTCGCCATCCTGGTCTTGGGCGTGGCGGAACCCGCGCGCGATACCGCCCCCGCGAGGCCGCCGGCGTGGGGGCTCGACGGGCGGCGCCTGGGGCTGGCGTTCTGGTGGGTGGTCGCGGTCGGCGCCGTCCTCACCTTCGCGCGCTTCAGCGAGGCGTTCCTGGTGCTGCGGGCGGAGAACGTCGGCCTGCCGGTCGCCCTCGTGCCGCTGGTGCTGGTGGTCATGAGCGCCACCTACGCGGCCTCGGCCTATCCGGCGGGCCTCATATCGGACCGCATCGACCGGCGAACGGTGCTGGCGGCGGGCTTCGCGGTCCTGATCGGCGCCGACTTGGTCCTCGCGTTCGCGGAGCGCGCGTGGCAGGCGCTCGCGGGGGCGGCGCTGTGGGGCTTGCACATGGGTCTGACGCAAGGGCTGCTCGCCGCGCTGGTCGCCGACACCTCCCCGCCCGCCCTGCGCGGCACCGCGTTCGGGCTCTTCAACCTGGTGAGCGGAGTATTCGTGCTCGCCGCCAGCCTGCTCGCCGGCTGGCTGTGGGACCTTTACGGGCCGGCGGCGGCGTTTCTCGCCGGCGCCGCGCTCACCGCGCTCGCGCTCGTCTTGCTGATGCTCGCGCCTTGGCGAGGGCGGTGATGCGGCGGGGCGACGGCGATGCGCACGGCGTCGAGATCGTCGACGATCACTGAGGAGCCGGAGCATGCGTGTGCGCAAGAAGGAATTGCTGCCCAACCCTCACCCCGGCGAAATCCTCCTCGAGGAGTTCATGGCGCCGCTCGCTTTGAGCCAAAACGCGCTCGCCCGCGCGCTCAAGGTGCCGCCGCGGCGCATCAACGAGATCGTGCTCGGCAAGCCGGCGATCAGCGCCGATACGGACCTGCGCCTGTGCCGCTTCTTCCGCATGTTGGACGGGTTCTTCCTGCGGCTGCAGATGGCCTACGAGCTCGAGCAGGCGAGACGCGAACGAGGACGCCGGATCCGGCGCGAGGCGATGCCGCGCCGGGCGGCGTGAATCCCGCGCGCGCCGGCGCTGCTTCGCCCCCTCACCGCAGGGTCGGCATGACGTACTCGGCGCCGGCGCGGATGCCGGTCGGCCAGCGCGCGGTCGTGGTCTTGAGCTTGGTGTAGAAGCCGACCGCCTCGGGCCCGTAGGCGTTGCGGTCGCCGAACAGCGAGCGCTTCCAGCCGCCGAAGGAATGGAAGGCCATCGGCACCGGGATCGGCACGTTGATGCCGACCATGCCGGCCTTGACCTCGTGGGCGAAGGTGCGGGCGGCATCCCCGTCGCGGGTGAAGATGGCGGCGCCGTTGCCGTATTCGTGCTCGCTCGTCATCTTGAGCGCGGCCTCGAAGTCGGGCGCTCGCACCACCGCCAGCACGGGGCCGAAGATCTCCTCCTTGTAGATGCGCATGTCGGTGGTGACGTGGTCGAACAGGCAGCCGCCGAGGAAGAAGCCGTTGTCGTAGCCCTGCAGCCGGAGGCCGCGGCCGTCGACCGCCAGCTTCGCCCCTTCCTTGACGCCGAGATCGACATAGCCACGGACCTTGTCGAGATGCTGGCGGGTGACCAGCGGGCCCATCTCGGAGTCGGGGTCCATGCCGGGGCCGACCTTGAGCTTGCGCACCCGGGGCGCGAGCCGCTCCATCAACGCCGCGCCGGCCGACCCGACCGCCACCGCCACCGACACCGCCATGCAGCGCTCGCCCGCCGACCCGTAGCCGGCGCCCATCAGCGCGTCGATCGCCTGGTCGAAATCGGCGTCCGGCATCACCACCATGTGGTTCTTGGCCCCGCACAGCGCCTGCACGCGCTTGCCGTGCGCGCAGCCGGTCCTGTACACGTATTCGCCGACCGCCGCCGAGCCGACGAAGCTCACCGCCGCGACGCCGGGATCGGTCAGCAGCGCATCGACCGCTTCCTTGTCGCCGTTGACCACGTTGAGCACCCCGTCGGGAAAGCCGGCCTCCTTGGCCAGTTCGGCGAGGCGCAGCGGGCAGGACGGATCCTTCTCCGAGGGCTTGAGGACGAACGTGTTGCCGCACGCCACCGCTAAGGGGAACATCCACATCGGCACCATGGCCGGGAAGTTGAACGGGGTGATGCCGGCGCACACGCCCAAGGGCTGGCGGATCGACCAGCTATCGATGTTGCGGCCGACATTGTCGCTGAACTCGCCCTTGAGCAAGTGCGGGATGCCGCACGCGAACTCCACCACCTCGAGGCCGCGGGTGACCGAGCCCTTGGCGTCCTCGAAGGTCTTGCCGTGCTCGGCGGTGACCAGCGCGCCCAATTCCTCGCGGTGGCGCTCGATGAGCTCCTTGAACTTGAACAGGACCCGCGCGCGGGTGAGCGGCGGCGTCGCCGCCCAGACCGGGAACGCCGCAGCGGCGGCGGCGATCGCGCCCCTGACCTCGGCGGGGCTGGCGAAGGCGACTTCCCCGGTGCGCTCGCCGGTCGCCGGGTTGAACACCTCGCCCGCCCGCCCGCTCGCGCCCGCCACCAGGCGGCCGGCGATGAAATGGCCGAGAGTCGTCATCGCTCGCTATCCTTCCCTGGCGGCCCCCCGGGGACCATCGTCGGCTCCCAGCCTGCGCCCCGGGGCAGGGAGGCGTCAATAGCGAGGCGGGTTGCGGCGACGGCCTTGGCTCGACCATGGCGGCGCCGGCAAGCGAGGGGAATGGCATGACCGCTGCGGAGGAAAAGGCACGGCTCGGCATTTTGATGCTCGAGACGCGCTGCCCGCGTCTGGCGGGCGATATCGGCAACCCCGCGACCTTTCCCTTTCCGGTCATCACCAGGGTCGTGCCCGGCGCCGCGCCCGAGCGCGTGGTGCGGCGGGCCGCCGAGGGCCTCTTGGGCGCCTTCCTCGACGCCGCCTCGGAGCTGGTGGCCGCCGGCGCCGACGGCCTCGCCACGAGCTGCGGTTTCCTATCGCTCTACCAGCGCCAACTCGCGGGCCGCGCCGGCGTGCCGGTCGCGACCTCGAGCCTGATGCAAGTGCCGGTCGTCCAAGGCCTGCTGCCGCCGGGCCAGCTCGTGGGCGTGCTCACCGTCGATGCCGCGAGCCTCTCGCCAGCGCACCTCGAGGCGGTCGGCGCCGACCCCTCGACCCCGGTCATGGGCACCGAGGGCGGGCGCGAGTTCACCCGCGTCTTCCTCGGCGACTTGCCGGAGCTCGACCGCGAAGCGGCGGAACGCGACATCATCGAGGCCGGCCGCGCGCTGGTGGCCCGGCACCCGCGCGTCGGCGCCATCGTCCTCGAATGCACCAACATGGCGCCTTACGCGCGCGCGCTCCGCGACCGGCTCGGCCTGCCGGTCTTCGACATCACCAGCTTCATCGCCTGGTTCCACGCCGGACTGAAGCCGCGGGACTGGCGCTAGCGCCCGCTAGGGCGACGTTGCGACGACCCCCCGCTATTCGTGGCGCAGCGCGACGATCGGGTCGAGGCGAGCGGCCTGGTGCGCCGGGTACCAGCCGAACAGGACGCCGACCGCGCCGGCGAAGGCGAAGGCGATGAGGATGGCCGGCGGCTCGACGATGGGCTCGACATCGACGACGTGGGCGACGGTCGAGCTGGCGGCAAGCCCGAGCATCACCCCCGCGGCGCCGCCGATCAGCGACAGCGTCACGGCTTCGATCAGGAACTGCCGCAGGATGTCCCGCCGCCGGGCGCCAACCGCCATCCGAAGGCCGATCTCCTGCCGGCGCTCGGTCACCGACACCAGCATGATGTTCATGATGCCGATTCCGCCGACCACCAGCGACACCGCGGCGATGGTCGCCAGCATGGCGGCGAGCGTCGCCGCCGAGGCCTTGCGCGCCTCGGCGATTTCGGCGTGGTTGCGGACCTGGAAATCGTCCGGCGCGCCCGGGGCCAAGCGATGGCGCTGGCGCAACAGGCGGGCGACCTCGTCCTCGGCCACGGCCACCGACGCGGCATCCCGGGCCTTGACGACGATCGCGTCGACGCCGCGCACCGGAAACTCGTTGAGGTTGATGACCCGCCGGCGCGCCAGGCCGCCGTCGCCGTCCGGCGCCGGGCCCGGGCCGGCAAACCGCGCCCGGCCGGAAATCGCGCTCACCGGGCGCGCGCTTTCCGCCGTGCGGGCCGTGGTCATGCTGCGGCGCGCGGTCGAGATCGGCACGTAGACGACATCGTCGTAATCCTGGCCCGAGGCGCTTTGCCCCTTGCCCTCGAGCACCCCGGCGACGACGAAGGGCACGTTGCGCAGGCGCAACGTTTCGCCCACCGGATTGTCGTCGCCGAACAGCATGAAGGCGACGGTTTGCCCGAGCAAGGCCACCTTCGCGGCGCGGTCCACGTCCTCGTGGGCGAGCGCGCGGCCGTGGCCCACATCCCAGTTGCGGGCGACCAGGAACTCCGGGTCGATGCCGTGGATGCGGGTCGACCAATTGCGGTTGCCGCGGATCGCCTGGCCGCGACCCCACCACATCACGCCGGCCACTTCCACGGCCGGGATCTGGTCCTGGATGGCGGCGGCATCGTCCTCGGTGAGCGTCATGCGCGACCCGGCCCCCAGCCGGGCGCCGGTGGCAGTCGCGGTGCCGGGCGAGACGGTGATCAGGTTCGAGCCCAGGCGCTCGATCTGCTGGGCGACCTGCACCTGGCTGCCGGCGCCGATCGCCACCATGACGATCACCGCCGCGACGCCGATGACGATGCCGAGCATGGTGAGCGCGCTGCGCAGCCGGTTGCTCCACAGCGCGTCGAGCGCAGCCGACAGGGCCATGAGCGCGCTCATCGTTGGCTCTCAATAGCGCGGCAACAGCGACAACCGCCGTCCGGCCTTGGGCGCGCGCATGATGCCGACGACGACCCGGTCGCCGGCCGCAAGCGCGCCGTCGAGGACGTGCGTGAACGTGCCGTCGCTGGCCCCGAGCCTCACCCGGACCGGTTGCAATTCGTCGTCCGGCCCCAGGGTGAAGACCTGCCCCGCCCGCGGCGGGGAATCCTCCGTCCGCCGGGCGCGGCCCGCCTCGCGCGCCTCGGGCCGCGGCGGCCGGAACCGCAGGGCGGCGTTGGGCACCTTGACGATGCCCTCGAGGCGGTCGGTGAGGATGTGGACGTTCGCGGTCATGCCGGGCAGCAATTTGAGCTGGTCGTTGCGCGCCGAGATGACGACGATGTAGGTGACGACGTTCTGGACGAGCTGCGGCGCCTTGCGGATCTGCACCACCTCGCCCGCGAAGGGTTGGCCGGGGAACGAGGCGACCGTGAAGCTCGCCGTCTGGCCGAGCGCGATGCGGCCGATATCGGCCTCGTCGATGTAGCTTTCGACCTGCAGGCGCGCCAGGTCCTGGGCGATGGTGAACAGGGTCGGCGCCTGCAGGCTGGCGGCGACGGTCTGGCCGACATCGACGTTGCGCTCGACGACGATGCCCTCGATCGGCGCCGTGATCTCGGTGCGGTCGAGGTCGACCCGGGCGTGGCGCAGTCCGGCCTCCTTCTGGAGATGGATCCCTTGGGCGACTTGGATGTGGACCTCCGCCGCCAGCGCCGCCGCTTGAGCCGCGGCGATGCTCGCCGCCTGGGCGCGCTCCTGGGCCTGGGCGGCGGCGAGCGCCGCCGCGGCGCGGTCGAGGTCGGCCTGGGCGCGCTCGCGTTCGGCTGCCGCGACGAAGTCGCTGCGTCCCGGACCCATCTTGCGGGCGAGCTCGCGGCCCGCCAGCTCGGCCGCGACCCGGGCGCCGTCGCTCTGCGCGCGCAGGACCGCGGCTTGCGCGCGCGCATGCTCGGCGTCGGCGCGCGCGCGCGCGAGCTGCACCTTGGCCGCCGCGATGCCGGCGCGCGCCATTTCGAGCTCCGCGCTCGCCTCGTCGACCCTGGCGGCGAAGGTCTCGGGCGCGATGCGGGCGATCACCGCGCCGCGCCGCACCAGCGAGTTGAAATCGGCGTGGAGCTCGCGGATCTGCCCCGAGACTTGCGAGCCGACCTGGACCAGCGCCACCGCATTCACGGTCCCGGTTGCCGACACCGTGAGGCTGAGCGCACCCCGCACCACCTCCTCGGTGCGGTAGGAGGCCGCGCCCTCGTCGCCGAAATAGGCATAGCCGGCGCCCGCGGCGCCGGCCGCGGCGATGGCGGCGAGGAGCGCTTTGAGGCGCCAAGTCATGTCGAGGACGAACAGCGGATGGGCATCGGCGGTCCTCCACGAACGCCAAGGGCGGGTCTCCCGCGCCAGCAAGGATATAGGCTTGCGGCCGCCGCAGCCACAGGGGTCCCATTGGCGCTTGTCAAACCCCCGGGCCACGGCCAGAATTTGGCTCGGTTGTCACCCCACTCGGAGCCCTCTCATGCCCATGGCGCGGTCGGGATTGCGGGTCGCGGCGAACGCGCGCGAGGCGGGCCGCGAGTCGGGGCATGGCTAGCCGGGCCGTCGCCGCGGCCCGTTTCCTCGCCGCCGAGCACCGCGCGCGGCGGCGCTTCCGGCCGCTGCCCCGAGGCTTGCGACCGCAGGGAATCGCCGAGGCCTACGCGGCCCAGGACCGCCTGCACGCGCTCCTGATCCCCGAGCGCGGGGAGATCGCCGGCTACAAGGTCGCGCTCACCTCGGCGGCGATACGGAAGATGTGCGGGCACGACCAGCCGTGCGCCGGCGCCATCTTCGCATCGACCGTCCGCGCCGCCCCGGCCGCGCTCGAGGCCGAGGATTACGTGCATCTCGGCATCGAATGCGAAATCGCGCTGCGCCTCGGCGCCGACCTCGAGGCCGATGGCGCACCCTATGACCGCGAGCGTGTGGCAGGGTCGGTCGAGGCCGCGATGGCGGCCTTCGAACTGGTCGAGGACCGCCAAGCGGACTATGCCGCCTTCGATCTCGTCTCGCTGATCGCCGATAATTGCTGGAACGCCGGCATCGTGCTCGGGCCCGCGCAGCGGGACTGGCGCCGGCTCGATCTCGCCGCGCTCCGCGGCCGGCTTTCGATCAACGGTCGGCCGGCCGGCGAGGGCCACGGCGGCGACGCGATGGGCCACCCCTTGGCCGTGCTGGCTTGGCTTGCCAACGATCTCGGCGCGCGCGCCAAGCCGCTGCGCGCCGGCATGGTGGTGATGACCGGCAGCCTGATCGCCACCCAGTTCCTGCGGGCAGGCGACGAGGCGCGCTTTTCGCTCGACGGCCTCGGCGAAGCGAGCCTTGGAGTGGCGTGAACGGGCACGGGCAAGACCGGCTTGTAATTCGCGGCCGTTGCGGGCACCCTAGGATGGCCGGGCACAAGCGCCCGGGACCAGGGAGGACCCTATGACCAAGTACGCGATTCGGCGCCTGTTGGGGCTTACCGTCGCGCTCGCCGCCGGCGGCCTCATGATGCTGGCTGCGGGCGAGGCGTTGGCGCAGAAAACCAGGATTACCGTCTACACCGCGCTCGAGAACGACCAGCTGGCCGGCTACAAGCAGGCCTTCGAGGCCGACAACCCGACGGTCGAGATCTCCTGGGTGCGCGATTCGACCGGCGTCATCACCTCGCGCATCTTGGCCGAGAAGGCCAATCCGCGGGCCGACATCATCTGGGGCCTGGCGGCCTCCAGCCTGATCCTGTTCGACCGGCAGAACATGCTGCATCCCTACACGCCCAAGGGGGCCGAGGCGCTCGATGCCAGATTCCGCAGCGACAAGTCGCCGATGGCCTGGGCCGGCATGGACGCCTTCCTGTCGGTGGTCTGCTTCAACACCGTCGAGGGGGCCAAGCGCAACCTGACGCGGCCGGCGTCGTGGCAGGACCTGGCCAACCCCGCCTACAAGGGCCAGATCGTGATGCCCAACCCGGCCTCCTCGGGCACCGGCTATCTGACGATCTCCGCCTGGCTGCAGCTCATGGGCGAGGAGAAGGGCTGGGCGTTCATGGACAAGGTGCACGACAACATCGCCGTCTACACCCATTCCGGCTCGGCGCCCTGCGTCCAGTCCGGCAAGGGCGAGTACGTGATCGGCATCGCCTTCGACATGCGCGCCGCGCGCGAGAAGACGCAAGGGGCGCCGATCGACATCGTGCTGCCGAAGGAGGGCGCCGGCTGGGAAATGGAGGCGACCGCGATCGTCGCCGGCACCAAGAACCTGGCGGCCGCGCAGGCCTTGGCCGACTGGTCGGTGAGCCGCAAGGCGATGGAGATGTACGGCAAGTGGTACGCCATCGTCGCCATGCCCGGGGTGCCTATCGATGCGCCGAACTATCCGCCCAATGCCGCGCAATCGATGGTCAAGAACGACTTCGGCTACATGGCCGAAAGCCGCGACCGCATCCTGGCGGAATGGACCAAGCGCTACGACAAGAAGTCGGCGCCGAAGTGAGTTGAGGGGCCGGCTCCCGCCCGCTGGCGGCGGGAGCCGGCGGGGCATTCATTGAGCGCCGCGCCCGCTCTGCGCATCGCCCAGGCGGCCGCCTGGCCGGCGGTCGTGCGGCCCAGGCTCGGCCGCGACGACTGGATCATGCGGGCCGCCCTGTCGGTGCTCGCGGCGTGGCTGCTCTTGACCGTGGTCCTGCCGCTGTGGGCGCTGTTGTCCAAGAGCTTCCAGAACAGCGACGGCGCCTTCGTCGGGCTGGCCAACTTCGCGCGCTACGTCGCCACGCCGAGCCTGTTCGACTCGGTGGGGAACAGCGTATTCGTCGCCCTGGTGGCGACGTTCGTGACGCTGCCGCTCGCCTTCGTCTATGCCTATGGCTTGACCAGGACCTGCATGAAGGGCCGCACCCTGTTCCAGGCGCTGGCCCTGATCCCGATTCTGGCGCCCTCATTGCTGCCGGCGATCTCGCTCATCTACCTGTTCGGCAACCAGGGGCTGCTCAGGGGCTGGCTGTTCGGCCAGCCGGTCTACGGACCGGTCGGCATCATCCTGGCCGAGGTGTTCTACTGCTTTCCCCATGCCCTCATGATCCTGATCACGGCGCTGTCGACCGCCGATGCCCGTCTCTACGAGGCGGCCGACGCGCTCGGCGCCTCCAAGCGGCGCATCTTTTTCACCGTCACGCTGCCTGGCGCCAAGTACGGCGTGGTCAGCGCCGGCTTCGTGGTGTTCACACTCGTGATCACCGATTTCGGCATCCCCAAGGTCATCGGCGGCCGCTTCAACGTGCTGGCGACCGACGTCTACAAGCAAGTCGTCGGCCAGCAGAATTTCGAGATGGGGGCGGTGGTGGGCCTGGTGCTCCTGCTCCCGGCGGTGCTCGCCTTCGCGGCCGACCGCATCGTGCAGCGCCGCCAGGTGGCGCAGCTCACGGTGCGCGCCGTGCCCCTGGTCCCCAAGCCGACCCCGCTTCGCGACTGGGCGATGTTCGGCTTCTGCGCGCTCGTCGCCGGCGCCATCTTGGCCATCCTCGGCGTCGCCTTCTGGGCCTCGCTCATCACCCGCTGGCCGTACAACCTGGCGCTCACCCTCAACAACTACAATTTCGGCAACACGATTTCGGCCGGCTGGGAGGCGTACACGAATTCGCTGGCCATGGCTGGCGCGACCGCTGCGCTCGGCGTGGCGGTGGTGTTCGCCGGCGCCTATCTCGTGGAGAAGAGCCGGGGCTTCGCCGTCGTCCGTCTGGGCGTCCAGTTCATGGCGCTGTTGCCGCTCGCCGTGCCGGGCCTGGTGCTGGGCCTCGGCTACATCTTCTTCTTCAACCACCCGGCCAATCCGCTCAACGTGCTCTACGCCACGCTCGCCATCCTGGTCATCAACTCGATCGCGCATTTCTACACGGTGAGCCACCTGACCGCGGTTACCGCCTTGAAGCAGATCGATCCCGAGTTCGAGGCCGTCTCGGCCTCGCTCAAGGTGCCGTTCTACCGCACCGCGTTCCGGGTCAGCGTGCCGATCTGCCTGCCGGCCATCCTCGACATCGCGGTCTATCTGTTCGTCAATGCCATGACCACCGTCTCGGCGGTGATCTTCCTTTATTCGAGCACGACCATGCTCGCCTCGATCGCGGTCGTGCACATGGACGAGGCCGGATTCACGGCCGCCGCCGCGGCGATGGCGATGATGATCGTCTATACCTCGGCGGCGGTGAAGCTCGCGCAAGTCGGGCTCGGCCGGGTCTTGGCGGGCACGCAGGCCTGGCGCCGAAGGTAGGCCCCTCGCGGGCTGTCAGGCGAGGATACGCTTGCGCTCGGGGTCGAACGGAGCCCCTTGCGCGCGCGTCGCGGGAACGGCTTTGCCGAAGGCTTCGATCTCGTAGTCGCGATGGCCGGCCTCGGTCGCCGGCACGTAGCCGAGCGCGATGCTCTTGGCGAGCGTGTAGCCGAAGCCGCCGCTGGTGGTCAGCCCTAGCACCTTGCCGTCCCTGAGGATCGCCTCGCCGCCATGGACCGCGGCCGGCGCCGCGAGCACGAAGCAGCACAGGCGCCGCCGCGGCCCCTCGGCCTTGATGCGCGCGAGCGCCGCGCGGCCGAGGAAATCCCCTTTGCCGAGGGCGACGCAGAATCCCAGCCCGGCCTCGAAGGGGTCGTAATCGGGCGTGATGTCGGACCCCCAGTACAGGTAACGCTTCTCCAAGCGCAAGCTGTCGATGGCGCGATAGCCGACATTGGCGATGCCGAATGGCCGGCCCGCCTGCCACAAGAGCTCGTAGACGTGGAGCGCGTATTCGGTCGGCATGTGCAGCTCCCACCCCAGCTCGCCGACATAGGTGAGGCGCAGGGCAAGCACCGGCGCGTAGCCGATGCGCAGCTCGCGGGCGGCCAGGAAGGGAAAGCCCGCATTGGCGACGTCGCCGTCCGCGACGTTCTCGAGGACCTGGCGCGACAAGGGCCCGCACAGATTGATGACCGCGCGCGCCGAGGTGACGTCGGTCAGCACGACCGAGCCGTCGCGCGGCATGTGCGAGGACATCCAGTGCGAGTCGCGCACCCCGAAGCCGCTGCCGGTGACCACGTAGAAGCGGTCCTCATGCGTGCGCGTGACGGTCAAGTCCGCCTCGATGCCACCGCGCTCGTTGCAAAGCTGGGTATAGGTCACCGATCCCGGCGGCTTGTCGAGATCGTTGGCGGCCAAACCTTGGAGGAAGGCGAACGCGCCCGGACCCGCCACCTCGAATTTCGAGAACGAGCTCATATCGATGAGCGCCGCGCGCGCCCGCACCGCCTCGTGCTCGCGACCGACAGGCTCGAACCAATTCGGCCGGCCCTCGAAGGAGGGCTCGTCCTTCGCCGCCACGCCCGGCGGCGCGAACCAGTTGGGCCGCTCCCATCCGAAGCGGGACCCGAACACCGCCCCCTCTCGCGCCAGGGTCTGATAGAGCGGGCTCCGCCGCCCCCCGCGCCCCGAGCTCATTTCCTCGGCCGGCCAATGGATCGAGTAATAGCGGTGGTAGCTCTCGACGCAGCGCTCGCTCAAATAGCGCTGGCCCAGGTGATGATGGCCGAAGCGGCGGATATCGAAGGCCCACAGGTCGAGGTCGGGTTCGCCATGCACGACCCATTGCGCCAGGGCGCGACCCGCCCCGCCGGCCGCGGCGATACCGGAGGTGAAGCCGCAGGCAACGAAGAAGTTGTCCAGTTCCGGCGCCCGGCCCAGGATCGGCTCGCCGTCGGGCGAGATCGGGATCGGCCCGCAGATCAGGTCGCGGATGCCCACTTGATTGAGGATCGGCAGGCGCTGCGCCGCCGGAACGGCGATTTGCTCGAAGCGCTCGAAGTTGGAGGCCAGCAGTTCCTGGCCGAAATCGACCGGCACGCGGTCGGCGCCGAACGGGACCGTGTTTTTCTCCCAGCCGCCGACCGCAAAGCCGCCGACCTCGGGCTTCAAATAGAAGTTGTTGTCGGGGTCGCGCAAGGTCGTGAGGTCGGCGGGCACGCCGGCGATCTTCTCGGTCACCATGTATTGATGCTCGACGGCGCCGGCGGGAACCCGCACGCCGGCCATGGCGCCCACGTCGCGCGCCCAGATACCGGCGGCGTCGACCACGCTCTCGCAGCCGATGCGCCCGCCCGCGGTCAAGACGGCGCTCGCGCGTCGACCCTCGACCACGATGCCGGTGACCCGCACGCCTTCGCAAATCCTGACGCCCTGGGCGCGCGCCCCCTTGGCCAGCGCCTGGGCGAGGCTGGACGGGTCGACATAGCCGTCGGTTGGAATGAAGGCCGCCCCGACGACGCCGTCGCTCGACATGAACGGGAATCGCCGCCGCGCCTCGGCGGCCGATAAGAGCTCGAGTCCGAACCCGAAGCCGCGGGCGGTGGTGGCCGCGCGCTTGATTTCGCTCCACCGCGCCGGCGAGGAGGCGAGGCGCAGGCTGCCCACCGGCTTCCAATCGATCTCCTGGCCGGTCTCGCGGGCGAGGCGGCCGTAAAGCTCGACGCTGTACTGCATGAGGCGCGTCAAGTTGCGCTTGGCTCGCAACTGGCCGACCAGTCCCGCCGCATGCCAGGTCGAGCCGTGGGTGAGCCCGCTCTTTTCGAGGAGCACGACCTCGCGTTCGCCCTCGTGTGCCAAGTGGTAGGCGATGCTCAAGCCGATGACGCCGCCGCCGATGATGACGATTTTCGCCTGCTCCGGCGTCACCCGTGTTCCCCCGCCGCGATAGAAGCTCGCCCGCGACTGCCGACTTACGTCGCCTTGTGCCCCGGGCCGTCGAGTTGGTTCAGGTACCAGGCGATGAAATGCGCGACGTTCCGCTCTTTCGAGCGCGAGAACGGGCCCGGGTGATAGCGCCGCGAATTGACGCCGGCCTGGTTGTTCTCGCACAGCGCCCAGTCCTGTTCCGAGGTCCGTTGCCAGAAGGGCAGCAGGCGGTCGAGCTCGTAATCCTTGCCCTCGACCGCGTCCTTGTCGACGAGCCAGTTGACCCGGACCGCGGTCTCACGCGGGCCCACCGGGGTCAGCCTGGTCGACACCGCGTGGTCGTCGCTGGCGTGCTGCCAGAAATTCGGGAACACGGTGATCCTGAGCGTGCCGGCGTCGCGCTCCTTGAGGTCGCCCATCAGGGGCGCGACTGGCTTGCCGTCGAGGCTCTGGGTCACGAACCCCTTCATCAGGGGCGTGCGGTGGGCGCGGTAGAAGGCGCCGGTCATGTCCGAGGACACGTCGCCCTCGTCGAGCCCGAGCGAGCGAAAGCGGGCATTGCACTCGGCGGTGCGCTTGGCGACCTCGGCCTGGCGGTTGGGATCGGTGCGCCAGACGTCGTAGGTGGCCCTCGTATACTCCTTGTGGGCCGTGGGGCAGTGGAAGCATTCGCGGTTGTTCTCGAAAATGATCTTCCAGTTGGCGGCGACGGAATAATCGATCGACGTCGCGATCTTGGCGCGCGCCAGCCCGTGCGGCTTGAGGCGGCGGGATATGGCCTCATGGGCGTTGTCGAAATCGGGAGGATCCTCGGCCAGGGAGAAGAACAGGAGCCCCGCGGCGTCCCGGATGTGGACGCGATGGAGCGACAGCGAGGAGGGGGCGACCCCGTACTCGGCCTCGGTCTTCTGGACCAGCCGCCCATCGAGGCCGTAGGTCCAGTGGTGGTAGGGACAGACGAGCCGGAGGCCGTGGCCCGCAGGGGTGGCGCAGACCCGCGAGCCGCGATGCCGGCAGGTGTTGTGGAAGGCGTTGATGCTGCCCTCGGCATCGCGCACGACGATGATCGAATCCCAGCCGATCTCGTGGGTGAACCAGTCGCCCGGATGGGGGATCGCGCACGAATGCCCGGCGAACAGCCACTGGCGGGCGAAAATCCGCTCGGTCTCGGCGGCGAAAATCGACGCGCTGGTGTAGAACTCGCGCGTGAGCGGCCCGTTCCGGTCGTGAGTCCCGATCAGGGTGGCGAGGCCGTCCGACGAACCGGTATGGGTTGCGGGCTGGTCGTTCATGGTCGGGCCGCACCTCCGGGCGGGGAACGCGATCACGCGCGCGATCATAGGAACGGCGCTTGCCCGAGGCAACCGCTATCGCGGTTCCCGGCCGCGGGCTCGGCCGCCGCCGGCCGCTCGCTTGAACCCGAGCGGCGCTTGCCGTATAAGGGTCGCGGTCGGGCGCGGGTGTAGCTCAATGGCAGAGCAGAAGCTTCCCAAGCTTACGACGAGGGTTCGATTCCCTTCACCCGCTCCAAGCCTTTTCCCGGCGATCGCCGGCGCCTGAGGACGGCGTCTTTGTGGCCTTGACTTGGGCTGGCCGCGGCGAAGGCCGCTGGCCACCGCGGCCGCCCGACCCGACTCGATTTGACGGCCGCCGGCGAAGGCGGGATAGTCGGGGGCCACCGGAGGAAGGTTGGCGCAAAGGAGGGGAGCATCCCATGGCCAAATACATCGTTCTCGCGAACTATACGGACCAAGGTATCCGCAACATCAAGGAGTCGCCGAAGCGCATGGATTCCGCAAAGGAGTTGGCGAAGACCTGCGGAGTCGAGATCAAGGATGTCAGTCTGACCATCGGGTCTCACGACCTCGTCTTCGTCATGGAAGCCCCCGACGACCGGACGCTTACCCGGTTCGTGCTCACCCTGACGGCGCGGGGAAACGTGCGCACCAATACCCTCAAGGCGTTTCCAGAACCGGAATACCGGGCCCTCATCAAGTCTCTGCCCTAGACCCGCGGAGGGGGCGCGGCCGTAAGGGGCCGTGCCCTCGCCGCCGGGGCTCGGTCCTCGAACACCTCGGTACACGGGAGAGTTGGACTCCACCGGACCCGGCGAACGCAAAGCAGGGGAGAAAGACATGCCCAGCTACATCGTTCTCTCGAACTACACCGATCAAGGGATCCGCAACATCAAGGACTCGCCGAAGCGTCTCGGTGCCACAAGGAAGATGGCGAAGAAGGTCGGCGTCGAGCGGAAGGATTTCTATCTGACCTTGTGAGCCTACGATGTCGTCGCCGTCATGGAAGCGCGCGACGATCAGGCGCTCTCCAAATTCGTCCTCGCCCTTGCGTCGCTGGGAAATGTGCGCACCGTCACCCGCAAGGCGTTCCCTGAAACGGAATACCGGAGCATCGTCAAGGCCCTGCGCGAACCTCCCGGAGAGAGGCGCGGCCGTAGTCGGCCGCGCCGGCGCTGCCGGGGCTCGGTCGTCGAACGCAGCGATGGTCTCAAGGAGCGGCGTGGGCCGCGCGGCGGTGCGGCAGAAGCCGAGGTGGCCGGGGCCAGGGCACAGAAACGCTTCCACGCCCCATTTCGCTGACGGCCGCAAGGCGCTTGGCGCCGCCGGCAGAAGGCGCGGCCCACGTCCTAAAACCGCTCGACCGGGAATATCTCCTGGCTCGGATCCGTCGAAGGTATTGGGACGCTCTCGAGTCGGTCGCTCCTCGGCGGTTAAGCCCGCGCAAGCAAGCGCTTGGCGGCACGCTGGGCCTCGCCCTTGACCCGTTCGGCATCGAGGGTCAACACGTGCCGGCCGCGCATCAGCACTTTCCCCTCGACGATGGTGGTGTCCACGTCTTGCGCCCGCCCGGCGAAGACCAAGAGCGCCATCAGCCTTTCAGCCGAGTCGGTCCACCGCGGGGTCAGGTGGGGCTTGTCGAGGTCGATCAGGATCAAGTCGGCGCGCTTGCCGGGCTCGAGGCTGCCGATCTCCTCGAGGCCGAGCGCGCGGGCGCCGTTGCGAGTGGCCGCCTGGAGCAGTTGCTCCGGCGACAGCGCCGCCGGGTCGCGCCGCAGCGCGCGTTGGGCCAGCCCCGCCACGCGCATTTCGCGGAACGGGTCGAGGGTGTTGTTGCTCGCCGCACTATCGGTGCCGAGCGCGACGGTGATACCGGCCTCGGCGAACCTGGCCAGCGGCGCGATGCCTGAGCCGAGCTTCAAGTTGCTGGTCGGGTTGTGGGCGATCGCGGCGCCGGCCGCGGCCACCCGCCGGCAGTCGGCGGCGCCAAGCCACACCCCGTGGGCGATCAGGGTTCGCCTCGAAAGCAGGCCGAGCTCATCCAGCCGCTCGATCGGCGAGCGACCGCACGTCGCCGCGATCGTGTCCACTTCCGCCTGCGTTTCGGCGACGTGGATCTGCAGGTGGCAGCCTTGCCCCGCCAATTGCTCGGCGCAGCGCCGCAACAGGCCCATCGAGCACGCATAGAGCGAATGCGGCGCGAGACCGTAAGTCAGACGTGCGGTGGGCCTCGCCGCCAGCGCATCGAACCCCGCTTGCCACTCCGCCGCCAGCTTCGAAGGCTCGCCGTGGTCGCGCATGTTGAAGGCGAGACGGGCGCGCAACCCGCTTTCTTCGACCGCTTGCGCCGTCGCCGCAACGTCGCGCCACATGTCGGTACACGCGGTAATCCCGCTTTGGATCATCTCGAGGCAGGCCAACCTTGCCCCGGGCAGCGTTTCCTCCGGCCCGGCATGGCGCATCAACGGCCACACGGTCTGGGTGAGCCAATGCTCGAGTGGCAGTTCCTCGGCCAGGCCGCGCAGCAGGACCAGGCCCGCATGGCCGTGGCTGTTGACGAAGCCGGGCAGCACCGCCATGCCGGCGGCATCGATCCGCTGCGCCGCGGTGTAGCGCGGGCCGAGGTCGCTGCGCGCGCCGATCGCCACGATGCGCCCGTCTTCGATCGCGATCGCGCCGTCCCTGTGGTAGGTGCTGGCCGCATCCATGGCCAACACCGCGCCGCCCTCGACCACAAGATCGCAGGCCAACATCATGCTT
Source organism: Pseudomonadota bacterium (assembly GCA_052387815.1). Lineage (GTDB taxonomy): Bacteria > Pseudomonadota > Alphaproteobacteria > CACIAM-22H2 > CACIAM-22H2 > JBQTIU01. The sequence goes on from JBQTIU010000013.1 coordinate 36,110, forward strand.
CCGCCGCCGGCAGCACCAAGCAGTCGGCGGCGTGCCAACTGATGTGCACCATCTGGCCCGGCTCGAAGATCGTCCCGCCGCGGCTCGCTTGGGCCGTGCCGAGCCGTTCCTCGCCCACTGCGAGCGCGTAGAGGATGCTGGCCCCCAAATAGGTGCGGCCCTCGACCCGCGCCAGGAAGGCGTTGGGGGCATCGGCAGGGGCCGGCCCAAGGGCGATGCGCTCATGGCGGATGACCGCCACCGCCGGCGCGCCGAGCGCGAGCCCGTCGCCCTCGCCCACGACCCGCAAGCCCGATGCGGTGACGAGGCGCACTTGGCGGCCCTCGCGGGCTTCCACCCGGCCCCGGATCAGGTTGGCTTGGCCGATGAAGCCGGCGACGAAGGGATGGGTCGGCCGCTCGTAGACCTCGTAGGGCGTGCCGAGCTGAACGATCGCGCCGCGGTCCATCACCGCCATGCGGTCGGCGAGCGTCAGCGCCTCTTCCTGGTCGTGGGTGACGAACACGGTGGTGATGCCGACTGCGCGTTGGACGCGGTGGATCTCCTCGCGCATCTCGACGCGAAGCTTGGCGTCGAGGTTGCTCAAGGGCTCGTCCAAAAGCAAGAGGTGCGGCTGGATCGCGATCGCGCGCGCCAGCGCGATGCGCTGCTGCTGGCCGCCGCTGAGCTGGCGCGGGTAGCGTTCGCCCACGCCCTCGAGCCGCACCAGCTTGAGGGCCGCCTCGACCGCAGTGGCGATGCGCTGGCGCTCCCAGCGGCGCATCTTGAGCCCGAAGCCGACATTCTCGGCGGCTGTCAAGTGCGGAAACAGGGCGTAGTTCTGGAACACGAGCCCGATGTCACGCCGCTCCGGAGGCACGCGCGTGATATCGGCCTCATCCAGGCGGAGCCCGCCCGCATCGGCACCCTCGAAGCCGGCGATGATGCGAAGCGTGGTGGTCTTGCCGCAGCCGCTCGGGCCCAACAAGCACATGAGCTCGCCCTGCTCGACCTTGAGGTTGAGATCGGCGAGCGCCTGCACGCTCCCGAAGGACTTGCTGATGTGCCGGAGTTCGAGGCTGGGCATGGGCTTAGCCAAGGAGCCGGAGGCGGAGCCCGCGCTCGATCGTCAGCGTGGTGGCGAGGGCGGCAAACACCAAAACCGTGCCGATGGCGGCGATCAGCGGGTCGATGCGCGATTCCATGTAGGCGTACATCTGGATCGGCAAGGTCGCGGTCGCGGGGTTGGTCAGGAACAGCGACAGCGGCAGGTTCACGAAAGACAGGATGTAGGCGAATACGAAGCCGGCGATGAGCCCGGTGCGCGCGATCGGCAGGGTCACGTGCCATAGCGCCCTGAGCGGTCCCGCACCGAGGCTACGCGCGGCGTCTTCGAGGGTGAAGTCGAAGTGGGCGAGGGCCGTCATGGCGAGCCGAAGCGCGAAGGGCAGCACGTAGACGGTGTGCACGGCGATCAGACCGGCAAGGCCGAGCTGAATCCCGGCCACGCCCATGAGCTGCAACATAGCCAGCCCGATCACGATCTGTGGCACCAGCAGCGGGCCCAAGAAGAAGGTCTGCAGCGCGTTCTTGCCGCGCAGGGGATAGCGTACCAAGGCATAAGCCGCCGGGAAGGCCAGGAGCGTGGCGAGCGTCGCCGCGGCGGCGGCGAGGATGGCGCTCGTCCGCATCGAGGCCGTGAACTCCTGGTGGCGGAACATGGCGGCGTACCAGCGCACGGTGAACGACTCGAACGGGCTCGGGAAGCTGGTCGCGGAATTGAACGAGTCGACCAGGATGATGGCCGCGGGCGCGACGACGAACAGGTAGACGAGCGCGAGATAAAGCCGCCCGGCGAGCTTGAGCGCAGCCGTCATCCGCGTATCGCCCGCGAAACCAGCCGCGTGAAAGCGAAGATCACCGCTACCATCAGCATGATGAGCACGATCGAGGCGGCGGCCGCCATCTCGGTGTTGAAGGTGGCGAGGATGAACTGCGCCACCAGCGTCGTCAGGGTCAGCTGCGTCGCCCCGCCGAGGTAATGCGGCGAGACGTAGGCGCTGGCGGCGAGCGAGAAGGCGATCAGCGAGGCCGACAGCACCCCCGGCAGGCTCAGCGGCCAGACCACGGCCCAGAACCGGCGCACGCGCCCGGCGCCGAGGCTGGTCGCCGCCTCCATGAGCTCGTCCGGGATCTGCTTTAAGGCGCTCAACAGCGTCAACACCACGAATGGCAACACGAAATGCACCAGGCCGATGACGATGGCGGTCTCGCTGCCGATCAGCCGCAGCGCCCGGGCGATGCCGAACGCGGCAAGGCCGCGCACCAGCGGCCCGCCGTCGGCGAGCAAAATCATCCACCCGAGGACGACGACCAGGGGGCCGCATAGGATCGGAAACGTAAGGCCGATCACGAGCATGCCGCCGTACCGCTCGGACAGGCCTTTGAGCACGTAGGCCGCCGGGTATCCGACGACCAGCGCGACCGCGGCGGCGATCACGGCCAGCCGGAAGGTGCGCGCGAGCACGTCGAGGTAATAGGCCTTGCCGAACAGGTAGGCGTAGTTGCCGAGGCCGGGGCCCTCGAACTGCACCAGCACGTTGGGCGAGACGCTGAGATAAGCGCTGGCGGCGAGGGGAACCAGCAGGAACAGGGCGAGGCAGGCGGTCGCCGGCGCCAGCGGCAGGTAAAGCGACCAGTGCCGGGGCTTGCGGGCGGCCCCGGTCACGTCGCGGGTTTGCCGGCGCTAAGCGGCCGGCTCGGCGGCAGCACGTCGCGATATCCTTCCTCAAGCGCGCGCGCCCGCAATCCCTGGATCGCGCGCTCCAATACCGGGATGCCGACCGGGCAGGCCTCGGTGCAGCGGTGACAGGAGATGCAGTCGCGGATCCGCGCCACCTCGGTGACCGTCGGCCCACGCGTGCCTTCGTCGCGCGGGTCGAGCGCCAAGCGCGCGAGCTGCACCAACGCCGCCGGCCCGACAAAGCCCTCGCCGTAGGCCGGGCAGATCGAGGTGCAGATCAAGCACTCGATGCATTCGGTCATCTTCGCGGCGTCGGCCATGACCTCGGAATCGAGCGGCTCGGGAAAGCCGGCGTAGGGAGCTCGGCGTTCGAGACCCAACCCGAGTCGGCTCAAGCCGTCCTCGTACGGCGTGCGGTCGATGACCAGGTCGCGCAACACCGGGAAATGGTCGAGGGGCTCGATCAGCATCTCGCGCTCGGCCGGCTCCCAGCAGGCGAGCTCAGCCTTACCGTTGACCTTCACCGCGCACTGGCCGCACTTCTTGACCCCGCAATACCAGCGGTAGGCGATCGAGGGGCCGAGGTCCTCCTGGATCGCCTCCAACACGTCGAGCACCCGCATCCCTTCGACATACGGAACCTCGAAGCTGTGGTCGCTGGGCGCGGTATCGAGCGCGGGATCGAACAGCCGCACGGTGGCTTTGACGACGTCGTCCATGTCCTTGGCCTCGGCGAGCGCTCAGTAGTCGACGCTGAAGAAATCCGCACGGCCGCTCTCCGCCGGCTGGGCGTAGGGCAGCTCGACCGGCGCGGTCGCGAGCTCGAGTTCGCCCCGACTCTCCCGGCCGATCACATGGCGCAGCCAGGCGCCGTTATCGGTGTAGGGAAAGTCCTCGCGGTAGAAGGGGCCACGGCTTTCCTGGCGGTAGAGCGAGAAGCGGGCGACCAACGCGCAGGCGTCGATCATGTCTTCGGCGTCGATGGCCTCGACCCAATCGTAGCTGTAGCGGTGGCCGAGCGACTCCAACCGCATGCGCGCTAGCGCCTCGACGCGCAGTCGGGCAAGTTGGTCGACCGCCCTGTGCATCGAAGCTGCGCTCTTCACATAGCTCATATGCTCCCACATCACCGCCCGGATCAGCTTCTTGACCTGGGCGGGCGTGAGGCCCTGGCGCGGGGTATCGCGGCGGTAGCCGAACACCCGCCGCGCCTCCGCCTCGACTTGGCCCTCGTCCAGCTTCGGCGACGCCACCCGGCGGCAATACTCGACCGCCCCGCGCCCGGCCACGATGCCGTCATAGGTGACGTTCGGCAGCCCGCCGGTCACGAGCGCGCTCACCGACCCCGCGACGTAGAGGCCGTCGATGCCGGACTCCATGGTCCGCCCGTCGACCTTCACGCCGCCCACGTTCATGTGCCAGGTAATCGCGTTCTCGACCAGATCCCGCTTGGGGTCGAGGCCGAGCTTGCGGAGGAAGGCGGTCTGCGAGATGTAGCGGTCGAGCACGTGCGGCTCGACGTGGCGGTAGCTCGTGTAATAGCCGCCGTCGAAGCGCGCCTTGCCCGCTTTGACCTGTTTGGCCAGGAGCTTGAGCTGCATGATGTAGGGCACCGGGTTCTCGCTGAACATGTTGCCGTCGTAGAAGAGCTCGCCGCTGGCATTGAAGAACTGCGTGCGGTGCGTCGTATCCGGCAGGGGGTTGGGATAGAGGTGGAGCCGCATCCAGGCCTTGGGCCGGGCGACATCCGAGGCGTGGTACCACTGCATCTCGAGATTCTGCAGCGGGACGCCGGCGCGGTAGGCCATCACCCAGCCGTTCGCCGCGCCCTCGCGGGTCCCGGTCGCGCGCGTCGACAGGTAATTGGAATGGCCGGTCGCCAACACCACCGCTTTGGCGCGGATCACCAGGAACTCGCCGTTGCGGTAGTCGATCGCGGTCGCCCCGGCGATGCGGTCGCCCTCGATCAGCAGGCGGGTGGCGCTCGTTTCCTCGAGCACGCGCAGCTTCCGGGCGAAGATCTCGCGCCGCATCAGGTTCATGATGATCTGGCCCGATAAGCCCATCTTGGTCGCCCAGGCCTGGGTCTTGCGCGGCAAGTCGGAAACGATCGTACCGTCGGGCCGGCGCAGCATGTACAGCCCGCGCCGCTCGAGCCAGGGGAAGAACTCGCTCAAGTTGTAGTCGGCGGCCGCCTTCATGTAGTGCTGGTCGCCGAGGTAGTGGGTGTATCTGGCTAAGAAGTCGAGGGTGCGCTTGACCCGCACCGATTCGCTCGGCGGCACCGAGCCGTCGTCGGGCGGCGCAAACCAGTTGAGGTTGCCGGCGAAGATCGAGCAGCCGCTTTTGCCCACGAATCCTTTGACCACCAGCGTCACGTCGAGGCCGGCGTCATGGGCCTCGAGCGCGGCGCGCGTCCCCGCGCCGCCGCCGCCGATCACCAGCAGATCGGTTTCGACTGCTTTGCGCGTCATCGCTCCGTGCTCCGGAGGCCTCAAGCCAGCTCGGCCGCGGCCAGGCAAACCGCCGCCGCCGCCTGGCCTTCGGCCATGACCGCCGCCTCGTCGAGAGTCTCGACCACCCGCTCGCGCATCAAAACGCGGCCCTCGACGATCACCGTATCGACATCGGCGCCGGAGGCGGCGAACACGAGATGCGCCAACACCTGTTCGGGCCGCTCGCGGCACAGCGGCCGGAACCGCGCATCGGACAGATCGACCGTGATGATATCCGCGCGTTTGCCGACCTCGAGCGTGCCGATCCGGCGCTCGAGGCCGACGACGCGCGCGCCCTCGCGGGTGGCGAAGCCGAGCGCCTGCGCCGGGGTGAGCGCGCCCGCGGGCCCGTTCATGCGCTGCAAGAGCAAGGCCAGGCGCATTTCGTCGAACAGGTCGTGTCGGTCGTTGGCCGCGGCGCTGTCGGTGCCGAGACCGACCGCAACGCCGGCCGCCACCATCTCCGCCACCGGCGCGACGCCGACGCCGAGCTTGGCGTTACTGGTGGGATTGTGGGCGACGCCGGCGCCGCGCGCGGCGATCAGCCGAATCTCGTCGGGCCGGGCCCACACCGCGTGGGCCAAGATGGTGCCGGCGCGCATGAGGCCGAGCGCGTCCGCCCGGTGCAAGTCGTGCCCGGCTTCGACCTCGGCCTCGGTCTCGAGGGCGTGCAAGTGGATCGGCAAGCCGTGGCGCTGGGCGAGCCCTGCCGCCTCGCTAGCGACCTCCGCGCTCGCGGTGTAAAGGGATTGGAGCCCGACCGCGATCCCGATGCGCGCGGACTTGAACGGGAGGGCGGCGGCGAGGACTTCGTCCAGGCGCTCGCCGCGTGCGTCCATATGGTAGGTCGCCAGCACGGCGCGCAGGCCGGACTCGGCGACCGCGCCGGCGGTTTCCGGCAGGTGCGGCCACATGTCGGCGAAGGTCGTGATGCCCGCCTTCAGCATCTCGAGGCAGGCAAGCCGGCTGCCGGCGCGGCAGGCGGAGGCGTCCATCGCCGATAAGAACGGCCACACCACCCGGGACAGGCGCTCAGGCAGCGGCCGGTCGCCGGCCGCGCCCTTGAGCAAGTTCATCGCCGCGTGAACGTGACAGTTGACGAGCCCCGGCAGCACCGCCCGACCCGCGCACTCGATCCGCGTTGCGGCCGGCCACGCCGGATCGATCTCCGCTGCGGGGCCGACCGCGGCGATCCGGCCGTCCAGCACCGCGACCGAGCCCGGCCAAATGATCCGCTCGCCGGGCTCCGCTACGGGGATGACGATGCCGCCCGTTAGCAGCAGCGTGGCTCGGTCCGAGCCTAGCGCACGCGCCACTGCGGCACCACCTCTGTGTTCATGCGCTCGGTCCAAGCGGCACGCTTGTCGGCGAACAGCACCGGGTCGAAGAACCGCAACTGGCCGATGCGAGCGCCGCACGCGCACCGTGCGGCCGCTGCCTGGTCGAGCGTGATGCGCTTGCTGGTCGCGCCTTGATAGGTGTCGCGGGCGAACGCTTCCTGCACCTTCGGCGACAGCATCAGGTTCATGAACGCTTCCGCGAGCTCGGGGTACTTGGCGCCCTTGACCATGCTCACGTACTCCGGCACCCCGATCCCGCCTTCCTTGGGGATGACGTACTCGATCGGGTATTTCTGGGTCTTCATCGTCTCGAGATAGTAGTCGAACTCGGTCGCGAGCGTGACGTCGCCGCTCTTGTTGAGGGGCGCCCAGTCGGTCCAGAACACGGTCAGCCTCAGGGGCTTGAGTTCGGCTAGCTTCTTGAACCCGGGGTCGGGATTGGCGGCGCTGCCGCCGGCAAGCTCGGCGGCGATGATGACGAAGGCCGGCATCTGGCTGTGCACAGGCGAAGCCATCGCCAGCTTGCCGTGGAATTCGGGCCGCCACAGGTCGGCCCAGCTCGTCGGCTTGTCCTTCACCGCTTCGGGATGGTAGCCCAGCACGTAAGCGATCAAGGTATAGGGCACGCCCGGCAGCGTGTCGGCGCTCCCGATGCCTTTGACCGAGAATGCCCAGTCGTGGATGTCAGCCAGGTTCGCGATGTTCTTGCGCGTGACCGTGGTCAAGATGCCGGCACGGTGGCCGGCGACCACGGCCTCGTCGGTGGAGAAGAACACGTCCGCGGGCGGGCTCGCGCGCTGCGCCAACAGCTTGTTGTAGCGGGCGCCTTGGCCGCCGATGTCGAACGCCAGCATGGCGCCGGTCTGCTTCTCGAACTCGGGCTGCAAGTAACTCTTGATGCCCTCCTGGGTGACGCCGCCCCAAGTGGAAACCGTCAGAGTCGCGCCGCGCATGATCGCCGGCGCCGCCTGGGCCCACGCCCGTCGCCCCACGCCGCCGCCGGCGAGCGAGGCGAGGCCGACGCCCGCCGCGCCCTGCAAAACCTGCCGCCGGGTAGGCGAACCGGTCAGGTACTTGGTCCTCATCTCTCTTCCTCCCTGTCATTGGGCGCGCCGCTCGCGGCGCGCCCAAAATACACTCTGACTCCGGCCGCGGCGCGGCTGTGCGCCTTCGGCGGATTTCGACCCATGATAACGGACGCCGTCGCGGTGAACAACAGCATAGGGGGGCGCCCGGGGAATCGCATTAGGAAAAACAATACGCTTGCGCGGATGGGGTGATATGGGTTCTACGGGATGGCACCGTTTTTAGGAGGGATCGGTGCCATGGAAGATTTTTCCGCGGTTTTCGGAAGCCTCGAGGATCCGCGGACTGGGAACGCGAAGCGGCATTTGCTGCTGGAGATGCTGATGATCGCGCTGTGCACAAACGTGCACACCAATACCCTCAAGGCGTTTCCAGAACCGGAATACCGGGCCCTCATCAAGTCTCTGCCCTAGACCCGCGGAGAGGGCGCGGCCGTAAGGGGCCGTGCCCTCGCGGGCCTTGGCCGACGACAAGCGGGCGCGCCACAACCGGCCGCGGCAAGGCCGAGGCTGGAAAACCAGCGCCCGCACGCAACGGCGAGCGCCGCTCGCGGCGGGGCCGTTACGATAGCGCCAGATACAGCGTCCGCGCGCTCAAGACCGAAACCATGACCCCGACGAGCCCCATCAGCACGCGCCCCGGGACCGCCTTCGCCAGATAGGCGGACAGCGGCGCGGCGATCACACCGCCCACCAGCAGGCCCAGGACGATGTGCTCGTATCCCAGCCCCAGCCGCAGGAAGAACGTCCCGGCCACCGCGGTGGACAGGAAAAACTCGACGACGCTGGCCGAGCCGATCACCTGGCGCGGCGCGGAGCCCGCGGCGACCAACGTGGCCGTCACCACCGGTCCCCACCCGCCGCCGCCGATCGCATCCAGGAACCCGCCGGCAAAGCCAAGCGGCACCAACCCCTTGCGAGTCTTGGCGCCGCTCCGGCCGGTGATCGCGCGGTACAAGAGGAGGGCGCCCAAGGCCAGGAGATAAGCGGCAACGAAGGGCCTCACCACCTCGCCGCTGATCTCGGTGAGGCCATAGGCCCCGAGCACGCCGCCGGCCACCCCCGGCAGGGCGAGAGCCCGAACCAGTCGCCAATCCACGTTGCGGATGGCCACGTGCGACACTGCCGCGACCGCCGTCGTGAAAACCTCGGCGGTGTGAACGGTGGCGCTGGCTGCGGCCGGGGTGAGGCCGATGCCGAGAAGGAACGTCGTCGAGATGACGCCATAGGCCATGCCGAGCGCACCGTCGATCAGTTGCGCGGTGAAGCCGACCAGCACGTAATCCGTGGCGCGGGCGATGAGGTCCAACGGACGGCTCCTGACCTAAGTCGAGCGAACCTGGGCGCGCTGCTGATTCCCAGCCAGCGCCGAGGCTTCGGCAGCGCCGCAGCCTCTTCCCAAACTTACGACGAGAGCTCGATCCCCGTCATCCGCTCCCCGCCATCCGGCCTCCGCCCCCTGCCCGCCGGCGCTCTGGCGCGGCGGATGGTCGCAGCACGCAGAAAAGGGGCGCCATCCGGCCACGACTTGATCTGGATCAAGGCGATCGACCCGCCGGCGCGCCATAAGCATGGGAGTCGAAACCGAGCCGAAAGGGAAATGACCATGAACCGGAGTCTCTCATACTTGCGTCGGTCGGCGGGCCTCGCCGGCGCCCTGGCGATCGCCGCGCTGATCGGCGCCTTGGCGAGCGGGCCGGCCGCCGCGGCCGAGGCCGCCACGAGCATCGTGCGCGATCCAACCGACCTCTCCGGCCCGCTCGCCAGGCGCGGGGCCCAGCGCCTGCGCGTCGATCTCGAGACGGTTGAATTGCAGGGCCAGCTCGACGACGGCACCACCTACCGGTACTGGACCTTCAACCGCAAGGTCCCGGGGCCGTTCATCCGCGTGCGCGTCGGCGACACGGTGGAGGTGCGGCTCAAGAACGCCGACGACAGCGCGACGATGCACAACGTCGATTTCCACGCCGTGACCGGTCCGGGCGGCGGCGGAACAGCCACCGAAGCGGGACCCGGCGAGACCAAGGGGTTCACCTTCAAGGCGCTCAACCCCGGCCTGTATGTCTATCACTGCGCGATTCCGATGGCGGCCCAGCACATCGCCAGCGGCATGTACGGCCTCATTTTGGTCGAACCCGAGGACGGTCTGCCGAAGGTCGATCGCGAGTTCTACGTGATGCAGGGAGAGATCTACACCGCGGAAGCCTTCGGGACCGCCGGCGAGGTGCAGCCCAGCCATGAAAAACTCCTCAACGAGCGGCCGGAATACTTCGTGTTCAACGGGGCGGTCGGCGCCCTCGCCAAGCACAAGCCCTTGAAGGCGAAGGTGGGCGAGACGGTGCGCATCTTCTTCGGCGTCGGCGGACCGAACTACACGTCCTCGTTCCATGTCATCGGCGAGATCTTCGACAAGGTCTACAACCTCGGCTCCGTGACCGCAAAGCCGACCGCCAATGTGCAGACCGTGACCGTGCCGGCCGGCGGCTCGGCCATCGTCGACTTCAGGCTCGAGGTGCCCGGCCGCTACGTGCTCGTCGATCACGCGCTTTCCCGCGTCGAGCGCGGACTGGTCGGCACCTCGAGGTCGAGGGCCCGGAGAACCCGGCCGTCTTCAAGGCGCCCCCGGAGAAGCGGGCCGCCACCGGATCGTCCCGCATCCATTGACGCGGACGGGGCCCTCGGATATCGCCCCGGCTGCCCAATCAAGGGCAACCGGGGCGCCGACTTTCCGGACAGGTTCTCAGTAGAGGAGCGAGCCCCCGTCGACCACCAGCGTATGGCCAGTGATGTAATCGGACTCGGGCAAGCAAAGGAACAGGATCGGGCCGACGACGTCTTCGGGCTTGCCGAGGCGGCCGAGGGGAATCCGAACCAGCGCCGCGGCCCGCTTTTCCTCGGTGTCCAGCATTTTCCGGTTCATGTCGGTGACGATCGTCCCCGGCGCCACGGCATTGACGTTGATGCCGTAAGGGGCGAGTTCGGCGGCCGCCGAGACGGTCAACTGACGGATGCCGGCCTGGCTGGCATCGTAAACGATTTGCGGTGATGCCGACGACACGAAAGCCGATGTCGAGGTGACATTGACGATCTTGCCGCGCCGTCGCGGGATCATGATGCGGGCGGCGGCCTGGGTGCAGAAGAAGCACGCCTTCAGGTTCACCGCCAGCTGCCGGTCCCAGTCCCGCTCGTGGTATTCGAGGAGCGGGTGCGGCGCCAGGACCGCGGCGTTGTTGACCAGGATATCGAGAGTCGCGAACACTTCGACGACTTCGCCGAACAGGCGATCGATGCGGCCGACATGGGCGAGGTCGATGGCGACCCCGTGCGCGCGGCCGCCCGCGTTGGCCACCGCCGCGGCGGTGTCGTGGGCCGCCTCGCCGTCGAGGTCGGCGACGACGACGCTGGTCCCTTGGCGCGCCAGCGCCAGCGCCACGGCGCGGCCAATCCCGCGGCCGGCCCCGGTCACCAATGCGATCCGATCATCGAGCGCCACGATGTGCCCTAGGTATGCCTCGCCCCGATGCCGCGACCGTAACACCGGCTCGCGGGCCTTAGCAAGCGGGCCCGATTTACGGGTGATGGATCAGATTTTGTGTCAAGCAAGGAAAGGGGATGCGCCCGGGTTTGACGAGAACCTCTGAGAAGGAGCACCCCCAATGCCACAAGCTGTGACGATCCGCAGTCTACCAGCCGCATTCGAGGTGATAAAGGGCATGCAGGCACAGGATCTTGAATGGGGCGAAGCGACGTCAATTGACGTCGCGGCGGGCGGGGCGTCAGGCCCTGATCGAGGTTCTCGACGGGCGAATGGCCGGGCGACGATCGCCGCGGCCCTCCGCCCGGCCTCGGGACCGGAGCCGCCGACCGGGGGGGCAAGATCAACAAGGTCAAGATCAGGGCGACCTGCCGGTCCTCTTGATCGACCAGCCGCCGCAGCGCCGGCCCATCCTTGAACGTGACGAATCCCCGCCCGAGGCCGACGATGCCCGTATTCCCCCAGCGTCTCAGCTGCTTGTTGGTGCCCTCGCGCGACAGGCCCATCCTATTGCCGAGCTCGCGCTGAGTCCCCTTGAGGGCGATCCGCGTTCCGCCGGGGCTGTGCTCGCCTGGGGTCTCGGCGAGCTGCAACAAGGCCTTGGCGAGGCGCGCGGCCGGTCCGAGGAACATCAGGTCCGCGACCTGCTGGTCGGTGTGACGCAGGCGTTCGCACAATACCCCGAGGAGCCGGATGCAGAGCGCCGGGTTGCGCTCGAGGAAGGGCACGAAATCGCGCCGGTTGAGGACCAGCAACTCGCAGTCCGACATGGCGGTCGCGTCGGCGGTGCGCTCCTTCCCGTCCAGAAGCGCGATCTCGCCGAAAACCTCGCCGGGATTGATGACGTTGAGCATGATCTCCTTGCCGTGGGGCGCGGGCGAGCTGACCTTCACCCGCCCGCTCAAGACCGCCATCATCCCCTGTCCCGGCGACCCTTTCATGAAAATCGTCGCGCCCTCGGGATAGCGCGCAAGAGGCTTATCCCGTTGTCCCAGGTTGATCTATTTGTAGGGCGCGGTGGCCGAGCGGCGGGGATGGGGCGGGCTCATGGCAAAGCGAGGGTCCGACGCTCGCCGTTGAGCGGATTCTCGTCCGCGGCCAACTACTACCGGTGAGAGCTGCCTGGGACAACGGGATAAGCCACGCGCGCGACCCGCGCAGAGGCCACGAGCCGGTCCACATCGGCGGGCGCGAGGTTGCGGAAGAAAAAATGGTCGGCGAACAGCTTGCGTTTGGCGGCCGTCTTCGCGATGGCCATGTCCCCCTCCCTTCGTCGATTCGCGAATGAAACATACCAGTCATACACCGGTTTCGCCCCGCGCCGATCGAGGAAAAGCGACGGGCGGCGCGGCCGCAGGAAAATTTGACGTTGCGGCGGCGGAAATGCGATGCTGGGGAGAAGCTGTCTTGTCGCGGTAGGACAAGGATGACCACTGCCGTACTGGCCGCGCGCGGGCGCCCCTCCGAGGGCAAGTTCCGCGATCCCGACTGGACCGCCAAGGGCGAGCGCCGGGCGACGGTCGCCCTCAACGGCCTCAAGACCCTGTGGTTCAACACCGGCACGCTGTGCAACCTCACGTGCCGCAGCTGCTACATCGAGTCCTCGCCGACCAATGACCGGCTGGTCTATCTCTCCGCCGCTGAGGTCCGCGCCTATCTCGACGAGATCGCCCGCTTGGGCCTGCCGACCCAGGAGATCGGGTTCACCGGCGGCGAGCCGTTCATGAATCGCGAGCTGCCCGAGATGATCGCCGACTGCCTGGCGCGCGGCTTCAAGGTGTTGGTGCTGACCAACGCCCTGCGACCGATGATGAAAATGGCGGCCGCGCTGCTCGCGCTCCAGGCCGTGGGCGGCGAGCGGCTGGTCATCCGCGTCTCGGTCGACCACTACACCAAGGACCTGCACGAGCTCGAGCGCGGAGCGGGCTCGTGGGCGCCGACGCTGGCGGGCCTGAAATGGCTGGTCCGGAACGGCTTCAACGTCCATGTCGCGGGGCGCACCTTCTCCGGCCAACCGGCGGGCGAACTCCGCCAGGGCTTCGCCCGGCTGTTCGCCGCCCATGCGATCCCTGTCGCCGCCGAAGACGAGGTCCGCCTGGTCCTCTTCCCGGAGATGGACGAGCGGGTGCCGGTCCCCGAGATCACCGAGGCCTGCTGGGGAATCTTGAACGTCTCGCCCGACGCGATGATGTGCGCCTCCTCGCGCATGGTGGTCAAGCGCAAGGGCGCGGAGCGGCCGGTCGTCGTCTCGTGCACCTTGCTGCCCTACGACCCGCAGTTCGAGATGGGTCGCACGCTCGTCGAGGCCGCGGGCAAGGTCAAGCTCAACCACCCGCATTGCGCCAAGTTCTGCGTCCTCGGTGGGGGCGCGTGCTCGCGCCCGTGAGTGCCGGTGAAGGCCCGCTGGTCGCCGAGCTCGGCGTCCTCGACGGACCGGTGCTGGTCTGGGGCGGTGCTTACGGCAACCTCGAAGCGACGCGCGCCCTCATCGACGCCGCCTCCCGTCTCGGCATACCGGGGCGGCGCGCCATCTGCACCGGCGACCTCGTCGCCTACTGCGCCGATCCGCAGGCCGTGGTCGACCTCGTGCGCGCGTGGGGCTCGCCGGTCGTGATGGGCAACTGCGAGGAAGCGCTCGCCGCCGACGCCGAGGATTGCGGGTGCGGGTTCGCCGACGGGTCGGCGTGCGCGGCCTTGTCGCAGGAATGGTTCGCGGCCTCGCGCCGCGACCTCGACCGCGCGGCCAAGGCCTGGATGGGGACCCTGCCGCGCCGGATCGCATTCACCCTCGCCGGCCGGCGGATCGCCGCGATCCATGGCGGGGCACGGCAGATCAACCGGTTCCTATTCGCCTCGACCCCGGCGGCGGACAAGGAAGCCGAGATCATTGCCACCGGGGCCGAGGGCGTGGTCGCGGGGCATTGCGGGATGCCGTTCACGCAGGCGCCGGCGGGCAGGCTGTGGCACAATGCGGGCGCCATCGGCATGCCGGCCAACGACGGCACGCAGCGCGCCTGGTTCTCGGTGCTGGCGCCATCGGCGGCCGGGATCGAGGTCAGCCATCGCGCGCTCGCCTACGATCATCTTGGCGCGGCGGCGAAAATGCGCCAGCGCGGCTATCCCCTCGCCTATGCCGACGGCCTCGCCTCGGGCTTGTGGCCCGCCTGCGATATCCTGCCCGCCGCGGAGCGGCGCGGGCGCGGCCGCCCGCTCGCGCCCGCCGGCTTCGTATGGCGCAAGGCCGCTGGCGCGAGCCCGCTTGACAGGGACGGCCCGCAGGCGCTATCCGACCGTTCCACGTGGTGATTTGAGCCGACCGGCTTGCGAGCCACGTAAAACAAGTCGCTAAAGGGTCGGAGGCCACCCGAAAAGCCCTGACCGACCGGTCGGGGTTTTTTGTTCCCGCCGCGCGCGAAGGGACTTTCGAGTGCGGGCGCGGGACCGAAAGGAGCAGCGGATGGCCGAGGCACTCCGGAACCCCCGGGTCATCAACCCGAGCGCATGGCGCTCGCGCACGCGGGCGGTGCGCGGCGGGACGCAGCGGACCGAGTTCGACGAGACCTGCGAGGCCCTGTTCCTGTCCTCGGGATACGTCTACGGGACGGCCGGCGAGGCCGAGCAGGCGTTCGCCGGGGGGGGCAAAGCGCGGTTCGTCTATTCGCGTTATGGCAATCCGACGGTGGCGATGTTCGAGGAGCGCTTGCGACTGATCGAGGGCGCCGAGGCCTGCCGCGCCACCGCCAGCGGCATGGCGGCGGTGTTCGCGGCGCTGATGTGCCAGATCAAGGCCGGCGAGCGCGTCGTCTCGAGCCGCGCGCTGTTCGGCTCGTGCCACTATATCGTCACCGAGCTGCTACCGCGCTACGGCATCGAGTCGGTCCTGGTCGACGGCGCCGATCTTGCGCAGTGGCGCGCGGCGCTGGCGCGCCCGAGCGCGTGCGTGTTCCTCGAAACGCCGTCCAACCCGATGCAGGAGCTGGTCGACCTCGCCGAGGTCTCGCGGCTCGCCCATGGGGCCGGGGCGCGCGTGGTGGTCGACAACGTGTTCGCCACCCCGCTCTTGCAGCGCCCGCTCGCGCTCGGCGCCGACATCGTCGTCTATTCGGCGACCAAGCATATCGACGGCCAAGGACGGTGCCTCGGCGGCGCGATTCTCGGCGAGCGGGCCTTCGTCGACGACCGGCTGACGCCCTTCCTGCGCCACACCGGTCCGGCGCTCAGCCCGTTCAATGCCTGGCTGCTGCTCAAGGGGCTGGAGACGCTCGAGCTGCGCCTCGAGGCCCAGTGCCGCGCGGCCTTGGCCCTCGCCCGGTTCCTCGAGGCCCACGCGGCGATCGAGCGCGTGATCTACCCGGGCCTCGACTCCCATCCCCAGGCGGCGCTGGCCGGCCGCCAGATGGCGGCCGGGGGAACGATCGTGACCTTCGTCCTCAAGGGCGGCAAGGCGGCTGCGTTCCGCTGCCTCGACCGGCTGTCGATCGTCGACATCTCGAACAATCTCGGCGATTCGAAGAGCCTCGCCTGCCACCCCGCCACCACCACCCATCAGCGGATCGGCGCGCAAGAGCGGGCGCGGCTCGGCATCGGCGACGACGTGGTGCGCCTGTCGGTCGGCCTCGAGGACCCGGCCGATCTCGAAGCCGACCTCGGCCAGGCGCTGGCCGGCCTTTGACCCCGCGGCCTCTTGCAAGGGGCGGGTCGAGTCTGGACAAAGCGGCCGGGAGACCTAAAATACGCGCGCTCGCCCGGGGCGGTCGTCAAGCCGCGGGCGGTCGGGATGCGACCCATGTATAGCGAAACCACGCGCCAAATAAAGATCACCGTCAAGCCCATCTATCTCGAGGACCAGTCCTCGCCGGTGGACAACCACTATGTGTGGGCCTACCACGTGCGCATCGAGAACCTCGGTCGCGATACCGTCCAGCTCCGCAACCGCCACTGGCGGATCACCGACTCGGCAGGCCGGATCCAGGAAGTGCGCGGCGCGGGGGTGGTCGGCGAGCAACCGGTCTTGAAGCCGGGCGAGGCCTTCGAGTACACGAGCGGCACGCCGCTTCCCACCCCCTCGGGCATCATGGTGGGCAGCTACCAGATGGAAACGCCGTCGGGCGAGCGCTTCGATGTCCGTATCCCCGCCTTCTCCCTCGATAGCCCCCACCAGAGCGTGCAGCTCAACTGACCGGCAGCCGACATCAGGGCCTGGCGCGAGGGCGGCGGCGGGCCTGTCCCCGGCCTCCCCCGGGTCGGTCCGCCTAGCCAAGCGAGGTCGAGTCGTGAAAGCAAATCCATCCGGCGCATCGCTCCTCAAACCGGCGCCGCGCGCCGTCGATCTGGCCAAGACCGCGGCCGCGGCCGCCAAGCCCGCCCGCGCCGAGGTCGAAGGGGCCGTGCGCACGCTCATCGGCTGGGCCGGCGACGATCCCGACCGCGAGGGTCTGGCGGGGACGCCGGCGCGGGTGGCGCGCGCTTACGAGGAATGGTTTTCCGGCTACGGCGTCGATCCCCAAGAGCTGCTCCAGCGCATGTTCGAGGAGACCGACGGCTACGACGAGATGATCGTGCTGCGCGACATCCGCTTCGAATCGCATTGCGAGCACCACATGGCGCCGATCCTCGGCAAGGTCCATATCGCCTACCTGCCGGACCGCCGCATCGTCGGCATCTCCAAGCTCGCGCGGCTGGTCGAGGTCTACTCCAAGCGGCTCCAGATCCAGGAAAAAATGACCGTGCAGATCGCCAACGCGCTGTCCGAGGTCCTGCTGCCCAAGGGTGTGGCGGTGGTGATCGAGGCGCAGCACCAATGCATGACCACGCGCGGCATCCACAAGCCCGGTGTCACCATGGTCACCAGCCGCATGCTCGGCGCCTTCCGCGACAACCAGGCCACACGGCGCGAGTTCCTCGCCATGATCGGCAATCCAGCCAGCGGCGCCAGGCCGGAAGGCTGACGGGGGGGCCTCCGGGGGCAAGCGGTCGCTCAAAGGGGCGAGGGGACCCGGTGGTCGACGTCCGGCCGGTCCTTTTCATCATCGGGCTGCTGTTGTCGATCCTGGCCCTCGCCATGCTGCTGCCGGCGGTCGCCGACCTCGCCGACGGCAATCCGGACTGGCAGGGCTTCGCGCTCGCTTCGCTCATCACCCTGTTCTTCGGTGGGGCGCTGGCGTTCGCCACCCGCGCGGCGGAGATGGCGTTCAACCTGCGCCAGGCCTTCCTGCTCACTACCGCGTCGTGGGTGATCGTGGCCGGCTTCGCCGCGCTGCCGTTCCTCTTCAGCCGGCTCGGCCTCACCTACGCCGACGCCTATTTCGAGGCGATGTCGGGGCTGACTACGACCGGCGCCACGGTGATCGTCGGCCTCGACCAGGCGCCGCCCGGCATCCTGTGGTGGCGCGGCCTCCTGCAGTGGTTGGGCGGGGTGGGGATCATCGCCATGGCCATCGCCGTCTTCCCGATGCTGCGGGTCGGCGGCATGCAGCTTTTCCGCCTCGAATCCTCCGACAAATCCGAGAAGGTGCTGCCGCGCGCACCGCAAATCGCGGCCGGCATCTTGATCGTCTATGTGAGCGTGAGCGCGCTGTGCGCGGCCTTGTACTGGGCGGGCGGCATGACGCCCCGGGACGCCGCGATCCACGCCATGACGACGGTGTCGACCGGGGGCTTTTCCACCTGGGACGATTCCTTCGCCCATTTCGACAGCCCGGTGATCGACTTGACCGCCATCGTCTTCATGCTGCTCGGCGGCATGACGTTCACGCTGTTCCTGCGCGTCCAGCGGGGCGACTGGCGGGCGCTGGCGCGCGACAGCCAGACGCGCTGGTACCTGGCGATCGCGCTGGCGTTAACGCTCGCGATCGCGCTCTGGCATTGGCGGGTCGACGGCGAAGACCCGCTGCGCTCCCTGCGTCATGCCGCCTTCAACGCCGTCTCGATCATGACCACGACCGGATTCGTATCGACCGATTACGGCCAGTGGGGGGCGTTGCCGCAAGTGCTGTTCTTCGCCTTGACTTTCGTCGGCGGCTGTTCGGGATCGACGGCCGGCGCAATCAAGGTGTTCCGGTTCCAGATCCTGTTCGCCATCGCGCGCACCCAGATTCACCGCGCGTTGGCGCCGAGCGGCGTGTTCGTCCCCAAGTACAATCGCCGCCAGGTCACCGAGGCGGTGACGGAATCGGTGCTCGCCTTCTTTTTCCTCTATGTCCTCGCCTTTGCTGGAACCGCGGCGGGTCTGGGCCTCACCGGGCTCGACCTGGTCACCAGCCTGTCGGGGGCGGCGGCGGCCCTCGGGAATGTCGGTCCCGGGCTGGGCGAGGTCATTGGACCGGTGGGCAGCTACGCGAGCGTGCCGCAAGCGGCCAAATGGATTCTGAGCTTCGCCATGCTCTTGGGCCGGCTCGAGCTGGTGACCGTGGTGGTCCTGCTGTCGCGTGTCTTCTGGCAAAGGTGATGGCTGTAGGGGCGAGGCAACGCCTCGCCGGTTTCAAACCCGCCCGACCTGGGGAACACGGCGGGGAGGGCCGGAGGGGCCGGTTTCAAACCGGCCCCTACAAGGGCAATATCGTCGGGTTCCGTAGGGGCGGGTTTATAACCCGCCCGGACGGGTTCGAAACGGGCCGGTTTCAAACCGGCCCGCGTCCGGGCGGGTCACAGACCCGCCCCTACAGCGATCAACGTGGTCCCGGGTACTAGCGCAGAAACATCCCGAGGTGGCCGCGGACCTGGCGGTCGAGCTCGAGGTTGAGGTCGCTCATCATGGCCTCGACAAGTTCGAACCAGGTTTTTTCGCGATCGTTGACGCTGATCCCCTCGGGCACGGTGCGGAACCTAGTGACCGTCGCGCTCGCATACCCGTCGCGGAAATTTCCGCGCTCGGCGCGGATCTCGATCGCCGCCGAGAGGGCGCCGTCGTAGCGCTCCGCCTGGTCGGTGGTGAAAGCACCGCGCAGGCCCGGGGTCTTCGCCAGCTTGGTCTCGGTCACGCGCGCGTCGAGGATCACGAACCGGGCATAGCGTCCCGGCTTGCCGGTCGCCGCCAGCCGGTCTTCCGCCCAGCGGCGCAGCGCCGCATCGGCGCGGACCGGAAGCAGGTGCTCGACGTGGGGCGGGGCCAACGGCGCCTGATACTCGTTGACGACCTCGATCCCGCTCACATCGAGCCGGAACTGACCGAGGTGGCGGTAGGTCAAGTCGGGGAAGTGCGCGCGGGGCGCCGGGGTCTGGCAGGCGGCGAGCCCCGCCGCCAACGCCACGAGCGCAAGCCAACCCCGCCACTGCCTGTCCATCCCTACCTCCCTCATCAGCGGTCCGATCACCGCGAACCCGAGCAGAAGAATCGGGCCGAATTTTGGCAACCGGGCCCGCCAGCGACCCTAGGAACCGTAAACGCCCGCCAGCTCGGCGTCGTCGAAGACATGGCGGCGATTGCAGAACTCGCAGGTGACGACCAGCGTGCCGTCGATCTTGAGCGCTTCGATCTCGCCCTGCGACAGCGCCCGCAGCATGGTGGCGACGCGCTCGCGCGAGCAGCGGCAGGCGTGCCTGAGATCGACAGGCCGATAGATGTGTACGCCCTCGGTGAGGAACAGCCGGTCGATGAGCCGCCACGCCGGCAGGTCGGGGTCGACGAGCTCGGCCGCGGTGGCGCCGCCCATCAACACCATGGCGCGACGCCAGCCTTCCTCGACGTCGTCCGCCGCCGCCTCATGCCCGGCGCCGGGTCCACCGGCGGGCGGCGAGCGCTGGACCATGAGGGCGCCGGCGCGCCAGGCGCGGACGCCGTGGGGCGCTTCGAGCTCGGCGGCGGCGACCTTGATTCCGGCTTGCAACTGAACCGACTGCCGGAAATAGTGATGCGCGCATTCGGCGAGCGTCGTGCCTTGCAGTTCGACGATGCCCTGGTAGCGTTCGGTGTGCGTCCCCTGGTCGACCGTGAAGGCGAGGTGCCCGGTGCCGAACAGCTTGGGAACCGAGGCATGGCCGGCGGGCAGGGCGGCGATGCGCGCGCCGTCGTACTGGGCATAGCCGCGCACATCGCCGGCGCTGGTCAGGTCGGCGATCATCAGCCGGATCGGCCCGTCGCCCTTGATTTGCAAGGTGAACACGCCGTCGAATTTGAGCGTGGCCGCGAGCGCGCTCGCCATCGCCACCATCTCGGCGAGCGTGCCGCCGACCGGCGCGGGATAGGCGTGGCGGCGGAGGATCGCATCGAGCGCCGGCCCCAGCCGCACCAGCCGGCCGCGCAAGCCGAAGGGATCGATCTGGAACGGCAGCACCAAGTCATCGCCGGGAATGTCGAGCGCGCGCTCGCCGGTCATCCGAGGAGCCGGTCCCAGGGGCGGGGTGGAAACGCGATTACGCGAGGCACCACGCGAGGATGCCCTTCTGGACGTGCAGGCGGTTCTCGGCCTCGTCCCAGACGACCGATTGCGGCCCGTCGATCACCCCGGCGCTGACCTCTTCGCCGCGATGGGCGGGCAGGCAGTGCATGAACACGGCGTCCGGCCGAGCGAGCGCCATCAAGCGCTCGTCGACCCGGTAAGGCGCCAGGAGGTTGTGACGGTTGTCGCGACTCATGCGCACGCTTTTCATTTCATCCTTCATTTCGTCGGCCATCGACGTCCAGGTGTCGGTGACGACGCAGTCGGCGCCGGCCACCGCCTCGGCGGGATCGGCGGTGACGGAAACGCGGGCCCGCTGGCTCTTCGCCCAGCCCAGAATGTCGGTCGGCGGCCGCAGCGCATCGGGGCAGGCGAGGCGCAGCGCGAAGTCGAATTTCGCCGCCGCCTGGATCCACGAGATCGCCATGTTGTTGCCGTCCCCCGACCACGCCACGGAGCGGCCGGCGATCGTCCCG
Source organism: Pseudomonadota bacterium (assembly GCA_052387815.1). Lineage (GTDB taxonomy): Bacteria > Pseudomonadota > Alphaproteobacteria > CACIAM-22H2 > CACIAM-22H2 > JBQTIU01. Next base: position 57,140 of record JBQTIU010000013.1, read on the forward strand.
CGATGCTCCTCATAGGTCATGACGTCGGCCATCAACTGGCAAGGATGGGTGCGGTCGGTCAAGCCGTTGATGACCGGCACGCTGGCGTGGCGAACCATTTCAGCGAGTTTGGCCTCGGAGGTCGTGCGCAACAGGATCGCATCGACATAGCGCGACAGCACGCGCGCGGTATCGGCGATGGTCTCGCCGCGGCCGAGCTGGGAGGCAGCCGGGGTCAAGATCACCACATCGCCACCCAACTGGCGCACCCCGACCTCGAAGGACACGCGCGTGCGGGTCGACGGCTTCTCGAAGATCATGGCCAGCGTCTTGCCGGCGAGCGGCTTGGCAGTGCCGCCCGGCGGCTGGCGCCGCTTGTAAGCCGCGCCCAGGCGCAGAATCTCGCGCAGGATCGAAATGTCGAGCCGGTCGAGGTCGAGGAAATGACGCAACGAGTGGGATGCTTGCGTCACCGACCTCACCCGACTTTGCGCCGCGCCCGCTCGAGATCGCCGGCGGCCTCCTCGATCGTTTGCACGGCCTCCGCGATATGGCGTCCCTCGATGGTCAGCGGCGGCAATAGGCGGACCACGTTGTCGCCGGCGGTTGCGCTCAACAGGCCGCGGGCGCGCATCGCCCCCGCCACCTCGGTGTTGGCGGGCCGGCATTTGAGGCCGAGGAGCAGCCCTTGCCCGCGCACCGCCTCGAAGATCTCCCGGTGACGGTCGATGAGCACGGCGAGCCGCTGGGCGAGATGGCTCGCCATCTCCTGCACGCGGTCGAAGAAGCCGGGGGCGAGCATGATATCGAGGACGGCGTTGCCGACCGCCATGGCGAGCGGGTTGCCGCCATAGGTCGAGCCGTGGGTGCCGGCCGTCATGCCGACCGCGGCCTTCGCGCTCGCCAGACACGCGCCCAAGGGAAAGCCGCCGCCGATCGCCTTGCCGATCGCCATGACGTCGGGGCTCACCCCCGACCACTCGTGCGCGAACAGCTTGCCGGTGCGTCCCATGCCGGTCTGGATTTCATCGAAAAACAGCAGCAGGCCGCGCCGGTCGCAAAGCTCGCGCAAGGCCTGCAGGCGTTGCGGCGGGACCGGCCGGATGCCGCCCTCGCCCTGGATCGGCTCGATCAGGATGCCGGCGGTGGCCGGAGAGATCGCCCGCGTGAGCGCGTCGTCGTCGCCGAACGGCACCTGGTCGAAGCCGTCGACCTTGGGGCCGAAGCCGTCGAGGTGCTGCGCCTGCCCGCCGGCGGCGAGCGTGGCGAGCGTGCGCCCGTGGAAGGCGCCCTCGAAGGTGAGGAGGCGGAAGCGTTCGGGATGGCCGCTCGCGCTGTGGTATTTGCGCACGACCTTGATGCCGCATTCGACCGCCTCGGCGCCCGAATTGCCGAAGAACACGGTATCGGCGAAACAGGCCGCGACCAGACGCTCGGCCAGGCGCTCCTGGCTCGGAATGCGGAACAGGTTCGAGGTGTGCCACACCTTCTGCGCCTGGTCGGTCAATGCTTTGACGAGGTGCGGGTGGGCATGGCCGAGCCCGGTCACCGCGATGCCGCCGGCGAAATCGAGGTAGCGACGGCCGTCCGCGCCATGCAGATAGGGCCCCTCGCCGCGCTCGAAGGCGAGGTCGGCCCGCTTGTAGGTCGGCATCACGGGCGGCATGGGCGGGGCGGCCAATTCGGTTCTCCTCGGGAAGGCTCGGCGCCGGGCAAACAGCCTCCTGTCCGCCGCGCGGGTCGGGCAGAAAAGCGGGCGAGTATCGGTGCGGCCGGCGCGGATGTCAAATTGGGGGCCGGCGGCGGCTTTGCGCGAGGCCGCGGTCGAGGAGCCGATGCCCGCCGTTTCGCGGCTGAGCATGACCGGAGAGAACCCCGTTGCCATCGCGCGCCAGACGGTCGCGCGGGTAACCCTACCCCTCGTGATGGTGGATTTTCGGCCGCAGCTCGAGAGTGTGTGGCGGGCGGCCGGCTGTCACCCCGCGCGGCAGGGCAAGGGCGACCCTACGATCTGGGAAAGCCCGATCACCAAGCGCCGATTCCCATTCGACGCGAAGATCAAGTCGCGGCATACCGCCAACCCCATCTTGAAACAGGCCGGGTTGCAGAAAAAGTTCCGATCCGCGAGGCCCCGGACGCGTTCCGCCGCGCTGGCGTCAGGCCCGCAGCTTGTAGCCGCTCGCGAACATGAGGTGGCAGGCCGCGAACAGCGCGAGATTGACGCCGAGGACCACGGCGAGGCCCGCCCCAAGGCTGCCATCGGCGTAGTCGATGAAGCCGTAGCGGAAGCCGTCGATCATGTAGAAGAACGGATTGACCAACGCCGCCGTATGCCAGGGCTCGGGCAAGAGGTCGACCGTGTAGAAGGTGCCGGAGAGGAAGGCGAGCGGCGTGACCACGAAATTGGTCACCGCGGCGACATGGTCGAACTTCTCGGACCAGATGCCGCCGACCAGCCCGAGCAGCGACAGCAGCAGCGACGCCGCCACGCCGTGGAAGAGGATATAGCCGGGGTGCACGAGGCGCAGCGGGACGAAGGGCCAGATCGACAGCGCGACGGCGAGGCCGACGACGATGCCGCGCGTGGCGCCGCCGAGCGCGAAGCCCAGCGTCAGCTCGGCGGCCGACAAGGGCGGCATCAGCGAGTCGACGATGCTGCCCTGGACCTTGGCGATGATCAACGATGACGAGGTGTTGGCGAAGGCGTTCTGGACCATCGCCATCATGATCAGGCCCGGGGCCAGGAACTCGGCGAAGGGGGTGCCGCCGATCTGGCGCACGGCGCCGCCGAGCGCCAGCACGAAGACCGCCAGCAGCAACAGCGTCGTCACCACCGGCGCGACGATGGCCTGCATTCCGACCTTGAGGAACCGCCGCACCTCGCGAACGTAAAGCGTCCACAGGCCGAGCCAATTGACCGGGCCGTAGCGGCGCGCCGATGGGGCCGGGCGGCGCATCGTGGCGGCGGAATCGGTGTCGGGCGGCGACATGGACGGGCAACGATAGGGCGAAGCCGAGCCCGGCCGCAACTGGCGAACCGCCGCGACGTCGTGCGAGGATCGTCTCCGAGATGCCGAACCGCCGGCGCCAGATCACCGCCGCCGGCCTCGAGGAGGCGGCGCTTTCCTATCTCGAGCGCTATGCGAGCTCGGCCGAGAATCTGCGCACGGTGCTGCGGCGCCGCGTCGAGCGAGCGGCGCGGGCAGGGGCTGAAGCCGCGCGGCGCGCGGCGGGGGCGGCGCTCGTCGATGCGCTCATCGAGCGTTTCCTTCGCGCCGGCCTTCTCGACGACCGCGCCTATGCCCAAGGGCGGGCGCGCACGCTCCACCGCCGGGGCCGGTCGCGGAGCGAGATCGCTCGCGCTCTCGCCGCCAAGGGCGTCCGGAGGAGCGACATCGACTCGGGCCTCGCCGACCTCGCCGCGGAAACCGTCGATCCCGACCTCGCCGCGGCCGTGGCGCTGGCGCGGCGCCGGCGGCTCGGGCCGTTCCGCGCCGGCCGGCGCGCCGCCTGGCGCGCCAAGGACCTCGCCGCCTTGGGCCGCGCCGGGTTCGATTACGAACTTGCGTGCCGGGTCGTCGATGCGGCGAGCCCCGCGGCGCTGGCGAGGTTGAAGGAATAAAGCCGGGCAACGGTCGTTGTCGTGCCGACGGGCCATCCCGGCCCTTCATTCACTGGAGTAACGAAACGATGAAGTCTCTCTCACTCGTCCTTGCCGCCGCTCTCGCGCTCGCCACGGCCCCGGTTTTCGCGCAGACCGCGACCCCGCCGGCCGGCGCCGGCGCCAAGGCGGCCGCGGTCGACTGCAAGAAGGCCGAAAACGCCAAGCATGCCGACTGCGTGAAGCTGCAGAAGGAGCAGGCGGCCCAGCCCACCCAGAAGAAGTAGGCTCCTCGAGGAGGAAAGGCCCCGCCAAGGGGCCTTTCCCGACCTCAACTCGACCCGGATCCCGCCGCGCCCGCGGCGGCGAGATCGCCTGGCGTCTGGCCGCCGCCGGCGACCACATGCACGGTGCGCTGCGGGAACGGCATCTCGATGCCTTCGCGCTCGAAGGCGAGCTTGAAGGCGCGGTTGAAGGCGCGGGCCACTTGCCACTGCTTGCCGGGCGCGGTCTTGAGGCGCGCCTTGACGATGACCGCCGAGTCGCCGAACCGGTCGACGCCGAGCACCTCGAGGTCCTCGCGGATCAGCGCGCCGATCTCCGGCTCGCGCCGGAGCTCGGCGCCGGCCTTGCGCAGCACCGCGCCGACGCGGTCGACGTCCTCGCCGTAGCCGACGCCGATATCGAAAACGGCGAACGAAAAGTCCTTGGTCAGGTTGCTGATCGTCTGAACGTCGCTGAACGGGATGGTGTGGACCGTCCCGTTCGTGTCGCGCAGGCGGATCGAGCGCATGGACATCCACTCGACCACGCCGCCCTTGTCGCCGAGCTGCACCACGTCGCCGATGGCGATCGAATCCTCGAGGATGATCGAAACGCCGCCGATCAGGTCCTTCATCAGGGTCTGGGCACCGAAGCCGACGGCGATCCCGAGCACGCCCGCGCCGGCGATCAAGGGCGCGATGTTGACGCCGATCTCCGACAGCACGACGAGGCCGACGAAGGCGCCGACCAGGCCCAAAAGCAGGCGCTTGAGGAGCGGGAGCAGCGTGCGCAGCCGCGCATCGCGCCGGACCTCGAGCCCCGTGGCGCGGCCGAAGTTGCGTTCGAGCAGCAGGTTGCCCGCCTCCCACAGCACCGCCGCCACGACGATCGTCACCGCGATCGAGATCAAGCTGCCGGCCACCCGCCGCCCGGCGGGCGTCGCCAAAAGATCGAGCGAGCCCAGCCCCCACGCCTGCAGGATGGCGAGCGCCGCGAAGCCGTAGATGGAAGCGGTCGCAACCATGTCGAGGATCTTGAGGTAGCGGTTGGCGCGGTCTTGCAAGGTCGGGACCAGCCGAGCCAGCTCGTCGGTGATGCGGAAGGCGCGCCGGACCGCCCGGCGCAACAGCGCGACCGCGAGCCACGCGGCGCCGAATCCGAAGGCGGTGAAGGCGGTTCCCCACAGCATGAACCCGAGGCCGGCCTCGGAGCGCACCAGCCAGACGAGGAAGACCGTGACCACATAGGCGACCGCCGCCACGTGCCAATACGCGCCGACCAGCCGGCGCCGGGGGCGCGGACCCTCCTCGCCGGTCGCCGCCGAGGGCGCGATCGCCTGGGCGACGGCGATCCGGTTCTGGAGGATCAGGATCACCAGCAAGAGGGCCACGACGAGACCCAACGCTTTGAGGAGGAAGACGTGACCCGCGAGCGGCATGCCCAGCATCAGCGAGGCCTCGGTGGCGAAGAAGCCGTAGACGACGATATTGGCAAGCCGGCGCACCCAGACATAAAGGTATATGGCGGTCTCGTCGGCGAGCGGGACCAGCCGCAGGCCGGCATGGTGGGGCGCGAGCAGCGTCGAGGCGATGAGGCCGACGGCGCGGCCGATCAAGGTCGCGTTGATGAGCGCCAGCGCGACCGCCGCGGCGATGCGCCTGGGCTCGACGAGGGCGAGCGCGCCGAAGGCGGCGGCGGCGAACACGGCGATCGGCGCCAGGTCGACGGCGAGCGCCAGCCCGAGCACGGGAAGGCGCGCCAAGCCGGCGCCGGCGGGGCGCCGGGCGATCGCCCGCCGCGGCCCCCGCAACAGACGCTTCGCCACTCCTTCGGCCGCCCCGCCGGCCGCGAACACCGCCGCCAGCTTCCAGACGATTTCGAAGAGCCGCGCGCGACTGCCCGGGTCGCCGATTTCCTCGGCGATCCAGCCGATCAGCTTAGGGGCATCGGCAATGACGGCGGCGGCCCGCCAGATGGCGGCGCCCGATGCCGCGAGTTGGTCCGACAGCGAAGCAAGGAAGCGACCCGCGATGCGCTCGGGGATCGGCGAGGGCGCCGTCTGGCGATGGGGCTCGACGAGGGCCCGCAACTCGCCGATCAAGCGCTGCCTGGCGGCGTCGTCCTCGAGGGTCGAGAGCAGCTTCTCGAGTTCGGCGGCCGGCGGCCCGGGGACTTGCGCGCCGGGCCCATCGCCGGCCACACCGGCGCCGAGCCACAGAGCCACGGCGAAGACGAGCCGCCTCGAGAGCCCGGTGGTGGCGCGCGGGGTCATGGCGGGCCAATCTAGCCGTTCGTCCCGCCGCTGTCAGCCCGCCTACAAGCGCACCCAGCCGCGTCCCTCGTGGCCGAACTGGAAGGCATCGGGATGCATGATCTCGGCGAGCATTTCTAGGGAGTCGGCGAGCCGCGGACCCGGCCGGTTGAAGTACTGGTTGCCGTCGAGGAGATAGATGCGGTTGTTTTTGACCGCACCGAGCTCCGCCCAGCCCGGCCGGGAGGCGAGCGCCGGCAGTTCGGCCCGGCTGCGGGGAATGTCGAAGCCGCAAGGCAGCACGAGGATCACCTCCGGATCGGCGCGCACGAGGTCGTCGAACTCCAGCCACGGCGCGTGCCGCCCGGGCTGGCCGAAGAGGTTGACTCCGCCGGCCATCGCCACCAGTTCGGGCATCCAGTTGCCGGCCGCCATCACGGGGTCGATCCATTCGATGCAGGCGACGCGCGGATGCGTCCCGAGCCGGGCGGTCCGCGCCGCGATGGCGCGCGAGCGCTGCTCGATCGCGGCGATGAGCGCGGCGCCGCGCTCGCGGCGACCGAGCGCCGCGGCCACGCGCTCGATGTCGGCGAAGACGTCGGCGAGCGCATTGGGTGCCAGCGAGACGACCCGCGGCCGCGCGCCGGTCCACGAGGCCAGCGCGCGCTCGACATCGGCGAGGGAGACCGCGCACACCTCGCACTGGGTCTGGGTGAGGACGAGCTCGGGGCCGAGCTCGCGCAACGCCTCCGCGTCGACCTCGTAGACCGACAGCGCGGCTGCGAGGAGCGCCTTCACCTCGGCGTCGATATCGCGGCTCGGGCGGCCGGCGTCGAGGCGCGGCCGCGTGATCGCCGGCAGCCTGTCGACCCCGGGCGGGAAATCGCATTCATGGCTGCGGGCGATCAAGAGGTCGCGCGCGCCCAACGCGGCGACGATCTCGGTCGCGCTGGCGATCAGCGAGACGGTGCGCGGGCCGGCCATGGCGGCCATCTTGGGGCCCGAGCGCGGCCGGCCGCAACTCCGCCTTCCTCTCGCCCATGGGCGCGATTGACATTCCACCGGGGCCGCCAAATCGGCCGAAGCACGCAAGTTGCACCAGCTGCCATTTTTTGTGTGTCGGTAGCGCGTGAAGATGTCCGTATTTTGTAGCACATCATTTGTCGGCTTCTGCTGTTGTTGCGGGGCCTGTGGGGTGGTGGGCAACGCGGGAGCGTGGTCCATAAATCCACCGGCCGGGCGCGCCGAGCGGAGTTAAGCGGCCCGTTCTTGGGCATCGGTCACCCTTCCCTGGGCGTCGGAGCAGGCGAGCCGGCGCGGGCCGTCGAAGACGGCGAGCCGGCCGTCGGGATACTCGTGGACCCGCACCGTCGCCTTGACGTAGGGATGGCGATGGGGCTGGGCCGGGAGCTGCAAGGAGCGGCCGCGCCAGACGACACCGTTGTGGCGGCCGACCTGGCGGTCCTCCTGAATACACCGGACATCCTCGAGCGGCCGGCCGACGCAAGCGACGAAGGCGCTGCCTGGCTCGGCGGCGGGGACGGCGAAGCGGGCGTTGCAGTCGGGGACGAAGCGGTCCTTGAGGTAGCGGTTGGCCGCCGCCACGGTCGCGATTTCCGGTAGCCCTCCAACGCTTCCTCGAACCGAGTCACGAACACCTCCCATAGCATCGCTGTCCGCCGCATCGCCCACTCCCCCTTCTGGAACAGTGGGCGAACATGGCGGACAACTCACGCGCTACAAAAGGCGGACAACTCGTGCGTCACCGACACCGCCATTTTTTGTGTTGCGCCAGTGGGGCCAGTATGGTACGTTCTTGTTTAGTTCCACAGGGCCCAATACATTGATTGCGTTCGGCGATGACGCACAACATATTGAGGCCATGTATCGGCGATCACAAGGCTTGGGGGTGGGAGGAGCGATGCAGTACGAGCTGCTGAATCGGCCGAGGGTCGGGCGCGCGATACTGGTCCTTGCGGGTCATCGTTGGGCGCAACCGCAGGAGCACGACGAACCCCTGGTCGCCGACCTGCGCCAGCCGGCGGTCGGGCCGATCCTTGACAGGCCAAATTGCCTCATCGAGGGAGATTGCTTGCAAGGGCTGCGGCGAATACCCAGCGCGTCGGTGGCGATGGTCCTGTGCGATCTCCCCTACGGCACGACCCAGAACAAGTGGGACAGCGTGATTCCGCTGGATCGGCTTTGGGCCGAGTACCGGCGGGTCGTTCGGCCCGGCGGCGTCGTGGTTCTTACCGCTTACGGCATTTTCACCGCCAAGTTGATTCTAAGCAACGAAGCTTGGTTTAAGTACAAAATCACATGGATAAAATCTAAGCCCACGAATTTTCTCAACGCCAAAAAGCAGCCGTTGCGGAAACACGAAGATATCTGCGTTTTTTACGATAAACGGCCGACATACGTGCCCCAGATGGTGTATGGCGGGGCGTACAACAAAGGCACCCGGAAGGATCAGTTGAGCGGATGTTACGGCGATTTCAAGCCCGTGGTCGTGAGAAGCGAGGGGGCCAGATATCCGACCGACGTGGTCTATTTCAAGACGGCGGAGAGTGAGGGTCCCGTTTGGCACCCCACCCAAAAGCCGGTCGCTTTGGGCCGGTATCTCATCCGGACCTTTACCAAGCCCGGGGATATCATCCTTGACAACGCGTTCGGCAGCGGCAGTTTCCTGGTGGCGGCGCTGCTCGAAGGTCGTAACTTCTACGGCATCGAGAAGAACGAAGAGGTCCACTTGTTCAAAATGCAAAGGATCGATTACGTGCGGCTGGCCCGCGACAGGTTGAAGGCCGCCTACCAAACGATTTTCGGAACGGAGAATTACAAGGCGCTCGTTCGCTCATCCCTGATCGAGGCGTTGGCGTTCAAGAACTCCGCGATGTGACGGCTCGCCCGTCTGCCGCGCATGGCGACCTATTACAACGAGCGCAGCTGGGCGATCGACGTTATCTCAGAAATCAATGCCTTGGCCGCGACGCGAAGCGGCGCGATCCGGCGCGCGGGCGGCGAGCGCACGCTCATGGCAATGGGCCGGTCGCTGTTCCCCGACGTGATGCTGTTCGGCGACGTCCGCAGCGGACGGATTCTTCAGGGCTGGGAATTGAAGATGCCGGACACCCGCATAACCGACGCGAAGTTGCTCGCCAATGCGGAGGAAAAAGCGAAGCATCTCGGCCTCGACAGTTTTGTCGTGTGGAACGTCGTCACGGCGCAACTATACAAGCAGGACGGCGCCGGCACTTTCGGGTCGATTCACACCTGGCGCAGTCTCGACCGCATCGGGAGCCGACGCGATGTCGAGCGATGCCGTGCAGATTGGGTTGCGCTCCTGCACGAGATCATAGAGACGCTCGAAGAGTTCTTCGCGCGCGGGACGCTTTCGGCCCAAACACCGGCTGCGACATTATCCAGCGGAGCCCTTGTCGACGTCGTCCTCGACAATACCGGCGCCGTCGCTCAGACGCTCGCCGACCACGCGCGGAGCGACCGCAAGTTCAGGGCCCAAGCCGAGCTGTGGTGGGCCGCCACACAAGCCGAGTTTCGCGGCGACGAAAAATGGCCGGCGCTGGCGCGCGTGAATCTCGTCCACTGGCTCAACCGTTTCGTCTTTGCCCATTATCTCAAGCGCTTCGCGGCCGCTGCCCGCCGGATCGATTCCGTGCGGCTGGGAGTCACGCTCGCGCAGGGCCGGCGAGTGTTCGATGAAATCACCCGGCGGTGCGACTTCCTGAACGTCTTTGTGCCATCGCCGGGAGACAATCTAATCGATAAGGGTACGTGGTCGGAACTCGTGCAGATCAACGAGTTCCTGCGCGACCTTCGACTGGAGGACATCGATCAGGAAATCCTTCAAGATGTCCTGGAGCGGACGATCGCGCAGTCTCGGCGCAAGGCAGCCGGCCAATTCGCGACGCCGCGCGCGCTTGCCGACCTGCTCGTCCGCCTGACGGTGGACAATGCCGAAGGGGACTTCTTGGACCCGTTTTGCGGAACGGGCACGATCGCACGCGCTGCCTTCAATCTGAAAAGGGAGCTGTGCATCTCTGCCTCGGACGCCTTGGATACCGTATGGGCGAGCGACAAGTTCTCCTTCCCTCTTCAAGTGACGACCCTCGCCCTTTCGCAGCCGTCGTCCGTTGGGCAGCCGTTGCGCGTCTTCCGCAGGGATGCCTTCGACCTTGCTGTCGGCGGCGAGGTCGAGCTTGTCGACCCGGGCGACGGATCGTCCTTGAACGTGGGCCTTCCAACGTTCGAGTCGATTGCCTGCAATCCCCCCTTCGTTCAGTTCGAGGACTTGGATTTGGCCAATCCTCGCGCCCGCCTCGTCAACGATTTCATTACGGAACGCGTCGGACCGGGCGCAACGCTGCCGTCCAAGTCCGATCTATTCGCGTATGTACCTTTCGCCCTATGGCGGCTCCTCACCGATTCGGCACGGCTGGGCATCATCGTATCGAACACGTGGCTCGGCACGAACTGGGGCAGGCAGTTCCGCAAGTTGCTTTCACGGTTTTACCGGATCGAGGCGGTGGTTACGTCGGGGCGCGGGCGTTGGTTCGCCCAAACGGCCGTGGTCACGAATCTCTTGATCCTCGGAAAGCGCGGCATGCCATCGGCGCCAGCGCCCGACGAAATGATTGTATTCGCGATCCTTCAGCGACGGATCGAGGACCTCGAAGACCCCGACCTGGCGCGTCGCGTTGCAAGTCGAATCGTTCTAGGCGGGGCGGACTCTGATGATGTTCAGGTGCGCCGCGTCAGGCGCGTCGCGATCGGTGCGATGGAGGAATTGGGCCTCGGATGGACTGCTTGCTGCGCGGACCTGGATTGGATCGGTCGGCTCTCGGGCAACGTCGTACCGACGCGCACATTGTTCAACATCCATCGCGGCGAACGACGCGGCTGGGACCCGTTGTTTTATCCCACCGGCGATCATGGGATCGAACCGACCTTTCTTCGCCCGGTCCTGAAATCGTCGACCGCGTGCGACGGTCTAGTTTGCCGTGCCGACCGAGATGCTTTCTGCTGTTCGACGGGTCTCGACAAGTTGCGGCAGCGGGGCCACCGCGGCGCCCTGCGATGGATTCGTAGATTCGAGCGCGCCGTAAATGAGAAAGGCAAGCGGCTGCCGGAAGCTCTCGCCCGTTCCGGGATGCGTTGGTATGAGATGCGCGATGAGACCGTCGCCGATTTGGTCGCGCCCATCAACTACGGCGAACGGTTGTTCGTAGCGCGCCTGCAAGAGCGGGCCTTCGTCAATCAGCGCCTAATCCGGTTCACGCGGCGCTCGCCCGCGCTCGATATCGAACTTTGTCACGCTCTTCTCAACAGCGTCGTTGGCCTCTTCTACCTGGAGGCGCTCGGCTTCGGCCGGGGCCTGGGAGCGCTGGATTTGAATGCCACGAAGTTGCGCGCCTATCTCTTCATGCTTGACCCGATGCGCCTGTCGCCGATGCAAGCGGACGAGATCAAGGCTCGATTTGCCGCCTTGCTTCGACGCCCTGTGGGCCACATTGCCGAGGAGCTTGACCGGGATGACCGAGGCGCCTTCGATCAAGCGGTGCTTGCAGCGTTCGGGCTTACAGACATCCATCATCGGATCAAGAACTCCTTACGGACGCTTCTTGGCATCCGCATGGCAGTCAGCGATTAGGAATGCCCGGGCACGGCAAGCGCCCACGGGCCCGACCGGTTGAAGTGCTGGTTGCCGTCGAGGAGATAGATGCGGTTGGTTTTGACCGCACCGAGCTCCGCCCAGCCCGGCCGGGCGGCGAGCGCTGGCAGGTCGGCCCGGCTGCGGGCGATCAAGAGGTCGCGCGCGCCCAAGGCGGCGACGATCTCGGTCGCGCTGGCGATCAGCGAGACGGTGCGCGGGCCGGCCATGGCGGCCATCTTGGGGTCGGGGCGCGGCCGGCCGCAAGCCCGCCTTGCCGTCGAACCCAGGGGCGCGATTGACATTCCGTCACCGGCACCGCCAAATAGGCCTACCAGCAAGGAGCATTCAAGATGCGCATCCGATGGACCGCGCTCGCCCTGGCGCTGGCGCTCGTATGCGGGCCGGTCGCGGCGCATGCGGCGCAAAAATTGACCGTCGGCGCGCTGCGCCTCGCCTCCTCGGGGGCGGTCTTCATCGCCCTCGACAAGGGCTATTTCCGCGACCACGGCCTCGAGGTCGACATCAAGACCTTCACCGCCGCCCAGCAGGTGCCCGTGGCGGTGGTCTCGGGCGACACCGATCTCGGAGTCACGGGGCTCACGGCCGGCTTCTACAACTTGGCCGGCCGCGGCGCGCTCAAGATCGTCGCCGCCCAAAGCCGCGAGGCGCCGGGCTTCCAGCTGGTCTCGTACATGGTCACCAACCAGGCCTTCGAGGGCGGCTTCCGCGCGCTCCAGGACTTCCCCGGCAAGCGGGTCGGCATCACCACCACCGGCTCGACGTTCCACTATTCGCTGGGCCTGCTGGCGCGCAAATACGGGTTCGACATCGCCCGCGTGCAGCTCGTCGCCCTCCAGAGCCTGCCCAACATGGCCGCGGCCTTCAAAGGCGCGCAGGTCGAGGCGATCCTGGCGCCGGTCAACTTGACGCGCCAGCTCGAGAAGGACGGCGCCGGCAAGGTCATCGGCTGGGTCGGCGACGAAACGCCCTGGCAGCTCGGCGCCCTGTTCACGAGCCCGCGCGCGATCGAGACGGGCCGGCCGGTCATCGAGCGCTTCATCGCCGCCTATCGGCGCGCCGCCGGCGACTACAACCGCGCCTTCAACGGTCGCGACGGGGCCGGCAACGCCGTCAAGGGCCCCGGCTATGACGAGCTCTTGGCCATCCTGGCGCGGGCCGTCCAGCAGCCGCCCGATCTGGTGGCGGTCGGGTTGCCCTTCGTCGACCCCGAGGCGCGTCTCAACGTCCAGGACATCTACGACCAGGTCGCCTTCTGGCAGAGCCAGGGCCACGTCGACCACAGCGTGGACGCCAAGGCGATCCTCGACCTCACATTCGTGCCGGGCCATTTCAACCTGCCGCGCTGAGCCCCGGCCGGGACGGCGCCCTTGGAATTGATCGTCGATCGAGTCGGCCATCGTTACGGCGATCTGAGGGCGCTCGAAGGCATCGAACTCACGGTGCGCGAGGGCGAGATCTTGGGGCTCATCGGCCCCTCGGGTTGCGGCAAATCGACCCTGCTCGGCATCATGGGCGGCATCCTCGAGCCGAGCGAGGGCCGCGTGCTGGTCAAGGGGCCGCCGCCCGCCGACTCGCTCAATCCCTTCACCTATATCTTCCAGGATTTCGCGCTGCTGCCCTGGCGCACGGTCGAGGCCAACGTGGCCCTGCCGCTCGAGCACCACGGCCTGGCGGCTGGGGAACGCCGGGCGCGCATCGCCGATGCCCTGGCGCGCACCGGGTTGTCCGAATTCCGCCATGCCTTTCCCAAGCAATTGTCCGGCGGCATGCGCCAGCGCGTCGGCATCGCCCGCGCCCTCGTCGTCCGGCCGGCGATCCTGCTGATGGACGAGCCGCTGTCGGCGCTCGATGCCCAGACCCGCGAGCTGTTGATGGAGGACTTCCTCGCCCTGTGGCTGCGCGAGCGCATCACCGCCGTCTACGTCACCCACAACCTCGCCGAGGCGCTGCGGCTCGCCGACCGCATCGCCGTGCTGTCGCGCCGGCCCGGGCGCGTGCGCGAGGTGGTCAAGATCGACCTGCCGCGGGCCGAGCGCGCGGGCGCCGCCACCACCCGGCTGGCCGAGCTCCACGATCAGCTGTGGGGGCTGATCAAGGCCGAGGCGCAGGTCGCCGAACGCGAGGTCATCCATGGCTGAGGCCGAGCGCGAGATCGAGTTCCGCGGCGGCGGGTTCGTCTATACGCCGCGGCGCGGCGCGGCGATCGTGGCCTTCGCGCTGACGCTCGCCTTGTGGGAGGTCGCGGTCGCCGAGCGCTGGATCAGCCCGGTGTTCCTGCCCACCCCGTCCGCGGTCGTCCTGGCGCTCCACCGGCTGCTGGTCGGCGGGGTCTTGTGGCTGCACGTGAGCGAGTCGCTCGTGCGCATCGCCGGGGGCTGGCTCATCGGCACGGCCTCGGGGCTAGCGGTGGGCGTCGCCATGGGCGTGTGGTCGCTGTCGCGCTCGATCGGCCTGCCGGCGGTCTCGGCCCTGTTCCCGATCCCCAAGATCGCGCTGCTCCCGCTCCTCATCCTGTGGCTCGGCATCGGCGAGGCGTCGAAGATCGCGACCATCGCCTTGGGCGTGTTCTTTCCGACCGTGATCGCCACCTTCAGCGCCATCGACGGCGTGCCGCGCAACCTCATCCGCATGGGCCAGAGCTTCAACCTTCCGTGGCTCGCGGTCCTGCGCAAGATCGTGCTGCCGGGCGCACTGCCGAGCATTCTGGCGGGGTTCCGCATCACCACCTCGATCGCCCTCATCCTCTTGGTCGCGGCCGAGATGATCGGCGCGCAATACGGCATCGGCGCCTTCATCCTCCAGGCCGGCAACCTCATGCAGATTGACCAGCTGTTGGCCGGGGTCGTCATGCTGTCGCTGTTGGGGCTCGGCATCGGCGCGATCCTGTCGCGCCTCGAAGCCTGGCTGTTGCGATGGCGCTAGACACCTCGACGCGGCGCGTGCGGCGCCCGGCGGGCGCGGCGGCGATGCGCGTCGGCGCCGATATCTGCGTCGTCGGCTCGGGCGCCGCCGGCATCTCGGCGGCGATCGAGGCGGCGCGGCTTGGCGCGCGCGTCGTCCTCGTCGACGCAGCGCCGCAACTGGGCGGCCAGGCGGTGGGCGCGATGATCGGCACCTTCTGCGGCCTCTATTCGAACGGCCAGCTTCCCGTCCAGGTCACCCACGGCATCGCCGACGACATCTTGCGGGACCTGCGCGAAGCGGGCGACGCGCACGACATCGTCGGGCGCCGCAACACGATCATCGTCCAGTACCGGGTCCAGGCCTTCTTGCGCTGGGTCGAGGAGGCGGTGCGCAAGGCCGGCATCGAGGTCGTGCTCGGCGGCGTGCTCGGCGCGGTCAAGCGCGACGGGCGGCGCATTACCGCCCTTGGGCTTGCCACGCGCTACGGCGAGGTCGAGGTGACGGCGGGCGGCTTCGTCGACGCCTCGGGCGATGCGGCGCTCGCCTGGACGGCCGGGTTCGAGGTCCAGGAGCCCGGCCGCCAGGCGATCTATGGCACGCTCATGTTCACGCTCGAGGGCGTGGACGAGGCGGCGCTCGCCGGGCTTGACCGCCGGCTGCTGTTCGCGCGGCTCGAGGAGAAGGCGGACTCCTACGGGCTTACGCGCCGCGACGGGTTCGTGTTCCAGGCGCCGGGCTGGGGCGAGGCGCTGGTCAACATGACTCATATCGAAACCCCGCTCGATCCGGTCGGCGCGAGCCGGTCGGTCATCGAAGGCCGCGCCCAGGCCGACCGCCTGGTGGCCTTCCTGCGCGCCGAGTTCAAGGCGGTCTTCGGGGCGGCCCGGGTGCGCGCCTACGGCCTGCCCGGCAGCCGCCAGACGCGCTGGATCTGCGGCGCCTATCGCCTCGCCGCCGCCGACGTGCGCGCAGGCGTCAAGTTCGACGACGCGATTGCCCGCTGCGCGTGGCCGATCGAGCTTCACACCCAGGCCGAGGGCGTCCACTGGGAGGAGTTCGGCGACGAGCACATCCACACCGTCCCCTTCCGCAGCCTCGCCGCCGCCGAGGCCGACAACCTCGTCGCCGCCGGGCGGTGCATCGACGCCGACCCGGTGGCGCTGTCCTCGGTGCGGGTCATGGGCCCCTGCATCGCCATGGGCGCGGCCGCCGCCCATGCCCTCGACCTCGCCGGCGCGGGCTCGGTCCACCAGCTCGACCTCGCGGCGCTCCAGCGCCGGCTCGCCGGCAATCTCGAAGCGAGCGAGTGAGCGTGGGCGGGTCTTAGGACCGGCGGGGCGCTGCCCGGCGAGGCAATGGCCCGCCCCTTCGGGATTCTAACCGCAGAGGGCGCGGAGGCTACGCGGAGAACGCAGAGGTTAATTCGCGGGCCGCGTTCCGCACCGCATTTAGTCTCTGCGACCTCTGCGCACCCACTGCGGTCTCTGCGGTTATCTTTCCTCTCGGCGGCGCCCGCGAAAAAGGTTCGTGAACCGGGCGGCCGTGTGCGATACTGGAGATGGATACCGCGCCTCGGAGCCTATCTCCGGGTTGTGACTTTGGAGGACGGCGAGACCGTCCACAACGCCTTCATCGATCGCGACTTCGTGCCATGACCGACGCCTCGCCGCTCTCGTACGACCCGGCCACCGACAGCCTCTATGTGAAGCTGCGCCGCGGGCCGGCGGTCGACACCCGCATTGTCGATGATGATGTCGTGATCGACATCGGCGAGGATGGGGAACCCGTTGGATACGACATACAGCACGCGTCGCGTCGTGCCGACGCCGTGACGCGCGCCCTTGCGGACCTGCGTCGCGCCAGTCAAGCGGCGTAAGCCGAGCTCGCGGCGAGGACGCCGAATTCTCGTTGTCGGGGCGAGGCGTTGCCTCGCCGGTCTTGGACGCGCCCCTACGAAAAGCCGGCGCCGTCTCCGCCCGCCTCCCGCCCGAGCTTGACGCCGCCGTCGAGCGGCCAACATGATCGCGGGTTGCTTCGGGGGAGGAGTCCCGCATGACCGGCCGCTACCTCATCGCCATCGACCAGGGCACGACCAGCACCCGCGCCATGGTGTTCGACGCCGAGGGCGCGGCGATCGCCTCGGCCCAGCAGGAGCTGCGGCAAATCTATCCCCAGCCCGGCTGGGTCGAGCACGACCCCGAGCAGATCTGGCGGGCCGCGGTGTCGGTGGCGCGCCGCGCGCTCGCCAATGCCAAGCTCACACCGGCCGCCATCGCCGGCCTCGGCATCGCCAACCAGCGCGAGACGACGATCCTGTGGGACCGCGGGACCGGCAAGCCGATCCACAACGCGATCGTCTGGCAGGACCGCCGCACGGCCCCATGGTGCCGCAAGATGGCCAAGGAGGTCGGCGAGGAGGAGCTCGGCAAGCGCACCGGCCTGTTGTTCGATCCCTATTTCTCGGCCTCCAAGATCGCCTGGCTTCTCGACCATGTCGGCGGTGCCCGCGCGGCGGCCGAGCGCGGCCGGCTCGCGTTCGGGACCGTCGATACGTTCCTGCTGTGGCGGATGACCGGTGGCGAGCGCCACTTGAGCGACGCCACCAACGCCTCGCGCACGATGCTGTTCAATCTGCGCCAGCAGGACTGGGACGACACGCTTCTGAAGGCGTTCCGCATCCCGCGCGCCATCCTGCCCGAAGTGCGCGACAGCGCGCATGCCTTCGGCGCCACCGCCGCCGATTTCCTGGGCGCTCCGGTCGCCATCGCGGGCATCGCCGGCGACCAGCAGGCCGCCTCCATCGGCCAGGCCTGTTTCGAGCCGGGGATGATCAAGAGCACCTACGGCACCGGCTGCTTCGTCCTCTTGAACACCGGCCGCAAGATGGTGCGCTCGAAGAACCGCCTCATTACCACGCTCGCCTATCGCCTCGACGGCAAGCCCACCTACGCGCTCGAGGGCAGCATCTTCACGGCCGGCGCGGCGATCCAATGGCTGCGCGACAAGCTCAAGATCATCGCCCGCGCTGAGGAAAGCGCCCAGCTCGCCGCCGGCATCGAGGGCACCTCCGGCGTATACCTGGTCCCGGCCTTCACCGGTTTGGGCGCGCCGTGGTGGAACCCCGATGCGCGCGGCGCCATCCTCGGGCTCAACCGGGATACGGGCGCGGCCGAGATCGTGCGCGCGGCGCTCGAGGCGACGGTCTACCAGACCCGCGACCTCATCGCCGCGATGCGCGCCGACGGCGCGACCAAAGCCGCCTCGATCCGGGTCGACGGCGGCATGGCGGTCAACGACTGGACGATGCAGTTCCTCGCCGACCAGCTGGCGATCCCCGTCGAGCGGCCGGCGGTCACCGAGACCACGGCGCTGGGCGTCGCCTATCTTGCCGGGCTCGCTTGCGGCGTGTTCGCCTCCACCTCCGACATCGCCAAGCGCTGGCGATGCGAGTGCGCCTTCACCCCGGCGGCCAAGACACCCGTCCGCGAGGCGCTCTACGCCGGCTGGCGCAAGGCCGTGCGCCGGGTCCGCGGCTAGGGACCAACCGCTTGGGTTCGAGTTCGGGACGTGCTAGGCTGTCGGCCACCGAAAGTTAACGGTTTTGTCGCCCGCGGGCGCGAGCCGCGCGGGGAAACTTCGTCGTTCCAACAATAGGGAGAAAGCCATGATTTCGCGCAAGGTTATGCTGACCTCCGCCATCGCCGGCCTGGCGCTCGCCGGGGCGAGCGCGGCGGTCCATGCCCAGGGCCAGCCGGTCGAGCTCCACTGGTGGCATGCCATGACCGGGGTCAACAACGACGTGGTCAACAAGGTGGCCGACGACTTCAACAAGGCGCAGGGCCAATACAAGGTGATCGCCACCTTCAAAGGCTCGTATGCCGACACCATGAACGCCGGCATCGCGGCGTATCGGGCCGGCGGCGCGCCGCACATCATGCAGGTGTTCGAGGTCGGCACCGCGACCATGATGGGCGCCAAGGGCGCGATCAAACCGGTCCACGAGCTGATGGCCGAGACCGGTGAGAAATTCGACCCCAACGCCTACCTGCCCACGGTCACCAGCTATTACAGCACCAAGGACGGCAGGATGCTGTCGATGCCGTTCAACAGCTCGACCGCGATCATGTGGTACAACAAGGACGCCTTCAAGAAGGCGGGCCTCGACTCCAACCAGCCGCCCAAGACCTGGCCCGAGGTGATCGACGCGGCGAAGAAGATCCGCGCCTCCGGCCATCCCTGCGGGCTGTCCACGGCGTGGGTGACCTGGACGCTGATCGAGCAGTTCAGCGCCTGGCACAACCTGCCCTTGGCGACCAAGGTCAACGGCATGGACGGGCTCGAGGCCGAACTCAAGACCAACAGCCCGCTCCACGTCCGTCTCGTCCAGACGCTCGCCGAGCTGCAGAAGGACAAGACCTTCGACTACGGCGGCCGGACCAACGTCGGCGAAGGCAAGTTCACCAGCGGCGAGTGCGCGATCTATTTGAACTCGTCGGCCTTCTTCGGCAACGTCAAGACCAACGCCAAGTTCGAGTTCGGCATGGCGCAGCTGCCCTATTTCCCGGACGCTCCCGGGGCGCCGCAGAACAGCATCATCGGCGGGGCAAGCCTGTGGGTGATGGGCGGCAAGAAGCCCGATGAGTACAAGGGCGTGGCGAAGTTCTTCACCTTCCTGTCCGATACCGACCGGCAGGCGTGGCTCCACCAGGAGACCGGCTATCTGCCGATCACCAAGGCGGCGCTTGAGCAGACCAAGGCGGAGGGGTTCTATCAGAAGAACCCGGGCCGCGACATCCCGATCCTGCAGATGTCGGGCAAGCCGCCGACCGACAACTCGCGCGGCCTGCGCCTCGGCAACCTGGTGCAGATCCGCGACGTGTGGGCCGAGGAGCTCGAAGCCGCCTTCGCCGGCACCAAGACCGCCCAGGCGGCGATGGACGCCGCCGTGCAGCGCGGCAACACCATCCTGCGGGCCTTCGAGCGCACCGCCCGCTAGGAGGACCGACAACCATCCGTCCCCCGCTCCGGACAGGGCCAGGGCGGGGGACGGATCGTTTTCAAGGGGCCCATGCACAAGCGCGTCATCTTCAACAACCGGTTTCTGCCCTATCTGCTGCTCGCCCCGCAGGTCGCCATCACGCTGGTGTTCTTCTTCTGGCCGGCGAGCCAGGCGATCTACCAGTCGTTCCTGATCCAGGATGCGTTCGGGACGCGCACGGAATTCGTCTGGCTCGAGAACTTCGAGATCCTGTTCGCCGATCCCTGGTACGACAACGCGATGGTCGTCACCGCGGTGTTCAGCACCGCGGTGACCGCGCTCTCGCTCGGCCTCGCGTTGTTCTTGGCGGTGATGGCCGACCGGCACATCAGGGGCGCCGGCGTCTACAAGACGCTCCTCATCTGGCCCTACGCGGTGGCGCCGGCGGTGGCCGGCATCTTGTGGCTGTTCATGTTCCAGCCGTCCTTGGGCGTCGTGGCGCGGGGGCTGAGGGCGCTGGGCGCGGACTGGAATCCGCTCTTGAACGGCGCGCACGCCATGATGCTCGTGGTCATGGCCGCGACCTGGAAGCAGATCAGCTACAATTTCCTGTTCTTCCTCGCCGGCCTGCAGGCCATCCCGCGCTCGGTCATCGAGGCGGCGGCGATCGACGGCGCCGGCCCGACGCGCCGCTTCTGGACGATCGTCTTCCCGCTGCTGTCGCCGACCGCCTTCTTCCTGCTCGTGGTCAACGTGGTCTTCGTCTTCTTCGACACCTTCGGCATCATCGATGCCGTCACCTCGGGCGGCCCGGCCAAGGCCACCGAGACGCTGGTCTACAAGGTGTTCCTCGACGGCCGGCTGGGCGCCGACCTCGGCGGATCGGCCGCGCAGTCGGTGATCCTGATGGCGATCGTCATCGGCTTGACCGCGGTCCAGTTCCGATACATCGAGCGCCGGGTGCATTACTGATGGTCGAACACCGCCCGCTCGCCAACCTCCTTGCGCACTTGGCGCTGGCGCTGGGCGTGTTCGTGGTCGCTTTCCCGGTCTACCTCACCTTCGTCGCCTCGACCTGGGAAGCGAGCGACATCGCCACCGGGCTGATGCCGATCGTGCCGGGCTCGCACGGCCTCGACAATTACGCCCAGGCGCTGTTCGCGGGCACCTCGCGCATCAAAACGACGCCGGTTTCGGTCATGATGTGGAACAGCCTGGTGATGGCCCTCGTCATCGCCTGCGGCAAGATCGCCATCTCCATCATCTCGGCCTACGCGGTGGTGTATTTCAGCTTCCCCTTGCGCATGTTCTTCTTCTGGATGATCTTCGTGACGCTGATGCTGCCGGTCGAGGTGCGAATCTATCCGACCTACAAGGTCGTCTCCGACCTCGGCATGCTCGATTCCTTCGCCGGGCTGACCATCCCGCTGATCGCCTCGGCGACCGCCACGCTCCTGTTCCGCCAATTCTTCATGACCATCCCCGACGAGCTCGTCGAGGCGGCGAAGATCGACGGCGCCGGCCC
This sequence comes from Pseudomonadota bacterium, assembly GCA_052387815.1. Classification (GTDB taxonomy): domain Bacteria; phylum Pseudomonadota; class Alphaproteobacteria; order CACIAM-22H2; family CACIAM-22H2; genus JBQTIU01. The sequence continues at coordinate 78,334 of JBQTIU010000013.1, forward strand.
GTTGCGGTTCTTCTGGGACACGGTGCTGCCGCTGTCGCGCACCAACATCGCGGCGCTGTTCGTGATCCTGTTCATCTACGGCTGGAACCAATATCTGTGGCCGTTGCTCATCACCACCAGCGGCAGCATGGAGACGATCATCATCGGCATCAAGAAGATGGTGGTCACCGCCGACGCGCAGACCGAATGGAACCTCGTCATGGCGACCACCATGCTCGCCATGCTGCCGCCGGTGGCGGTGGTGGTGCTGATGCAGCGGCTGTTCGTCACGGGCCTGGTCGAGACCGAGAAGTGAGCGGGGGGCGCATGGCCGAGGTCAACCTGGTCGGGATCACGAAGGCGTTCGGCGGGATCGCGGTCATCCATGGCGTCGACTGCCGCATCGCCGACGGCGAGTTCATCGTCGTCCTCGGCCCCTCGGGCTGCGGCAAGTCGACCCTGTTGCGGATCGTCGCCGGGCTCGAGCGGCAGAGCGCGGGGGAGGTGGCGATCGGCGGCCGGGTGGTCAACGCCGTCGAGCCCAAGGACCGCAATATCGCCATGGTGTTCCAGAACTACGCGCTCTATCCGCACATGGACGTCTACGACAACATGGCCTACGGCCTCAGGGTCCGGGGGATGCGCAAGGCCGAGATCGAGGCGCGCGTGCGCAAGGCGGCCGGGATCCTGGGCCTGGGCGAGCTCCTGCGCCGCAAGCCGCGGCAACTGTCGGGCGGCCAGCGCCAGCGCGTGGCCATGGGCCGGGCGATCGTGCGCGAGCCGCAGGTGTTCCTGTTCGACGAGCCGTTGTCGAATCTCGACGCCAAGCTGCGCGTGCAGATGCGGATCGAGATCAAGAAGCTGCACCAGACCATCAAGACCACCAGCATCTATGTCACCCACGACCAGGTCGAGGCGATGACGCTGGCCGACCGCCTGGTGGTCATGAACGCCGGGCGGGTCGAGCAGACCGGCACGCCGATCGAGGTCTATGCCCGCCCGGCCACGGTCTTCGTCGCCGGGTTCATCGGCTCGCCGGCGATGAACATGCTGCCGGGGCGGCTTGCGGCCGAGGGCGGCGCGCTGCAACTCGACGGCGGCGTGCGCCTCCCCCTCGATCGACCGCTGCCGGGCCAGGGCGGCCGGGAGGTGACGATGGGCCTGCGGCCCGAGCACGTCGAGGTCGCGGGCCAGGCCGGCGCCGGCGGGCTCGCGCTGACGGTCGAGATCGTCGAGGCGCTGGGCGCCGATACCCTCGTGCACGGCAGGCTGGGGACGAACGGGGCGGTCATGACCGTGCGCCTGCCGGGCAGCACGCGCGTCAACGCAGGCGAGGTGCTGGCGCTCGTCCCGCACGCCGGGCAGATCCACCTGTTCGATCCAGACACCGGCGCGCGGCTGTAGGGACGGGTCTGCCCCGGGCGGGTCGAAGACTCGTCCCTACGCCTGAAATGACATTGTAGGCGCGAGGCGTTGCCTCGCGGGGTTCAAACCGGTCCGCGCGGCCGGCGCGCCGATCGGGGAACACAGGACGGTTGCCGCCCCACGGGCGATCCGCTATTCATGACGTATTACCATAAGGAAGTAAGACACGCATGCGGACGAACATGCTGGTCACCAAGTTGACCGCCAAGTGCCAGACCACCATTCCGAGCAAAGTGCGTCGAGTCCTGGGCGTCAAGGCGGGCGATTCGGTGATGTTCACGGTAAGCGGCAGGAAGGTCACCCTCAGACGCGCCGAAAAACTCGATGCGGGGTTCCTCAAGCTCGCCAACGACGGCTTCTCCGACTGGAACACTCCGGAAGCGGACCGGGCGTTCCGTGACTTATAGGCGATGGGATGTGGTGGCTGTCCACTATCCCTTTATCGAGGGCGGAGAAGCCAAGAAGCGTCCGGCGCTGATCGTTTCCGCCGATGAACTGCATGCGACCCACGGCGTGTATTGGGCGGTTATGATCACCACCGCGGCAGGCGGGACAAGGGAGCAAGACATTGCGGTTACGGACCATGGGAAGGCCGGCCTGCCGACCAACTGTGTGATCCGGGTGCCGCGCCTCACGACCCTGGGCGATCCGCAGGTCTCGCATCGGATCGGCTCGATCACACCCAAGGATCGCAATGCGGTCTCGGCATTGTTCAGACGCTATCTCCCATGAGCCCTTCGTGCTCGGCGGCGAGCCCGCTTGTGCCGCTGCCGATCGCCTATAGGTCGATCTCGGTCCAGATCGGCTGGTGGTCGGAGCCCGCCGCCTCCGCGTCGATCCAGGCGCGGCGGACGAGCGGCGCCAGCGCGGCGCTCACGAAGCAGTAGTCGATCCGCATGCCTCCGCTTGCATCGGGCCAGGTGATGCCCGTGGGCTCGCCATGGCCGGCGGCGACCCAGGCATCGACGAAGCCTTCGAGGTTGTTCATCCGCCCGTGTTCGGGCGACAGCGGGCCGCAGATGCGGGCATAGAGCGGCGAGTCCGGGGGCAAGTTGAAATCGCCCATCAGGATCGCCTCGCGCGGCATCGCCGGCGGCTTCTGTCCCTCGGTCCATTCCTCCTTGTGGACGCCGCACCACGCCCCGCCCTCGGCTGGCGCGCGGGCGTGAATGTCGAGCAGGGCCTCGACTTGGGGGCCGCGGCTGGCGTCGGCGAGGTGGGTCAAATGGATCGAATAGAACCGCACCGCTCCGCGAGCGGTGGCGATGACGCCTTCGAGCGCGGCGCGCTGCAGGCTGAACTGGATGAGCGTCCCGAATTTCGGCAGCATGAAGTTGCGCGACGACAGGATCGGAGTGCGCGCGAGCAGCATGTTGCCGAACTGACGGCGCCGCATGATCGGATGGCCGTCGGCCCCGGTCTCGCTGGCATCGAGATCGAGGCCCGGGCCGTAGACCCAGTGATAGGCGGGTAAGAGCCGGGCGAGCGCGGCCGGCTGATCGGTGAGGCCCGTGCGCCGGTAGAACCGATCGACCTCTTGCAGCGCGATCACGTCCGCGCCCTCGACCGCCGCCGCGATGCGGGCGAGGTCGAACCGCCCGTCGCGGCCGCGGCCGTACTGGATGTTGTAGCTCACCAGGCGCATGCGTTTCCTCCCTTGGGACACAAGCGTGGTCAATGGTATAGGGGGTCGCGCCCAAACTGTCAGCCCGGCGCTGGCGCGGCCGCGTGGTATGAACGGGTGGTCCGCTCGGAACCCCGTCCCATGCCGCTATTCCTGCTGCTGCTGCTCGGAACCAACTGGGGGCTCGGCTTTTCGCTCGCCAAGATCGGCGTGACCAGCGGCATGCCGCCGCTCGGCTATGCGTTCTGGCAGGCGCTCGGCGCCGGCGCGGTCCTGCTGGCGGTCGGCGGGGCGTCGGTCGGGCTGCCGCCGGTCTCGCTCGCGCACCTGCGCTACTACCTGCTGGCGGGCGCGTTCGGGACGGCGGTTCCGCTCGTCAACATGCTGGTGGTGGTCGCCCATGTGCCGGTCGGCGTCGTCACGGTCATCGTGTCGATCGCGCCGCTCCTCACCTACGGCTTCGCCCAGCTCTGCGGCCTCGAGCGGGTCGAGCCGCGCCGCGCCTTCGGCATCGCGCTGGGCTTCGCCGGCGCGCTGATGATCCTGCTGCCACGCGCCAGCCTACCCTCGCCCGACATGGTGCCGTGGGCCCTGTTGTCGATCGTAACGCCGCTCTTCTATGCCGGCAGCAACGTCTATATCGGCTACGCCCGGCCGCCCGGGATCCATTCGCTGACGCTCGCCGGCGCCTTGCAGCTCGCGGCGGCGGTGTGCGTGCTGCCGCCGATGCTGGCGACCGGCAGCTTCCATCCGCTGTGGCCGCCGCTTGGCGCGGGCGAATGGGTGGTCCTCGGCGCCATGGCCATGGCCAGCATCGGCTCGCTGCTCATGTTCGAGATCATGCGCCTGGCCGGCACGGTGTATTTCAGCCAAGTCGCCTACGTCGTCACCATCGCCGGCGTGCTGTGGGGCATGTACATCTTCGGCGAGCGCCACAGCGCCTGGATCTGGGGCGCGATGGGGGTGATTTTCTGCGGCTTGATGCTGGCGCGCCGCCCGGCCGCCCTCAACGGCTCTCGCGGATGAAGGCCCGCAACTGCGGCAGGACCTCGCGCAGCCAGCGCCGGCCGTTGAACAGGGCCAAATGGCCGGCGCCCGGGTGCCGTAGATGCCGGCGCCGGCCGGCCTCGAGCCTGGGGCAGAGCCGGTGCGCAGCGAAGGTCTGGCCGGGGCTGGAGTTGTCGTCGAGTTCGCCCTCGACGGTCATCAGCGCGGCCCGCACGAGCGCGGCCGGGTCGACGCGCTGGCTGCGCCAGCGCATCGTCCCCTCGGCCAGCGCATGGTCTTGGAAGACGGTCTTGACGGTGTCGAGAAAGAGCTCGGCAGGCACGTCCATCACCGATAGGAAATCGTCGTAGAGGCGGCGGTGGGCCGCGGCGCTCTCGCCGTCGCCGTGCACCAGGCGGTCGAAGTGCTCGCGCGCCGACCCTGCATGGCGATCGAGATTCGTGTGCATGAAACCGGACAATGGGATGAAACCCGGATAGACCCGGCGCATGAAACCTGGGTAGGGCGCGGGCACGGCGGCGATCGCGGTCCGCTCGAACCAGTCGAGCGAACGCTGGGCGGCGAGGCGGTTGACCGGAGTCGGGTTGATACGCGCATCGACGGGCGCGCCGATCAGGGTCAGCGATCGAGGCTCCCAACCGCCCTCGGCCACGATCGCCGCCGCGGCGAGGACCGGTACGGCTTGGCCGACAGCGATCACGTGCGCCTCGGGGCCGAGCAGCCCGAGGAACCGGATCAAGTAATCGATGCAGTCGTCGAGGCCGAACCGACCCTGCGACACCGGCACCCAGGCGGCGTCGATCCAGTCGGTGACGTAGACATCGTGGTCGGGGAGCAGCGCCGCCACGGTGTCGCGCAGCATCGTCGCGTAGTGGCCCGTCAGCGGCGCCACCAGCAACAACTTGGGATCGTCGCGCTCGCACGCGCGGCGGAAATGCAACAGCTCGCAAAACCCTTCCGCGGCGGCCACCACGACGCGGACCGGGACCTTGTCATCGGCGATCACGGTGTCGGCCAGCCCGAACGCGGGCTTGCCGTAGTGGCGTGTCGTGCGCTCGATCCACTGCGAGCCGGCGGCCATCGCCCGCCCGAAGCCGGTGTAGGAGAGCGGCAAGACGGGGTGGGTGAAGACTTGCCGGACCGCTTCGGCCGTCAACCGCAGCGGGGACAACCATGCCTGGCGTAGGTCATAGATGCTGTGGACCAAATTCGGCACCCTCCAATATCTAGTGGGTGCGGAAAATACACCTATCGATGCCGGAAGACAAATGTAGATGCGCTCGAGGAGCCTCAGGCGCGGTCGATCAGGTGCACGAACGATCCCATGACGCTCCCGGCCCGCCGGCCCGCGTCGGCGAGCTTCGCGCCGCCGGCATCGGCGAGCCGGAACAGCGGTTCGCCTTCCCCTTCGCTGAGGATCGTGGCGTAGTGGAACTCGTGGCCGCGAAAGGCGGTGCCGGCGGGCCCCAGCGGCCCCGCGGCGGCGAGCGCGGCGCGCCGATATCCCAGATGCAACCGCGGCCGCTCGCAGGAGGACTCGAGGGCCAGCAAGCCGGCCATGGCGTGGTCGCGTCCCTCGGCGTCGCACAGCGTGCGGCCCAACACCATGTAGCCCCCGCATTCCCCGTAGATCGCCGCCCCGCGCCTGGCGGCATCGCCGAGGCCGCCCACGAACCTGCGGCCGCCGGAGATCCGCGCGGCGTGCAACTCGGGATAGCCGCCGGGCAGGTAGACGGCATCGGCCGCCGTGTCCGGCGCCTCATCGTTGAGCGGCGAGAAGAACGACAGTTCGGCGCCGGCCCGCCGCCAGCCGTCGAGCAACGCCGGATAGGCGAAAGCGAACGCATCGTCGGCTGCGACCGCGATGCGCGAGCCCAAGGGCGGCACCAGCACGGCGGTCCCGGCTGCTTCCACCATGCGGGCCGGGCGGGCCAAGGCGCGCAGCTGCGCGAGGTCGACGGCGGCGCCGATCCGCTCGGCTGCTCGGTCGAGGAACGCCTCGAGGCCCAAGCGTTCGCGGGCCTGGACGAGGCCCAGATGGCGCTCGGGGAGCGCCAGAGAGGGATCGTCGCCGACGCAGCCCAGGACCGGGATATTGGCGCGCCGCGCCGCCATCGCCTGGCGCAGCAGGCGGGCGTGACCCTCGCCGCCGACCCGGTTGAAGATGACGCCCGCGACATCGACGCCGGCGCGGTAGCGGGCGAAGCCCTCGACCACCGCCGCCGCCGATGCCGCCTGGCCGCGCGCGTCGACCGCCAGCACGACCGGCCAGCCGGTGAGTTGCGCGAGATCGGCGGTCGAACCCGTGCCCTTCGCATCGATGCCGTCGAACAACCCCATGACGCCTTCGACGAGGACGAGCTCGGCCTCGGCCAGGCGCGCGACGAGCGCGGCCAGGCTCTCGGCGCGCATCGCCCACGGATCGAGGTTGAGGCACGGCCGGCCGCTCGCCGCGGCGTGGAACCCCGGATCGATATAGTCGGGGCCGGCCTTGGCGGCGGCGACCCGCACGCCGTCGCGCACCAGGCGGCGCAGCAAGGCGAGGGTCAACGTAGTCTTGCCGGCGCCCGAGGCGGGCGCGGCGAGGATCAAGCCGGGTGCGGCCATCGCGCAGCCGGCGCTCACAGATGGGCGCGGATCGTCGCCGCCATGCGTTCGGGCGGCGTCTCGTGGGTGAAATGGGCGCGGAATTTGCCGTCGCGTCCCATCAAGTAGATCAGGCCCGTATGATCGACGGTGTAATTCGCGTCGCGCGCGGGGTCGCCGTTGACACGAGTGTAGACCCGATAGGCGCGCGCCACCGCCGCGATCTCCTCGGCGGTGCCGGTCAAGCCGACGAGGTGCGTCGAAAAACGTTCCATGTAGGATTTGAGCACCGCCGGAGTGTCGCGCCCGGGATCGACAGTGACGAAGATGGGCTGCACCGCCTCGGCGTCGGCGCCCAGACGGTCGATGGCGTCGGCCATCAACTGCAGTTCGAGCGGGCAGATGTCCGGGCAGGACGTGAAGCCGAAGGCGACCAGCATCAGCCTGCCGCGGAACTCGGCATCGCCGCGGCGCTTCCCGTCCTGATCGAGAAGGGTGAACGGGCCGCCGATCCGCGCTTCCCCGAAGCTGCGGCCGGCGGGCGATGCGCCGTCGCCGAACAGGGCTTGCCAGCCGTAACCGAGCGCGGCGCCGATCGCGATCGCTGCCAGGACCGACAGCAGGCGCCGCCGCCAGAGGGGCGTCACTGGGGGCGCGTCTCCGGCGCGCGCTGGCGGCGCCAGCCGTGCGCTTCCATGCAGTCGCGATAAAGCTGGCCCTCGATCGAGGACACCCGCCGCTCGGCCCGCTGGGTATCGTAGCCGCGGTCGAACGAGGTATCGACGAAGGCATAGCGGCCGGCGTCGCGCGCGCAATCCTCGCGCGACAAGCGCAGGTCGCCGGGCTCGGCGCCCTCCTTCACCCACTCGGTGCGCGGGGCGCAGGCGCCAAGCGCTAGCGCGATCAAGGCGGCTGTGGTCGAAAGGCGTAAGGTCATGGCAGTTACATAATCTCCCCAAGCGAAAGTTTGAAGCGGTCGCTAGGACCCGGCCGCATGTTTGGGTCGCAGGCCCAGCGGGTCGGCTTCGAGCACCCGCCCCGACAGGGCGCCGAGCCAGTCGAGCCCGGCCCGCAGCCGCACGACCTCGCCGACCACCACCAAGGCCGGCGGCTCGATGCCGTGGCGCGCCACGTCCCGCGCCGCCGCGCCAAGCGTGGTCTCGAGCACGGCTTGGAGCGGAGTCGAGGCGCGGCTGACCACGGCGACTGGCTCGCCCGCCCGCCGTCCGGCGGCGATCAGGCGGCTGGCGATCGTCTCGAGATGCTTGAGCGCCATGTAGAACACCAGGACCGGCGCCCCGCGCGCCAGCGCCGGCCAGTCGAGCCCGTCCGGCACCTCGCCGCTCACCCCGTGCCCGGTGACGAACGTCACCGCATGGTTGGTATCGCGGTGGGTCACTGGGATGCCGGCATAGGCGAGGCCACCGATGCCGGAACTGATGCCGGGCACCAAGCGGAAGGGCACGCCGGCCCCGACCAGCGCCAAGGCTTCCTCGCCGCCGCGCCCGAACACGAAGGGATCGCCGCCTTTGAGCCGCAGCACGCGCTGGCGCGCCCGCGCCAGTTGCACCAGCCGGGCGGAGATGTCGGGCTGGCTGGGGCCGGGGCGGCCGCCGCGCTTGCCGGCGAATTGGAGGGCCGCCCCGGGCCGCGCCAGGGCGAGGATGCGCCGATCGACCAGCGCGTCGTACACGATCGCATCCGCGTGGCGCAGCGCGTGCAGCCCATACAGCGATAAAAGGCCCGGATCGCCCGGGCCGGCCCCCACCAGCCACACCCAGCCGGGCTCGAAGGCGGGCATTTCGAAGGGCAGATTGTCCATGGACCGAAGACTAATCCCTGGCGTCGCGAATCCCAAGCACCCTCGCGCCGATGCGCGGATGGTACTAGGCTTGGACCCATGGCGAGCCAAGACCCGGGGCCGGAGGGGAACCTCACCGGCCGTCCCGCGCCGCCACGCAGGGAGCGCATAGGGCCGTTGCGCAAGGGCTGGACCACCGGCGCCTGCGCCGCGGCGGCGGCGCGCGCCGCCTACGAAGCGCTCTTGACCGGGCATTTCCCCGACCCCGTGGCGATCGTCCTGCCGCGTGGCCAAAGGCCCGAGTTCCCGCTCGCGCGGCGCGAGCTCGCGCGCGGGCGCGCCACCGCCGGGATCATCAAGGATGCGGGCGACGATCCCGACGTCACCCACGGGGCCCTCGTGCTGTCGAGCGTCGAGCCTGGCGAGCCTGGCAGTTTCGTCACGTTCCGCGCCGGGGAAGGCGTGGGCACGGTGACGCGGGCCGGGCTGCAGCTTCCGCCCGGCGAGCCGGCGATCAATCCCGCCCCGCGCGACATGATCCGCCGCGCGGTCCGCGACGCGGCCGACCATTGCGGGGGCTCGGGCGACGTGGTCGTGACGGTGTCGATTCCCGGCGGCGAGGCGCTAGCCGCCAAGACGCTCAATGCCAGGCTCGGCATCGTCGGCGGGCTGTCGATCCTGGGCACGACCGGGGTGGTCGTGCCCTATTCGTGCTCGTCGTGGATCCATTCGATTCATCGCGGCATCGACGTGGCGCGCGCGGCCGGGCTTGAGCACGTTGCGGCCTCCACCGGGTCGACTTCGGAAGCGGCAGTCAAGGCAATGTACGGGCTCGACGACATGGCGCTCATCGACATGGGGGATTTCGTCGGCGGCACGCTCAAATACCTGCGCCGGCATCCCGTGCCGCGCCTGACCGTTGCCGGCGGCTTCGGCAAGCTCGCCAAGCTCGCCGCCGGCCATCTCGACCTCCACTCCGACCGCTCCGCGGTCGACATCGCGGCGCTCGCTGCGCTCCTGTGCGATCTCGGTGCCCCGCCCGCTCTTAGCCAGCCAGCGCGGGCCGCCGCCTCGGCCGGGGAAGTGTTGCAGCTCGCCGCGGCGGCGGGCCTGCCGCTCGCCGGCCTCGTCGCTGCCCGCGCGCGCGCGGTGGCGCTCGCCGCGCTGGCCGGCGGCATCGCGGTCGACGTCGCGGTGTTCGATCGCCAGGGCCGGCTGATCGGCCATGCGCCGTGAGCGAGCGCTTGCTGATCCTCGGCGGCACGGCCGAAGCGCGCGCGCTCGCCCGCCTGGCGGCCGAGCGCTTCGGGGCGCGCCTTGCCGTCACCACCTCGCTCGCCGGGCGCACCGCGCGGCCGGCGGCGGTCGAGGGCGAGGTCCGGGCGGGCGGCTTCGGCGGCGCCACGGGCCTTGCCGATTACCTGCGCCGCGCGCGCGTCGATCTCGTGGTCGATGCCACGCACCCGTTTGCCGCTAGGATCTCCGCCAGCGCGCGGGCGGCGGCCGAGGCGGCCGGGGTGGCGCGCCTGCTGCTGGTTCGGCCGCCCTGGCAACGGCATCCCGAGGACCGTTGGATCGAGGTCGACGATGCGGGGCAGGCGGCGGCGGCGCTCGCGGCGCTGGCGCGGCGCGTGTGGCTGACCATCGGCGCGCGCCAGCTCAAGGCCTTCGCCGGGCTCGACGACCAATGGTTCCTGGTGCGCACGATCGATCCGCGGCGCTCGCTTCCGCTTGCCAACTTCGAGCTCATCCTCGGCCGCGGCCCGTTCACGCTCGAGGGCGAGCGGCGCGTGCTCGCGGACTATCGAATCGAGGCCGTGGTCACCAAGGCGAGCGGCGGGGATGCCACCGCGGCGAAGCTCGTCGCCGCGCGCCAGGCGGGCCTGCCGGTGGTCATGATCCGCCGCCCGCCGCCAGAGCCCGGTCCGGCGGTGTTCGATTGCCAGGCGGCGCTCGAGTGGATCGCCGCCCGGCTCAAGCCGTGACGGCCCGGCCGCCGCTCATGGCGAGCCGTCGAGAAACTCGAACAAGAACTTGCGATCGTCGAAGCCGGCCTTGAGACGAACGGTGTCGCCGGCCGCGATGCGGCGGCCCGGCTCGAAAAACCGGGCGACCGTGTGCCAATGCTGCAACACGCCGCCCGGGCGCGTGCCGATCGTCATCTCGTCGTCGAGGCGGAGATCGAACCACAACACGACGGCATCGATTTCGCCGTCCGCGATGGCTTCGACCTTGATCTCCCAAGCCCACCCGTGGTCCGGCAGCGTGCGGAAGCCGAATCGCACGATCGGGAACTCCTGGGTGATGCGGCGATGGGACTCCCGTTCCAAGTCGACGGCGACGATCATTTCGGGGTCGCGAAAACGGTCGAATGCGCCGAGGTCGAAGCCCTCGATGGCGCCGACCGGGTTGATCAGGCGCAGCCGCGGCAGCTCGACCAGCACCCCGTACACGGTGGCGCCGGCGGGGATGACCCGCGCGTCCGGGGCCGCGAGGTGGCGAACGGCGTGGCGCAGGGTCGGCAGCACGCCCTCGCCGAGCAAGGCGTTGTCGAAGATCTCCGCGACGATGACCGTGGCCGGTTCCGGCATGTCGACGCCGATTTTCAGCAGGGTCGATTTCTTGTCGAGGATGGTTATGCGATCCGCGTAGCCGTTGTTGGCGACGATCTCCCGCGCCGCCTCGGCGAGCGGGGTCAGCATCTCGCAAGCCGTGACTCGCGCCGCCCCGGCGCGCGCCGCCATGAGCGCGAGCAGGCCCGAGCCGGTGCCGATGTCGAGCACGTGATCGCCGGGCCGCACGCACTTTTCGATGGCGCGCTGAAAGGCCTGGTTGCGGGCCACGTCGGCGAGCATGGGGAGATGCCAGGGCGGCAACTGCCTGCTTGTCGCCACCCGCAGGATGCGTTGGGCGGCAACGCTCCCGGGGGCGAGTCGCAGTGCCCGCAGGCAGGCCTCGATCGCCGGCTGCAAATGGCCGGCCTGCGCGAGCGCGCCAGCCAGTTTGACCTGCGCCTCAAGGTCGTCCGGCTTGAGCGATGCCAGGCGGGTGAAGCTCGCCACCGCTTCGATCGTCTTACCCTCGGCCAGCAAGAGATCGCCGAGGTTGGTGTGCGCCTCGGCGAGGGTCGGCTTGAGCTCCGCCGCGCGCGTGAAGCCCGCCAGCGCTTCGCTCGTCTGGCCCTCGGCCAGCCGCACGTTGGCGAGGTTGTTGTGGGCCTCGGCGAAGTCGGGTCTGATCGCCAGCGCTCGGCGGTAGCAGGCCGCCGCGTCCGCGAGCTTGCCCTGGTCCTTAAGGCCATCGCCAAGCTGGAGATGGCATTCGGCGCGGTCGGGCTCGAGCGCCACGGCGCGGCTGAAATGCGCCAGCGCATCCTCGAGTTGGCCCCGCGCCCGGTGCGCCACGCCGAGGTTGATATGCGCCTCGACGTAGTCGGGTTTGATGTCCACCGCCCGCCGCCACGCGGCCACGGCATCGTCGAGCCGGCCCCCGGCCTCTAGGGCGAGGCCGAAATTGTGGTGATATTCCGCCACGCGAGCGTCGATCGCGATCGCCTGGCCGATGATTTCGATCGCCGCCTGGTGGTTTCCAACCTGGTGGGCGATGACGCCCAGCAGATGCAGCGCGTCGGCATGCGCGGGATCGACGTCCAGGACTTGTCGGTACGCGACCTCGGCTTCCCGCAAGCGGCCGGAGCGGTGATGCTCGAGCGCCGTGGCGAGCGGATCAGGGCTTTCGGCCATGCCCTCTTTTACCCGACCCGGCCGCGGCCGGACAGGGGGCGCCTTTCAGGCCCGTCCGCAGCTTCGCGGTCGAGCGTACCGCTTCGCCGCCCAGGCGCCGTGACCCGTGGCGATGGCCGGAGCGGCGAGGAAGCGGCGCGCGCGCGGGGAAAGGAAGTCAGCGGAGCAGGCGGCGTTGCAGCAGACTCTGCATGTCTCGGCGTCCGTCCAATACGCAGTAGACGACAACCTGCTGGCCGATGATCCGGTAGATCACCCGGTAAGGTTTGCAGTGGATCTCCCGAAACTCGGTCATGCCGAGCGAGCGAAGCTCTTTCGGCACGTTGCCCCGTTCGGGGAGTTTGGACAGTCCGAGGCAGGCCTCTTGCAATGCCAGCAACACGCGATCGGCGTTTTCGATCGCGTCGTGTTCGGCGATGTAGCGGTAGATGTCCTCGATATCGCGCTCGGCATCCTCGGACAGGAAAACCGCGAATGGCACTGCGGCGCTTATCCCTTGCCGCGGCCGCGGATGCGCGCGAACGCTGCGCGGGCCGGCCGAACCTTACCCTCTTTGACGCCTCTGCCGGCGAGCGCGAGTATCTTCAGCAGAGCCAGGGTTTCCTGGGTCTGCTCGTAGCTCGCGATATCCTGCAGAACCGCCTTCGCCTTGCCATGCAGGGTCATGATGACGGGTTTCTGGTGCTCGGCAAGCCCGCGGATGACTTCCCGGGCATGGGCCTTGAGATAGCTGATCGGCTTGACCTGCTCGGAGAGTTTCATCGCCGGCTCCCGTCCGATTAAGACCAAAATATAGTCCGAATTTGGTCCCATTGGAAGGAGCCGCTCGCCGACCTGCGATTCAAGGGACTAGGAGCTAGAGTTTCGTCGCCTCGCGCCGCCGCGGCCGCGAGCCACGTGGTGATGGTCGGCGGCGTAGAGGCGGCGCAACGCGAACTCGGGCCGCATTCCGCAGGGGAAGGTTCAGTCGTCCTTGCGGTCGATAAATACGGACCCATCCGCCTCGACTTGACCTGACAGGTATTTTCGTCGAGCGAGGTGCTCGATGACGGACCGATGGGCCTCGAAGCCTTTCATCATGTCGTTCCCGTGGAAGCCGGTATGCTCGGCAAGAGCCGTCTTGCCGATGCGGCAGACAATGGTCGTATCGCCATCCCGGCCATCGAAGGCCAGGCGGTTCCGATCGTCCTCGTACCTGGGATTCGAGTCCGGGAAGATCAACGTGCGACGATCCGTCATTCCCAAGACCGTGAGGATCGCCAATGCGGACGAGAGCTGGATGTCCTTTTCCCCGCCCTCGAACCGCGACACGGTCGGCGTGCTGACGTTGGCTATCTCGGCGAGTCGTTTTTGGGTAATACCCTGTGCCTTCCGCCTCTGCTTCGCCTCCTCGACAAGAGCTGCCCAATTGATGCGAAGGTTCCCGTCCATCGTTTTTCCATCCGGTCGATCAGTTTGTCCCGCAGCGCCGCATCCGCGACGGTACTCTCATTGACGCCATCGCTCGCCGCCTCCATGCGCTTGCCGATGTCCTCGACGGCCAGTCGTATCGCTCCCGCGCCGAGGTCGAATCCCGCGCCGAGCGCGATGATATGCGTGGGCTGGACTCCTCCGATTCTGAGATCGCTGGCCCCTCCGAGAGCGAGCGCCAGCCTCTGGTAGTCCTTGTAAAGCGATGCCGCCACGAGATCGTAGGCCGGGGCCAGCCGCAGCCCGTCGAGCGTGTGCAACATCGCGAAGTTCTTGGAGTGCGCGTCGGTGTTCCCGGTGAGGATGCAGGCAAGAATCCGACGATAAAGGCGCTCGGCCTCCAGCGGGATGCAGGAGGGCGTCGCGCGGATGAAACGGCCCATGTCCTCGTAAGCGCCCTCGTACTTGGACTCCGACGGCCGACCGAGGAGTTGGGCGAATTCCTCGAAATGCAGCTTTCGACCGGCAGCCGTGCGGTCGAAGCGCCTGACCATCAAGGCTTCGGCGGCGACATTGCCGAGCGGCGCGATCTCCGTCGCGACGATGGCATCGCCGGGGAGTAGCGCGCGGTATGCGAGCGTGGTCAGGAACTCGATCTCGACGAGGCCCGGCAGTTGGCCGGAGGGCAGCTTGGCGACATGCGTGCTGACCTCGCCGGCCCGCGCGGGTCGGAATCCGGTCGCCGCCTTGACGGCGAGCAACTTGGGCTGCGTACCGGAGAGGGAGGCGCGACTCGCTAAGGCCGCCAATGCCTCGGCATCGTCAAGATCGATCTTCAAGTCTGCGGGCGGCTCCGGGTCGAGGACGGATACGGCTCCGGCGCAGTCCTGCCCGAAGGCCAGCAGCAGGGCGAAGCGATTATCACGGTTGACGCCGAGCGCGCGGGCCTGGGCGTTGCGTAGCCAGCCTTCGGCAACCAGGTTGTCGAAGAACGGGTGAAGGCCGGCCTCACAAGAATGGGGTCGATCCTGAAGCGGCAGGGTGTGCGCGATTGCCGGTTGGCGACTGGCGAGATAGCTTGGGTCGTAGGTAAAGGCGAAGCGCCCGCCCGGCTGCTGCTCCAGCAGCCCGGCGAACACGTCCTGGAAGTAGACCTTACCCCACGACTTCGTCGCCATGATAAAACCTATTTTATGATAACGTTGTATCAGCTATATTATAAAATGTATCTTATCAAGGATGGCCCTGCATGTCATCCCAATAAAACAAATTTTATCCAACTCATCCAAGGGGACGGCCGGGGATGCTGGCCTCGCCTCGGAGCCTGTCCGGCCCGGCCTAACCTTTCGTGCCGCCGCGCCGACGCGGCCGCAGCACGTGGTGGTGGTCGGCGGCGTAGAGCCGGCTCAACGCGAAGTCGGGCCGCTCGGCCAATGTCCGCCCGACCAGGATGAGGGCGGTGCGCGTCAATCGTGCGGCCTTGGCCTTGGCGCGGATGTCGGCGAGCGTGCCGCGGAGGATGCGCTGGTCGGGCCACGACACCCGGTGGGCGATCACGGCCGGGCAATCGGCGCCGTAGAGCGGAGTGAGCTCGCGCACGATCAGGGCGAGGTTGGCGATCGACAGGTGGATCGCGAGCGTGGCGCGGCTGCTCGTCAGGCGCTTCAGGTCCTCGGCCGCCGGCACCGGCGAGGCGCGCCGTGCGGTGCGGGTCAGGATCAAGGTCTGGCTGATGCCGGGGAGCGTGAGCTCGGTCTTGAGCGCCGCGGCGGTGGCGGCATAGGCGGGCACGCCCGGCGTCACGTCGTAGGGGATGGCAAGCGCATCGAGCGCTCGCATCTGCTCAGCCATCGCCCCATAGAGCGACGGGTCGCCCGAATGCACGCGCGCCACCTCGAGCCCGGCCGCGTGCGCGGCGGCCATTTCGGCGACGATCGCCTCGAGGTCCAAGGGCGCGGTATCGATGACCCGGGCGCCCGCTGGCGCCTCGGCGACCACCGCGCTTGGAACCAGCGAGCCGGCGTAGAGGACCACTTGCGCGTGCCGGATGAGCTCGCGCCCGCGCACGGTGATGAGGTCGGGCGCGCCCGGCCCGGCGCCGATGAAGTGGACGCTCATGAGCTCCGCCGGCCGCGCTTTACGGCGTAGCCGCGCGGCGTGTAGACGAAGGTCCCGCCCGCGTGCTCGATCCGCCGCGTTTGCGAGTTGCCGATCAGCACCAGCGTCAGCATGTCGACCGCCGCGGCGGCCAAGTCGGCGAGCCTCACGGTCGCGACGGTCTCGCCGGGGCGCCCCACATTGCGGGCGAGCACCACCGGCGTGTCGGGCGCGCGGTGGGCGAGCAGGATGTCGCGGGCCCGGGCGAGCTGATCGCGGCGGCGGCCGGAGGCGGGATTGTAGAGCGCGACCACGAAATCGGCTGCGCTCGCGGCCTCGAGCCGCCGGGCGATCGTCGCCCACGGCGTCAACAGGTCGGACAGCGAGATGGCGCAGAAATCGTGGCCGAGCGGCGCGCCGGCGCGCGCGGCGGCCGCCTGCGCGGCCGACACGCCCGGGCACACATGGACCTCGATCCGCCGCCAGGCCGGGGCCGGGGCGCGCTCGATGAGCTCGAAGGCGAGCGCGCCGAGCCCGTATATGCCGGCGTCGCCCGACGACACCAGCGCCACCGCGCGGCCCTCCGCCGCCAGCCCGAGCGCGGTCTTGACCCTCGCCTCCTCCTCGCCGAGCGCGCTGGTGTGCCGCGTCTTGCCGGCGATCTCCTCGCCGAGGAGGTCGAGATAGAGGCCGTAGCCGACGATATCGCTGGCCGCCGCGAGCGCGGCCGATGCCTCGGGCGTGCGCCAGCCGGCATCGCCCGGGCCGATGCCAACGATGGCCAGGCGGGCGCGCGCGCGGCCGACCGCGAACGGATCGATCGGCCGCGGGCTCAGCGCCAGCGCGCAGGTGGCGCGCGCCGACTTGACCTTGGGCGCGACGAGCACGGCTTGCGGCCCGGCCGCGGCCAGCGCCGCGCCCTCGGCCACCCCGGGACATCCGGTCGCGCGCCGGACCGCCGCCGACGGGGTCTTGAGGCGCGGCGCCTCTTGGGCCAGGCGGGTGGCCGGGAAGAACCGCGCCGGCACGCCCAGCGAGGCGGCGAGCGCGTGCACCGCCGGCTCGTCCTCCTTGAGGTCGATGCTGGCCACGCACGCCAGCGCGCCGGGCGCGAGGCCGCCCGCGGCCAGCGTGCGGCGGACCAGGGCCTCGAGCTCGCGCGCCTCCACGCCGCGCTCGCCGCCCACCCCGAGCGCGAGCACCGGCGGATGGAAGACCAGCGTGCGCTCGTCCCCGGCCACCGCGCGCTCGGTGACCCGGATCTGCAGGCCGGCCGCGCGGGCGAACTCTATGCGGCTGGTCAACCACGATGCCTCGCCGGCCTCCACCCGCAGGGCCACCTCGGCGCCGGCGAGGAGCGCGGCGGACAGCGTCTTGAGCGCGCCGGGATTGGCGATCCGCCAGCCGGCGGGCGGGTCGTCGAGGGCGAGCCCGAGCGCGATCTCGCCCGCGGTGGTGATGGCGGCGGTCCCGCCGAGCGCGCCGGCGATGCGGCGCGCCAGCTGGTTGGCGCCGCGATGGCCGCCCAGCAGCGGCACCGCGGCGCTGCCGTCCTCGGCCAGCGCGATGACCGGCGGTTCCTCGCCCTTGTCGGCGAGGAGGGGCGCGAGCGCGCGGATGAGGATGCCGGAGGCGCAAATGCCGACGATGGGATGGCGGTCGGCGAACAGGCGGCGCAGATGCGCCCCGGTATCTTCGAACGCGACCTCGGCCCCGGCGACCCGGGGACCAAGGCCGTGCAGCAAAGCGCCGGGCAAGGCGGCCTGGAGCCGCCGGGCGAGCGCGCCGCCGCGGGCCGTGAGCGCGACCAGGACCGGCGGATTCATCGCCAGGCCTCGCCGCGGCGATGGACCAGGATGAGCGAGAAATAGGGCACGCCAGCCGGGTCGATCTCAGCGAGCGGGGGCTGGCGCTCGTTCGCCATGCTCGCATGCTCGATGTAGCGCGCCGCCTGGGCGAGACCGGCGCGCTCCAAGAGCGCGCGGATGCGCGCGAAATGCCGGCCGAGCTTGACGATCGCCGCGCCCTCGCAAGCCGCGAGCCTCGCCGCGATCGCCGCATCGGGGAGGCTCGCCGGGATGACGCACAGCACGTCGTCGCGGGCGGCGAGCGGCCGGCCGAGCGCGGCGGCGGCGGCCATCAGCGAGGACACGCCGGGGACGACCGCCACGCGGTGCGAGGCGCAAAGGCGGGCGAAAAGATACATGAACGAGCCGTAGAGGAACGGGTCGCCGAGGCACAGCGCCGCCACGTCGCGGCCGGCATCGAGATGGGCGCCGAGCGCGGCCGCGGCGCGCTCGAACACCGGGCCGGAGGGGAAGCGGTCGGGCGCGAGCGGCATGCGGATCGCGACCTCGACCTGGCCGCCGGGCAGATGCGGGGCGGCGACCGCCCGGGCGAGACTATCGCCTTGCTCGGGCGCCATGTAGGCGAGCACCGGACAGGCCCGGATGAGCCGCAGCGCCTTGAGCGTCAGCAATTCCGGGTCGCCGGGACCGACGCCGATGCCGTAGAGGGTGGAATTCACGGCTTCACCGCGCACCATTGGGTTACGGGCGCCAGTGGCTTCCAGCCCTGAAACTCGCCGCGGGGCTCGACGCGCGTTACGGCGATTCGGGTAAGGCTGCCGCCGACTTTACGATGCCATTCGACGAGCGCCGCCTCGCCTTCCAGCGTCACGGCGTTGGCGACCAGCCGCCCGCCGGGCCGGAGCGCTGACCAGCAGGCCTCGATCAGGCCGGGCGCCGACAAGCCGCCGCCAATGAACACTGCATCTGGCGCCTTGAGCCCGGCGAGGGCTTCCGGCGCCGCCCCGTCGACGAGCTCGAGGGACGGCACGCCGAGGGCGGCGGCATTGCGGGCGATGAGCGCCAGGCGCGCCCTCTCGCGCTCGATGGTGACCGCGCGCGCCCCGCGCGCCGCGCGCATCCACTCGATGGCAATGGAACCGGCGCCGGCGCCGACATCCCACAGCATCTGGTCGGGGAGGGGCGCGAGCGCCGCCAGGGTCGCGGCGCGCACCTCGCGCTTGGTGATCTGGCCGTCATGGGCGAAGGCCTCGTCGGGCAAGCCCGGGACCCGCGGCAGGATCTTGGCCTCGGGGCCCGGCCGGCACTCGATGGCGAGCGTATTGAGGTCAGCCACGCGCGCAGGCGTCCAGGTCGCGGCGGTGCCCTCGATGCGCCGCTCGTTCGGCCCCCCCATGCGCTCGAGCACGCTGAGCGCGCTCAAGCCCCAGCCGCGCTCGCGCAAATAGGCGGCCACGGCCGCCGGCGTGGCGCCGTCCGCGCTCAAGACCAGGAGCCGCGCGCCCGGCGCGAGATGGAGGGCGAGCAGGTCCAAGGGACGCCCGTGCAGGGTCAGCGTCTCGACCGCCGCGAGCGGCCAGGCGAGTCTTGCGGCGGCGAGCGTGAAGGCGCTCGGCTGCGGCAGGATGACCATCTCCTCGGCCGGGAAGGTGCTTGCAAGCGTCACGCCGACGCCGAACCACATCGGATCGCCGCTCGCCAGCACCGCCACCGGCCGGCCGCGCCGCCCAGCGATCGCCGCCACCGTGGCCTGAAGCGGACTCGCCCAGGCCAGGCGCTCAGGCCCGCTTGCCGGCAGCATGGCGAGATGGCGCTCGCCGCCGACCACGAGCTCGGCGGTGTCGATCAGCGTTCGCGCGCCTGGGCTCAGGCCCGCCAGCCCGTCCTCGCCCACCCCGATGACCGCGAGCCAGGGCGTCATGGCGCGGGCGACAACAGCGCGTTGACCGCGGCCGCCGCCATCGCGCTCCCCCCCCGGCGGCCCTTGAGCGTCAAGTAGGGCACGCCGCGCGGGTTGGCCGCGAGCTCGGCCTTGGCTTCGGCGGCGCCCACGAAGCCCACTGGAAAGGCGAGAATGGCGGCCGGTCGTGGGGCGCCCTCGTCGATGAGCTCGAGGAGGCGGAACAGCGCTGTGGGCGCGTTGCCGATGGCGACCACGGCGCCCCCAAGGTGCGGGCGCCAGCCCTCGACCGCGGCCGCCGCGCGGGTGGTCGGGCCTGCCGGCGCCTCATCGAGGGTGCAGATCACCGGGGTCCCGGGCGCGATGCCGTGGAGGACCATGCGCGCATCGACCAGCACGGGGCGGCCGGCCGCCAGCGCGGCGCGGGCGACGGCGGCGACATCGCTCGAGAAGGCGAGGTCGGCGACGATGTCGGTCATGCCGCAGGCATGAATGAGGCGCACCGCGATGTCGCCGAGCTCGGGCGGCAGCGCCGAGAGGTCGGCCTCGGCGCGAACCGCGGCCAAGGAGCGGCGCTGGATCTCGGCCGGATCGCGGAGGTAGTGGATCATTCATGCGACTCCCAGGATCCGGTTCAGTCGTCGGGCGGGCCGGGACGGCGGTCGTGGCGGTGAGCGTGATCGTGATCATGGCGCCCAGGGGCGCGATCGCCCACGGTGCCGATGCCCCGCACGTGCAAATGGTGGCCCATCTGCGGCGCGCCGACATGGCCCTCGTAGCCGATCACGAGCGCGCGGTACTTGCACAGCCGGCAGTTCATGACGTTGTCCCCGGTCAGGATTTCGCCGACGCGGTCGGCGAAGGCCTCCAGCACCAGCTCGTGGTCCTTGAGGTAATCGGCCTTCAGGAACTCGATGTCGCGGTGGACCGCGGCGGCGGCGTCGCTCGCCCGGTAGATGCGCTTGACGAGGACGCCGGTGAACAGGAAATAGGGGAACACGATGATGCGGGGGAAGCCGAGCCGCACCGCGCGCGTCAGCGCCGCATCGACCCGCGGATGCGCGACGCCGCTGAAGGCGATCTCGGCCCAGCCGAAGCGCATCCCTTCCCACAGCATGCGCGCGACCTTGGCGATGTTGGAATTGGCGTCGGGATCGTTGGTGCCGCGCCCGACCACCAGCAGCAGCGTCTCCGCCCGCTCGACCCGGCGCCGGGACGCTTCCTCCGCCGCCTCGATGCGTGCCCGCGCGGCCTCGAGCAGCTTCACGTCGATCGCCAGATCGCGCCCGTAGTCGACCCGAAGGCCGGGGTTTTGGGCGGCGAAGCTGTTGAGCTCCCAGGGCAGGTCGTTCTTGACGTGGCCGGCCGCGAACAGCATGCCCGGCAGCGCGAGGATGCGCGAGGCGCCTTCGGCCTTGAGCGCCTCGAGGCCGTCGCGGATGATCGGCCGCGCGAATTCGAGATAGGCGGCGGCCACCCGGTACTGCAGCAGCCGCGCGCGAAGGCGGGCGGCCATCGCCTCGAACTCGGCGATCGCCTCGGGGTCGCGGCTGCCGTGGCCGCAAATGAGTACGGCGGTATCGCTTCTCACATCGCTCTCCTGCCGCAAATCGTCGCTGATCATTGACGCCCTTGGGCATCCCGGCCATGTTGGCGGCCATGCCCCAGCTGGTGCCGGAAGCGGCGATCGATCCGTTGTTCATTCTGATGGCGGCGCTCGCGCTCGATGCGGTGATCGGCGACCTGCCGGCCGTCTTCCGTCACGTCCCGCATCCCGTCGCGGCGCTGGGCCGACTGATCGGCGCGCTCGAGCGGCGTCTCAACCGCGCCCAGCGCGGCCAGGCGATGCTCACGGCACGCGGGGCAGCGCTGGCGATGGCCGTGGCGGCGCTCGCGCTCGCGATGGGCTGGCTCGTCCTTGTGCTGACGCGCCGCTTCGCCTGGGGATGGGCGGTCGAACTGGCGCTGGCCGCGATTCTCATCGCCCAGCGTTCGCTCTACGACCACGTGGCGGCGGTCGAGCGCGCACTCGAGGTCGGCGGGCTCGCGGGCGCGCGCCTGGCGGTCGGCCATATCGTCGGCCGCGATACCGGCGGCCTCGACGAGCATGGCGTGGCGCGCGCCGCCATCGAATCGCTGGCGGAGAATTTTTGCGACGGGGTGGTGGCGCCGGCGTTCTGGTACGTGGTCCTGGGCCTGCCCGGTCTCTTGGCCTACAAGGCCGTCAATACGCTCGACAGCATGATCGGCCATCGCTCGCCCCGCTACCTCGCCTTCGGGGCGGCGGCGGCGCGGCTCGACACGGCGCTGAGTTTCATTCCCGCGCGGCTGTCGGGCCTCGTCCTCGCCATGGCCGCGCTCGTCGCGCCGACCGCGCGCCCGCTCGCCGCCCTCAAGGTGATGGTCCGCGACGCCGCCAAGCATCGCTCGGCCAACGCCGGCTGGCCCGAGGGCGCCGTCGCCGGCGCGCTCGGCCTGGCGCTCGCCGGCCCGCGGCGCTACGGCGAGGAGCCGGTGAACGATCCCTGGATCGGCGACGGGCGCGCGCGCGCCGGCCCGCCGGACATCAGGCGCGCCCTTTACCTTTATGCGGTGGCCTGCCTTGTGCACGCGGCGTTGATCGGCGCGCTGGCGCTCGGGCTCGCGGCCTGGCGGGCGTGAACGCGAAGCTTTGATGCCGCGAACCGCGAAGGCGTCAGCGCGCACGGGCGATCTCCAGGATGCGCTCGAGGTCGAGGGCGCCGCGCAGATGGCCCGCCAGGCGGTCGAGCACGGCCTCGATCTCGGCCTCGTAATCGAGCAGGCCGCGCTGTGAGAGGCCGCGCGCGCCGCGCAACCGGTCGAGCCAGGCGCGCCGGAAGCCATCGGCGGCGAACAGGCCGTGCAGGTAACAGCCTTCGATGCGCCCATCGGAGCTGCGCGCCCCTTCCGGCCGCGGGGCCTTGCCGTCGAACAGCAGCATCGGCCGCGCCGCGTCGCGACCGGTGGTCACGCCTAAGTGCATTTCATAGCCGCGGACGAGCTCCCCCGTCAGGCGGTCGCGCGCGTTCACCTCTCGAAGCCGCTTGTCGGGCGCGAGCACGGTCTCGACGTCGAGCAGGCCGAGGCCGGGGACCGCGCCGGCCGGCCCTTCGATTCCCTTGGGATCGGCGATCCGCCGGCCCAGCATCTGGTACCCCCCGCACAGGCCGAGCACGCGGCCGCCGCGCCGCACGTGCGCGGCAAGGTCGATGTCCCAGCCCTGCGCGCGCAGCGCGGCGAGATCGGCGATGGTCGCCTTCGAGCCCGCCAACAGGATCATATCCGCATCGCCGGGCAGGGCGCGGCCCGGCGGGACGACCTCGATCGCCACATCCGCTTCGCCGGCGAGCGGGTCGAGATCGTCGAAATTTGCGATCCGCGGCAGGCGCGGCACGGCGATCTTGAGGGCGTTCGCCCGCGGCGGCGCGAACTTGCCGTCGAGGCCGACCGAGTCCTCTTCCGGCAGGCGCCGCGCCTCCTCGAACCACGGCACGAGGCCCAAGGGCGCCAGTCCGGTCCGCGCGCGGATTGCCGCCATGGCCGCCGCGAACAGGGCCGGGTCGCCGCGGAACTTGTTGACGATGAACCCCTTGATGCGCGCGCGCTCGGCGGCGGCGAGCAGGGCCAGCGTGCCAACCAGGCTGGCAATGGCACCGCCGCGCTCGACGTCGGCAATAAGGATGACCGGCACCTGGGCGGCCTCGGCGAAGCCCATGTTGGCGATGTCGCCGGCCCGCAGATTGACCTCGGCGGGGCTGCCGGCGCCCTCGACCAACACCAGGTCTGCGCCCTGCGAGAGCCGCCGGAAACTGGCCAGCACGCGGGGCAGCAGTCGCGGCTTGAGGGCGTGGTAGTCGGCGGCCGCGGCCACGCCCTCGACCCTTCCTTGAACGACCAGCTGGCAGCCGGACTCCGACTGCGGCTTGAGCAGCACCGGGTTCATGTCGACCGAGGGCGGAACCCGGCAGGCCCGCGCCTGGAGCGCCTGGGCGCGGCCGATCTCGCCGCCGCTGGCAAGCGCGGCGTTGTTCGACATGTTCTGCGGCTTGAAGGGCCGCACCGCAAGCCCGTCCTGCGCGAACGCGCGGGCGAGTCCGGCGACCACGAGCGACTTGCCGACATGCGAGCCGGTGCCTTGCAGCATCACCGCCGGCACGCGCCGGCGGGAACGAGCGGCCATCCTCTTCCTCCCTGGCGGGGTCAGAACTCGACCCCCTTCTGGGCCTTGAGGCCGGCGCGGAACGGATGCTTGACGAGGGTCATCTCGGTGACGAGATCGGCGGCGGCGATCATCTCGGGCGCCGCGTTGCGTCCGGTGACCACGACGTGCTGGTCCCGCGGCCTGGCGGCGAGCGCGGCGAGCACGGGCGCGAGATCGAGGTAAGCGTAACGCAACGCGACGTTGAGCTCGTCGAGCACCACCAGGCGCAAGGAGGGATCGGCGAGCATCTCGCGCGCGGCCGCCAAGGCGCGCCCGGCGGCGGCGATGTCGCGCGCGCGGTCCTGGGTCTCCCAGGTGAAGCCCTCGCCCATGACCTTGATGGTCACCAGCTCCGGGAAGCGGCCAAGGAACTTGGCTTCGCCGGTCTCCCAGGCGCCCTTGATGAACTGGACGATGCCGACCCGCATGCCGTGGCCCAAGGCGCGCATTACCATGCCGAAGGCCGAGGACGATTTGCCCTTGCCCTTGCCGGTCAAGACGATGAACACGCCGCGGTCTTGGGTCTTGGTCGCCATCATGCGGTCGCGCGCCGCCTTGATGCGCGCCATCTTGGCCTGGTGCGCGGCCGCGGTCTCGTCGGTCATGGAGTCCTCGCGGTTGGCCGCGTAGGGGCGGGTTTTGAACCCGCCCGGGGTCGAAGACCCGCCCCTACGAAAGAGGGCGACGCTGTTCCCTGGGTAGGGGCGGGAACCTCGGCCGGCTGCCGCCGGCGCGCCATACCGGCGAGCAGGTCGTGGGCGCTGTTCGAGCGCGGGCGCCACAGGCCGCGCGCCTCGGCCTCGAGCAGCCGCTCGCTCATCTCGGCGAGCGCGTCGGGGTTGGCGGCGGCGAGGAAGGCGCGCACGGCCTCGTCGCCGATATAGGCCTCGAACACGGCGTCGAAATGGTGGTCGCGCACGGCGCCCGCCGTCGCCGCGAAGGCGAACAGGTAATCGACCGTCGCCGCCATCTCGAACGCCCCCTTGTAGCCGTGGCGCATGACGCCGGCGATCCATTTGGGATTGACCACGCGGGCGCGGAGCGTGCGCGCGACCTCTTCCTCGAGGGTCCGGATCTTCGGCGTCTCGGGGCGCGAATGGTCGTTGTGGTAGACCGCCGGCGCGCGGCCCGACAGGTGCCGGACCGCGGCCGCCAGCCCGCCCTCGAACTGGTAGTAATCGTCGCTGTCGAGAAGATCGTGCTCGCGGTTGTCCTGGTTGTGGACCACCGCCTGCACGCGGCCGAGCCGGCGGGCGAACGCCTCGTGCGCCGCCTCGCCGTCGGCGCCGCCGCCGTAGGCATAGCCGCCCCAGGTGAGATAGGCGCGCGCGAGGTCGTCGGCGCTCTCCCACCCGCGCTCGTCGATGAGCGCCTGCAGCCCGGCCCCGTAGGCGCCCGGCTTCGAGCCGAAGACGCGCGCGCCGGCGCGCCTGGCCGCCGCTTCGGGGTCGGCCCCGGCGGCGGCGAGCGCTAGCGCCTCGGCCCGCACCTGAGGGCCTAGCGGGTTGATGGCCGCCGGCTCGTCGAGCGCCGCCACCGCGCGCGCCGCCGAGTCGTAAAGGTCGATCAAATTGGCGAAGGCGTCGCGGAAGAATCCCGAGACCCTGAGCGTCACATCGATGCGCGGCCGGTCGAGGACCGAGGGCGGCAGGATCTCGAAGCCGGTGACCCGGCGCGTGCCCGCGTCCCAGGTCGGCCGGGTGCCGATCAGCGCCATCGCCTGGGCGATGTCGTCGCCGCCGGTGCGCATGTTGCTGGTCCCCCAGGCCGACAGCGCGAGGCTGGTCGGCCAGGCGCCATGGTCCTGGAGGTGGCGCGCGAGCAGGAGCTCGGCCGACTTCCAGCCGATCAGCCAGGCCGAAGGCGTGGGCACCGAACGCGGGTCGAGCGAATAGAAGTTGCGCCCGGTCGGCAGGACCTCGGGCCGGCCGCGCGTCGGTGCGCCGGCCGGACCCGCCGCCACGCGCCGCCCGTCGAGACCGCGCAGCAGCCCGGCGATCTCGGCCTCGCCCGAGGCCGTTATGGCGGGAACGAGGTCGCCAGCGATCCAGTCCAGCACCGCGCCGGCGCGAGTCCAGCCCGGCGCCGGGGCGCGCGTTCGGGCGACGAGGTCGTGCGCCAGGCGCTCGAGGCGCTCGATCGCATCGCCGTTGGTCCGCCATGGGCCGCCCTCGGCGAGCGCCGCAGGACGCGGGCCCGTCCACGGGGCGGCGAGCGCGCAGTCGAGGGGATCGAACGCCAGCCCGAGATCGGCGGCGAGGGCGCGCAGGAGCGAGGCTTCGCGCCCTTGTCCCCCGCCGCGCGGGACCCGCGCGATGGCCAGCGCGAGCTCGACCAGGCGATCGTCCGCCGGCGCCTCGCCGAACACGTGCAGGCCGTCGCGGATCTGCATGTCCTTGATCTCGCACAGCCAGGCATCGAGCTTGACCAGCGCGCTCGCCGCCGGCTCGGCCTCGGCGATGCCGCAGTCGCGGCCGATCCCGGTCGACGCGGCGAGGTCGCGAATCTCGCCGGCGAGGGCCGTGGTGCGGCGCGGATCGAGGCCGGTCGCCTGGTAGTATTCGTCGACCAGTGTCTCCAAGGCGGCGAGCGGCCCGTAGCTGCCGGCGCGGGTCAGGGGCGGGGTCAAGTGATCGACGATCACCGCGCCCGCCCGGCGCTTGGCCTGCGTGCCCTCGCCGGGGTCGTTGACGATGAAGGGATAGAGATGCGGCGTCGGGCCCAGCGCCGCCTCGGGAAAACACTCCCCCGACAGCGCCAGCGCCTTGCCCGGCAGCCATTCGAGATTGCCGTGCTTGCCGAAATGGATGACGGCGTCGGCTTGGAACCGGCGCCTCGCCCAGGCGTAGAAGGCGAGATAGGAATGGGGCGGGGCCAAGTCGGGGTCGTGGTAGCTGCGCTTGGGGTCGAGGTTGTAGCCGCGCGCCGGCTGCAGGCAGATCGCCAGGTTGGCGCAACGGAAGATGCCGAGCCGGAAGCCGCCCGACCGGAAGCAAGGATCGCGGTCCGGCTCGCCCCAGCGCCCGCTCACCTTGGCCTGAAGCGCCGCCGGCAGGCCGGCGAAAAATTCCGCGTAATCGGCGAGCGCCAGGAACTCGCCCGCGCCGTCCGCGAACGGCCGGCCGGGATCGTTGGTCGGGCCGGCGAGCAGGCGGGAGATCAGCTCCGCCCCATCGCCAGGCGCCCCGTCGACGCGGTAGCCGCGCTGGGAGAGAACCTTCAGCACGCCCACCACCGAGGCCGGCGTGTCGAGGCCGACGCCGTTGCCGATGCGCCCGTCGCGGTTGGGGTAGTTGGCGAGCACGACCGCGATCCGGCGCGCGTGCGCCGGCTTGGCGGCCAGGCGGGTCCAGGCGGCGGCGAGCTCGGCGACGAAGGTCACGCGATCGGGAAGCGGCGCGTACCCGACCAGCTCGGCCTCGCTGAGCCGGTCGCGCCGGCGCGGCGCCTTGAAGGCGACGGCGCGCGAGAAGATGCGGCCGTCGAGCTCGGGCAAGGCTACCGACATGGCGATGTCGCGGGGCGCGAGCCCGCTTGTGGCGGCGCGCCACGCCGCCGCCGTGCCGCCGGCGAGCGCGATCTGCAGGACCGGGCAATCCGGGGCCGCGAGCGGATCGCCGCCGCTGGCGCCGGCGAGCGCGAAGCCGGTCAAGTTGAGGATCGCAGCGGGCGGCGCCTCGGCGAACAGCGCGGCGAGTGTCGCCGCGGCGAGGCGGTCCTTGAGGCTGGTCACGAACAGCGGCAAGGCATTGAGGCCGGCCCGGCCGAGGGCGTCGATGAGGGCGTCGATGGTGCCGGTGTCGGCGGCCTGCACGAGGGCGCGGTAGAAGACGATCGCGACCGTGGCGCCGGGCCGCCAGCGGCGCTCGATGTCGGCGAGGCTCGGTCGGCTGGCGGCGGGCCAATAAAGTCCGGCGGCGAGCATGGGCGCCGGCTCGCGCCACTGGGTCGGGACGCCGATCGCGGCGGCGGCGGCGGCGAGGAACCCGGCCGCGTTCTCGGGGCCGCCATGGACGAGGTACTGCCACAGCCGGTGGGCGATCTCGGGCGCCAGCGTCGAGCGCTCGGCAAGCTCCGGATCGGGCTGGTCGTCGCCGGGCAAGAGGGCGAGCGGAATCCCGCCCTCGCGGCAGGCGGCAACCAGGCGGTCGACGCCGTAGGGCCAGTAGCCGCGCCCGCCCAACAGCCGGACCACCACCAGCCGGGCCCGCTCGATGACCTTGTCGACATAAAGGTCGACCGACAGGTTGTGAGACAGGCGCAGGAGGTTGGCGAGCCGCAACGACGGCAACCCCGGCTCGCCCTCAAGCCGTCGCCGGGCCGCGGCCAGCGCCGCGATCTCGCTGTCGGCGGCGGTGAGCACGACGATGTCGCCGGGGCTCTGGCCGAGATCGACCGCGGCGCTGCCGTCGGCGATCGTTCCCGGCTGGGTGGCGAGGAGGTGCATGACGCCTAAACTCGAAGCGCCGCGGAGATGGCCGCGCGGTCCAGCCCCTTGCGGCCGATGACGACAAGCGCGCCGGCGCGTCTCTCGTCCGGCCGCCAGGGGCGGTCGTAATAAGTTTCGAGGCGCGGCCCGACGCCCTGGAGGGCGAGCCGCATCGGCTTGCCGGGCACGTCGAGGAAGCCCTTCACACGCAGGATCTGGTGCGACGCGATGGCGGCGCGCACGCGCCGCGCGAAGGGGCCGGGATCGGCGACCGCGCCGGGGGCGACGACGAAGCTCTCGAAATCGTCGTGGTCGTGCTCGCCCGTAAGGTCGGCGTGCGACGGCCGCGCGGCAAGGTCGTCCTCGGCCGCCGCCGACAGCCCGAGGAGGACGGCGGGAGCGATGGCGCAGAAGCGCGCGGCGATGAGCTTGACCCCGGGCCGCAAGCGGGCGGCGAGTTCGTCCTCGAGCGAGCGCAGCAGGGCCGGATCGACGAGGTCGGTCTTGTTGAGGACGACGAGATCGGCGCAGGCGAGCTGATCGGCGAACACCTCCGCGAGCGGGTCGTCGTGCGGGAAGGCCGGGTCCGCCTGGCGGGCGGCGGCGAGGGGATCGGCGAGTCGGCCGGCGGCGAGCGCGCTGGCGTCGATGATCGCGATCACGCCGTCGACGGTGGTGCGCGACTTGACCTCGGGCCAGGCGAAGGCGCGCACCAGCGGCTTGGGCAACGCCAGGCCCGAGGTCTCGACGACGATGTGGTCGGGCGGCGCCGGGCGGTCGAGCAGCCGGCCGATGGTCGGCAGGAAGTCGTCGGCGACCGTGCAGCAGATGCAGCCGTTGGCGAGCTCGATCAGGTCGTCCTCGCAGGCTGCGGCGAGGCCGCAGCCGAGCAACAGCTCGCGGTCGATGCCGAGCTCGCCGAACTCGTTGATGATAAGCGCGATCCTCGCCCCGTTGGCGTGCGCAATCAGGTGGCGCAGCAGACTGGTCTTGCCGGCGCCGAGGAAGCCGGTGACGACCGTGGCCGGGATGCGGGGGCCGAGCTGCATCGCCGTCCTATCCATCCTTGACGACGAGCGGCAGGCCGGCGGCCATGAACACCACCCGCTGGGCCGCGGCGCCGACCGCCTGGTGGAGGCGCCCGGCGTGGTCGCGGAAGGCGCGGGCTGGCGCGTTGTCGGGCACGATGCCGAGCCCGACCTCGTTGGAGACGAACACGACCGGTCCTTCCAGGCGCGCCAGGACGGCCACCAGCCGGCCGCTCTCGGCGGCGGCGTCGCGGCCCGCGGCCATGAGGTTGGAAAGCCACAGGGTGAGGCAATCGACCAGGATCGGACGGCGGCTCTCGCTCACCAGCGCGCCCGCCAGCTCGAGCGGCTCCTCGCGCAAGCGCCAGCTCGGCCCGCGCCGGGCGCGATGCTCGGCGATGCGCGCCGCCATCTCGGCGTCGCCCGCCGCGGCGGTGGCGAGATAGAGCCCGCTGGCGCCGGGCGCCAGGGCGCCTTCGATGAGGCGCTCGGCATACGCGCTTTTCCCTGAGCGCGCGCCGCCGAGGACGAGCGTGAGCGCCGGAAGGAAATTGCCGGATGCCGTCGCGCTGGCGACAGATAATGGATCAGCCAAAGATCCTCCCGCCGAGGACGAAACCGGCCGCCGGGGCGGCGATGCCGCCCAGGCCGCGTCCGGGAGGTCTCCTGGCTCGGGGTCTCAGACCTGCGGCCGCCTTCCCGACCAGGGGTCAGTGGCAAAAGAGGCCGTGGTCTCGCCGCTCACAGTTGCGGGGGCAGCGCCGGCTTGGCGGCAGGACGCCGCTTCACCGGACTTCCCTGTCCGGACGCGAGCGCCAAGCTAGCACGCGCGAGCGCCTGAAGCCAGAGGAAAAAGGGTGCACGGGACCGTGAGCGGTCGCGCATGCGGCCCGCTTGCGCTCAACCCTGCAGTCGCAGGGTCTTGATCGCCTCGGTGCGGATTTCCTCGGTCAGCCGCGCCTTGTAGGCGGCGAATTCGGGCGCGGTCTTCATCTTGTAATCGCGCGGATGCGGCAGGTCGATCGCGATGTCGCATTTGACCCGCCCGGGCCGGGCCGACATGACGACCACGCGGCTGGCGAGGAAGATCGCCTCGTCGATGTCGTGGGTGACGAACAGCACGGTCTTGCGGTCCAGCTCCCAGATCCCGAGCAGCAACTCCTGCATCAGCGCCCGCGTCTGGTAGTCGAGCGCGCCGAACGGCTCGTCGAGCAGCAGGATCTTGGGATCGTTGGCAAGGGCGCGGGCCAGCGCGGTGCGCTGCTGCATGCCGCCCGACAGCATTTTCGGATAGTGGTCCTCGAAGCCGCGCAAGCCCACGCGCCCGATGAAGAAATCGGCGCGTTCGGCCTGCCGCGCCTTCGCCATGCCCTTCTCGCGCAGGCCGAAGCAGATGTTGTCGCGCACGCTGAGCCACGGGAACAGCGTGTAGGACTGGAACACCATGCCGCGGTCGGCGCCGGGGCCGGTGGCCTCCTCGCCGTCCAGGACGACGGTCCCCGTGGTCGGCTCGGTGAGGCCGGCGACGATGCGCAGCAGGGTCGATTTCCCGCAACCCGACGGGCCGAGGATGACGATGAAATCGCGGTCGGCGACGACGAGATCGATCGGCTCGAGCGCCCGCACCGGCGGGCGGCCCTTGACCCCGCGAAAGACGCGGCTCACGCCCACGATGCCGAGCTCGCTCATGCGCCGGCATACCAAGGATAGAGGCGCTGGTTCGCTTCCTTGAACAGGAAATCCGACACCAGGCCGATGACGCCGATCATCAGGATGCCGAAGATCATCTGGCCGGTGTCGAGCAGGCGCTGCGAGTCCATGATCATATGCCCGATGCCGGAACTCGCGCCGATCAGCTCGGCCACGATCACGTAGGTCCACGCCCAGCCAAGGACGAGGCGCAAGCACTCGGCGATCTGCGGCGCCGCCGCCGGCAGCATGACGCGCCTGACGATGCCCGCCGGCTTGGCGCCAAGCGTATAGGCCGCCTCCACCAAGTCGAGGCGCGTCGAGCCGACGATCACCGCCACCATGATCACGATCTGAAAGAACGAGCCGATGAAGATCACCGACAGTTTCTGCGCCTCGCCGATGCCGGCCCACAGGATCAAGAGCGGAATGAAGGCTGAGGCCGGCAGGTAGCGGGCGAAGGAAATGAACGGCTCGAAGAACGCCTCGACGGGCTTGAAGGCGCCCATGGCGATGCCGAGCGGGACGCCGATCGCCGCCGCGATGAGGAAGCCGCCGACCACCCGCCAGATGGTCACCAAGACGTCGAACAGGAAGCCGTATTCGACGAACAGGTCGAGGCCGGAATCGAGCGCCTTGCCGGGATTGGCGAGGAACAGCGGCGGCACCACGCCGCCGTAGGTGACGGCCGCCCACAGCAGCAGGAAGAGGACGAAAAACAGTGTCCCCAGGATGACGCGGAGCCCGGGGGACACCGGCTTGAGCGGCGTGAAAAACCCCTTCACGACGCGGGGCGAAACGGGCGAGTTCAGGACTGCGGCTTGAGGAAGCGGTCGTCCATCATCGCCTTGAGGTCGGGGATGTCCTTGATGACGCCGGCCTCCTTCTGGAGATCGGCCGCGTATTGCAGGAAGGCCAGCATCTCCTTCGCGAAGTATTCGTTGTTGGCCTTGCGGTCCTGCCAGGCGATGAAGGACGCCGACTTGGCGAACTCCGTGCCCGCCTGCTTGACCACTGCGCCCATGATCTCGTGGGACCTGGCCGGATTGGCCTTGATCATCTCGAGCGCGTCGAAGAAGCCTTCGACCACGGCGCGCACCAGGCGCGGATTCTTGGCGATGAATTCGGGCTGGAAGGCGAGCGTATCGACCACGACCGGATAGTCCTTGGTGGTGACCAGGATCGAGCCGGCCGACGGCATGGCGCGGATCTGCGACAGGTAGGGCTCGTAGGTGACGACGGCGTCGTGCTGGCCGGCGACGAACGAGGTGGCGGCGTCCTTGGGGCTGAATTTGACGATGTTGACATCCTTGAGCGTCAAGTTGTTGCGCTTGAGGATGTAGGCGAGGGTGAAGTACGGCGTGGTGCCCGCGCCGTCGACCGCCACGGTCTTGCCCTTGAGGTCGGCGACGGTCTTGATCGACGAGCGCACGGCGATGCCGTCGCCGCCATCCGACTTGTCGAGGAGCAGGACCTGCGTGAGCTTGACGCCCGCCGCGGTGTAGGCGATGTGGGTGTCGACCGTGGTCGCGATGGCCTGGAGGTCGCCCGCCGCCATCGCCAGGTGGCGCTGCATCTGCGGCACGAACTTGATCTCGACGTCGACGCCGTGCTTCTTGAACAGGCCGTCCTTCTCGGCCAGCGACAGCGGCGCGAAGCCGGTCCAGCCGCTCATCCCGAGCACGATTTTCGGCATCGCCTGCGCGCGCTGCGCGGGCTCGGCGCCGGCGGAGGCCATCGCCAGCGCCGAGACGACCGCCCCGGCCACCAGGCCGAGGACCCTGGATTTACGGACCATGTCGATCTCCCTGTTGCGGTTCGCTGAAATGGCGGGGGGATCTTACCCCAGCCGGGCTGCCATCGTAGCTACGGCCTGCGGCTTTGTCGAGCCAGCCCCCGCGCTGGCGCCGGCGGGCGGTGCGGCGCTACACTGTCCGCCTCGACGGAGGTGCCGCCATGAAGCCTTGCACCCTTGCCATGGCGTTGGTGGTCGCACCGACGGTCCTCGCCGGTGCGGCGGCAGGCCCGGCCGTCGCGCAATCCGCGAGCGGGACCAGCGACGAGCACACCCTGCGGCAGGGCGAGGAGATCATCGCCTACGGCTTTCCGCTGCGCGGCCTGTTGGCCTCGGGCGCGAGCCTCACCACCGGCACGGTGAGCGCGCTCGCCGGCATCTGCGACGACCCCAACCGGTTGCAGATGACCGCGCCCGTTGAGCCCGGCAACAGCGGCGGGCCGCTGCTCGAGCGCGGCGGCACCGAGGTCGGCGCGATCGTAAGCAAACCCGGCGCGACGGTGGTCGCCGGCCGGCCAACCGACATCCCGCAGAACGTCAATTTCGCGCTCCTCGGCCGCGGTCGCCAGGGACTTCCTCGAAGCCAACCAGGGCGCCTGCGAGACGGCGTCCCCGGGGCGGCCCAAGAAGGTCGCCGACATCGCCGACCGGGCGCGACGCTACCCCGTCGTCGAGGGCTGGAAATAGGCTTGTCCCGGACCGGCGGTCCCCGCACCCCTGGGGCGCGTTTGCGTTGACCCCATCCTCGTGCCTTGGCGGGCTGGTCGTGGCGGCTTGCCTGGCGTCGGGCGCCGCGAGCTGGGCCAGCGCCGCCGAGCCGGTCGATCTCGAGCTCGTGCTCGCGGTCGACGTCTCGGGCAGCATCGATCGCCAAGAGGCGACGCTGCAGCGCCACGGCTATGTCGCGGCCCTCACCGATCCCTTGGTCCTCCATACCGTCCGGCAGGGCGCGTTCGGGCGCGTCGCCATGGCCTATGTCGAATGGGCCGGGGCCGAACATCGGCGGCTGGTCGTCGATTGGACATCGATCCACGACCAGGCGAGCGCGCATTCCTTCGCCGCCGCGATCGCCGCCGCGCCGGCGCTGAGCGGGGTGAGCACCTCGATCAGCGGCGCCATCGAGTTCGCCGTGCCGTTGTTCGGCACCGGCGGCTTCAAGGGCGCGCGCCGGGTCATCGACATCTCGGGCGACGGCCCCAACAACCAGGGCGCGCTCGTCGCCTTGGCGCGCGACCGGGCGCTCGCCGCCGGCATCACGATCAACGGCCTGGCGATTCTCAACGACCGGCCGAACCGGTCGAATTTTCCGAGCTTGCCGGACCTCGACCTCTATTACGAAGGCTGCGTCATCGGCGGGCCCGGCGCCTTCGTCATCGTCGCCGACGGGTTCGCGACCTTCGCCACCGCCATCCGCAAGAAGCTGATCCTGGAGATCGCCGGGCTTGCCCCGCGGCGCGGCGCGGCCATCCCGGCGCGCCTTGGGCGGGGCGTGCCGCATGGGCCTTCCCGCGCCCGGCCCGTCTACGCGCCGGGCTGCGATATCGGCGAGCGGCAGTTGCGCGAGTACTTCCGCGGCCGGATGAATTGACGCCGCGCACCAAGACCTATCGCCGGGTCGGCGCCGGTGCGGCCGCACCCGTCAGACAGGCCACGCCGGTGCCGCCGAGCCCGCAATATCCGCCGGGGTTCTTGGCGAGATACTGCTGGTGATACTCCTCGGCGTAGAAGAACTCCGGGACGTCGACGATCTCGGTGGTGATGCGCGCCAAGCCGGCCTTGGTAAGAGCCTGCTGAAAGGCCGCGAGGGAGGCTTCGGCCGCGCGCCGCTGCGCCGGCGAAGCGACATAGATGCCCGACCGGTATTGCGTGCCGACGTCATTTCCCTGACGCATGCCCTGGGTCGGATCGTGGCTCTCCCAGAACACCTTGAGCAGGGCTTCGTAGCCGAGCCGGCGCGGATCGAAGACGACGCGCACGACCTCGTTGTGGCCGGTCATGCCCGTGCAAACTTCCTCATAACTCGGGTTGGGCGTGGCGCCGCCGGCGTACCCGACCGCTGTCGCGAAGACGCCGGGGAGCCGCCAAAACTCGCGCTCGGCGCCCCAGAAGCATCCCATCCCGAACATCGCCGTCTCGAGACCGGCGGGAAAGGGCGACGCCATCGGATTGCCGTTGACGAAATGGGTCGCCGGGATCGGCAGGGGTTGCTGGCGCCCGGGAAGCGCATCGGCGGGCGCCGGTATGTCGAGTTTTTTTCGCGACCTCAGCCACATCGCTCGCTCTCCCTTTCCATGGGCGAACGCGCTCGCCCGGGGTCAGTGTACGCTGGGCGCCTTGAGGAAATCGTAGCGGCTCGCCGATTTGACGGTGATGGGAATGGCGGCGCCCTCGCGCCGCAGGTTCAAGCGCACCGCCGCCCCGGACGCGCCGGCGGCCCAGATCTGCCGGTACATCGCCGATAGCTCGCGCACCGGCTCGCCGTTGACCTCGGCGACGACGTCGCCGACCTCGACCCCCGCCTTGTGGGCGGGCCCGCCGGTCGACAGGCCGGCCACCACGAGCCGGTCGAGATTCTCGACCGTGTACATGCCGAGCCAGGGTCGTGGCGGTGTCCTGGTTCGGCCGAGCTGCCGCAGATCGGCGAGGATCGGCTTGAGCGCATCGATGGGTACGAACATGTTGATATCTTCCGTATGCCCGCCGGCATGCGCCCCCTCGAGGCGCAAGGAGCCGATGCCCAGGAGCGCGCCGTCGGCGTCGATGAGCGCGGCGCCGCCCCAGCTCGGATGCGCCGGCGCGGTGAACAGGGCGTCCTCGAGCAGGTACTCCCAGTAGCCGGCGAATTCGTGTCTGGCGACGACGCGAGCCGAGAGCGCCCGCTTGAGGCCGCCGTGTCCGGCGATGATGACTTGGTCGCCGACCCGGGCCGCGCCCGAGTCGCCGAGGCGCAAGGGCGGCACCGACAGGCGCCCCAGCGCCTGGACGAGGCCGAAGCCCGTATCCTGGTCGTATCCCGCCGCGTGCCCGGCCACGACCTGGCCGCCCTCGGCCGCGAGCCAGATGGTTTGCGCCTCGACGACCAGGTAGCCGATGGTGAGCACCAGGCCGTCGTCGCCGATCAAGACGCCATGGCCCTCGCGCCCGGTGCCGAGGATATGCGCCGTGAAGGCGTCATCCGGAATCTCCGACCTGACCGCGACGACCGAGGCCAGCGCACGGCCGAGATCGAAGGCGCACTTCCCCGGGTCCGGCCGGTGGGCGGCGAGGACGGCCCAGTCTTTGTCGCTCATCCTCTCGAACCTTTCGCGGCAAGCCCCGGGCAACCGTGCGGCCGGCCACCCCGGAAGTCAATCCCGTTGGCGCGCGGTGAAGCGATCCTGCGCTCAGTTGCGGGCGAGATACGCTCGGGCCGCAACCAGTTCCGGGCGCTCGGTGTCGGCCGACGCCGCGAGGCCGACCAGCGCCGCGAAATGTCGCTTCGCCGTTTCTCGCTCGCCCGCGCGCTCGGCCGCCTGCGCCGCGCCGTGGACGGCCCGGAACCGGTTGGGCTCCTTCTTGAGGACGGCCTCGAACGCGGCGAGGGCGAGGGCCGGCATGCCCCGCTCCAAGAGCATCTCTGCGAGCAGCTCGCGGGCCGGGGCGAGCGGGCCGGGCGTTACCGGATGCTTGTCGGTCCCATCCTCGAGGTCCGTGGCGGCGCGCATGGCGTCCAGCGCGTCGTCGAACCGGCCTTCCGCGTGCGCCAGCCACGCCGAGGCGATCTCGTGCTGGATCGCGACCTGTTCCGCCCAGTAGGCGTCCTTGGCTTCGCGGAGCTTGCCAACCGAACCGGCCAGTTTCGCGATCGCCTCCCTGGCGGCCGTCGAGTCCTTGAGGCGCGCCCGTCCGAGCGCATTGGCAAAATGGGTGATCGCGTCGACGTACAGGAAGCGGCTCGGCCGCACCGCGAGCGAAGCGGCTTCCGACCACGCGCCGCGTTCGATGGCGTACCGCGCCGAAGCGGCCGCGAGGGCGAAAAAACTTCCGAAGCGGCCCGGATCGATGCCCGTCGCCTCGTTCATCTCGGCGAGCGTTTCGCGCGCGCGGCGGTCGCGCCCCGTTTGCAAATAGGCATAGACGAGATAGTCCATCGCATGGAGCCGGTCGCCGGGCTCGTTCTCGGCTCTTGCCGCCTCGGCGGAGGCGATATTGGAGGCGATCGAGTCGTCCCAGTGCCCGAGCCGCGTGAAGATGTGCGAGGGCATGTGCTGCGCGTGCGGCGCGGACGGCGCGATCTTGGCGTAGCGTTGGGCGGCGGCGACCCCGTGGGGCGCGAGCGCCGGGTAGTCGTAGGTGTGGATGAGATAATGGGCGACCCCCGGGTGGTTCGGCTGCGCCGCAAAGATCTTCTCCAGGATCGCCGCCGCCTTGAGCTGATTGGCGAAGGTCTTGTCGGTGGGCAGGGCCGCGACGTTGAGGGCGAGGGCGTAGAAGATGGAAGCCTCGATGTCGTCGGGATAGCGCGCGCCAAGGCGTTCCATCGCCGCGAGGTAGGCAACAACCCGGGCGCGATGGTCGAGCTTGTCATGGTCGCCATAGAACGCCGCGATCGCTTCGAGGTAATCGCGTTCGCGCTCCGTCTTCGCGCCGGCGGCCCTGCCCTGGTCGACGGTGGCGAGCCCGTCGCCAAGGTTCTTCGCCGGCGGCGCCGAAAACGGATTGTAGAGAAGGCTCATCGCGATCCCCCAGTAGGCGATGGCGCAGGAGGGGTCGGTCTTGAGCACTTCGGAATAGGCGGCGTGCGCGGCCCGGTACCAGAAGGAATGCTGGAGCGCCATGGCGCGGTCGAACGGAAGCTGCGCCTCGGCGCTGCACGAGGTCGGGAACTTGACCTCGCCGAGCCGCTCCGCGCCGTGCCCGCTTGCTTGCGCCTGGGCCAGCGGCGCGAGGAGCAGTACCGCAGACGCGAGGCGAGCCAAGAAGCGCTTGGTCCGTATGTCGATCATGGCTTCCCCCGGATTTCGAATCTTGATGTTGATCGGTTGTCAAAGTCCAACGGGGTGTCGTAATCATAGCGAAAGGGGACACTTAGCGGAACTCGTATCGCTTCTGTGCCGAGCCCCGTCACCCCACCGCCCCAGCTTCGGGCTATAATGCCGACGGCACTCTCGTAATCCCTGGTCCTAAATCGGGGGGTAGGTCACTTCCCGTCCAATCCGTGGAGGTCCATACCATGAGCAAAATCACCGACGAGGTCATTGCTGCCAATCTCGCCTACGCAAAGGACTTCGGAAAAAAGGCGGAGTTGCCTCTGCCGCCGGCTCGGCGCTTTGCCATTCTCACGTGCATGGACGCGCGTCTTGACCCGGCAAAATACGCCGGTCTTGCCGAAGGCGACGCGCACGTGTTTCGAAATGCGGGCGGGCGAGCCAGCGACGATGCAATCCGCTCGCTCGTCATCTCTCATAAGCTGCTCGGCACGCGCGAGTGGTTCGTCATTCATCACACGAACTGCGGCATGGAATTGTTCACCAACGAAATCATGGGGGAGCTCCTTGCCGGCAGTCTCAACACCGCAACGCTGACCGGCGGCGATTGGCGAAATTCCGACACGAGCGGCGGGTCGACCGAGGGCCGGTACGTCAATTGGCTGACGATTAAATCCCAGGCCGAAAGCGTGTGCCATGACGTCCGCCGCATCCGTAATCATCCGTTGGTGCCGCGGAGCATCCCGATTTACGGATACATTTACGACGTCCGAAGCGGGCGTCTGAATGAAGTTCCCGACGCGACGGCATTGGGTCGACCGGCGACCCCCGTTTGACCGCGAGAGGGCTTGCGCTACGCGGGGCTCAACACCACTGCCTGGCAGGCTTGGCCGATCGCGCCGCGGCGGTCGTGGATCACGGTCGCGGTGATGCCGAGCCCGTTCGGCATCCAGCGCGGCGTCCCGTCGAGCCCGACCCATTCCTCGCCCGCCGCCAGGTCGGGCAGGCGCGCCAGATGCACGGTCAGGTCCGCGTTCGGGAACGCGCCCACCACCGGCCGCTCGAAGCCGTCCGGCTTGCTGGTTCCGGTCGACCAGTCGGCCAGGGCCGCGATGTAGGCGAGCGGCGTCGGCGCGTGCGCAAGCGGCCGGGTCATTCGCACCCACATGAAGCCCGCGCTCCGGCGGCGGAACTCGCACACATCTCCGAACCAGACTCCTCTGAATTCAGGCGGTCGGACCATGACCACGAGACAGGCCTCGGGCGCGCCCGCCTGCGCCGCCGGCGCGGCGAGGCCGGGGATGTCCTGCGGCCGGCCGAAGACGGCGGTGGCGGTCGCCGAGACCTTGTCCGCGGCCCTGAGCTCGGCACCGAGCACCAGCACGCGCCGGCCTTCGCGCACGATTCCGGCATCGACCTCGAAGGCCTTGAGCGGCGTCGGGCGCAGGAGCTGGACGTGGAGGGCCAGCGGTTGCAGCCCGTGGCGCCCGTGCACCAGGTCCTCCATGGCGAGCGCCAACGCCGCCGCGACCGGGCCGCCATGCAAGCCGCCGAACGGGCCGCCGGCCTCGGGCACCGGAAGGAAGGACCGGCCGTGGCGGGACAGGATCGGGGCCGACGAGCGCATGGGGATCCTTTTTGAGCGGTAGGCCCGGCCGCCGTCACGGCGCCGGCAGGTTGATCGCCCCGATGCGCCAGGGGTGGCCAGGGATGGACCCCGCCACGTGGTCGATGCGGGTGAGCGACAGCGTATCGATGGTGAAGGCCAGCGCCGCTTCAGGCGCGAGGTCGAGGGCCACGGCGAGTGCGGCGCGGATCGACCCGCCATGGGCGACGACGACGATGTCGCGCCCGGCGTGGTCCGTGGTCCGGCGCTCGATCGCCGACTGCACGCGCGCGATCACCTGGACGAAGCTCTCGCCGCCCGGCGGCGTCGCATGGGCCGCGGCCAGCCAGAACCGGTGACGGCCCTCGCCGCGGCCGTAGGCGCCGATCTCGTCGTAGGTGCGGCCCTGCCAGTCGCCGAAATTTTGCTCGACGAAATCGGGCTCGACCTCGGGACCAGGCGGCGCCCCGCGCCTGCCCCAGGCCTGGCGGATGGCGGCGGCGGTCGCCTGCGTGCGGCGGAGCTGGGTGGCGAGCCAGACCGCCCCCTCGGGCAGACGGGCCGCCAGCGCCGCGATGGCGGCCGCATCCGAGGTGTCGGCCGGCACGTCGCGCTGGCCGTAGACGCGGCCGCCGGGATCGAGGACCGGGGCATGGCGGATCCACCACCAGCGGGTGTCGATCATCGGCCTCACCACGGGCTCGCCAGGAAAGCGAGGAGGACGGCAATTTCGCCCGCCTGCTGGATGGCGCCGAGAGTGTCGCCGGTATGGCCGCCGAAGCGCCGCCAGGCAAGCCGGGCAAGGCCGCAGGCGACGAGCCCGCACGTCGCCGCCGCCACCGCGCCGGCGACCGGCCCCAGGCAGAGGATAGCGAGCGCCGCTCCGATCATGCCGGCGTCGACCACGCGGCGGCGATCCGGGCGGCCGGCGGCGAAGGCGAGACCGTCGCGACGCGCCGGCTCGGTCCAGAACATGACCGCCGGCAGGACGGCGCGCGAGAGCGCGGCGGCGGCGACCAAAAGAAGCGTCGCCTCGCCCGCCCAGCCGGCATGGGACAGCGCTTCGGCGCGCAAGAGAACGGCGAAGATCAGCGCCAGCGCGCCATATACGCCGATGCGGCTCTCGCGCATGATGGCCAGGCGTTGGTCTCGGTCGGCGCCGCCGAGCGCGTCGGCGGCATCTGCGAGCCCATCCTCGTGAAGCGCGCCGGTGATCGTGATCATCGCCACGATGGCGAGGAGCGCCGCGACCCGCGATGAAAGCCCGGCCACATCGGCGAGCGCATAGGCCGCGCCGCCGATTAGCCCCACCCCGGCGCCAATCAGGGGAAAGGCGCGCACTGCGGCGCCGAGCGGCTGGCCCGCTTCGATGGCCCCGAGGCGCACTGGCAGCCGGGTCAAGAACAGCGTGGCGATGCGGAGCTCCGCCATCCACCCCAACACGGGAGCGGCCGGTCGGCCGGCGGAATCGGGTGGAACGGGCGAGGGATCGAGCATCGCGACGACAGCTTTTATTTGTGGCGCAATCCGTCCCCATATAGGACAGTCGCGTCCCGCCGCCAATCCGTTTCCCGCCGCAGGCTCGATGATCCCCGCAAGCGAACCGGTCCCCAACTTCGCCGAGATCCGCGCGCTCATCGCCGAGCTCCCGGGGCCCGACCTCGAGTCAGGCGCGCGGGCGGCGGCCCGCGAGGCCGAGCTCACCAAGCCCGCCGGCGCGCTCGGCCGGCTCGAGGAGATCGCGCGGTTCCTCGCCACCTGGCAGGGCCGCCACCCGCCGCGACTCGATCGGCCCCGGGTGTGCGTGTTCGCCGGCAATCATGGCGTGGCGGCCCACGGCGTCTCCGCCTATCCGGCCGAAGTGACCCGGCAGATGGTCGACAATTTCCGGCGCGGCGGGGCGGCGGTGAACCAGCTCTGCAAGACGGTCGACGCCGATTTGAGGGTCTTCGAGATGGGGCTCGAGCGGCCGACCCGCGACTTCACGGACGCGCCGGCGATGGACGAGGCGGAATGCGCGCGCGCGATCGCCTACGGCATGATGGCGGTCGAGCCCGGGCTCGACGTGCTGTGCCTCGGCGAGATGGGCATCGCCAACACGACCTCGGCCGCGGCGCTGTGCCTGGCGCTGTTCGGCGGCACCGCGGCCGAGTGGACGGGGCCCGGCACCGGCGTCCAGGGGCCAGCGCTGGCGCGCAAGATCGAGGTCGTGGCCGCCGGCGTGCGGCGCCACCGGGAATGGCTCGACGATCCCTTGGAAGCGCTGCGCCGGCTCGGCGGGCACGAACTGGCGGCCATTGCCGGCGCGGTGATTGCCGCGCGGCTGGCGCGCACGCCCGTGCTGCTCGATGGCTTCGCCGCGACCGCCGCCGCCGCCGTCCTGTTCGCCCTCGATCGCCGCGCCCTCGACCACTGCCTGATCGCGCACCTCTCGGCCGAGCCCGGCCATCGCCGCCTCATCGAGCGGCTCGGCAAGACGGCGCTGCTCGACCTCGGCCTCAGGCTCGGCGAAGCCTCCGGCGCGGTGCTCGCGGTCTCCATCCTCAAGGCCGCCGTCGCCTGCCATGCCGGCATGGCGACGTTCGCCGAAGCGGGG
This sequence comes from Pseudomonadota bacterium, assembly GCA_052387815.1. Lineage (GTDB taxonomy): Bacteria > Pseudomonadota > Alphaproteobacteria > CACIAM-22H2 > CACIAM-22H2 > JBQTIU01. Next base: position 120,047 of record JBQTIU010000013.1, read on the forward strand.
GTGAGCGGGCGCCAGGGTTGACGACACCGAGTTCGGGTTGCTTCTTCCGGGTGTGCTCGCCGTCACTTACATACACCTGTATACCAATCATAAACCCCGCCCGCCGCATCGGGGGGCAAGGGCTTGACGGCGGGGTGCCGCCCGGTCGCCAGTGCCGACCGGAAGGGGCTTTGAACGGATGCCGAATCGGCCGGACTTCGATCCCGCGGCGTTACGGACGCCGCAGGTCGGCCATGCTTACGACTATTGGGCGGGCAAGCGGGCCGGGCGCGTCATGCCCGCGCGCGCCGACATCGATCCCGCCGAGATGGCCGAGTGGCTTCCCTGCACCATGCTGGTGGACGTGGCCTGGGATCCGCTCGATTTCCGGTTCCGGCTGGTCGGCACAGAGATCGTCGACAACTACGGCAGCGACTGGACCGGCCGGCGGCTCAAGGACCTCGATTGCGGCGGCAAGCTTGCGGAGATCGTCGGCGAATATGCGGCGAGCGTGACCGACAAAACCCCGTCCTACTTCACCGACAGCTACGTTGCGCGAAGCGGCACGTTCATGCGCTACGAGCGCCTGCTGCTGCCGCTGTCCGCGGACGGCATCGACGTCAACATGTTGCTCGGCGTGCAAATCCCGCTGCGGCTGGAACCCCACGCGGGGCTCAAGATCGCCTGAGCCGCTCCGCGGGGCGGGCCGATCCCTACTCGCCCGAACCCAAAAGTTGACCGCGTTCGCGCGCCAGCCGGAAGGCGTGCAGGAACACGGCCAACGCCACCGCGAAATAGACGAGATTGAGCGCCAGCGATGAGACCATCAGATCGCTACGGAAGACGCCGTCGATCATCGCCGCCCGCATGCCCTCGAAAACATGGGTCGAGGGCAGCGCCCAGGCGACCGGGCGCAGCCAGACCGGCAGCGTGTCGACCGGGTAATAGACGCCGCTGATCGGCGCCAGGACGAAAATCGACGCCCAGGCGAAGCTTTCGGCGGCCAGCCCGAAGCGGATCAAGAGCGCCGACATCAAGAGGCCGACCGACCAGCCCAGCATCACCAAGAGCACGTAGAAGACCACGAGCTGCGGGCCCAAATCGAACACCGAATAGGCGAACAGCGGAATGGCGAGCAGCGCCGCCGGGAGGACGCCGAACAGCGAGCGCAAGATCGACAGGCACATCAGCGCCAGCGCGTATTCGACCGGGCGCAGGGGGGTGACGAACAGATTGGCGAGGTTGCGCGACCACATTTCCTCGAGCAGCGACAGCGTCATGCCGAACTGGCCGCGGACCAGCACGTCCCACAGCAGGACGGCGCCGATCAACAGCCCGCCCGCCCGCACCACCCAGGCCGAGTGGTTGGCGAGGAAGACGGTCATGAAGCCCCACACGACCATCTGCAGGATCGGCCAGTACATGAGGTCGAAAACCCGCGTCCACGACGAGCGCATGAGGTAGAAATGGCGCCGCAGGATGGCGCCGATCCGCCGCAGCGAGCCGTGGGGATCGATGTCCCGCGCCCAGCCCGAAGCCGGCGGCGCGCTCATTGGGCGGCCTCTCTGCGGTTGCGCGCGATGTCGAGGAACACCTCCTCGAGCGTGTCGCGGCCGTAGCGGGCGATGAGCGCGGCGGGCGCGCCGCGGTCGACGATATGGCCGGCCTTCATCATCAGCACGTCCTCGCACAGGCGCTCGACCTCGGCCATGTTGTGCGAGGCGAGCAGGATCGAGGCGCCCGTCGAGCGCTGGGTGCGCTTGAGGTAGGCGCGGACCCAGTCGGCGGTGTCGGGATCGAGGCTCGCCGTCGGCTCGTCGAGCAGCAGCAATTCCGGTTCGTTGAGCAGCGCCTTGGCGAGCGCGACGCGGGTCTTCTGGCCCGAGGACAGGCTGCCGGTCGCCCGCTTGAGCAGGCCGGTGAAATCGAGGTCCGCCGCCAGGCGAGCGAGCCGCTCGCGCGGGCGGCGCACGCTGTAGAGCCGGGCGTAGACCGTGAGGTTCTCCTCGACCGTGAGGCGCTGGGGCAGGTCGACATAGGGCGAGGAGAAGTTGAGCCGCGGCAGGACGCGGTGGCGATGACGGAGCATGTCCTCGCCGAGCACCAGGATCGACCCGCCGGTGGGGATCAAGAGACCGAGCAGCATCGACAGGGTCGTCGTCTTGCCGGCGCCGTTGCCGCCCAAGAGCCCGGTGGTCAGGCCCTTGTCGACCGTGAAGCTGACGCGCTCGACCGCGGTCACGTCCTTGAATCGCTTGGTGAGGTTTTCAACCTCGATGACGGGCGGTTCCATGGACGCTTATATGGCGTCAAAACCGGGCCCGGGCCAGCGGTTTCGAGGCGCGGCGGGTCAGGCCGGCGCGGGCGCCTGTTTGACGGTCATCGTTCGGGGGCCGCGGCTGGCGGCGGCGAGAAGCGCGTCGATATGCCAGCCTTGGAATACGGCGAAACCGGCCGCCCGTCCGAACTGGAGGGCGGTTTCGGATTCGCAGCGGGACAGGATCGCCCGCGCGCGGCCGATTCGTTCGACCGTCGCCGTCAGCTCCTCGGCGCGCCGCCCGGCGCGGTGGCGGTCGAGCCGCTCCACGTAGTCGAGCAGCAGCGCTTCCTGGTTCGCCACGCGCTCCTCGACCCTCGGCTTGGCGTTCATGGGCGCTCCGTCCTCTCGCCGGGGCAGGCAGCGGCGGTCTTGAGCCGATCTTGCCGGCGAACCGGTTGGCGATCCGTGAACGAGGGCGGCGTCAGGTCTGCAGGGCGGAGATGGCGCCGCTCGCTGTTGCGGGCGCGCGGGCGGTTTTCCAGCCCACGCAGGAACTCGTCCGCGGGGACCGGCCGGCCGATCTGGTAGCCCTGGACGATCGGACACCCCAGTCGTTCGACCGAACGCAGCAAGTCCAGACTTTCCACGCCCTCCGCCACGACGTCGATGTCGAGATTGCGGCACAGCGAGACGATCGATTTGACGATCGCCCCGTCCACCCGGCTGGTCGCCGTTTCCTGGATGAACGACTGGTCGATCTTGACTTCGGCAATCGACATCTTCTTGAGATTGTTGAACGAGGTATAACCGGTCCCGAAATCGTCGAGCGAAATGGTGATGCCGGCGGCGCGAAGGTCCTTGGCCACGCCCATCGCCCGCTCGGTATCGGTCATGAGCGCGGTCTCGGTGATCTCCAGAATGAGGCGCTCGGGATCGACCCGCCGTTCGCGGAGCAGATCGAGGATCTGCTCCGGCAGTCCGCGGTCGAGAAGCAGGGACGACGACAGGTTGACCGCCAGCGACAGGTCGAAGCCGGCCCGCCGCCAGGCCTCGGTATCGCTGAGCGACTGGCGCAGGATGGCGAAGGTGAGCGGCCGGATCACGGCCGAGCGTTCGGCGCCGGGGATGAATTCGCGGGGGAGGAGATATCCGTATTCGGGATGCTGCCAGCGCACCAGGGCCTCGGCGCCGATGACGCGGCCCGAGCGGATATCCAGCTTGGGCTGATAGCACAGGCGCAGTTCGTCGTTGTCGATGGCGCGGCTCAACTGCCGGGGGAGCAGGGTGGCGCGCGTCAGGTCCTGTTCCTGGTCGGCCCTGAACACGGTGCAGCCCAGACGACAGCGCTTGGCTTCGTACATGGCCATGTCGGCGCCGGCCAGCAGCGAGGATTCGTCCGTGCCGTGCTCGGGGAACAAGGCGATGCCGATCGAAATTTCGATGTCCAGGCTGTGGTCGGCGAGGCGCACCGGGGGTGCGAAACTCTGCACGATCTTGTCGGCGACCACGAGGGCGCCGGCCATGCTGGCGGCGGTCGGCAGCAGGGCGGCGAACTCGTCGCCGCCCAGTCGCGCGACGGTATCGGAACCGCGCACCACCGACAGCAATCGCCGCGCCACCTCGCGGAGCAGCTCGTCGCCGACCCGGTGGCCGAGCGTGTCGTTGATTTCCTTGAACCGGTCGAGGTCCATCATCAGGACCGGCAGGCACCGTTTTTCGCGGCGCGCCATTTCGAGCGCCTGGACGAGCCGGTCGTGGAACAAGACACGGTTGGGCAGGCCGGTCAGCGGATCGTCGAAACTCATCCGGCGGACGCACTCGTGGGCCGCCGCCAATTCGGCGTCGAGCCGCTGGCCGCGGCGCTGGGCCTCGCCGAGCGCGCGTTCGAGCGCCTCGAGGCGCGGTCCCGCGGCCCCGCCGATCGCGCCGGCGTGCGCCGCCGCGCCGTTCGATTGCCGATCCTGGTTCGCCCGAGTGGACAATTGCCTGGGGGGCTCCTCGTCGCGGCTGGTCGAAGACCGCCGCCCTTGACGGCGGCAGGGAACAACGGGGCGGGGCAACGCCCCGCCGGGTAAGCCCTGACCCGTCCGTGGCCGGCTAGCGGTTGCTACACCAGCCCGGGTAAACGGCCGGTTAATCGCCCGCGCCTCCTCCCTACCTTCCCGACCCGCAAAGCGCGTGGGGGCGGCGATGTCCATTGACATCGGGTGGCGAGCGTGAGCCGAGCCGCGCGAGGCGCAGCCGCGCGAGGGGCAGCCCCGAATTGGGTTGCGCCGGCCCCTCACCCGCCGCTGCGCGGCGACCTCTCCCCACGGGATGAGGTGAAGCGATCGATCTCGCGGCGTCCGACTGCAATTGCCCTCGGTGGGGGCGTCAATATGCGTTCCTGTTGACGACCACGAAGGGCGTCAGGCACAGGATTTTGAGGTCGAAAAAGAGCGACCAGTTGTCGATGTAATAAAGGTCGTACTGGACCCGCTGGCGCATCTTCTCGGGCGTGTCGGTTTCGCCGCGCAGGCCGTTGACCTGGGCCCAACCGGTGATGCCCGGCTTGACCCGGTGACGGCTCAGGTAATCGTCGATGATCCGGGCGTATTGTTCGTTATGCGCGACGGCGTGCGGCCGCGGGCCGACCAGCGACATCTCGCCCCGCAGGACGTTCAGGATCTGCGGCAATTCGTCGAGGCTGGTGCGCCGCAAAAAGGCTCCGACGCGGGTGATCCGCGGGTCGTTGCGCCGCGCTTGCGCCACCACGGTGTCGTCCTTCGGGTCGTGATGCATGGTCCGGAACTTGAACACCGTGATCGGGCCGTTGTTGAACCCGTACCGCTTCTGGCGGAACAGGACCGGTCCCGGCGAGTCGAGCCTGATCGCCAGCGCGATCGCCGCGAACAGGGGAACGAACAGGATCAGCAGCGCCGCCGCGAGCACCCGGTCCTCGACGGTCTTGAGGACCAGGCTCCAGCCGGACAGCGGCCGCTCGAGGATCGACAACAGCGGCACGCCGGCGAACGCCTGGAAGCCGCGCGCCGGCAAGGTCCAGCCGAAATAGTCGGGACAGAGCTTGACGTTGACCGGCACGACCTTGAGTTTCTTCATCATCTCCTGAATGCTGGCCGAGGATCGCCACGGCAGCGCGACGACGATCTCGTCGATCGGATGGGCGCGCGCGAAGCGGACAAGGTCGTCGACCGTGCCGCTCACACGATGGCCTTCGATCGCCTCGGGGATGCGGGTCTTGCGGTCGTCGAAGACGCCGACGATCCGATATTGGCCCTCGCCCTGCGCCTCGAGTTGGCGGATCAGCAGCTGGCCGAGCTCGCCCGCCCCGATGACCGCGACCTTGAGGCTCAAGAGCCCGGTGCTGTGCCAGCGGTCGATTTGCAGCAACACGGCGAGGCGGGCGATGACGAAGCCGGCGAAGGCGAACGCCGCCCACCCGAGCACGAAGGCCCGGGAGAAGAAGATCGAGGTCTGCGTGAAATAGGCGAGCGCGATGAGGGTCAGCAGCACCGCCAGCCAGGCGGCCGCGAGCTGGCCAAGCTGGAGGGCGAGGCGCGACAGATTGGGAAAAATGTAAAGCTGCGCCACCTGCATGTAATTGATGGTCAGGATCACCGCGACGACGATCGCGATCCAATACAGGTTGGTGAGGTCGAGCCCGTCATGGCGCAGCCAATACGCGGCCACCGCCGCCAGCACGACGGCGGCCGCATCGGCAATCCGAAGGGCGCCTAAGAGCAGCGTCTGAAGATCGGCGGCAACGACACGCGACTGGAACAACATTCGCCACGCAACCGGAACACACGACGACGACCCTCCCGGCCGCCCTCCCCGAGGCGCCGCCGGATGCGGTGATGGCGCCGAAGCTGCCCCCCGCCTTTATGAAACGTGCAACATAGGCGAATTATGCCGCCGCCGCCAAGCGGGCTCGCAAAGCGCGCCCGGCGACCCCCAACCCCGGCCTCCCGAAGGGCTCGAGGGGCGCTCAAATATCGACCTCGGTTATTTAGTTAGGTTATTGATATTAGAGGATAATGATCGAATCGAGCCGGCCGGCGGTCAGGGCCGGTGCAGCCACCAGGCGGCTTGGTTGATCGAGTACACCGGCCGGTAGTGCCGGATGCGCTCGGCGTGGACCACCTGGGGGACCTGGTTGTCGAGGACGAGCGCGCGCCCGTCGAGATAGACGATCAGGATCGCGTGCGCGACCCCAAGGTTGAGATCCTCGACCACGGCGACCCGCAGCTCGGCATCCTCGAAGCCGAGCTGGCGCAGCGAAACGTACTTGGCGATCGCATAATCCTCGCAGTCGCCGTCCCTGCCGAAGAACTGCAACGGGCTCGCCCAATAGTCGTTGACCCCGTAATTGACCGGGTCGGTCACATACGGCGCCCGGTTCAGGAAGGCGTTGACGGCTTCCAGTTGGGCGATCCGGTCGCGGCCGGCCAGGCCGGCGAGCAGCGCCCGCCACTCCTCGACGTGGCAGCGGTTGAGTCGCCTGGCGGTGCACGGCCCTTCGTACTGGGCCCGTTCGCGAATCTCGCGCTCGAGCACGCCCGTCCATTTCTTGAACGGGGAAAGATCGGCGCCGCGGACTTCGCGGGTGCCGAAGATCGGCGGGTAGAGGGGTTCGGCTGCCGGCGCCGGCCCCGCCAAGAGCGCGAGCGCCAACAGCGCGATTCCCCGAACGGCGCGCGAACGGCACGGATTGCGGCACGATGCGGCCATCGCCGGCCTCGTAGTCCTCGGTCCTGGCGGCGATGATCCACGATTGGGTATTAAAACATCGCTACGGGTTGGTGTTCCACCCGGCCGCTGCCCTTCTCGAACACCAGCGCCGCCCCGTCCAGGAGCGCCCTCTCCCAGCCGTAAATCTGGTTCGGATGAATCCCGAACCGCGCCGCCAACTCCGGCACCGTCTCGTGCCCGGCGACCGCCGCCAACGCCGCCTTCGCCTTGAACGAAGCTGCGCGCCTCTTCCGAATGTTCGTCATCGTCTGCTCTTTGGATTTCGCTACCTGTCGGAGCACAGTTCCACCTTAGCCAGCTGTCCGGTTTTCCAGGGCCACCTCAGGCAGTCGTCCTTCCGCGTCGGGCGAAATCGAAGAACTCGTCCGCGGGCATGGGCTTGCCGATAAGATAGCCCTGTCCGGTGTCGCATTTCAGGGAGCGCAAGAATTCCAAGGCCTGGGTCGTCTCTATGCCTTCCGCGCACAGCTTCAGGCGAAACCCGCGGGCGAGGCCGGCGATCGACTGCACGATCTTTTCCGCATCCTCGTTCATTCCAATCTCCATGACGAACGACTTGTCGATCTTCATCTCGTTGAACGGCAGCCGGAGCAGTTGGACGAGGGAAGAGTAGCCGGTGCCGAAGTCGTCGATGGAGAGCCCGAAACCCTTGAGCCGGAATCGGGTCAGGATGTCCATGGACGCGGCAGCGTTGGCCATCGCCCCGCTTTCCGTGATCTCGAGCACGATATCCGAAGTGGGAAAGCCTTCCGCTTCGGCCAGGGCCGCGGTCCGATCGGGCAGCCTGAGGTCGCCCAAAAGGAAGGGCGACAGATTGACCGAAACCGCGAGCGTCATCCCGTTGTCGCGCCAAGCGCACGCTTGTGAAATCGCGGCGCGGAGCACCTGATCGGTCAAGCTCGCGATCAACCCGCTGTTCTCGGCCAGGGAGATGAAATGATCCGGGGAAACAAGACCTCGATCGGGGTGTTGCCAGCGCACCAGCGCCTCGCAGCCGACGATGTTGAAGCCGTTGTTCTCCTTGAAACTGACCTGGGGCTGGTAGTAGGGGACGAGTTGGCCGGCATAGATTGCTTCTTCCAGCTCCTTCTTTTCAATGGGACTGGTGCCCTCGGTGACACTCCTTAGGATGACTTGCAGTTCGGCCACGCGAAACGGCTTCGAGAGGGTTCCCGAAACCGTGAGGCCGAGGCTCGCGCCCAGGCGCTGCGCGGTTGCGAGTACGCGGGGATCGGCGCCGCTTACGAGGAAGATCTTTGCTCGGCAGTCGTCCTCGGCAAGATAGCGCAGCAGCTCGACGCCGTCGCACTGCGGCATCATCAGGTCAAGAAAAATGATCTCAGGCTTCAGCCCGAGATAGCTGGCAAGAAATTGGTTCCGGTTCTCCGCAGCCGCGGCCCTGATCCCGATCGCCTCGGCGACGGAGGAGACGATCTCGCAAATTTGCGGATCGTCGTCCACGATCAAGATGGAGCGAGCGTGCATACCGCCACCCTTCAGCCGTCGAGAATGTCGCGGATCTTCTTCGTAAGGTTCGCGAGTTGGTAAGGTTTCGCAATCAAGTTGGCCCCCGACTCGAGTCTGCCCGTTCGGGCCAAGCCCTCCTGGGCGTACCCCGAGCAAAACAGCACCTTGAGTCCCGGTCGGCGGGCCTGCGCCGCGCGTGCGAGCTCGCCACCGTTCATGCCACCCTGCATCACCACGTCCGTGAACAGGAGATGTATCTCCGGATGTTGGCCCAGGGCTTCCAGTGCCCGCGGCCCGCTGTCGGCGGCGAGAACCCGGTAGCCGAGAGTCGCAAGGGCGCTGATGGCAATCTCGCGTACTTCCGGCTCGTCTTCGACCACGAGGATGGTTTCGTTTCCCCCGGGGGCGTGCCTTTTTTCGTCCGCTGGGTTGACCGCCGCCGGTTCCTCGGCCTCCGCGCGCGGGAAGCAGAGCTTGACGGTAGTGCCGTAACCCGGCTCGCTGTAGACCTTGGCGTGGCCGCTCGACTGCTTGACGAATCCGTACACCATGGCGAGCCCGAGACCCGTCCCCTTTCCCTTCTCCTTGGTGGTGAAAAAGGGCTCGAAGACGTGTCGTTGAAGCTCTTTCGGAATCCCGATGCCGGTGTCAGTGACCGCCACCATCGCGTACTCGCCCGGCGCCACCTCGGCGTGGTTGTGGGCGTAAGCTTGGTCGAGGATGACGTTGGCCGTTTCGATGGTGAGTTGGCCGCCCGTCGGCATCGCGTGGCGGGCGTTCGTGGCGAGGTTGAGGAGTGCGTGCTCGAGCTCGGCGGCATCGATGCGGACCGGCCACCCGTCGGGGGCGAGTGCAAACTTGATATCAATGTCCTCACCCAAGGTCCTGCGAAACAGATCCTCGAGACCTACTACGACCTCGTTCAAATGCATCACCTTGGGGTTGAGCACTTGGCGACGAGCGAACGCGAGTAGCCGCTTGGTCAGGTCGGCACCCCTGTTGACGGCGCCGATGGCCGTGTCGATGCGCTTCCTCAGGCGCTCGTCACCGCCGAGCGAGGGGGCGAGCAGTTCCAAGTTGCCGAGGATGATGGTGAGCAGATTGTTGAAGTCGTGGGCGATGCCGCCCGTGAGCTGCCCGATCGCCTCCATCTTCTGCGCGTGCCGAAGCTGCGCCTCGGTCGCCTGCTGCTCGGTGATGTCTTCGATGACGAATATCGCGCCGGTGACTCGCCCATCGTGACCGCGCAGCGGCGCGCCGGCGAGCCTGACCTGGATCGGCGCGCCGTCCTTGCGCAGCTGGGTATACTCCGTCGCCGGCAAGGCGTCGCCGCCCAAGACCCGATCGATCTCCGCTTTCTGACCGGGCCACTCCGCCCTTGGCACCGTGACAACCCGCCCGCCGGTGGGGTCCGCCGCCGTGAAACCGTAGATTCGTTCGGCGGCCGGGCTCCAGATGCGAATCGTCCGGTCGGTGTTCATGGCAGCGATGCCGACCGGGGCGGCCTGGATGATCGCCTCCAGATCGGCGAGGCGGTCGCGTAGCTTGGCGTCGAGGTCGAACACCTCAGCCGATTTCTTGTCGACGAGCCAACCCAGTCGGCGTGCCCGATCGTGCAGCGCCTGCACGAGGCCGGCCGCCATCAGGGTGATCAAGATGCCACCGATCAACCAGGCCCAGGAATCGGCGGTGCGCAACGCTTCGACCTCGTTGGGCGGGAAGTGAAACACCAGCCCCAATGTCTGGCCGGCGACGGCGATCGCGCGATCGATACGGACCCCAGGCAGCTCCGACAGGGCAACCGGCGACGGCCCGACGACGAACCGCTGCTGCTCCGGGCGGTAGGCGGCCACCGGAACGTTCGGCGACGCGGAGGGCGGCAGAACGTAAATCTCTCCGACGATCCGCAGCGTGTCCGCGATCGCGTCGTTGAGCAGGCGCTCGAGGTCGAACGATCCTCCAACGATGCCGCGAACCCGTCGGCGACGGTCCGCAACGTCCTCCGGTATCTGCAGCGACTCATACACCGGCGCATAAACCGAGAGGCCCTGGCCCTGGCCCAGCGCGCTACCCGGCGCGAACCGGGGCGCGACGGGCGTGCCGCTGATGCGGCCGGAATCGATCGCCCGCTGGATGGCGGCTCGGCGCCCATCGTCGGAGTTGATGTCGAACCCCAGCGCGGCGCTTTGTCCGGTAAAATCGACCAGGAACAAGCTCGGGTAGTATTCCGGCCGCGCCGCCGCCGGCACGAACCGGCCGGCGTCGATCTCGGTGATCGCGTAGTCCGCAAGCCCGAGGGCGCGCGCCTGCGCCTCGAACGCAGCGCGGTCGGCATGCATGACGCGCGGCGACCATAAGACCACCCGCGGCGACCCCCGGGCATAGGTGACCCGGGCGCGGACATAGGCTGCGAACTCGTCGGCCGTCGGCGCCGCCGTCGCTAGCAGCACCGTCGCGCCGAGGATGGTCGTGGTTTCGGACTCGAACTTGGCTGCCATATCGCTGGCGCGCCAATCGGCCCGGAACGCGAAGCGATCGCGCACGTCCTGCTCCTCGGCCGCGCGATCCAACCAAAACGCCACGACGGAGCCGGCAAAGCCGAGCAGCAGCAAAACGATCGTGAGCCGGCTCAACGGCGGGATGTACGATCTAAGGAAATTCATATGGATCCATTGCCATCGGAAGCTGTGGAAGCTCAGTTCTCAGCTGAACCAGCCGTGGCGTCAGGCCGCCTCGGAAAGCCCGATCGATACCTGCCGCGGGAGTACTCCCTTTTCCGTAGCTTGCACAAAACCTCATACGTCTCCTGTGATAGCGGCTCATACGTCTCCTGTGATAGCGGCTTTGCAACGGAAACCCAGTCTGCAACGAAATTGGGTGGCTTGCAACGGAATTACAACCCCACGTAGCGCGAGAAGGTATCGGGGTAGTGGTCGGGCCGAGCCGGCGCCATCGATTTTGTTGACGCGGGAAATCGGATCGTGATTCAAGCCGGGGATGACTCAACTTCCCGACCTGAGCCGGCTCGGTTCTGAAGAGAGAGACGCGCTGATTGGCGCGCTGTGGTGGGAGGTGAGGTGGCCCGCTCCTCTGGACAGTTCGGCGGGTGAGGTAAGGTGGAACTCTGCGGGTGTCGTTTGCTGTCTCCACACGCACAGCGGGTGGGGCTCGAGGTCGTAGTATCGCCATCGCTCCTCCTGTGTTCCCGATA
>JBQTIU010000014.1:0-24190 GCA_052387815.1 Pseudomonadota bacterium
GTCGCCGCCTCGCCAAAGATTGGGAAAACCTCAACCGCAACGCACTCGCTTTCCTCCGCCTCGCCTCCATCCGACTCATGCTCAGAAAACTCTGTAATCCCTCATAAAGTCTCCGGACGGACTCTAAGAGCGCCATATCCACGCCGAACATGCAGTCCACGCGCTTTTGCAGGAAGATTGAGCGGCCGTTCGAGTCCTTTCCTCTGTAGGCGAGTTTTCCCAGTCGTACCTCGAATCGGGAGTGTTTTTGGTCGCGTTATGAAGCGGTGCGCATTTGCGTACCGGCGATTTTCTCCCTCGGTAGATGGATTGCTTTGGTAAGGAAGGCAGTTGTAGTAGTACGCGCGCAGGAGCTCGTCTGGTGCGGCCATCGCCAGGGCGAGTTTGTGATAGTCGATTTTGGGTTTGCCAAAATCGATCCCCATCACCTTGTCGATGTAACCGGCGTCAAGAAAAACGGCTGCTGTGCCCACAGAATCCCCTACAGAAACGGGAATAAAAAAAGCCACCCGCTCGGGGTGGCTTCATTCTTCCCGCCATGCCTTAGGAACGGCGGGGTTCATACTAGACGCGGACCTTAGGGTGAGACTACCAGTTTGTCAAGGGGTTTCGTCGATCTCGCCAGGAGCCGGCGCGGTCGAGTGCGGCGATGCGGTCAGCCTTTCAGGCGTTTATCCACAGCCTTTTTGGGCTTGAGATCTGGCGGCTTGCCAGTCCGTAAGGCCGCCGCTAGCGCCGTTTCTAGCGAAAGAGTACGCCTTCCCCCGTTCACCGCAGCGCCGCTGCGATGTTGCCGCCGTCCACCGTCAGCACCGCCCCGGTGGTCTTGGCGGCGAGCGCGAGGGCAAGGAAAGCCTGGGCGACGTCGGCGGCCTTGACCTCGCGCCCCAGCAGGTTGCCGGCCATGTACTCGCGCTCGGTCAAGCCCCGCGCCTTGGCGCGCTGGGTGATCATCGGCTCGGTCAACAGGCCGGTGCGCACCCGATCGGCATTGACGGCGTTGGCGCGGATGCCGTCGCGGCCGTAATCGACCGCATATTGGCGGGTCAGCAACAGGGTGGCGGCCTTGGGCAGGCCGTAAGGCCCGAACTCCGGGCCCGGGTTGACCGCCTGCTTGGAGACGTTGAACAGCAGCACCCCGCCGGTCCCTTGCGCGCGCATGACCCGGACCGCGTTCTTCGCCACCGCCTGATGGGCGAAGAAATTGAGCTCGAAGCTGGCGCGCAAGGTGCGGTCGTCGACCTCGCCGATGCGGCCCTGCCAGGCGGCGCCGGCGTTGGAGACCACGATGTCGACGCCGCCCAGGCTCGCCGCCACGCGATCGAAGGCGGCGCGCACGTCCTCGGGCCGGGTGACATCGCAGGCGATCGCGAGCCCGCCGAGCTTGCTTGCCACCTCGGCGGCGGCCGCTTGGTCGCGGTCGAGGACGGCGATCTCGGCGCCGGCGGCCGCGAACGCCTGGGCGGTCGCGGCGCCGATGCCCGAGCCGCCGCCGGTCACCACCGCGATGTGGCGGGCGAGCGGCTTCTCCGCCTCCTTGCCGAGCTTGGCCTGCTCGAGCGACCAGTACTCGACATCGAAGAGATCGGCCTCGGGGATGCTCTCGAAGCGGCCGATTGCCTCGGCGTCGGTGATGGTGTCGATGGCGCTGGCCGCGAGGTCGGCGGCGATCTTCGCCTCCTTGGCCGATCGCCCGAGCGCGAACAGACCCAGGCCCGGCACCAGGATCACGCGGGGCACCGGGTCGAGCATCTTCTTCCTCGGGCTGGCGCGGGCATTGTGGCGCTCGAAATAATCTTCGTAGCGCGCCCGATAAGCCGCCAACGCCGCCGCCGCCGCCGCCCGGAAGGCCTCGAGCCCGCCCGCCTCGGGGGCGGGCGCGATCAGCGGCCACGCCTTGGTGCGGATGACGTGGTCGGGGGTGATCACGCCGGCCTGGCCGTAGCGCGTCAGCTCGGCGCCGTCGATGAAGTTGCGGATCGCCGGGCCGGCGCGGAACTCGAGCACGAAGCGCTTGCAGGTGCCCTCGTCCGGGTCCTCGGAGAGGGCGGCGAGCCCGCGCAAGACGGGCGCGATTTCGGCCGGGTCGGCGATCCTCGCCGGCAGCTTGCCGGCGGCGAAGACGTTGCGCCGGCCGCGGGCGAGCCGCGCCTCGGCGAGGCCGACGAGCTCGATCATGCGGCCGTAGGCTTGCTGGGCCTCCTCGCCCCAGGTGAAGATGCCGTGCTTGTGGAGGATCAGCCCCTCGGCATGGGGCGCCTTCCTCTGCGCCTCGGACGCCAGCTTGGCCAGCGCGAAGCCCGGCATCACGTAGGGAACGACCGCGGCGCGGCCGTCATAGACCTCCGCCAACCGCGCCTCGCCGTCGGGCTGGTCGGACAGCGCGAGGACCGCGTTGGCGTGGGTGTGGTCGATGAATTTGTGCGGCAGGAAGGCGTGGAACAGCGTCTCGACCGACGGGTTGGGCGCCAAGCTGTCGAGCAGGTTCAAGCGCTGGAAATTGACCATGTCCTCGTCGGACAGCCGCTCGAGGGCGTAAAGCCGCCGCACCGGGACAAGGCGCACCGCCGGCAGGCCGGCGGGCTCGATCGCGGCCATGTCCCAGCCGCTGCCCTTGACGCACAAGACCTCGACCTCATCGCCCAGGGTGTCGCGGGCCGTGGTCTTGACCGAGGTATTGCCGCCGCCGTGCAGCACCAGGCGCGGCTCCCCGCCCAGCAGCCGCGTCGTATAGACCCTGAGCGCGAGGTCGCGGCCCACCCCCATCGCCGCGTAGCGGGCCACGGCCGCTTCGGCGTCGCGGGTCGACCACAGGTTCTTCATCGCTCGCGCCCGAGCACCCGGCCGGCCACCGCCGCGAGGCGCTGGACGACCGCCGGGTCGCGGGCGGCGGGCGCGGTGAGGATCGCCGACTCGAGCGCGGTATGGCAGCCGGCGAAGCACGGCTCGGCGCGCGCGTGCAAGCGCGGCGCGACCCCTTTGACCAGCGCGCGCGCCTTAGCCGCATTGGCGAGCAGCACCTTGACCACCGCCTCGACCGTCACGTGGTCGTGGTCGGGATGCCAGCAGTCGTAATCGGTGACCATGGCGACGGTGGCGTAACACATCTCCGCCTCGCGGGCGAGCTTGGCCTCCGGCATGTTGGTCATGCCGATGACATCGCAGCCCCAGGCGCGGTAGAGGTTCGATTCCGCCTTGGAGGAGAATTGCGGCCCCTCCATGACCATGTAGGTGCCGGGGCGCCTGGCGTCGAGACCGAGCTCGCGGGCGGCCGCGAAAACGTGATCGCCGAGCCGCCGGCAGACCGGCTCCGCCATCGACACATGGCCGACGCAGCCGCGCTCGAAAAAGCTCTTCACCCGCGCGAAGGTGCGGTCGATGAACTGGTCGACGATGAGGAACGCGCCGGGCGGCAAATCGGCGCGCAGCGAGCCGACCGCGCTCAACGACAGGATCTCGGTGACGCCGACGCGCTTCAGCGCGTCGATGTTGGCGCGGAAATTGAGCTCCGAGGGCGGCACGCGGTGGTCGCGGCCGTGGCGCGGCAGGAACACCAGCTTCTGGCCGTCGAGGGTTCCGAACAGGAGCTCGTCCGAGGGCTCGCCCCACGGCGTCCCCACCCGCTCCCACCTCACGCCGGCCAGGCCGTCGATGTCGTAGATGCCGCTGCCGCCGATGATGCCCCGTCTCGGCGGCACGCCGGGCGGGTTTGGTGCCATGGTTCGGATGCTCCGCTCGGGGATCGGTCGGCGTAGTATTCGACCGTCCGCCGCGCCATGGCAACCGGACCTCCGGTCCTCCCGATCGCTGGACCCGCAACCGCTCGATGCGCGACGACGCCGACCCGAGGTTCGTGTATTTTCGAGGTCGGCGGCCATGAGGGGAGGGCTGGGCGGTGTTCCAGAACGATCTGCTCGGCGGCAAGCGCATTCTCGTCACCGGCGGCGGCACCGGGCTCGGCAAAAGCATGGGGCGGCGCTTCCTCGAACTCGGCGCCGAGCTCGTCATTTGCGGGCGCCGCAAGGACGTCTTGGAACAGACCGCCGCGGAGATGCGCGCCGAGTTCGCTCGCCCGGTGTCGGTCCACCCCTGCGACCTCCGCGAGCCCGAGGCGGTGGAGACCATGGTCGAGGCCATCTGGCGCGAGCGGCCGCTGGACGCGCTCGTCAACAACGCGGCCGGCAATTTCATCGCCCGCTCCGAGACCCTGTCGTCGCGGGCGGTGGATTCGATTCTCGGCATCGTGCTGCACGGCTCGGCCTATGCGACGCTGGCCTGCGGCCGGCGCTGGATCGCGGGCCGCCGCCAGGCGGCGGTGCTCAGCATCGTCACCACCTATGCCTGGACCGGGTCGGCCTATGTCGTGCCCTCGGCCATGGCCAAGGCCGGCGTGCTCGCCATGACCCGGAGCCTGGCGGTGGAGTGGGGCGGATACGCGATCCGGCTCAACGCCATCGCGCCCGGCCCCTTCCCGACCGCGGGCGCCTGGGAGCGTCTCGTGCCCCGGCCGGACCTGGCGCGCGAGCTGGAGAGCAGGAACCCCCTCGGTCGGGTCGGCCAGCATATCGAGCTGGCGAACCTCGCGACCTTCCTGCTCTCGGACCATGCCGGCTACATCACCGGCGAGGTCGTCACCATCGACGGCGGCGAATGGCTCAAGGGCGCCGGGCAGTTCAACTTCTTGTCCCGGCTCACGGACGCCGACTGGCAGGCCATGAGACCGAAGAAGCCCGCTTGAGCCAGCCGGCGGGCCGCACCGGTTTGCGGCGCCAACTATGGGAACATCGATGAACAGCTTTCAGGTCGAAAAGTTCGGCCGGCCCCTGGTCAAGACCGTCCGCGACCTCCCGATCCCGCACGGGCGAGAGGTCGTCATCGACGTCGGCGCCTGCGGGGTGTGCCACAGCGACCTGCATTTGCGGGACGGGTATTTCGACCTCGGCGACGGCAACCAGATGGACCTTGCTCGCGGCATCTCGCTGCCGCGAACGCTCGGTCACGAGATCGCGGGCGCGGTCGTCGCCATGGGGCCCGAGGCCGCGGGTGTGGCGATCGGCGACCGGCGGGTCGTGTTCCCGTGGATCGGATGCGGCGCCTGCGCGCTGTGTCGGGCCGGCGCCGAACATCTTTGCAACGCCCCCGCCGCGCTCGGCGTCACCCGCGACGGCGGCTTCGCCGATCGCGTGCTGGTCCCGGATCCGAAATACCTGATCGACTACGATCCCGTGCCCGAGGAACAGGCGTGCACCTATGCGTGCTCGGGTCTCACCGCCTACAGCGCGCTCAAGAAAGCGGCCCCGTTCGGCCACGGGGAGTGCGCGCTCATCATCGGGGCGGGCGGCGTCGGGCTATCCGGAATCCGGCTCATCAAGGCGCTCTACGATCTCGCCCCGGTGGTCGCCGAGCTCGACCAGGCAAAGTGGAAAACAGCGCTGGCGGCGGGCGCGGCGCGGGTCATCGATCCCGGGGCCGAGGGCGCGGCGAAGGAGCTGCTGCGCTCGACGGGCGGCGGCGTCGCCGTGGCCATCGACTTCGTCGGCGCGGCCGCATCGTTCGCGTTCGGCCTCCATGCCTTGCGTAAAGGCGGCAAGCTGATCGTCGTCGGGCTGTTCGGCGGCTCGACCCGGCTGGCCCCGCCGCTGCTCGTCCTCAAGGCCGCCAGCGTGATCGGATCCTACGTGGGCAGCCTCGGGGAATTGCGCGAGCTGATGGCGATCGCGCGGACCGGGACGCTGCCGCCCGTCGCGGTGTCGGCCCGGCCGCTCGAGGCGGCGAACGAAACCCTGGACGACTTGAAGGGCGGGCGGATTGTCGGCCGGGCGGTGCTGGTGCCGCGACGCTCGGCAGGGCCAGCCCCGTGACCGACGTCCACCTACTGATACAGAACTCACCTCAACCTCACGCCTGTCGAAGGATGTGGGCCCGAACTCGGTGGTAATCTCGGTGGGGCCGACGCGGCCCCGCGGGGCGCGCGCTTTGGGTGAGCGCCCCGCTCCGCCCTGCTGCCCGCCCTCGCACCTCACGCGCCGCCCGCCTCGCCTGGTCGCCAACGATCAGCCAAATCGGCGCAAACTGAGCGCGGCCTCGCCGCGCTCGCCCGGAGGCCCGAAACGGTCGTGCCAAGGCCGAACCCCGGCCCGAAAAACCCTGGCCGATCCATTACCTAGCAAAACGCACTGTAGAAGATCGGCTTGACAGGTGTTGTCAAATATGACAACATATAGCAGTGAGGATAGAAACGCGGCCGATTTCATGGGTGAAGGCGGCGCGCAGGGATTTCGAGGAATTCCCCGCAGGGGCACAGATCGAGATCCTGCGCGCCCTGACGATCGCCGCTGAAGGGCGGAAGGCCGATACTGCCAAGCCCATGAAGGGATTCGGTTCGGGGATATATGAGGTCGCCCTGGCCTGGCGCGGCAACGCCTACAGGGCTGTTTACGCCGTACCGATCGACGAGGCCGTTTGGGTTGTGCATGCCTTCCAGAAGAAATCGAAGACAGGCATCAAGACACCCAAGGCCGAGATCGATCTTATCAGGCACCGACTCATACGCTTGAAGGAGATGCTGTGATGACCGACGATATTGACATTGTAAGGGGCAGCGGGAACGTCTTCCGCGACTTCGGCCACCCGAACGCCGACCTTGAGCAAGTGAAAGCCATCCTGGCCGCCAAGATCATCGGCGTGCTGGATAACAAGAGAATCTCCGTCCGCAAGGCGCAGGCAGTCACGGGCATTGCCGCGGCCGATTTCTCGCGTATCCGCAACGCCCAGCTGGACCGCTTCACCGTCGATCGGCTGATGACAATTCTGAACCGCCTCGACCAGCAGGTTAAGGTTCGCGTGTCCGTGCAACCTTTCGCCAAACTGGCGCGAGCCTGAATTTCGATACAGTGCAAGGGAGAGGAACAGCTGATCGAAGCTCATGGCCAAGGTCGTTGGAAAGATATTCTCCGAGAGCGAGCTAAGAGCCGTCGCTCAGGCCCTTGGCGATACCGAAGAGGGACTCAAGCCCATCTTCTAGGGGCGATTTACGCCGCGGGCGCGCCGTGTGATAATTGCGCGGTCATGGGGATACCCGATCACCATCGTCCGCCGCTGTCCGAGAACGGTATCGAACGGTACGGCCTGCACCTCTCGCGGCGGGATCTGGCTGACGCCGTCGCGGCGGGGGTGATCGCAACGGACCACGCCTCGGCGTTGTGGCGGTTCCTCGGCTACCGCGCTGCGATCGACGCGCGGCCGCGCTTCGATCTCGTCCACCTCCTATGGTACGCCGGCGCGCTGATCGTCATCGGCGCCATGGGCTTGTTCTCGACTCTCGCCTTCAGCCGCTTCGGGGGCGGCGCCCTGACCGCGACTGCTGCGGTCTACGCCGTTGGCTTCTCACTGGCCGGACACGCTTTCTGGCATCGGCAAGGAATGCGCGTGCCCGGCGGCCTCCTCGTGACGGTGGCGGTCACTATGGCACCGCTCGCGACCTACGGCGTACAGGACGCGCTCGGCTGGTGGACGCATGGCGATCCCGGCGCGTATCGCGACTTCTTCGTGTGGATCAAAGGCAGTTGGCTCCCCATGGACCTCGCCGCCGTCGCCGCCGGGCTGGTGGCGCTGCGCTTCTACCGCTTTCCGTTCCTGATCGCGCCCATCGCGGTCGCGCTGTGGTTCATGTCGATGGACATCGCCCCCTGGGTTTTGGGATCGGACTGGGGCCATTGGGAGGGGCGCCGGCTCGTCTCGCTTTGGTTCGGACTCGGCGTGCTCGCCGTTGCGTGGACGGTCGACGTCCGGGCGCGCGGCGATTCCGCCTTCTGGCTGCACCTGTTCGGGCTGCTCACGTTCTGGGGCGCGCTGTCGCTCGCCGACAGCGCCGGTCCCTTGGCGAACGCGCATTTCGCGCTGATCAATGCCGGCCTGCTGTTCCTGTCGGTTTTCCTGCAGCGTCGGGCCTATGCGGTGTTTGGAGCGATCGGTATCGCACAGTACTTGGGGTACCTGAGTTACGGAGTATTCAAGGACTCGCTCCTATTCCCGTTCGCGCTGTCGGGGATCGGGGTCGCCGTGATCGGCACGGGACTTCTGTACTACCGCTATGGCCGGGCGATCGAGGACTGGGTCGGGCGCGCCCTGCCGGCGTTCTTGAGCGCCCTCCGCCCTGCGCACGCGCGTGCTCCGCGGGCGTAGGGTGTGGTTACTCCGCCTACGCCGGCGGCGGAACCCGCAGACACCCTCGCGCCGCAAGGGCGGTCACGCTGTTCCATTTCCCGTCACCGGCGGGCTTATCCTGCCCCATTCGCCTGAGGCCGGAGCCGCGTATCGAAGCTCCCGCGTTGCGAGAGAATACGACGAGCCCGGAAAGCGCGGTCCCTCTCGCCTTAACGGTGGGCCAAGGGGCCGACAGGCGCTCAGTGCAACGCCGCCCACACCCTGCGCTTGACCGCGTAAAGGAGGCCGGTGAACACGACGAGGAACAGGATCACCTTGACGCCGATGCGCTTGCGCATCTCGAGCTCGGGCTCGGCCGCCCAGGCGAGGAAGGTGACGACGTCCTTCGCCATCTGTTCCTCGCTCGCACTCGTGCCGTCGGCATAGCTGACCCCGTCGGCCTCGAGAATCTTGGGCATGGCGATCTGGCCGCCGGGGAAGAACTTGTTGTAGTTCATCCCCTCATGCAACGTCACCCCGGCGGGCGGGTCGCCGTAGCCGGTGAGCAAGGCGAAGAGGTAATTCGGGCCATCCCGGCGGGCCTTGGTGATCAGCGACAGGTCCGGCGGGTAGGCGCCGTTGTTGGCGGCCCGCGCCGCCTTCTCGTTGGCAAACGGCGCCTTGAAGCGGTCCGCGGGGCGGGCCGGGCGCTGATACATCTCGCCCTCGTCGTTGGGTCCGTCGCTCACCTCGACCTCGGCGGCCAGCGCCTTGACCTCGTCCTCGCTGAAGCCGAGGTCGCGAAGGTTGCGGTAGCGGACCAGGTCCAACGCGTGGCAGACGCTGCACTTCTCCTTGTAGATTTGGTACCCGCGCTGGGTGGCGGCGCGCTCGAAGGTCCCCAACAGGCCGCCGAAGGACCACGACTGCGCGGGTGGGGGCGCGGCCTCGGCGGCGGCGGCCGGCGCGCTGGCGCCGGCCAGCAGGGCCGCGGCGAGCGCGGCCGCGGCGACGGGCAGCGGCCGCAGGCGGCGCATCAGGCTTTCTCCATCGGCTTGGCGGCGGCGGCGGCAGCGGCGCGCCCGCCGCCCTTCAAGACCGGTTCCATAATGCTGGAGGGCAGCGGCAGCGGCCGCTCGAACCAGCCGATGAACGGCAGGATCACCAGGAAATGCGCGAAGTAGTACGCCGTCGCGATGCGGCCGATGACCAGGTAATGGCCCTCGGGCGGATTGGCGCCGACCCAGCCCAGCGTCACGCTGTCGACCACAAACACCCAGAAGAACACCCTGTAGAGCGGCCGGAACCGGGCGCTGCGCACCCGGCTGGTGTCGAGCCACGGCAGGAGGAACAGGATCAGGATCGACCCGAACATCGCCAGCACGCCGATGAGCTTGTTGGGGATGGCGCGCAGGATCGCGTAGTAGGGCAGGAAGTACCATTCCGGCACGATGTGGGGCGGGGTCACCAGCGGGTTGGCCGGGATGTAATTCTCCGGCTCGCCGAAGAAATTGGGCGCGAAGAACACGAAGAAGAAGAACACGATCAGGAACACGCCGAGGCCGAACAGGTCCTTGACCGTGTAATAGGGGTGGAACGGGATCTTGTCCTGCGGCCCCTTGAGGTCGATGCCGACCGGATTGTTCGAGCCATGAACGTGCAGCGCCACGAGGTGCAGGACCACCGCGCCGACGATGAGGAAGGGCAAGAGGTAGTGGAACGAGTAGAAGCGGTTCAAGGTCGGGTTGTCGACCGCGAAGCCGCCCCACAGCCAGGTGACGATGGGCTCGCCGATGAGCGGGAAGGCGGAGAACAGGTTGGTGATCACCGTCGCCGCCCAGAAGCTCATCTGGCCCCACGGCAGCACGTAGCCCGTGAACGCCGTCGCCATCATCAGGATGAGGATGATGACGCCGAGCCACCACAGCACCTCGCGCGGCGCCTTGTACGAGCCGTAATAGAGGCCGCGGAAGAGATGGATGTAGACCGCGAGGAAGAAGAACGACCCGCCGTTCATGTGCAGGTAGCGGATCAGCCAGCCGTAATTCACGTCGCGCATGATCCGCTCGACCGAGTTGAAGGCGTGGTCGACATGCGGGGTGTAGTGCATGGCGAGGATGATGCCGGTGACGATCATCATCACCAGCACGATCCCGGCGAGCGAACCGAAGTTCCACCAGTAATTGAGGTTGCGCGGGGTCGGGTACTCGTTGAGCTCGTGGTTGAGGAAGGTGAAAATCGGCAGCCGGTAGTCGATCCACTTGACCAGCGGGTGGGAAAGGATCGGGGATGCCTTGGGTGCGGGGCTGGCCATCGGCGTCGTCCTCAACCGATGCGGATCTTGTTGTCGTCGAAGAAGACGTAGGTGGGAACCCGCAGGTTGCGGGGCGCCGGCCCCTTGCGGATACGGCCCGAGGTGTCGTAGTGCGAGCCGTGGCAGGGACAGAACCAGCCGCCCCACTCGCCGCGCGGATCGGTGACCCTCTGGCCCAAGGGCACGCAGCCGAGATGGGTGCAGATGCCGACCACGATCAGCCATTCGGGCTTCTGGACCCGCGCCGCGTCCGGCTGGGGATCGGGAAGGTCGTCGACGTGGACCTCGCGCGCCTTGGCGATCTCGGCCGCGCCGCGACGGCGGATGAACACCGGTCCGCCGCGCCAGGTGACGGTGATGCTCTGGCCCTCCGATATGGGCGCCAGGTCGACCTCGGTCGAAGACAGCGCCAGCACGTCGGCCGACGGATTCATCGAATGGATGAACGGCCACAGCGCGGCCGCGGTGCCGACGGCGCCGAAGGCGCCGGTGGCGAGATAGAGAAAATCCCGCCGGGTGCCGGCCGCGACCGGGCCTGCCGGTCCGCTGGCCGTTGCCGAGTGCGCTGGACTGGCCATGTTTCGCCCCCGTGCCTCCAAAAGGCGCTTGAAGACAACCCGCTCGCCGGTCACCGGGCGACCGCCCGAGGGGTATAATGCAATCCTCGGAGCTTGCCTAGCCCTCGCCTCGTGCCGCGCGCCGACCGAAAGACCCACCGCCATGCGCCTTGCCCTGTTCGAACCCGACATCCCGCAGAACACCGGCGCGATGCTGCGGCTTGCCGCCTGCTTGGGCGTCGATGTGGACGTGATCGGCCCCTTGGGCTTCGTGTGGTCGGACCGCCGACTGCGCTGGGCGGGCATGGACTATCTCGAGGGCGTGACGGTGCGCCGCCATGCCTCGTGGACCGCGTTCCTTGCCGCGCGCGGCGAGGGCATCCGGCTGGGACGCCTCGTCCTGCTCACCACGGCCGGCGATCGTGCTTACACGGACTTCGCCTTCCTCCCCGATGACACGCTGATCGTCGGGCGCGAGAGCGTGGGCGCGCCGGCCGCGGTCAACGACGCCGCCGACGCGCGCCTGCGCATCCCGATGGTCCCCGGCCGGCGCTCGCTCAACGTCGCCGTGGCCGCCGCCCTCGTGCTCGGCGAGGCCCTGCGCCAGACCGGCCTCCTGCCCCGGCTTGGCGCGCCGGCCACGGGCCTTGCCGTCGGATCATGAGCGCGCGAGTCGTGGACGACCGCCAAGGCCGGGCCGCGGCATGGTTCGAATCGCTCAGCGCGCGGATCGGCGTCGCGTTCGAGGCGATCGAGGACGAGCTCGCCCGAACCCCGCTTGCCGCCGGCCGCTTCGCCCGCCGGCCGTGGCCGAGGCCCGGGGGCGGGGGCGGCGTCATGGCGATCCTGCGGGGGCGCGTGTTCGAGAAGGTCGGCGTCAACGTGTCGACCGTGTTCGGCGAATTCGGCCCCGAGTTCCGCCACCAGATTCCGGGCGCCGCCGAAGACCCCCGCTTCTGGGCGAGCGGCATATCCGTGGTCGCGCATCCGCGCTCGCCGCTGGTGCCCGCCGTGCACATGAACACGCGCCACGTGGTGACCACCAAGGCATGGTTCGGCGGCGGTGCCGACTTGACGCCGATGCTCGCCGATGCGGCCGACACCGCCGAGTTCCACGCCGCCTTGAAGCGCGCCTGCGATGCCCACCATCCCGACTATTACCCGCGCTTCAAGCGCTGGTGCGACGAGTATTTCTTCTTGAAGCACCGCGACGAGCCGCGCGGGGTGGGCGGCATCTTTTACGACGACCTGGCGTCGGGCGACTTCGAGAAGGATTTGGCCTTCACCCGCGACGTCGGCCTCGCCTTCCTCGAGGCCTATCCGCGCATCGTCCGCCGGCACATGCACGAGACCTGGACTGCTGAGCAGCGCCGCCACCAGCTGGTCCGCCGCGGCCGCTACGTCGAGTTCAACCTGCTCTACGACCGCGGCACCAAGTTCGGCCTGATGACCGGCGGCAACGTCGAGGCCATCCTCATGTCCTTGCCGCCCGAGGCGGCGTGGCCGTAAATGCGCCGGGGGGCGCGATCGGATTGACGGCGAGCGCGTCGCGCGGCGCCCGCGGGCAGGCTGATCAAGACCGCCGACTAATCGGGGCCCGGCTTTCTTGCGGCCACCAGCGATCGCAGGTGGGCGAGGCATTCGGCGCGCCCGGCGCGATAGTCGCCCGCCTCCCACCAGCGTTCGACCTCGCCGATCAGGCGGCCGATGTCGGGGCCGGGCGCCAGCCCGAGCGCGCGCGCATCCCGCCCCTTGACCGGCAGCTCGACCGCGACCCAGGCCGCCGCCGCGGCCACCAGCGCCCGGAACTCCGCGTCCTCCTGCGGCGCCAGCTTCCCGCCCGCCAGGCGCTCCGCCCATGCCAAGAGCGCGAGGTCGCGAAACAGATCGGCGCCCGCCCGGTGGAGGGCACGCCGGCGGGCGCGCGCATCCAGCCCCGGGCCGACCTCGATCGGCGGCGATGCCAGGGCGACAAGATGTGCGCCCTGGGCAGTGGACAGGCGCAGACGCCGCGCAACCTTTTGTGCCGCGCCGCTGGCGCGCGCCAGCAGGGCGGCGAGGCGCAACAGCGGGTCGGGCGGCGCCAGCTCCGGGGGCAAGCGTTGGAGCGCCGCCAGGCGCTTCGTGTCGGTCGCCTCCGGCATCACCGGAGCCAGCACGCCCGCCGCGATCATGCGCCCGATCGCCGCCGCCGGATCGGGGGCGAGCAGCAGCCGGAAGATTTCGCCGGCGATCCGCTCGCCCGACAGGTTCCCCGTCAGCGGCGCCAGCGCCCGGCAAGCGGCGAGCGCCGCGGCATCGGGCTCGCCCCTCCCGAAATAGGCGTGGAAACGGAAAAACCGCAACAGCCGCAGGACGTCCTCGCGCACCCTGGTCTCGGCATCGCCGACGAAGCGCACGCGCCCGGCGGCGAGATCGGCAAGCCCCCCGAACGGGTCGTGGATCGTCCCGTCGGGATCGGCCGAGATGGCGTTGATCGTGAAATCGCGCCGGCCCGCGTCGGCGGTCCAGTCGTCGGTGAATTCGACCCGCGCGCGCCGCCCGTAGGTCTCGCGATCGACCCGAAGCGTCGTGATCTCGAAATGCGCCGCCCCGACCGCCGCCGTCACCGTGCCATGCTCGATGCCGGTCGGGATGACCCGGATGCCGGCGTGAGCCAGACGCTCCATCACCGCGGCCGGCGGATCGGGCGTGGCGAGGTCGATGTCCTTGACGGGGCGCCCGAGGATTGCGTCGCGCACGCACCCGCCGACGAAGCGCACCGGCCGGCCCCCGCGCGCAAGTGCCGCCACGACGGCTTGGGTGGCGGGGGCGGTCATCCAGGCCTGCAGCGCCAGCCGGACGGGAGCGCCTGCCGGTGGCATGGGCCTAGCGCGACGGCGCGCCGGGCGGGATGACGTGGCCAGGCACGATCTCGCCGTCGACGAGTTTCGGGGGCACGTAGGTGCCCTTGATTTCCTCGCGGCCGAACAGCGCCAGTCCAACGGTCAAAACGGCGGAGAACAGCAGGCCGAGCGCCACCAGCCACAGCCATGGCGCGTCCTGCCAGCGCGCCGGCTCGCCCTTGCCGGCGCGCTCGGCCCGCCGGCGCTGGGCCGCCAGCCACAGGACGTAGAGCGCCGTCGGCAGCGCAATCGGCAGGACGAATTCGGCGAGGATGCGGGCCATCAATGCCTGAGGACTTCGTATAGGTTCACCAGCATGCCGGCGGTCGCTCCCCAGATGTAATAGTGGCCGTAGGGAAGCACCCAAAACCGGCGCTCGACCCCGCGCTCGCTGTGCGCGTGGCGCCGGTGATTGGCCGGATCGAGGACGAAGGCGAGCGGCACCTCGAAGATCTCCGCCACCTCGAAGCGGTCGAGCACGGGCGCGAAGGGCGGCCGGATGAGGCCGACCAAGGGCGTGACCTCGTAGCCGGTGCGGGTCTGGTAGGTGTCGAGCCGGCCGGCGATCTCGACCCGCGCGCGCGACAGCCCGATCTCCTCCTCCGCCTCGCGCAGCGCCGCCGTGGCCTCGTCGGGGTCGTCCGCCTCGACGCGGCCGCCCGGAAAGCTGATCTGCCCGGCATGGACGGCGAGGTGGTCGGTCCGTCTCGTCAGCAGGACGGTCATGCCCTCGCTGCGCTCGATCAACGGCACCAGGACGGCGGCGCGGATCAGCTTCCTCTTGGGCTTGAGATCGGGGTTGAAATCGTGGTCGCCGCGCACGCGCAAGGCGCCGCGACCCACGCCGATGTCGTGGCTGGCCGCGCGCAAGGAACGGCGTATATCGTCGGGCTTGAGCGCGGTCGGCGGGTTGTCGATCATTCGAGCGTGCCCTCGGCGGGCCTCGCCAAGACAGGCGCGCCGGCCGCCTGGAGCCCCGGCCCGCCCGATCGAGGCCGCACGAGCGGTTTGCAGGCGATCGGCGTGCCGTGATAAAAACGGGCGC
Organism: Pseudomonadota bacterium; assembly: GCA_052387815.1. Lineage (GTDB taxonomy): Bacteria > Pseudomonadota > Alphaproteobacteria > CACIAM-22H2 > CACIAM-22H2 > JBQTIU01. Next base: position 14,947 of record JBQTIU010000014.1, read on the forward strand.
CGTCGCGGGCGATGCGGAGATCGACTTCGTCGCTGTCCCTCGCTCCGCCGACGGCGAACGGTCGCCCTGCGTCTCCAGCGGGACGCGGGCGAACGGCCAGGTCGGCGGCATCGGGTGAGATCCCGGTCATCGCCGGCCACGCCGCCGGTCAGCCAAGAGGGGACATATTGTACGCACCCGAGCCGAAATTCGCATCCTTTCCCGACCATCCATCGGCGATCCTCGCCGAGATCGAGGCCCTGGCGGAGCGCCTGAAACAGGTCCGCGAACGCATCGGCCGCGTGATCTTCGGGCAGCCAGCCGTCATCGATCAAACTCTTATCACGCTGCTCGGGGGCGGTCACGCGCTGGTCATCGGCGTGCCGGGTCTCGCCAAGACGCGCCTCGTCGAAACGCTGGGCGTCGTGCTCGGGCTCGAGGTCAAGCGCGTGCAGTGCACGCCCGACCTCATGCCGGCCGACATCCTGGGTTCCGAAGTGCTCGAGGAGAGCGAGACCGGGCGGCGGTCCTTCCGCTTCATCCAGGGCCCGGTGTTCTGCCAATTGCTGATGGCCGACGAGATCAATCGGGCCTCGCCCCGCACCCAGTCGGCGCTCTTGCAGGCCATGCAGGAGCACCGCGTCTCGGTGGCCGGGGTTTACCACCCGCTGCCGCAGCCCTTCCACGTGCTGGCCACCCAGAACCCGCTCGAGCAGGAGGGGACCTATCCGCTGCCCGAGGCGCAGCTCGACCGGTTCCTGATGCAGATCGACATCTCCTACACCGATACCGAGGCCGAGCGACGGATGCTGATCGTCACCACCGGCATCGCCGAGGAATCGCCCTCGCAGGCGATGACGGCGGCGGAGCTGCGGGCGGCCCAACACCTGATCCGCCGCGTGCCGGTCGGCGACAGCGTCGTCGACGCGATTCTGAAGCTGGTGCGGGCCGGCCGGCCCGAGACCTCGGACCTGCCGGAGGTGAAGAAGCATGTGGCCTGGGGCCCCGGACCGCGCGCCAGCCAGGCCCTGATGCTGGCGACGCGCGCCCGGGCGCTCTTGGACGGCCGGCTCGCGCCCTCGGTCGACGACGTGCTGGCGCTCGCCCATCCGGTGCTCCGGCACCGCATGGCACTCAACTTCGCGGCGCGGGCTGATGGCGTCACCATCGACAAGGTGGTCGACCGCCTCGCGGCGCCGCTCGCCTGACCTCCCTTGCCCGACCTCGACATGGCCGAAACGCTGGCCCTCCAGCAACGCGCCGAGCAGCTCGCCGCCACGCTGCCGTCGCTCCTGGTCGCGGCCGAGCGGGTCGCGACCACGGTGGCGCAAGGCGTGCACGGCCGCCGCCGCGTCGGACAGGGCGAAACGTTCTGGCAGTTCCGATACTACCAGCCGGGCGACGGCGCCGATCAGATCGATTGGCGCCAGACCGCGAAGAGCGACCGGGTGTTCGTTCGCGAAACCGAGTGGGAGGCCGCCCAGAGCGTCTGGTTGTGGCGCGACAGCTCGGCCTCGATGCGCTGGCGCTCGGGCGCCGACCTGCCGGAGAAGGCCGAGCGGGCCGATCTCCTGACGGTGGCGCTGGCGGCGCTGCTGATCCGCGGCGGCGAGCGCGTGGCGCTGGTGGGCGAATCGTCGCCGCCGGCTTGCGGCCGGGCGGCGATCAACCGGCTGGCGCAGATGGTTGGCCGCCGCGGCGGGCCCGCGCATGGCTTGCCGCCGCCGGCCCCGCTGCCGCGCTACGCCCAGGTGGTCCTGATCGGCGACTTCCTGTCGCCCTTGCCGGCGCTCGACGCCGTCGTGCGCGCGATCGCCGGGCGCGGCATCAAGGGCCATGTCATGCAGGTGCTCGACCCGGCCGAGGAGACCCTGCCCTATGCCGGGCGGACGCGCTTCGAAGGGCTCGAGGACGAGGGCCACGCGCTGATCCCGCGCGTCGAGAGCGTGCGCGGCGATTACCGGTCGCTGTTGTCCGAGCACATCGGGGGTCTCGGCGACATCGCCCGCGTGGTCGGCTGGACGTTCATGAGCCACCGCACCGACCGGCCGCCCGAGGCGGCGCTGCTCGCGCTGTATATGGCGCTGGCCAGCGAAGACCGGGCCGTAAGCCGGTGGCGGGCTTGAACGCATGAGCGGATTGGGAGCGCTCGCATTCCTTACGCCGTGGTGGCTTGGCGCGCTCGCCGGGCTGCCGATCCTCTATTGGCTGTTGCGCGTCACCCCGCCGGCACCGCGCCGCACTCGCTTCCCGGCCATCCGCCTGCTGCTGGCCCTCAAGCCGAAGGAGGAGACGCCCGCCCAGACGCCGCTCTGGCTCTTGGCCCTGCGCCTGGTGCTCGCCACCTGGATCATCTTGGCGCTCGCCCACCCGGTGCTCAACCCGGCCGCCAGGCTCGACGGGCCCGGTCCGCTCGTCGTGGTCGTCGACGACGGCTGGGGGGCGGCGCGCAACTGGAGCGAACGCAAGACGGCGATCGCCGACCTGATCGAGCGCGCCGAACGCGCCGAGCGCACGGTCCTGCTCCTGACCACGGCCCCTTCGATCGCCGGCGAGGCGCCGCGCGCCAGCCGGCTGATGCCGGCCCGGGACGCGCGCACCCAGGGCGCCGCGATCGAACCCAAGCCGTGGCCGGTCGATCGCGCCGCCGCCGCCGCTTCCCTCGGTGGGCTCGACTTCGCCGGCCCGGCGAATGTCGTCTATCTCGCCGACGGACTCGAGGACGGAGAGGTCGCCGCCTTCCTCGAGCGCCTGCAGCGCCTGGGCCCCGTCGAAATGGTGATGGACCCGCCCGACCGGCTCGCCCGCCTGCTCTTGGCCCCGGTGGCCGAAGCCGGCGGCATGTCGCTCGCCGCCGCGCGCGCCGATGGGGGCGCGCCGGCGCTCGGCTTCCTGCGCGCCTCGGCCGACGACGGCAGGTTGCTGGCGCGCGAGGAGTTGCGCTGGATGGATGGCCAGACCTCCGCCAGCGCGCGCATCGTGCTGCCGACCGAGCTGCGCAACCGGCTGTCGCGCCTGGAGATCGAGGGCGAGGCCTCGGCGGGCGCGGTCGTGCTCTTGGACGAGCGCTGGCGCCGGCGGCCGGTGGGTCTGGTCTCCGGCGGGCCGCTCGAACGCCAGCAGCCGCTGTTGGCCGACATCTACTACCTCGAGCGTGCGCTTGCGCCCTTCAGCGAGGTCCGGGTCGGCGCCATCGCCGATCTGTTGCGGCGCGAGCTCGCGGTCCTGGTGCTCGCCGATGTCGGGCGCCTGCCCGAGGCCGAGCGCGCCACGCTCGATGCCTGGATGGGCAAGGGCGGCGTGGTCGTGCGCTTCGCCGGGCCGCGCATGGCCGAGGGCGGGGACGATCTCGTACCCGTCCCCTTGCGGGCCGGCGGCACGCGGGCCTTCGGCGGCGCCATGTCGTGGTCGCAGCCGGTCGGTCTGGCCGCGTTCGAGGCGGCGGGCGCCTTCGCCGGGCTTGCGATCCCCGACGATGTCAAGGTGTCGCGCCAGGTCCTCGCCGAGCCGAACCTCGATCTCGGCGCCAAGACCTGGGCGCGGCTCGCCGACGGCACGCCGCTGGTCACCGCCGATCGGCGCGGCGAGGGCTGGCTGGTCCTCGTGCACACGACGGCGACGCCCGAGTGGTCGTCGCTGCCGATCGCCGGCCTGTTCATCGACATGCTGCGCCGCCTGGTGGCCCTCTCGCAGGGCGTGGCCGGCGACGTCTCGGACGCCGTCCTGCCGCCGATGAGTTCGCTCGACGGTTTCGGCCGCCTGCAGGCGCCCTCGCCCGCCGCCTTGGCGATTTCGGGGCGCGCCTTCGCAAGCGTCAAGATCGGTCCCAAGTATCCGCCCGGCTTGTACGGCAACGACTCGGGCCGGCGCGCCTTGAACCTGTCGGCGTCCGTCGAGCCGCCGCGAGCGATCGCCAGCCTGCCCGCCGGCGTCGCGCGCCGTGCCTTCCTCGCCGAGCGCGAAATGGATTTGAAGCCCTGGCTGCTGGTCGCAGCGCTCGGCCTCGCACTCGTCGATCTTTGGATCAGCTTGGCGCTGCGCGGGCTGATGCCGCGCCTGACCCGGCGCGGCGTGGCGCTCGTCTTGCTGCTGGCGCTCGCTCCCGCCGCGGCCGCGGCCCAAACCCCGCGCTCCGCCGCGCCCTCGGGCCGGGTCGAGGACGCGACGGCGCTCGCCGCCACGCTGTCGATACGCTTCGCCTATGTCCGCACCGGGCAGGGCGAGGTCGACGAGGTTTCGCGCGCCGGCCTCGCCGGCTTGGGCCTGGCGCTGTCGCGCCGCACGGCGGTCGATCCCGGCCCGCCGGTCGACATCGATATCGAACGCGACGAGATCGTGTTCTTCCCGCTGGTCTATTGGCCGATCATCCCCGAGGCGCCGCGCCCCTCGGCCGAGGCGACGGCCCGCCTCAACGCGTTCCTGCGCCACGGCGGCACCATCGTGTTCGATACCCGCGATGCCGGATCGGTGCCGCCAGGCACGCTGGGTGCGGCGGGGCAACGGCTGCGCGACATCCTGCGCGGCCTCAACCTGCCTGCGCTGGTCACGGTCCCGCCCGATCATGTGCTGACCAAGGCGTTCTACCTGTTGAGCGAATTCCCGGGACGCTGGACCGGCGGGCCGGTGTGGGTCGAACAGGGCGACGGCCGGGTCAACGACGGCGTGTCCTCGATCGTCATCGGCGCCCACGACTGGGCCGCCGCCTGGGCGACCGACGCGCAGGGGCGGCCGCTGTTCGCGGTGGTGCCGGGGGGCGAGGCGCAGCGCGAACCCGCGATCCGCTTCGGCATCAACCTCGTGATGTACGCACTGACCGGCAACTACAAGGCCGACCAGGTCCACATCGAGGCCATCCTCGAGCGGCTCAAGCGATGAGCGTCGGCGACATCTCCGTGGTCGCCTCGCCGTTGCTGCCGTGGCCGGGGTTGGCGGCGCTCGCCCTCGTCGCTGCCGGCGGGCTGGCGCTCGGCTGGTGGACCCGCGCCAGGGGCGCGTGGTGGCGGACCGTCGCCACCCTCGGCCTCCTTCTTGCGCTCGCCAACCCGGCGGCGGTGATCGAGGAGCGCCAGCCGTTGTCCGACGTGGCGCTGATCGTGGTCGACGAATCGGCGAGCCAAGGGATCGAGGACCGGCGGCAGCGGGCCGAGGCCGGGCTGGCCGCGCTCCGCGCCCGGCTCGGCCAGCCCAAGGACCTCGAGCTCAGGGTGGTGCGCGCGGGCGGCGGGCCGGCCCACGGCGCGGCCGAGGGCACGCGCCTGTTCGAGGCCATCGAGCGCGCGCTCGCCGATGTCCCGCGCTCGCGGCTCTCGGGCGTGGCCCTGATCACCGACGGACAGGTCCACGACGCGCCGCGCGGGAACGCGCGCGGGGCGCTCGCCGAGGGCGAGCGTGAGCGCCTGCCGGGGCCGATCCACGCGCTTCTGACCGGGCGCAGAGGCGAGGCCGACCGCCGCCTGATCGTCGAGCGCAGCCCGAGCTACGGCATCGTCGGCAAGCCGCTGGCCATGACATTGCGCGTCGACGACGGAGGGGCCTTCGCGGGCGGGACGGCGCGAATCGAGGTTCGCCGCGACGGCGGCGAGCCCGAAACCTTACGGCTGCCGATCGGCTCGGCGTACACGCACGAGTTCACGCTCGAGCATGGCGGAACCACGATCTTCGAAATCTCGGTCGAGCCGGGCCCGCGCGAGCTCACCTTCGACAACAACCGCGCCGTGGTGGTCGTCAACGGCGTGCGCGACCGCCTGCGCGTGCTCCTGGTCACCGGCGAGCCCCACCCGGGCGAGCGCACGTGGCGCAACTTGCTCAAGTCCGACCCCGGCGTCGACCTCATCCACTTCACCATTCTGCGCCCGCCCGAGGCGCAGGACTTCACGCCGGTCAACGAGCTGTCGCTGATCGCCTTCCCGATCCGCGAGCTGTTCGAGGTCAAGCTCCACGAGTTCGATCTGATCATTTTCGACCGCTACCGGCGGCGCGACGTTCTGGCCCAGGTCTATCTCGAAAACATCGCGCGCTACGTGCGCGGCGGCGGCGCCCTGCTGGTCGCCGTGGGCCCGAACTACGCCGGCCCCGGCAACCTGTTCGCCTCGCCGCTCGGCCAGGTGCTGCCGGGGATGCCGACCGGCGCCACCTTCGAGCAGGGCTTCAAGGCGCAGATCACCGAGCTCGGGCGCCGGCACCCGGTGAGCGCGGACCTCCCCGGGGGCGAGGCCGCCGATCCCGCCTGGGGGCGCTGGTTCCGCCACATCGACACCGAGCCCCGGCGCGGCCAGGTGCTGATGAGCGGCGTCAATGGGCGACCCCTGCTGCTGCTCGACCGGGTCGGCGACGGGCGCGTCGCGCAGATCATGTCCGACCACATCTGGCTGTGGGCGCGCGGCTTCGAGAACGGCGGGCCGCACGCCGAGTTCCTGCGGCGGGTCGCCCACTGGCTGATGAAGGAGCCCGAGCTCGAGGAAAACGATCTCAAGGCCACGGTCAGCGGCAACCGCATCGACATCGCCCGCCGCTCGCTCGATCCCGGCAGCCGCGACATCGACCTGATCTCGCCCGCCGGCGCGCGCCAGAACGTGCCGCTCGCCGAGGGACGCGGCGGGCGCTCGAGCGGCAGCGTGCTGGTCGAGGAGCCGGGCCTCTACCAGTTGAGCGACGGCCTGCGCTCGACCATCGCCGTGGTCGGCGCGCTCAACCCGATCGAGCTCGCCGACGTGCGCACCACCGAGGACGCGCTCAAGCCCGCCGTGGCGGCAACCGGTGGACAAATCCTGTGGCTCGCCGACGGCGCGCCCGAACTGCGCCGCGTGCGCCCCGGGCGCGAGGCCGGCGGCCGCGACCCCAGCGGGCGCGGCTGGATCGGCTTCCGAGCCAACGGCGACTACGTCGTCACCGGCGTGACGCAGTTCCCGCTCTTGCCCGGCCTCATGCTGTTCGTGCTCGCGCTCGGCGCGCTCGTGCTCGCCTGGCGCCGCGAGGGACGGTAGCGCCGAGCCGGGCGCCGGCGCCGGTCGGCGGGCCACCTTGGCCTGCGTCAGCCCGGCGCGCGTGCGAGCAGCGATCAGCTCGCGGGCGAGCTCGAACTCGAGAGCGAGGCGCTTGTAGGCGCGGCGGTACTTCGGATCGCGAAGCCATTGCTCGTGCAGCTTTTCAATCGGTATTGTCACCGGAGTCCGGCCTCCTTCGCACGACGAATCGCCGTTTCGACGGCGGATCGCGGAGTTATCTGCGTCTTCTTCAAGCGCGCCATCGCCGGCACGCATTTGCGGATCGACGCCGGGCGGCCATAGCGCCGCCAGCGGAGCGCGGGCTGACCGGGCGGCGCGCGGGTGCTGCATCTGTATCTCAAGCACCGGGAAACCATGTGGCTGCGCGACATCTACTACGGCAAGCGCGAGCAGTCCGACCTCAGTCCCACCGACATGAAAGAGGTTCATCGGCTCGTCACGACGATCGAAGAGGCGGAGGGCAAGCGATGAAGCGCAGGACCAACGCGGGCAGGCGGCTGGCGAGGGCACTTGGCGAGGTGCTCGCCGACGTGCGGGGCGAGACGCCGTTGCCCGTGCTGGCGACCGTGCCGGCCAAGGTGAACGTGCGGGAAGTGCGTCGCAAGACCGGCCTCACGCAGAGGGCGTTCGCGGCGCGTTTCGGGGTGAACGGCCGGACCTTGCAGGATGGGGAGCAAGGCCGCTACCAGCCCGACGCGATGGCGCGCGCGCTGCTCCTCATCATCGAGCGCGAGCCCGAGGCGGTGCGCCGCGCGCTCGCGGCGGGCGAGTAGCCGAACGCTCAAGCGTCCGACTCGATCATGCGCCGCGCGGCCTTGGCGACGAGCCCCTAGCGAGTCATCCGCCGCGCCCCCGGAAATGCACCCGGGACAGTCCGGAAACGATACTCCGAACCTCTTTCCCGCCTGGTGAACCGGCGCGATAGCGCGACGCGACCTCCTGCCTCCTTTTGCTCCACTCCCACCTGGCCTGGCGGTAGATCGAGCGCAGCTTCGGCAACGGAACGATCTGGAGCGGATGCCGCAGGGCCGCCGGCCGCAACGGATTCGACCCGATCGTGCCCACCCTGTCCGGGGCTTAGGTCTTGAAATAACGGGTGAATCCGGCCTCGCCTGCGAGTGACCGCCGTCATATCCGAGGCTCGCCCCGCTGAAGTATGGTTACCGTCGGCGCCGTCGAGTCGGCAGGAAAGCGACAGCGTCGCCGTTCTTGGTAGAGGAGTTGCGCCATGTCTCGAGCGATGATGTGCCTAGCCGTCGCGGCCGGTCTGGTCGCCGCCCTGCCCGCCGACGCCCAGCGCAGTTGCGCCAAGCGGGCCGACCTCTTGAAGCATCTCGCCGATCGTTACCAGGAAGTCCCGGTAGCCATCGGGCTGGCGGACAACGGCGGCGTGCTCGAAGTCCTGACGAGCGCCGATGGGACCACGTTCACGGTGACGATCACCATGCCGAACGGCATCGCCTGCATGCTCGCCACCGGCCAGCACTGGGAGAACGTGCCGCGGGTGGTGGCGTCGGGCCCGCCGGCTTGACCGGCAAGACCTGCGGCCGGGCGCCTGGCGGAATCCGTCGTGGAGAAAAGCGGGACATGTTCAAGCCCAATCGTCGCCCGGCCCGGCCGGGCGAGGTTCCCCGCACGGACGATCTAGCCCCGCGCGGGATTTCGATTGCCAAGCTGGCCGCGGCGGTGGGGTAGCCGCAAGCATCTGAGAACATCGTCAACGGCAAGGTTCGCCGGGACGCCGATCTGGCGGCGCGGTTGGCCAAGGTTCTCGGGACTTCGGCTCGGTTCCGGATCGACCTTCAAGCCGACGCGGACGCCTGCGACGCCGCGCTCGCGGCGGGCCGCTGGAAGCCGGTGGCAGTGTTCCGCGCCACGGCGGCCGAAGTGACCCCTCGCCCCTTCCCCGACCCTGCAAATGCCCGCCTTTTGATTTTTAATCGACGGAAATCAACAATCGGCTGGCGAGCGCCTGGCGGCGTCTTACGAAGCTCGAACAGCAGGCGGAGATGAGGCGATGAACATGACGCATTCCTTTGCCCGGGTTTCGGCTTGAATATACGTTTCTGGGTCGCCGCGTGATACGATATCCTTCTCGCGTGTTTTGGAGCGACGCCATGAAGCGCCTCTTGCTGGCCGCCGCCTTGTGGTTCGCGCTGGCAGCCCCGGCTTCGGCCGGGTTCGCCGAGGGGGCAGCGGCATATGCGCGCGGCGACTACGCGACGGCCTTGCGCGAGTTTCTGCCGCTGGCTCGGCAGGGC